>JBGDCZ010000066.1:0-3999 GCA_048493715.1 Arsenophonus endosymbiont of Dermacentor nuttalli | reverse complement strand
TAACAAAGCATTTTGGTCCTCACCTAAACATCGATTCAATTTCCTAACCATGAACGTCAACCTGATCAATATTATGAAACTTTCAATAAAATGTATGGCTAACAAACCGTTACTGCAGCGTCTGCTGCTATTACAGGTGAAAATTGTTTTTATGGTTTATGGTCGATTGACCGCGAATTGCTTGCCTTGCCTACTCATCAAGCATTACTCAGTGTTTATAATAAATTGCAAACAGCAAAACAAAATCATGTTAGCTAATAAGTAAAAAACTAAAAATAAATATCAGGTGAATCTTTATTAGCTAAGACCTTATTTCAACAATAATTTAACCTTATTATTTATTTTTCCATATTTATTATAATTCGTTAGTCTTATAGCTATTTGTTAACAAATAATAATGATCTATAATCAAATTTATTTGCAGCTCCCTTTGTTAATATTGTTGGCGTTATAATTACTTGACTTCATAAGAGTAATTTTGGTTATGAAAATTAACAATTTCTCCAGTTTATTATCACCTGCTGCAATGGCACAACTGGCAGATAATACCGGAGCATATAAAGTTAACAAGCCTCCCCGCATTACTTATTTATCTGCCATTACTACAGGTATATTTATTTCAATTGTTTTCGTTTTTTATATTACTGTAACAACCGGCATTGCGGCTGTTCCCTTCGGACTTGCTTAAACTGGCTGGCGGCCTATACTTTTCATTAGGATTAATGCTAGTGATTGTCTGAGGGGCTGATCTCTTTACTTCAACTGTTTTAACCATTGTTGCTAAAGCAACCGGCAAAATATCCTGGAAACAGATGTTTGTTAATTGGGTTAATGACTATATTGGCAACCTGATTGGCGCCCTATTCTTCGTAGCTTTAATCTGGTTTGCTGGGCAATACACGGTGGCTAATGGTCAATGGGAGCTTAATGTTTTACAAACTGCAACCCATAAACTTGATCACACTTTTATCGAAGCCATCTGTTTAGGTGTTTTAACCAACCTAATGGTCTGTTTGGGTGTTTGGATGAGTTATTCCGGCCGTAGCTTGCTAGATAAAATTTTTGTATTAATTTTACTAATAGGCATGTTTGTTGCCAGTGGTTTTGAACATAGCATTGCCAACATGTTTATTATCCCACTAGGCATCGTGATCAAAAATTTTGCATCGCCGGATTTCTGGCTGCTTACCAGCAGTAAATTAAAGCCAGTTTTCCCATTTAAACTGTGGCCAATTTTATTACAGATAATCTGATACCTGTCACTATTGGTAATATCATCGGCGGCACTTTGTTAGTCGGTATGACATATTGGTTAATATATTTACGCGATGGATCGGAGAGTTGATCTATTGCATACAGATTGTCAGCATTTTATTATTTAAAAATAAAGGTAAAAATATTATGTCCATGTCCAAGTTAAATGGAAAATTCTCTGCTGCGTGGTAAGGATTTAATCAGGGAAACTAAACTGGCAAAAAGAGGTTGATATACGTGATTTCATCCAAAAAAATTATACTCTTATTAAGGCAATGAATCATTTTTAACAGGCGCTACCAAAGCAACTAATAGTCTTTGGGAAAAAGTGATGGCTGGCATCAAAATCGAGCATCGTACCCATGCGCCGGTTGATTTCGATACTAATATTGCTGCCACCATTACTTCCCATAACGCAGGTTATATTGAAAAAGAGTTAAAGCACATTGTAAGTCTACAAACTGACGCTCTGCTCAAGCGTGCTCTGATCCCATTTGGCGGCATCAAAATGGCCGAAGGATCATGTAAAGCCTATTGATCGTGAACTCGATCCCGCATTGAAAAAAATCTTTACCGAATACCGTAAAACACATAATCAAGGAGTATTCGATGTTTATCCCCAGATATTTTGAAATGCCGTAAATCAGGTATTTTAACCGGATTGCCTGATGCATACGGTCGCGGCCGAATAATAGGTGATTATCGTCGGGTAGCACTGTACGGTATTGATTTCTTACGTGACGACAAGCTAGCCCAGTTCAATTCTCTACAAAGTAAGTTAGAGAATGGTGAAGAACTGGAAATGACCATTTAATTACGCGAAGAAATTGCTGAACAACACCATGCGTTAGGTCAAATGAAAGAGATGGCAGTAAAATATGCTATGATATTTCCGGCCCGGCAACTAATGCTAAGGAAGCGGTTCAATGGACCTATTTTGCCTATTTAACCACGGTTAAATCACAAAATGGTGCCGCCATGTCTTTCGGCCGTGTTTCTACCTTCCTTGATGTTTATATCGAACGCGATCTAAAAGCAGGTAAACTAACCGAACAGCAAGCCCAGGAACTGATCGACCATTTAGTCATGAAACTGCGTATGGTACGTTTCCTACGTACTCCTGAATATGATGAACTATTCTCCGGTGATCCTATTTAGGCAACTGAATCATTCGCCGGCATGGGCGTCAATGGACGTACTCTGGTGACGAAAAATACCTATCGTTTCCTCAATACCTTATACATCATGGGTCCTTCACCTGAGTCCAATATGACAATTCTTTGGTCAGAAAAGCTACCGCTGAATTTCAAAAAATTCGCCGCTAAAGTTTCTATTGATACTTCCTCAATTCAATATGAAAACGACGATTTGATGCGGCCCGATTTTGACAATGATGACTATGCCATTGCCTGCTGTGTCAGCCCGATGATTGCCGGTAAACAGATGCAATTTTTTGGTGCGCGGGCAAACTTAGCCAAAACTTTGTTATATACCATAAACGGCGGGATTGATGAAAAATCTAAACTACAAGTTGGCCCTAAAATGCCTGCCATTAACGATGCGGTGCTCAATTTTGATGATGTAATGGACAGAATGGATCACTTCATGGATTGGTTAGCCACCCAATATGTCACTGCTTTGAATATCATTCACTATATACATGATAAATATAGCTATGAAGCAGCCTTGATGGCACTGCATGATCGTGATGTCTATCGTACCATGGCCTAGGTATTGAGGGTCTTTCCGTTGCCGCTGACTCACTATCAGCCATTAAATATGCCAAAGTTTCACCTATTCGTGATGAAGATGGTATTGCGATTGACTTTAAAATTGAAGGTGAATATCCGCAATTTGGTAATAATGATAACCGGGTTGACGAGATTGCTTGCGATTTAGTTGAACGCTTCATGAAGAAGATCCAGCAATTGCGGACTTACCGCCATGCTGTGCCAACTCAGTCAATCCTGACCATTACCTCCAATGTGGTCTATGGTAAAAAAACCGGCAATACGCCTGATGGCCGCCGTGCCGTTGTACCGCTTGGCCCTGGCGCTAACCCAATGCACGGCCTTGATCATAAAGGGTCGGTAGCATCGCTGACTTCAGGAGACAAATTACCCTTCGCTTATGCTAAAGACGGTAGATGGCCCCGAGTATTCGTTTTATCGTTTTTTTCAGGGATACCTGATGTGTTGTCTGTACTGCCATAACCGAGACACCTGGGATACTCATGGCGGTAAAGAAATTACCGTTGATGAATTGATGAAAGAAGTGGTCAGTTATCGCCATTTTATGAATGCTTCAGGCGGTGAAGCAATTTTGCAGGTTGAATTTGTACGTGACCGGTTTCGTGCCTGTCAGCAAGAAGGCATTCATACTTGCCTCGATACTAATGGTTTTGTCCGCCGTTATGATAAGGTGATTGATGAATTACTCAATTTCACCGATTTAGTAATGTTAGATTAAAACAACTGGACGACAGTATTCATAAGAATCTGGTTGGTGTTTCCAATCATCGAAAGTTAGAATTTGCTCGGTATCTGGCTAAACGTGGGCAGAAAACCTGGATCCGATATGTCGTGGTACCAACTTTGTCTGATGATGAGCAGTCAGCCCATTTTATTAGGCCAATTTACCCGTTATATGTTATATGTTATATGTTATATGTTATATGTTATATGTTATATGTTATACGTTATACGTTATACGTTATACGTTATACGTTATACGTTATACGTTATA
>JBGDCZ010000065.1:0-4141 GCA_048493715.1 Arsenophonus endosymbiont of Dermacentor nuttalli | reverse complement strand
CCAATTGTACCAACGTTAACGTGCGGTTTTGAACGTTCAAATTTTTCTTTAGACATTAGATTGTCGCTCTAAGACACGGAATCGGTGGTTACATCACATTAACCAAGCAGTGAAAATTATATATTCGTCGCTTGTTTTATCACAGGAAGAAAATCAGGGATCAATTGAGAACACATTCTAGGAGTGGTGCTGATAGGCAGATTCGAACTGCCGACCTCACCCTTACCAAGGGTGTGCTCTACCAACTGAGCTATATCAGCACATCTTGGAGCGGGCAGCGGGAATCGAACCCGCATCATCAGCTTGGAAGGCTGAGGTAATAGCCATTATACGATGCCCGCGACGAACTCGGCTACCCGACTTTAATCAGCTGCAAATTTTATCTTAAGTATTTTGTATTGAGGTAGCATTCTAAGCTGAACACTTAAGATGAAACTTATGGTGGTGGGAGAAGGATTCGAACCTTCGAAGTCTGTGACGGCAGATTTACAGTCTGCTCCCTTTGGCCGCTCGGGAATCCCACCTGTTACTTATATCCAAATTTTTAATGGTGCCGGCACCAAGACTCGAACTCGGGACCCACTGATTACAAGTCAGTCGCTCTACCAACTGAGCTATGCCGGCATCAGGTGCTGCGCATTTTAGGTAGAGAACGAGTATGTTGCAACAAAAAAATTAAAATATTTGTTTTTTTGCTTATAAAATATCCGCTTTAACCTTTTTTGCTGCTTTTTTCTATAGTAAATGTTTAAATACTCAATAGTGCTAAATTTTTTATTTACTAGCTATTCTAGTGAAAAAAGATATCAAATTTTTCAATTAATAAAAATGTATCATAAATCATACAATATTATTTTATTGCTAAAAATAAAAAGCGGATAAATTGTGATCAATCATTTAATTAATACAGAAAAAACGCTACGCCTAACGATATTCAATCGTTATTATGCAATCTATTTTTCATTGGCCACGAATAATTATGGCAACCTGTACACAGGTAAATGTTGACTTATGAAACAACAACAGAACTTTTCAATAACACCTTATTTAGAATTTGATCGTGAACATTGGGCAACATTACGTGATTCTGTTCCACTAGAGCTACTAACGGATAAAGAACTGTTGGAACTTAAGGGTATTAATGATGAAATTTCTATGGATGAAGTAAATAAAATTTATCTGCCTATTTCACGACTACTTAACTTCTATATCAGTTCAAATTTACGTAGACAAACCGTTTTAGAACAGTTCTTAGGTACTGAAGGCACTAAGATCCCTTATGTTATTGGTATTGCAGGCAGTGTTGCGGTTGGCAAAAGTACAACAGCCCGTCTATTGCAAACTTTATTAAGTCGTTGGCCAGAACATCGTAAAGTTGATCTTATTACCACAGATGGTTTTTTATATCCCAATCAGATTTTAAACGAGCGTGGCATCATGAAAAAAAAAGGATTCCCACAATCCTATGATATGCATCGCTTAGTAAAATTTGTATCTGACATAAAATCAGGGGTTAAGCGAATTACCGCTCCGGTATATTCCCATTTTACTTATGATATTGTTCCTGGTAAAAAACAAGTGATTGAACAACCAGATATTCTTATTTTGGAAGGTTTAAACGTTTTACAAAGTGGTATGGATGATCCGCATCATGTTTTCGTATCTGATTTTGTTGATTTTTCAATTTATGTCGACGCCCCCGAAAATTTATTGAAAAAATGGTATATCAGCCGATTTCTAAAATTCTGTCATGGCGCCTTCTCCGATCCTCATGCCTATTTTTACCATTACTCTAAATTAGAGCAAGAAGAAGCCATCAAAACGGCTAAGTCATTATGGGAAGAAATCAATAAGATAAATTTGGAAGAGAATATAATACCAACCAGAGAAAGAGCAAGTTTGATCATGACTAAAGGCTCTAATCATTCAATTACTAACGTTAGATTAAGAAAATAATTTCAGGCATTGGGTCAAGATTGGCTTCGACTCAATTGTTCTAATTATCTGGCCGTAATGAAATTTCACCACCGATATAGGAGACAATGTCACCATTTTGTTCTAACAAAATTGCACCGTGTTCATTAATTCCTTTCACAATACCGATCTCATGATGGTTACCAATATGCAATCTTACTTTTTTATGTAAAAAATTATCCAACGCCAACCAACGTTTAATAAAAGGCACAAGACCATATTTCTCAAATTGCACTAATTCATGACGTAATGCCAAAATAATCTGTCCAGCAATCATATTTCTTTCTATTTGAATATCAACCTGCTCAAGATTAATCCATCCTTGATTAATATTTGTTTCATAATTGTGACTCATTGCAATGTTAAGCCCAATACCAATGACAATATGTGCCGCATCTCCAGTTTTACCTATCATTTCAATTAAGATACCTGCAAGCTTTTTTTCATTAAGATAAAGATCATTAGGCCATTTAACTTTTATATTACTACCGCTTAATTTATTAAGGGTTTCAGCTATCACAATTCCAGCAACCAAACTTAATCCCATCGCGGCAGCCGGCCCTTGATCTAAATGCCAGTATAATGATAAATAAAGATTACATCCGAACGGAGAGGCCCAATAACGACCACGTCGCCCTCTACCGGCTGTTTGATATTCAGCAACACAAGCATCTCCAGAACTTAACTGATCAATATACTCAAGCAAATATTGATTGGTAGAATTAATAACCGGCTTTACAATTATATTTCCTCGTCTCACTAAACCATAAATGCGTTCGTAGTCTAGTAAATCCATTTTTCTAGTAAGTTGATAACCCTTACTAGTAATAGCATTAACTTCAATACCCCATTTACGCAGTGTATGGATATGTTTATTAATACCAGCTCGCGTCATACCAAGTAATTCACCTAACTGCTCGCCTGAATGAATATTACCGTCAGAAAGTATTCTGATAAGTGTTAAAGGAATATTTATATCTTTCATGAAATAGCATCCATAGCATTTACTTCACCATATTTACCAATAAAACGTACTTCTGGTTCTAATGTAATCCCAAATTTTTCTAAAACTTTTTTGCGAATATAACTAGCTAAATCTACAATGTCTTTTCCAGTCGCATTATTTTTATTAATTAAAACCAACGCTTGATCCATATGTACTGCTGCGCCACCACATTGATAACCTTTTAAATTACATTGATCTATTAGCCATCCGGTAGCAAGTTTTACTGCGTCATCGGGTTGAGGATATTCTGGACATTGAGGATAACGGGTTTTTATGTCATTTGCGGCTATGCTAGAAATAACTGGATTCTTAAAAAAACTACCGGCATTCCCTACCAACAATGGATCAGGTAACTTACTTTGCCGTATTTTACAAACGGCATTAAAGATATTTTCTGCTGTTACTGTTTGTGCTGCCAAAGAAGTCAAACCAGCATATGTCAATATCGGTTTCCATAATTTGTTAAGTTTTAAGCCTACTGAAACAACAGCAAAATTTTCACGATATTTATGCTTAAAAACACTATCTCGATAACCGAATTGACACTCAGCAGTATTTAAACGATATTGTTTACCATTAGTTAGATCAACAATATCTACATAGTGGCATACATATTTAAACTCCATGTCATAAGCACCGATATTTTGTATAGGCGCAGCACCTACAGAGCCTGGAATTAACGCCATATTTTCTAATCCATAAATACCATTTTTTATAAGTTGTTTAACCAATTGATGCCAATTGTTCCCTGCTCCAACATGAATAAACCATTCCTGAGATGATTCCGTTATCTCTAACGCCGTAATTCGATTTAAAATAACTACACCGTCAAAGTCGTTAATAAAGAGAACATTACTCCCTCCACCTAATAATAAAACAGGCCACCCTTTGACTTGTGCATCTTTCCATAACGTAAGCAATTCTTCTATTGATGACGCTGAATATATTGCCTTTGCCTTGGCATCAAGACTAAAGGTATTATAGTTTTTTAATTCACTATGATTATCAGAATGCATATATCAAAACTCGGTTTATTATATAGAGTAATTATATAGTGTATTAGTGTAGATATATAGAGGATATAAGAGTTACGAAATCAAACAATAAAACGGCAAAAAGCCACCCCAAAGGTAGCTTTCTTAACTTATTCAAAGTCTAGCA
>JBGDCZ010000064.1:0-5102 GCA_048493715.1 Arsenophonus endosymbiont of Dermacentor nuttalli | reverse complement strand
GTATATTTAATGAGCTATATTTTTTAACTTATTGATATATATAAATTTTATTTTTATTGAGTAACTATTTCTGGGGTAGTTAAACCATGGCGGCAAATAGCTTTATATGCTAATCATACTGAAGCTTTACACCAGGAAGCATCACACAAAAGGATGTATCAAATTATGGTCAAATTAAAGGTATTGATTACTCCCAAAAAAATGAGATCGGCATAAAAATGGATTTTGATCGGATTGGCGGTACCTTGGCATTATTTGAAATTAAAAAACCGTTTGCCCTTTTGGATGGTGTCACAGAACGTTATAGCCTTAATGGCCAGCAACGTAATCGTGGAGTTGAATTAAATATCTTTGGTGAACCTGTTTTAGGTTTGCGATTGAATACTAGCGCGACATGGTTAGCGACAACGTTAACCAAAACACAAGATCGCACCAACGATGCTATTGGAGTGCCACGGTTTTATATGGTCATTGGGGCTGAATATGATATTCAATCGGTAGACGGTTTAACTGCAATGATGTGGGTAAATCATTCTGGCTCACAATATGTAAACGTAACCAATAGCAGAAAACTTGCTAGCTTATACCACTTTGGATTTAGCAATGCGTTACAATATGCGAATTAATCATAATCAAAATGAGATGGTTTGGCGTGTTGGTATTGATAACTTAATTAATGAAAAGTATTGATCTGGAGTTGAGGGTTATAGCAGCTATATTTTTCAGGGTACACCACATATTTTGAAGGTTTCTGTGAGTTGTGATTTTTGATTTATCAAAGATTATATTACGGTATAATATTATGTTTGACTACAATTTAAATGTGCTCAGCTATAAAATTGTCCATTTTTAATAGCGTATCTTTTATGGCCCACCAAGTTATCGATTTGGTTTCCAATAATATTAGCGTCATATCTAGCATTTTTTTATGTCGAAAATGATAGCAAACTGATTGTGTAGCAAACAATTGAGAATAAATTTATTCAATTTTGTATTTCAGCGTAATTTACCCAGACGAAAAAATAATTAAAATGTAACTTATTGAGAGATGATTATGAGTAAGCTTGTTTGTTACAAACAATTTTGTTTGGCAGCGGAAGACTATTCCATTAGCACTGATGGAACGCTATAATATCAAAGGAGGCGCATGGGCTCAGTTAACGATATTTCGAGGTAGTTTACAATTTGTGATATTTGATGAGAATGGTAATGAGCAGCAGTATCATTTCGATGTAAAATGTCAGCCAATTCAAATTTAGCCTTAAGTATGGCATAAAATCAAATCTGTTAGTGATGTATTGAATGTCAACTTTCTTTTTATTGTCGTGAAGAAGATTTTTTTTATAAAAAAAACGGTCTTACACTTCCACATTCATAAGTATGTATTCTAGCTAACATTACCAAACCATGTAAGGTATTAGACTTGGGAGCAGGCCGGGGACGTAATAGTTTTTTCTTGGCGTTACAAGGTTATACTGTTACGGCAATCGATATTAATCTTCAACATATTAATGCGATTGAAATGGTAAAAAAATCCGCTGATATTAAGCATATAAAAACAGCAATTTATGACATTAATGATCATGCTTTAACAGAAAATTACGATATTATTATTTCCACAGTGGTATTGATGTTTTTACAGAGAAATAAAATTGCTAGCATTATTGAGGATATTCAATCACATATTGATGGTGGTGGTTATAACCTAATTGTTTGTACCGTTGAAACAGATAATACACCTTATAAACTTTTACCTTTTGATGGCTTATTAGCATAAATGAATTAATAAGTTATTATAAGAATTGGGAAATTGTTAAATATAATGACGATCCAGGATATTTGCATAAAACAGATGAATTTTGTAATGAGCTTATAAAATTGAATTTTGCTACATTGATTGCTCGCAAAAAAGTTTTTAAATAAGTTTAACTTAGTTTAACAAAAAATTTTTTTCTAATTATTTCTCTTATAGTACAGATATAAACCATATTCATAGAAAGGTTTTTATATTAAACTTTGTTTTTTATTGAGGAGAATATGACAATGAAAAATTATTTTTTGGCGATAATTCCTTTTTTCTTAGTAGGTGGTTGTGGGAGCTCAAATGATTACGAACAGCAGTATATTAAAAAAAAGCAAGAAGAGTATCAAAGGGGAGTCGGAGTAGTTAGAACCGAATCTCAAAGAAGAGCTATTATGTCTGGTGAAAAACCTGATTGGTCAGAATTACCTGAATATCCGTTACCTAAAAAAAACTAAAAAATATACATAATTAATTCTAAAATTTTCTTATTGGTTGTGCATTGAAAATTATATTTCGATGCACAAGTTAAAATTTACTTATTAAAAAATAAAATTTAACAACAGGTTAGCATTTTTTCGCTATTCATACATGAAATCTTTGTCAATTAATTATTACATCGAATTATTTTTATATAAGAAATTGTTTTATTTAACATAATGAAAATCTGCAAAAAATATAATTTTTATACTATTAAGATATTAATTTTAATTTTTTATAATTTAATGATTTTTATGAAAATAAAAAATAATTTAATTTTACTTGATTAAACGTATCTACTAATTTAATAATCTTAAACGTGCTCTAATAACTTATAATAATTTTGTTAATGAAATATTTTTCTGACAGATGCTTTGTTAAGTCATGTAATTAATTAAGGGATTTATAAGATGAAAAATAATTTCTTATTAATGCTATTTATATTAATTGTTATAACTGCATTTCCAAGTGTAAGCTCTAATCGTGAATCAATGCATGGATTTATTTATACGCCTAAAAATCGTGCTGTATTATGCTGGATGGAGCAAAATAAAGATTGTGCAGTACTAGTAGCGATCCTATGTCTATTGAAGGAGCAAGTGGTGATAACTATTATATTGTTGCCAATTTTTCTATTTTAGTTAGAGCTAACAGGATGTTAAGTTGGTGCTCACTGTTGATTGCTAGCTCTAAGATAGCAATCCTATCAAATAGCCGATTTTAAACAGCTAAAAATTTCAATACTTGCTAATTTGGTTAATAAAAATGAGCATTTGTCTATTAAATGTAAAAATGGTCGTAATATTTAACAGTTGATTGAAGGTTTTTACTGTAAGGATCCTTACACCCTACATCACTAACAAAATGACATATTAAAGCTTTTTATCTAATCTGGCCGATTTGAAATGTTCACATTACTCCATTAGTAATAAATAATCAAAATTGCTAGCAAAAATAGTCTGATTTGAGGCCGTAATCGTTATAACAGGGTAGGATAAAATGCACACTATTATTTTTGCTATTTTTCAATAGCTATTATCGGAAAAATTTTTTAATACAATTTGATAATAAAAATCTGCTAAAAATTTTAAACAATAAACCAAAGCAGTTGTTATACCATTAATTAATAATTTTATGGAATTATTGTTAGAATATAGATTAGCCATAAAGCTATTCTGTTAATAAAATTACAATTTATTAAAAAAAGTTAATAATTATAATTAATTGTGAGTTTATTATTAGTTACATATAATTGTAATGTTTTGTTGATTAATATTATTATTTTTATTTTTAATAATAAGTGAAAATTATGTAAATAATTCGGGAAATTACAAATAGTCGATGCTTTTAAATTAAAAAATGGAGATATGAACAGCTGGTAATGAAAACTAAGCGTATAGTTAGAATTTTTGACCTAAATTATTTAACTGCATGAAGTAGAATGTATGAGAAGTAATGCTTTTGTAACGGTAGGTATCAAACACTTATATGGAGATGATATGCGAAAGTTGTTTATGATGTTGCTGGTGTTAATGATAATTGGTTGTTCGTCTAAAACCCCTATCGTTGATAGAGGTAATTATTATATTGATAAATCTTTTTCATCGATAAGCCAAGATGACAGGGTTAAATTTTTAATATTTCATTATACGGCAGTAAATGATGCTCGCTCATTGCAGATTTTAACTCAAGCTAAAATAAGTGCTCATTATCTTATTCCGGAAATGCCGAAAATAAAAAATGGAAAACCTGTTATATTTAACCTTGTCCCAGAGGGTAAAAGAGCATGGCATGCTGGATTAAGTAATTGGAATGGTAGGCTTAATCTCAATGATAGTTCTATCGGCATAGAAATAGTCAATAAAGGGTTTACTGAAGATATGCTTGGCGATAAGGTATGGTATCCTTTTAAAGAAGAACAAATTTCTGCCCTGGTTGTTTTAGCCAATGATATTATAAAAAGATATAATATATCGCCAGATAATGTTTTGGCGCATAGTGATATTGCCCCATTAAGAAAGTATGATCCAGGTAAACTTTTCCCTTGGAAGCGTTTAGCTGAGCTGGGCATTGGTGCTTGGCCGGATGAAACAACGGTTAAGAAATATTTGGCAGGACGTTCACCATATTCACCGGCTAATGTGTCAGTTATCCAAAAATATTTGCAGAAATATGGCTATGATAAAATCCCACAAACGGGGGAGCTTGATGAGGAGACACGCAGAACTATCAGTGCATTTCAACTTCATTTCCGCCTAGCAAATATAAGTGGTGATCCGGATGCTGAAACAGAAGCTATTGCTCGTGCATTGGTGGAAAAATACCGAAACCAGACCAATTAATGGATTATTAATTATTTAAATATAACATAATTATATTTTACAAATTAAGCCGCTGGCAGTGGAATATTCATTGACGGCGGATTTTTTATAACTAATAGAGATATATTAGTTGTTTTTATTCGCTCTATGCTCTATTGCTAATCAATTGATTTGTTATTAAAATAATATCCATATTCTTTAATCGATAATTACTCCCATTAATTTTTGAATAGTTTTTACTGCCATAATAATTTTTAATTTTCTTATATTTACATTTTTTTCAAAAATTATATATCTAAATTTTAATAACGTAGCTAATAAATTTTATGATTAAAATAAAAATTCATAACAGTAATTTGTTTTTTTTATATTATACTGTTAACGTATTTAAACTAACTGGGAGTTAGATAATAAAAATAAAATTTATAAATATTAAGATCTTATAATTATCACTATAATTCACTATTCACTCACTATAAATATTAAATCTCAATCCAATT
>JBGDCZ010000063.1:0-5540 GCA_048493715.1 Arsenophonus endosymbiont of Dermacentor nuttalli | reverse complement strand
CCAATTGTACCAACGTTAACGTGCGGTTTTGAACGTTCAAATTTTTCTTTAGACACGACTCTATTCCTTATAAAGTTCTTTCCAACATAAGAGAGAACCAGATTAAATAGTTAAACCGAAAGCTAACTACTTAGCTTTACGAGCTTCAATAATTGCTTGAGCAACATTGGTTGGTGCTTCATTGTACTTCAAAAACTCCATTGAGTAAGAAGCACGACCTTGAGTTTGTGAACGCAGATCTGTGGCATAACCAAACATTTCTGACAATGGTACTTGAGCACGAACTGTCTTACCAGTTGCTGTATCTTCCATACCTTCAATCATACCACGACGACGATTCAGGTCACCAATTACGTCACCCATATAGTCCTCAGGCGTTTCAACTTCAACTTTCATGATTGGTTCCAGTAAAACTGGACTTGCTTTCATGAAGCCTTCTTTGAAAGCCATAGAACCGGCAATTTTGAATGCCATTTCTGAGGAGTCAACCTCATGATAGGAACCATAATACAATGCCACTTTGACATCAACAATGGGGTAGCCCGCCAGAACACCATTTTTCATCTGTTCTTGAACGCCCTTATCCACCGCAGGTATATACTCTTTAGGTACAACACCACCAACGATTTCGTTGTGAAATTCATAACCAATTTCATGGCCTGCTTCCAAAGGTTCAACGCGTAACCATACATGACCAAATTGACCACGACCACCAGACTGACGAACAAATTTACCTTCCTGCTCAACAGACTTACGAATAGTCTCACGGTATGCTACTTGTGGTTTACCAACGTTCGCTTCGACTTTGAATTCACGACGCATACGGTCAACCAATACTTCCAGATGCAACTCACCCATACCTGCAATAATTGTCTGACCTGATTCTTCATCAGTTGACACGCGGAAGGATGGATCTTCTTGAGCTAAACGACCTAAAGCAATACCCATTTTTTCTTGGTCAGCTTTCGTCTTAGGCTCAATAGCGACAGAGATAACCGGCTGTGGAAATTCCATACGTTCCAAAATAATTGGCTTATCTACGGCACACAAGGTATCACCTGTAGCTACATCTTTAAGGCCGATAGCGGCAGCAATATCGCCCGCCCGGACTTCTTTAATTTCTTCACGTTTATTAGCATGCATCTGAACGATACGGCCAAAACGCTCTTTTTTATCTTTGACTGGATTAAGAACGGTGTCCCCTGAGTTAACTACTCCAGAGTAAACGCGGAAAAAAGTCAGATTACCAACAAATGGGTCAGTCGCAATTTTAAATGCTAATGCTGAAAAAGGTTCATCATCACTTGCATGGCGTTCTGCTAGGGTATTTTTATCATCGGTTAAAACACCTTTAATCGCAGGAATATCTGTTGGTGCTGGTAAATATTCAATAACAGCATCCAGCATTGCTTGAACACCTTTATTTTTAAAGGCTGAGCCACAAGTAACTAGAATAATTTCATTATCTAATACACGCTGACGTAATGCTAGTTTAATCTCTTCTTCAGACAGTTGTTCGCCGCCAAAATATTTTTCCATCAATTCGTCTGATGCTTCGGCCGCCGCTTCAATCAGCTTACCATGCCACTCTTCAGCTTGAGCTTGCATGTTTGCTGGAATATCTTCATAAACGAAAGTGACGCCTTGATCACTATCATTCCACTGGATTGCTTTCATTTTAACTAAGTCAATAACACCAGTGAATGATTCTTCTGCACCAATAGGTAACTGAAGTGGTACTGGGATTGCCGCTAAACGAGTTTCAATCTGTTTAACAACACGTAAGAAATTAGCCCCCATCCGATCCATTTTATTAACAAATGCTATACGGGGTACTTGATACTTATTTGCTTGACGCCAAACAGTTTCAGATTGCGGTTGGACACCACCAACTGCACAATAAACCATTACCGCACCATCAAGAACACGCATAGATCGCTCAACTTCAATAGTGAAGTCAACGTGTCCTGGTGTGTCAATAATGTTGATACGGTGTTCATCAAACTGTTTACCCATACCAGACCAGAAAGCAGTAGTTGCAGCTGAAGTGATAGTAATACCACGCTCCTGCTCTTGCTCCATCCAGTCCATAGTTGCTGCGCCATCATGAACTTCACCAATTTTATGGCTTACGCCAGTATAAAAAAGGATACGTTCAGTTGTAGTGGTCTTACCAGCATCAATATGGGCACTAATACCGATGTTACGATAACACGCAATGGGAGTTTTACGAGCCATTTTTTCCTCTCTCGTGACCGTTCAATTCGTATAAGGGCAACTCCATTGTTACCCTTACGAAACATAACTAGCGAAAGCTACCAACGATAGTGTGCAAACGCTTTGTTAGCTTCTGCCATACGATGAACATCTTCACGTTTTTTAACAGCAGTGCCTTTATTTTCAGCCGCATCAGATAATTCGTTTGCCAAGCGCAAAGCCATCGATTTATCACCGCGTTTACGAGCAGCTTCAACAATCCAACGCATTGCTAATGCATTACGGCGGACAGGGCGAACTTCAACAGGAACCTGGTAAGTTGAACCACCAACACGACGTGATTTCACTTCCACCGTTGGACGAACATTGTCCAGGGCCATTTCAAAGGCTTCTAAATGATCTTTTTTAGCACGTTGGGCCAGGGTCTCAAGCGCACTATAAGCAATTGCTTCTGCTGTAGATTTTTTACCATCTACCATCAAGATATTAATAAATTTAGCCAACAATTCTGATCCAAACTTTGGATCTGGCAGAATTTTACGTTGACCAATTACACGACGACGTGGCATGGATATACTCCGTTTCTAAATTCAGGATTGTCCAAAACTCTATGAGTTTATTTTTTGACATTAAAAAATTAAATGTTTGGCCTTACTTAACGGAGAACCATTAAGCTTTTGGCTTCTTAGCGCCGTATTTAGAACGACCTTGTTTGCGATCTTTTACACCAGAGCAGTCCAGTGCACCGCGGACAGTGTGATAACGCACACCTGGTAAGTCTTTAACACGACCACCACGAATCAAGATTACTGAGTGCTCCTGCAAGTTGTGGCCTTCACCACCAATATAAGAAGACACTTCATAACCATTAGTTAAACGAACACGGCATACTTTACGCAGTGCTGAGTTAGGTTTTTTAGGGGTAGTAGTATATACGCGAGTACATACACCACGTTTTTGCGGGCAAGCTTCCAGTGCTGGAACGTTGCTTTTCACAACTTTCGAGCTACGTGGTTTGCGAACCAGCTGATTAATTGTTGCCATTAAAAAAGCTCCTGGTTTTTGCTTTGTAAACACGGATATTTTCCTCGTTTATAGTCATGATAAAACACGAGGACGCGAAATTTTATTGCTGACAGAGACAGGTGTCAAGAAATATACAAAGGATCATCCATTACCAAGCAAAATATTGTGGATGTTTTACCGTTAATTGCACAAAATCAACATAAGATATCTGACGGACATAAGATGACATATAGGGCATTAACCCTCTTGCTTCAATATCATCTTGTAAAGCAAAAACAGGGATCCCTTTATTTTTTAATCGCGCTAAATAATTATTATCCTTATTACCTGATGATATTTTATGTCCCATCAGGACACCATCCTGTAGTAATAACACCTCATCCTGCTCAGTTAACAGGCTAATTAATGAATTAAGATCACTATAATAAGGTGAAGTAGAAATAGTATATAGCATGTTAGTCTTCTGTTTAACTAAAAAGTCAGAATTACATCATAATTTGCCAGGTTACGTTTAAGCCTATCAGCAGAAATAACGGTTGCAGGCAAGATAAAGCTACTGTCTGCAGAAAGTCCCCTTGCTTCAAGATCCTCCTGACAAATATAGTAAGCATTAATATCGTACAATGGCAGTAATTTATATGTTGCAATATAATCGCGCGCCAAGAGCTTATTAGGATTCTGTTTCGCCAGTAATTGGCAAACACCATCAGAAATAAAGAAAACACCAATATTTTCAGTTAATGCAGAGGTCGCTAGTAATGCATCTAATCCTTCACGCCCACTCGAAGCTCCATGAGGCATTTTCATAAATACAAATGCTATTTTTTTCATGCTTATCTCAAAATTGGACTGTGCGATCACAGACAAGCATGGCCTCAGCCAGACTACCTAAGCCACTCAATACAAAATCGTCATCTAAATTAGCACAAGGTAAGCCACCATTTTTAGCCTCAGTTTTATCAACAATACCCCGACGTAATGCAGCAGCAACACATATATTCAATTGACATCCTGTCTGCTGTGCTAATGTTTTCCATCCCATAAGTAAATTAAATTCATCACTAGCCGGTGAAATTAATTGGTTACCGTTATAAACACCTTCTTGATAGAAAAAAACTGTCTTCAATATATGTCCTTCCATAATCAAAGCATTCGCGAATCGCCAAGCATTTGTAGCCTGCTGAGTTCCATAGGCAGGCTCAGTAACTAATAGGCAATAAGTCAAAGGCTTACTCAAAGAAGAAGAGTTCATTTATTTACTCACCACTCTTAAACTGCCGTATATACAGATAAACAGTATGGTTAGAAATATTCAAACGATCAGCAACTTGATTAATCGCATCTTTGATGTCAAAAATCCCTTTCTCATACAGATTGAGCACAACTTACCTGTTTTTCATTATTGGGTACATTACGATCAGCATTAACTTCCTCGATAGTAAATTCAAGTGCCTGAGCAACAAGATTATCAACACAAGAGGCAAAATTAACGTTGGAAGCAACTTCATGGCTTTTTTCCGGCACAAATGTTTTAACTATCTCAGAAAATGGCACATCTAGATTCATGTTAATACAGAGTAAATCAATAACACGCCTTTAGGATTACGGATCGCAATAGTGACTGATTTCATTAAAGCGCCACTTTTAGAACGGGTAAAATAAGCTTTCGATACACTGGAATCAATATCGGTCATATCATGCAGCATACGTAAAGCCAAATCGGTAATTGGCGAACCAATTTTACGGCCTGTATGTTCGCCATTAGCTATCCTGACCGCTGAGCATTTTAAATCTTCAAGTGAATGAAGAACAATTTCACAATGCCCACCAATTAACATAGCCAAACCATCAACCATAGATTCATAAGATTTCAAAATTGCATAATCTACCCTATCAACCAGTTGATTATCCAGTAAACCATTATCCCAGATATCATTAGAATATAATAGATTAGACATTCAGACTCCATCCTCCACACATTGACGAAACTCTATTAAACGATTATGTGAGAAAACACCGATCACATTATTAATGTGCAATATATATAGCAATCATCAATAACATTCATACACCAGACTTACGGTAAAAGGGATCTTGTGCCAGACCTTTAGCCTGTCTCACAGGACATAAACAAAAAAGTAACTCAACCACTTAATTTAGACAAAAATCACAAAAAAACCTGTTAATACCATTTTAAGTAAATAAAATAATATTAACATTTATAGAAATGCTTTAAATTATATGTATTAGTCTTAACTTAATCTGACAATTCTGATTTAAAAAAGAGAGTTACCGGC
>JBGDCZ010000062.1:0-5572 GCA_048493715.1 Arsenophonus endosymbiont of Dermacentor nuttalli | reverse complement strand
TGAAATTATGAAATTATGAAATTATGAAATTATGAAATTATGAAATTATGAAATTATGAAATTTGATTTTTTAATTCCAGTTGGTTTCAATTAATAAATTAATTTTTAGTGCAATAATTAATTTAATATGTTTGACATGATTTTATTTATATATTCTAGATAGTTTATTTATGAATATTAATAATGATTTTTTAAAAAAAGGAAACTTTTTATGAGGATTATATTATTAATTAATTTTATTATTTGTAATTTTTTATATTAATTTAGCTTTTGCTAAATGTAACGCTGTTAGTGGAATACTGGTAATGAATGGAAGAAATCTTGTTGTAAAAAGTGAAACTCCTATTAGGACTATGTTAGATACTTTTACTTTAGGCTCTTTTCAATCTTATCATTGTGATAAAAATAATACTGTAAATATGCGGACAGGAGGAAGAGTTTATGGTGGATTTGCTACCTATATAAATGGTATTAGAGTATACAAAACTAATATAGGAGGTTAGGCTATTCATTTGGTGTTCAATCGATGTGTGGTGAATTATCTTTCCCTTCTGAAGGATGGAAAGGTGATTTAGATAATATCGCGACTTGTTGGAATGAGGATATTTGGAACCATATAACACATAATTTTGATGTTAGGATCTATAAAATAGGCCCAGTAGGCACTGATGTCGTTGAAAAGAAAAAAGTTGGTGTCACCATTTTAGCTTTTAATAACCAAAATTCTTGGGCACATGAAAATTCAATTTTTTTAAAATAGTTTTAGAGTTGTGACGTTGAATAATAATAATGATAGTCAGCCTAATAATAGTGGCCAAGGTGGTAATGCTGGACAGGAAAGTAATAACAATACCAATGAAAGTACTAATATTAATGGGAGTACTGATAGTAATGAAAGTAATAATATGAATAACAGTACTAACACTAATAACAGTACTACTACCAATAGCAGTAGTAACACCAATAGTAGTAGCAACATTAATAGAAGTGGTAATACTAATAAGTTTAATTGTTAAAAGTAATATAATCTTATTGACTGATATTTATCTATAAAAGTCCATGACAATATTTTATAAATTTATAAAATATTTAGGTAGAGGCTATTAGCTTAACTCTACCTATAGAATATACAGTTAGTAAATAAAATTTATTTAACGATTGTTATAATTAAATAATAAGTTTAACACTTCTATTTTTTTATTAATTATTTTTAAATTTATATATTTTTATAATACATAATATAATTATTAATTAATACATTGAATTATAATGTAATGTTTATATTTTAAAATATTAATCATTATAAACTCTATTTTTATTATTTCTAGTCTTGGTTACACAACTTTAGGTTTTGCTAGTTTCACTGAATTTGCTCGTTTTAGTCGTTTTATTGGTTTTGGTATCTGTGGCTATTAGTGGACTGTTGACAATAAATGGAAGAGAAATTGTTGTGCAAAGTGATACATCTGTTGATACTTTATTAGATACATTCACATCAAGTTCATTTAAGACTTATCGTTGTGATAATAATACTAAAAATATGGTTAGTGGCGGCAAACTCTACGGCGAATTTGCTAAATCTATTAATGATATTAGAGTATATAAAACTAATATTGCAGGAATTGGTTATTCTCTTGGTATCCAAACCATGTGTAATGACATGTTTTTTCCAACTAAAGGTTGGAGAGATAATATAGATAATGTTGACGTTTGTTGGTCGAACGGTATCTGGAATCAGAACAATCATAATTTTGATGTCAGAATTTATAAAATAGGGCCTACCACAAGTGGGATTGTTATCAAGAGAAAAATTGGCGCCACTATTCTTTCATACAAAAATACCAGTATCTAGGCAGATGAAAATCCAGTGTTTTTAAATAGTTTTATAGTTACAACGGTGGCTAATAATGGTACGAATTATAACCTTAACAACAATAACACTTAGTCTGGCGATTATGGTTATTAAAGTAAGTTTATTAGTAAATTAGTTAATTATAGAAATTTATTTTTTTTAATGTTTATAATAAATTATGAAATGAAATATTTTCATATAGAAATATTAAGTGAAGTAGACGGAGTTTATGATTAATTCTCTGATTATGCTGAATATATTTAGCCAATAAAATCAATTAAATAAACTATTTTGGTCATTAAGTAATATCGTATTGTAGTTGCTGGCTGTATATAGATTATGACAAGTTATAAAATTTAATATTAGTTAATTTTATAAAAATTCAATTAATAAATTAATTTATATAATAGTCCATTTCTATTTTTTTTAAATAAATTTATTTACAGCTTCAAATAATCATCATTTGAAATCTATTTTAATAAGGAACATTTTATGAAAATTTTATCTTTAGTTGCAATAATTATTTATTGTTTTAGTTATACTGCTTCAGTTTTTGCTGGATGTAATGCGGTTAGTGGAGATATAACAATTGAAGGAAAAGATGTTACTGTGCCAGAAGATATACCTGTTGGTACTTTATTAGATACTTTCACAATATCTGCATTTAATTCCTACCATTGTGATAATGTCAAAAATATGACTACTGGTGGCAAAACATATGATGAATTCGCGACTTTTATGGATGATATTCGAGTTTATAAGACAAATATTACAGGTATTGGCTACGCGTTGGGCATGGAATCAATGTGTGGTCGTATACATTTTATGTCTAAAGGCTAAATTGGTGATTTAGGTGCTATGTCTACTTGCTGGAATAGTGGAGCTTGTTATAGGATAAAATATAAATTTAGTGTAAGGATTTATAAAATAGATCCTACAGGAGATGGTTACGTTGCAAGGAAGAAGATTAGTGCAAGCGTTCTTTTCTATGATAATTCAAAAAGTTGGGCAGAAGAAAATTCGGTTTACTTAAATACTTTTAAAGTTACGACGATAAGCAATAATAGTGGCGCGCAGGGCAATAACAATAGTGGGGGGCAGGGTAATAACAATGTGTTACCACTATTATTACGTTATCTGAAATTGTCGATCAAGCAAGCCATTGGCACCTCAATTTTTGTGACGACTATTTTGTCGGGTTCATCAGCGATTGCCTATATGAGAGATGGATATACTGATGTTGTGCTTGCATTTACGTTATGCATAGGTTCATTAATAACTATCCCGCTGGCTAAATATTTAATGTTGTGTTTATCCGATCGTATTTTGCACTATGTAACACTGTTATTTATTTTATCTAGTGCCATTATGATGAGTATAAAATTATGGTGCTATTTTTAACGACCAAAAATATGAGAACTCATAGTTTGAGGTATTTCAACACCTTGATACATAAGTAATCCCACAATAGCTAACACTATTCCACCAAATAACATTATTCCTAACGTCCAGTAAGGGCTGATTTTAAATCCTTGCCATTTAGAATAGCGAATTGCTAGATGTCGAGCACTATGAACCAGTAATGCAATTACACTAATTGTTAGTGCGGTTCCTAAGGCCATCATTAGAGAGGCGATAATTCCCCAAAAATAAACACCGACTACATAGGAAAAAAGTAGAACGATTAAGGCGCCGGAGCATGGACGCGCTCCCATTGCAGCAATAACAGCAAGTTGAGTACGCCAATTACCTTGTAATTCTTCATTAGACAATACATGTTTGTGACTACAATTGCAGTTAGAAGAATGTTGATATTGGGTCGGTGAATGGATTTTGGTAAATTGATAGCGGCAATAAGCTGTTTTTTTAAATATGGTTCTGATTCTGGCAATCGCTTTTAGGCATAGTAACAGCCCAAGTAAAAAGACTAAGCTATAGCTTATTTTTTCTAACCAAAAGCGACTTAGATGCAAGTAGCGGCTGGATAGCTGGAATAATCCAAGTACTAAGGATGTTAAAAGAATAGCAATTGATCCCTGTAATAATGATGCTAAAAGGCTAAGAGTCAAGCTTTTTTTTAGTCTTGAAGAGTGGGTAGCAATATAGGTGGTAATAATAATTTTTCCATGTCCTGGTCCTAACGCATGTAATAAACCATAAAAGAAACTAAAACCAACGAGTAATAATCCGGCTTCAGTTGGAGAGTCTGCGACTCGAATTAGTAGAGAAGAGAGATGCTGATTAAGTTCTCGTTGCCAAGTTATCGCTATTTGTAATCCAACATGCCAATATTTGAACAGGTAAAATGACAATAGGCCAAAAACGGAAATAAATAATCCGATCATTATATAATACTTTTTATTAAATAGACTGATAGCCGGTTTGTTGGACATTATTGACATGTTAAATTTACCTTTTGTGCAAATTGTTGTCCGAGGCTAAGGTCTTCTTCCGGTGTTTGTCCTTTATCAAGAGAAAGGGCGTAATCGATCAGAGATTCGCTGGGCTCAGGAGTTATGAGTTGAATTTGGCATTGAGATGAGATGTTAGTTAATGAAATTTTTCCTTTGTTGTTATATGTCATATCAACATAATAACTTGGATCATAAGTCATTATAATTAATGTCTTACCAGCTAAAGGTTCTGGTTTAGCTAAGGCTAGGGTAAAAGAGAGCACGGCTTGGTTCCTTTGACGTGATAGCTGATAGTCTTTAGGGTAATAGCTAAATTTTATTAACTTATTCTTATTATATAGGGAAGTAAAATAGTGTTGTTTTATAACATTGGCCATGACTTCAGCACTTAACTGCTTCCACACTTCATCATTTTCTTTCGCCTGTTGTGCATCATAGAGTAAATCTGCTGAAGTCATAGGATCCATGATCCAAGTCATTTTCATGGCAACGAGATGACCATCTTTAATTTGCAGATCATTTTGCATATCAATAAAGCTGTGTGGATGAGCAAAAACAGTTATTGAATAGCATAATGTTAACCCTATTAGTAGGTTTCGTAGGAGAATTTTAACTATTGTTATTAATCTGTAATAGAGCATTTGAGCCACTCAATAATATAATTAACCGAAGGTAGCATATTTTATGGTAGCAATTTTCTTTAAAAACTAAATGTTACTTTACTATTTAATTAGTTAAAAGGTTTATTACTTATATTTACGCAAATTTTTCCTGTTATATTGGTTATATTTTATTTAATGGTAACTATTTTGTTTGTAAATGGGTTATTTTGTCAGTTGTCGATTAATAAATTGTTTTATTCGATCGATATTTATTAATAGTTTTTATAAATTATAAATGTTTATATCGATCGTTTTAAACGATTGGAAGTTATTTGAATTATTAGGTTAAAAATAGAAGAACAATGAAGTTTAAAGATACAAGGATATATTTGAAAAATAAAAGTCAATATCTATCAGTGCGAGCAATGGAGAAAATATAATGACATGGGTTCAAACGAATTTTTACTTTAAATCGGTGACTATTCCACCAGTCACCTTAAATAGAGTTTTTAAAAGCAGGTTAGCTGACTAAAAAATGGTTGCTAATTTTTTGCCGTAACTTCTGATGAATGGTGAGTTGATATTTTCCACTCTTTTTCATCCCAGACATAGGTAAATGTGTAACGAGCTGAAGCAGTTGATTTATCTTTAAAAGTAAAAGTAAAAGTAAAAGTAAAAGTAAAAGTAAAAGTAAAAGTAAAAGT
>JBGDCZ010000061.1:0-6049 GCA_048493715.1 Arsenophonus endosymbiont of Dermacentor nuttalli | reverse complement strand
TCCAAGCTCACTCTGTTTCATGTGATAGTAGCTAATTATCACAAAAAACAAGATATAAATATCTATGTTGCGTAAAGCATCAATAATAAAAGCGAAGAAGCCTTTCATATCAGCCGTGCCTAAGCCATAGAATCTATTGCTATACTCCGTTAATTGAAAGGGATCTTTTGTCCAGCGTCCGTCATCAAAAGGAAGGGTATCTGTATGCCCACAGAGCAGTAATCTGCCTTCTCCTTGACCAAAAGTATAATAAATTGAATTTATGGCGAGTATCAGGCACTGGTTGAATGTTTATTTTACCGCCCAGTGTTGTTAACCATTCTGCTAGTAGGTTAATTAATGTTTTATTACTTTGATCTCGATTTACATCGACAGAACTAATTGATGTTATGGCAATTAATTGAAGATATAACTCAATAAATGTAGGTAATTTAGTTTTCACTATTACCAGCCTTAATGACTAAGATTTTCAATATTAAAGCATTTTTTATGAAGAAATACCATGATTATTGGTTCAGTGTGCAAGATTTATTAACGAGTGGGATAATAATACTAAAGTTTAGCTTTAGCCGATAACAACATATAGAAAGTAATAAAAGAAATTAATAGTTTTTAGAATCGTCCAATTAATATATTTCGCTATTAATGATGGTATTTAACTTTTAATCGGCTGCTTGCTGTAAATTAATTATATTGTTGATAAAATATTTATTGTGATAATTAGATTTAAATTAAAAAATAATTATTAATTTGATCATAAAAATTCAGTGAAGTTTTTATCGGTGATGTGTACAATCGATAGTTAGTGAGTCTGGGTTTCAATAAAAGTAAAGTTGAGGCAGTGGTTCATGGTCATTTAATTGCGCAATTCTAGTCGCTTAGTACAAACAGTGATTATCTGATAACTAACTCACCGTAGAAAAGTTTAATTTCTTTTTTATCTGAATTATAAAAATAAATTTTATTGCCGAATTTTTTCGTTGATAGGAAAACTGGATCCATTATTATGAATAAATAGGTTGATTCTATCAAATTTCTATTAGGGAAGGAGTAGGCATGAATATTCGTGATTTGGAGTACCTTGTTGCATTAGCTGAGCATAAGCATTTTCGGCGTGCTGCAGATGCCTGCCATGTTAGTCAACCGACCTTAAGCGGCCAAATTCGTAAATTGGAAGACGATTTAGGTGTTATGTTATTAGAGCGAACGAGCCGAAAGGTTTTATTTACTCAGCAGGGGTTATTATTGGTTGAACAGGCCAGAACGGTATTACGAGAAGTTAAAATATTGCAGGAAATGGCTTCGTTACAAGGTGAAAGTATGTCAGGTCCGTTACATATAGGATTAATTCCTACTATCGGCCCTTATCTTTTGCCTCACATCATTCCAGAATTACATCGTTTATTTCCTAAACTGGAAATGTATTTACATGAAGCACAAACACACCATCTCTTGGCACAATTAAATAATGGCAAACTTGATTGTGCAATATTAGCTCAAGTTAAAGAGACAGAAGCTTTTATTGAAATTCCTCTTTATGAGGAACCAATGCGATTAGCAATTTATGAAGGGCATCCATGGCTAAATCGTAAGGAAATTGAAATGCGTGAGCTTGTTGGGCAAAAATTGCTTATGCTGGAGGATGGTCATTGTTTACGTGATCATGCAATGGGATATTGTTTCCAAGTTGGGGCAAAAGATGACACACACTTTCGTGCTACCAGCTTGGAGACATTACGTAATATGGTAGCCGCAGGTAGCGGTATAACACTTTTGCCAGATTTATCTGTACCGAAAGAGATAAAACGTGATAGCGTCTATTATCTTGACTGTATTAACCCTGTTCCTTCACGTTCAGTGGTTTTAGTTTATCGTCCTGGTTCACCACTTAGAAGTTGTCATGAACAGTTTGCAGAGGCAATTCGTAAACAAATGCGCCGATATTATAGTAACAATTAATTACTTACTTACTACTAATATTGGATTTTATTTGGTTAAAATAGCCGGTTTAATCCATTAAGTGCAGCAACCCGAAATGCTTCTGCCATAGTTGGATAATTGAAGGTAGTATTAACGAAATATTCAATAGTATTACCTTCACCTTTTTGCTCCATAATTGCTTGACCAATATGAATAATTTCTGCTGCCCGTTCACCGAAGCAGTGAATACCTAGGATTTTTAATGTTTCGCGATGAAATAGGATCTTTAAACTTCCAACATTCATCCCTGCTATCTGAGCTCTGGCTAAGTGTTTAAATTGGGCCCGCCCGACCTCATATGGAATTTTCATGGCAGTTAATTGTTGTTCTGTTTTACCGACAGAACTGATTTCTGGAATGGTGTAAATACCCGTTGGAATATCCTCAATTAAATGTGTATCGCCATGGCCTGTTGTTATCGCACGGGCAGCGAGACGACCTTGATCATAAGCCGCTGAAGCTAAACTTGGGTAGCCAATAACATCGCCGACAGCGTAGATATTTTCATTGTGGGTACGATAGGTAGCATCAACTTTAATCAGGCCCCGATTATCAACAGGAATAGCGATGTTTTCTAAATTTAGATTATCAGTATTCCCTGTACGACCATTAGCATATAATAGACAATCGGCTTTAACCTTCTTACCTGATTTTAGATGAATAATTACACAATCATCTGTTCCTTCAATTTTTTCATATTCTTCATTATGTCGAATAACAATACCATTATTCCAAAAATGGTATGATAAAGCGTCTGACATTTCTTGGTCTAGGAAGGAGAGAAGGTGATCACGGGTATTAATAAGATCAACTTTTACACCTAACCCTCTAAAAATTGATGCATATTCACAACCAATTACCCCAGCACCATAAATAATTACGTGTTGTGGTTCATGTTTAAGCGTCAAAATTGAATCGCTATTGTAAATGCGTGAATGCTGAAAATCGACATCAGGTGGACAATAAGGACGAGAACCGGTAGCGATAATGATTTTTTTTGCAGATAATATTTCGTCGGTGCCATCATTATAAACAACTTTTAATGTATTTTCGTTAATAAACGAGGCTTCACCAGCAAACATGGTACAGCCATTTCGTTCGTAAAATCCTTGTCGCATATGTGCTTGTTGATTGATTACGGTCTCAGCTTGCTTAAGGATCTCAGAGAAAGAGGTTCGCAAAAGCTTGGATTTATCGCTGTATAATGGATTTTGATTAAATTCAATGATTCGACTAACCGCGTGCCGAAGGGCTTTTGACGGAATAGTTCCCCAGTGAGTACAACCACCACCAATTTTATTGTAACGTTCAATGACTGCGACTTTTTTCCCTTGTTTTACCAACCCCATCACGGCACCTTCTCCGCCGGGGCCGGAACCAATAACGATAGTATCAAATTGAATCTGTGGCATTCGGTATAACCCATTATTATGTAAATACGAATAAACAACGCTACCTTAACATTACCTTATTTAATCACGCTTAAACATAAGATTTATGCTTTACATTTTAATAAATAAACAGAAATTCTTTATATACTAGTTAAATTTAAAGACACTGCAAATCCGTTAAAATTTGGTATAGTGACCTAGCTGCATTATTATCGATGAGGTATATTAATTACGGTGAGTAATATTACAGGAGTCAGAGCAAAGCAAAAAGAAAGAACGCGTCGTTCTCTGATAGAAGCGGCTTTTAGTCAACTGAGTGCTGAGCGAAGCTTTACTAGTCTTAGCTTACGTGAAGTTGCTCGAGAAGCAGGTATTGCACCGACTTCTTTTTATCGACATTTTCGTGATGTTGATGAATTAGGATTGACGATGGTTGATGAAAGCGGTCTTATGCTCCGTCAGCTAATGCGTCAAGCACGACAGCGTATTGCAAAAGGTGGCAGTGTCATTCGAACGTCTGTTGCTACTTTTATGGAATTTATTGGTAATAATCCTAATGCTTTTCGATTATTACTGCGTGAACGTTCAGGTACATCTGCTGAATTTCGTGCAGCGGTAGCCAGGGAAATTCAGCATTTTATTGCTGAATTGGCGGATTATTTGCAACAAGAAAGTAATATGCCCAGGCATTTTACTGAAATACAAGCAGAAGCCATGGTGACTATTGTATTTAGTGCGGGAGCGGAAGCATTAGATATCGATCAGGAAAAAAGGCAGCGTTTGGAAGAACGGTTAGTTTTGCAACTTAGAATGATCGCAAGGGGAGCTTATTATTGGTATCGTCGCGAACAGGAAAAACATAATAACAAATTATAAATAATTTTTTGCCGTAAGCCTAAAATTGCTAGTATTATATGTATTTTCTTTTTTTACTTTTATATTAATTAGTGTTAGAGAAATATTTTTTATATTAATATTATTTAATATTTATTCTTGTAATAAAAATAATATTAGCCATTGTTAGATAGATTCTTTGCTACAAAGATGTCTAAAACGCCATTATTTTTAATGGCGTTTTTATTTTTATATCATTTAAATTTATTTATTTTCGAGTAAAACACTCGCATTCAATATGATGGGTATAAGGGAATTGATCAATTCTTATTAGTTGTTTAGCCTTTTGATCAAACATAATATAAAATAAATCCTGCTTTTCATGTCAGATACGAAATTTAGCACGCATTCTATAGTGAGAAACATCAAAGCGAAAAATTTCTGGCTTAAGTGTCTGAAAAAGCAGCATAATATTATTTAAATATTCAATTTTTTCAGCTAACTGTGAGTTGTATTGGGTTATTGACAAATTATTTAGCATGTATTCAGATTTATATTGATAAAAATTTTCTAGTGCGAGATTGTAAGGAAAGAGAAAAAAAAGATGTCTAGCTTTAGGACACGATTTATGGATCCTCAAGCCAATGATTTTATCCTAAGATGTGATTTTTCGGACATTGATAGTAAGCATGGTGAAGTTTAAGGCCGTTGATATTTGCTGGTAATGCAAAAATAAAAATAAGTTATAATATGGTCTTAAAATAAGCTCGCAATTATTACACTGCATATGGATTTATTCAATCTATTATTATTACTGTATAATTACTGCTTATTGTTTTTACTAACAATTTTCTTATCAGCATATTGTTCAGTATTGTGATGAACTGAATGAAAAATGAAATAAAAAAAGTAACCTCTGATCAGTTGAAAATGGCTCGCCCAACTATTCTCATTTTCGATTCTGGCGTCGGTGGGTTGTCTATTTACCATGAAATTAGACAGTTATTGCCAGATCTACACTATATTTATGCTTTTGATAATGATGCTTTTCCTTATGGGGAGAAGAGTCCAGCGTTTATTATTGAGCGTACTATTCGCTTCATTGATCAAATTCAACAAAAACACGCTTTGGCAATTGCAGTTATTGCTTGTAATACGGCAAGTACTGTTAGTTTACTGGCTTTAAGAGCGTATTTTCCATTTCCAATCATTGGGGTTGT
Organism: Arsenophonus endosymbiont of Dermacentor nuttalli; assembly: GCA_048493715.1. Classification (GTDB taxonomy): domain Bacteria; phylum Pseudomonadota; class Gammaproteobacteria; order Enterobacterales; family Enterobacteriaceae; genus Arsenophonus. The sequence goes on along the minus strand of JBGDCZ010000061.1, from coordinate 624 downwards.
TCCAGCAATAAAACCAGCAACAAAATTAACTCGTAATGGTATTATTGGATTATTAGCCACGAAGGTAACAGTTAATGGAAACTATACTAAAGAGCTGATTGACCGATTTGCCCCTGATTGTAAAGTTGAGATGATCGCCTCTTCAGAATTAGTTCAGTTAGCAGAAAAAAAACTTCATGGTCAAATAATATCAAAAGAAGCACTAGAGCTTATTGTGAAGCCATGGTTAAGAATGAAAGAATCTCCTGATACTATTGTGTTGGGTTGTACACATTTCCCATTATTAGCAGAAGAACTAAAAGAAGTGTTATATGAAGGAACCAGACTAATTGATTCTGGCGCTGCAATTGCAAGACGAACGGTTTGGTTGATAAATAATCATCAAAATTTAATTTTATCAAAAAGTAAAAATATTGCTTATTGCACTAAAATGGATGCTGAAGCTGAAAAGCTTATACCGATACTGGTAAATGAAGGTTTTAATCAGTTAGAAAAAATATCTATTTAAGCAGATTTGTTGAAATATAAATCAATTAGACAAATTTTTTAAATAACGGTTGCCAGCAGCGTAAAACCACCTATAATGCGCCCCCACTGAGTCAGTGTAGAACGAATCAGCGGTAG
>JBGDCZ010000060.1:0-6196 GCA_048493715.1 Arsenophonus endosymbiont of Dermacentor nuttalli | reverse complement strand
TTGGTGCGTTGACTCTCTATTTAGATTTTATTAACTTGTTCTTAATGATGTTACGGATCCTAGGCGATCGCCGTTAATTAAATCTGTCCTATTAAAAAATCCTGCTGATGATCTCACCAGGATTTTTTTCTTCTTTTAGTAGGCAATTTTTCTGCTAAATAACCAATAAGCTATGCTGGTAGTGCTAATGAAATAATAAGTAATGGCCAGAGACTAGGCCATAGCACATCTAAGCTTTTGTTTTTTTAAATAAATTTGTTTGTGATAGCAGTAAAATGTTGAATAGGATTGATCCAGGTGAAATTTTGTAGCTGAATTGGCATATTTTCTATATTATGAAATATAACCTGATAATAATACTGCTGGCATCAAAAAACAAATACACCAATAAACGCTTGTTGCTGAGTTGAGCACATGGTGGAAATCAATAAGCCAAAACCTACTAGTGACAAACCATAAATCGTCATTGTGTTATAAAAAATAAATAATGAACCAGAAAATGAAATTTTGTAACAGAAAATGCCAATAATCAGTACTAAGGTGGCCTGCAAGGTAGGAATAAGTAATGCTGGAACGGCTTTACCAATAAAAATCTGTCAGGTAATTAGGGGTGAAACCAGTAGTTGATCAAGTGTGCCTTGTTCACGCTCGCGGGCAATTGATAATAAAGTGACGACTAAAATACCAATGGTGGTAATTAGCGCTACCAAAGAAAGAACAAGAAACCATTTATAATCAAGATTAGGGTTATATAAATAGCGAATCGATTAATTCGCTGTTATTAAGCGGTATTTGTTGATTAGTTAATTCTTGTTGATAATTTTCGATAACTTGGCTAACGGTATTGGTGGCGATTTGGGCACTATTAGAGTTTCTACCATCTAGGATCAGCTGCACTGGTGTTGATTTTCCTTGCACTAATGGAGCACAAAGTTTTGTGGAAAATGTACGACTAATAGTGCATTACGGTTATTATATTGTTTCACCAACTTGGTGATTATTATTGAGTAGCAACACTTTAGAAAAAGTTGTCGATTTTGCCAATCTTTGGGTTAATTCAATCGAGGCTTGGCCTTTATTAGTATTGAAAATAGCAATAGTGGTGTTAGTAACATCTAAAGTTACTGCTAGTGGAAATAAGATCATTTGAAAAATCACCGGCAAGATAAGTATCGCGCGGGCTTGTGGCTCTTGTAGTAGTGACTATAATTCTTTAATGATGAGTGTATAGAGACGATGCAGCATATTCTCTCCCTAATCAAGTCTGCGGCGTGTTTTTAGTGCAGTTAGCCCGATAAAAACAATAGCAGTCGTGGCTAGTAAAAGAAAATTGGTTAACAAGACAACATAAATATCTCCGGCCAGAAATAGGGTTTGTAAACTGCTAACAAAGTAACGAGCTGGGATCAAATAAGTTATCCGAATAATTATGGGCATACTGTCAATTTCAAAAATAAACTAGACAACATGATAGCAGGTAAAAAAGCGCTATTTAATGTTAAGATTGCAGCATTAAATTGATTACGAGTTAAGGTAGAGATTAGTAGTCTAATGCCAAGGGCGGTAACCAGATAGAGACTAGTAATAATAAAAAGTAACCAAAGTGAACCACGATAAGGAATATGTAAAATAAATATAGTCACTAACATGCAAAGTAGCATAACGAAGGTGCCTAATAGCTTATAAGGTAACAGTTTAGAAAGGGTAATTCTGTTCGAGTGACTTGAGTGGAAAGTAATGTTTCCATTGCGCCGCGTTCCCATTCACGGGCAACTACTAAAGAAGTTAAAATAGCACCGACAACGGTAATAATGATACTAATAGCGCCTGGGATAATAAAATGTTGGCTAATGGCAACTGGATTAAACCAGAAGCGTAATTCAGTAACAATTAATGGGCTAGTAATAACTTGGATCGGCGTATGTTGCGACGGACGATGAAGCTGACTAGCAAAATTAACCGGGATCACCACCATACCGCGGATTTCACCCGCTTGTATTTTATCTATTAGTAGTTTTGATTATCACTGATGGTCACATTAATAAAAGGGGAGCCAGTAAAGGTTGCCACCAACTCGCGTACTTGATTGTTTTGTTGATTAACCAGAATGAGCCGTAATTTGCTCGAATCGAGATTGATACCATAGCCAAAAATGAATAACAGCATTAAATGGAATAACAACAGCAATCAGTGCACTACTGGGATCACGTAAAATTTGTTTACTTTCTTTAATACAAAGAGCTTGCAAACGGCCCATGAAAACTGGGCTTCTTGCGATTATAATTGTTGTTACTGGCTCGTTTTAGCCCTTGATCATAATTAAGTATCAGACCAATAAAAGCCTCTTCCATTAAAGGATCAGGTTTTTCTGCCGTGGCAATTTGACTTTTTAGTTGATCTGGTGTGCCGCTGGCAATAATTTTACCGTGGTAAACTAACCCAATTCGATCACAATATTCATCCTCGTCCATAAAGTGAGTGGTGACCATTACTGTAACGCCTTTATTTACCATCCCATTAATATGTAACCAAAATTCTCTGTGCGTGAGGGGATCTACACCAGAAGTGGGTTAATCAAGGAAAAGAATGTCGGGTTCATGCATTAGCGAGCAGGCTAAAGTAAGACGCTGTTTGAAACCTAAGGGTAATTCATCGGTAGTTTGTTTTAGTAGTGGATTTAGATTAAACGCATTGATCATTTTACTAATTTTTTGCTGCTGTTGACGGCCACTAAGCCCATAAATGCCTGAGAAAAATTTTAAGTTCTGGGCAAGGCTTAAATTACCGTAGAGTGAAAATTTTTGTGCCATATAGCCGAGATGTTGGAGAGCTTTATGGGAGCTGATTTTCAGATCCATCCCCAATACTAACACACTACCTGCCGTTGGCACCATTAATCCACACATCATTTTAAATGCTGTCGATTTACCTGTTCCATTGGGACCTAGCAAGCCAAAATTTCACCACGCCTAACAGTCAGTTGACGTTATCAGTAGCGATAAAGTCCCCGAATCGTTTGGTAAGATTTTGCGCCTCAATAACTGTTTCCGTCGGATCAGCTGCAATCCGAGACATAATTTCTGCTAACTCAGAACGTTGCGATGCACTACCACTTAATAAATCAATAAAAGCATCTTCAAAGCGTGGCTTGGTGGTAATTAATTTACTATTGGCTAAATTTAGATTTCGTAGAAAATCGTTTGCTTGACAGTTTTCTTTCAAGATCACGCGAATATGATGCCCTTGAATGACACATTCAGTGGTTTGTGGTAGTAATAGCGCATCTTGTAAATATGTGTGGTGTTGTTGTGCCGGAACTTGGAGTAGAAATGAGCGACCGGATATTTTGTTTGTTAGAGTAATTGCCCCTTGTTTAGCAATAAAATATCTCGGCATTGTTCAGCTTCATCTAAATAGGAGGTAGTCCATTAGGATCAGTATCCCATCGCTCGCCAGTTCATGAACCATTCGCCAGAGTTCTTGACGAGCAATAGGATCAACACCGACAACAGGTTCATCTAACAATAGAATTTTGGGTCTGCTAATTAATGTACAAGCAAGTCCGAGTTTCTGTTTCATGCCGCCGGACAATTTGCCTGCCAGCCGTTGGGTAAAATGAGTAAGATCGGTAAAATTCAGTAATTGCTGATAGATTTTTGCCGGGTTTCGCTCATCACTTCACATAAGCTAGCGTATAAGTCTAGATTTTCTTGCACGGTCAGATTTTCATAAAGCCACAAACTTTTGTGGCATATAACCAAGATGGCGACGAACTTCTACACCTTGACGAATGGGATCTAACCCCATAATTTCTATATTGCCATGGTCTGGTTTTAATAATCCAGCCAGCATTCGTAATAGGGTAGTTTTCCCTGCTCCATCAGGCCCAACTAAGCCGGTTACTAAACCGCCGCTAATCTCGGTTGTGAGTTTTTCCACTGCAGGCGAAACTAAACCGGGAAAAAGTTTCTTGACTACAGTCAATTTTATCTTATGAACAGTAGTGACCATTCATTAAGCCTTAGTTATTTTTTTCTGCAAAAAAGTATTACTGGCATACCTTGTCGCAACATGTCGTCAGCATCATTGACAATAACCCGAATACGATAAACCAAATCGGTGCGTAAATCGGTGGTTTGCACACTTTTTGGCGTAAACTCTGCGGTTGGTGAGACAAAATCAATTGTGCCATGATAAGGTTTGTTTGGACGGCTGTCAGTGTAGAGCAGTATTTCCCGGCCAGGTTTGGCTTCACCAAGGTGAGGTTCGCCGACATAGGTTCTAACCCAGACCGGTCGGATCAATGAAACGGTGAACGGTACTGCCTGCGGTAAGAATAGTTCCTGGCTCAATGGCACGTGTTAGAATCGTACCGGTTGTGAAGGTGTGGTTAAAATGGTATCTTCCAGATCAAGTTTGGCTTGCGCTAATGCGGCGACAGCCTGTTCCCATTCACCGCGAGCGGTGGGATATCTCTTCTGTTCGATAACCAGTCTGGTATTGATTCAATTTATCTTTTGCGGTATTTAGTGCTGCTAGTGTTTGGTTGCGATTATTTTTCACATTTTCTAATTCGTTGGCTGATATAATCCGTTGTGTCCGAAGCCCTTGTTGCCGTTGGTAAAAGCTATTGCCATATTTCCAGGCTACTTGATGTTGTGTCACTTCAGCTTCAACCTGAGCTATTTCTTGGCTACGATAACCACTTCCTAACATATCCAATTTAGCTTTTGCTCTATTAAGAATACCGGTGGCACGTTGCAGACTATTTTGATAGGGGGTTTTATCGAGTGAAGCTAATATTTGGCCGGCGCTAATTTTGTCCCCTTCATCAACGTTCAGTGTTTGCAGTTTACCACCAACCCGAAAGCTCAAATTAACCGTTCGAATATCAACATTTCCATACAGAATAAGGGACTTATTCTGCTGGGTTTGATAGTAGTAGTATCCAGCCACTATAATAGCGATAATTAGGCCGATGATAGCAATAGATAATAAGCGCTGATTTTTTTCATGGCATACTTAAAATAGTTCGTACTATGGAATAAAATTAAGGTTATACATAATTAATTTTATCAGGTTAATTGTTGTTTGATGAATTTATGTTAATTATTTTATTTACTATCTATTAGTCGATAATTGCTGATTTCAGTAACCAATTTTTTTGCTGCAATTAACTACTATTTTAAATAAATAGTGGCGTATTCAGCTTATAATGCTCGTTTTATGTTTAATTGGCTGAAACTGAGTCAAATGAAATTTGTAGTATTTTAATTTATGCGTTTTAACTCATTGGGTTTATCTGAAGAGATACTATCGGCTATTAAAGTTGCTGACTATGAAAGACCGACTTTAATTCAGCAACAAGTGATCCCGGCAATTTTAGCTGGAAAGGATCTATTGGCGAGTGTGCAAACAGGAACTGGTAAAACCGCTGGATTTGTTTTGTCCATATTACAACATCTTAGCCAGACTACCGTAGTGGTAAAAGGGAGAAAACCAGTGCGGGCGTTAATTTTAGCACCAACACGTGAATTAGCAGCCCAGGTGGCGCAAAATGTATGTGATTATAGCCAGTTTTTGCGTTTGAAATCGTTGGTTGTTTTTGGTGGTGTTAGCATTAATCCACAAATGATGAAGTTACGTGGCGGAGTGGATATTTTAGTGGCAACACCAGGTCGTTTGCCCGATTTCGTGCAGCAAAACAGTCTGTTTGTCGAAAGTTGAAATTTTAGTACTTGATGAAGACGATCGCATGTTAGATATGGGGTTTATTCATGATATTCGGCGGATATTAAATAAATTACCACTAAAACGCCAAAATTTACTTTTTTCTGCCACTTTTTCTAATCAAATTAAACAACTGGCTAATAGTTTGCAGCATGACCCGATGCTATTGGAAGTGGTACTACGTAATTCTGCCTCACAGCAGGTCAAACAGCTTATTCATTTTGTTGATAAGCGTCGTAAAGCTGAATTACTTTCTTATCTCATAGGCAGCGAAAACTGGCAGCAGGTATTGGTTTTTACTCGTACCAAATACGGAGCCAATCGTTTAACTGAACATCTGATTAAAGATGGTATTAAGGCTATGGCTATTCATGGCAATAAAAGTCAAGGAGCACGAACACGGGCTCTGACCGATATTTGTATCTTGTTTTTTGTGATAATTAGCTACTATCACATGAAACAGAGT
>JBGDCZ010000059.1:0-6457 GCA_048493715.1 Arsenophonus endosymbiont of Dermacentor nuttalli | reverse complement strand
ATTTGGCTCTCCTTTTGACTAACTAGTTAGTCTCCAAGATTCCCGCGGTGGTTCATGTAGTGCTGCCAAAATTGCCGCGAAAATTACACCGCGGCTATTCTGTATGTTAAATCGCATCATACCGTACAAAAAAGTATGTTAACGGTAAAAGAAGCGGCACAGGTTGCTAAAAAATACAACATCCCTTTAATCGTCGATGCAGCTGCAGAAGAAGATCTGCTGGTTTATTATCAAGATGGTGCTGATTTGGTGATCTATAGTGGCGCCAAAGCAATTGAAGGCCCAACTAGCGGGCTAGTCATTGGTAAACATCAATATGTTGAGTGGGTTAAACAACAAAGCAACGGCATTGGCCGTGCCATGAAAGTTGGTAAGAGGGTATTTTAGGCCTAACACTGGCTATTGAACTCTATCTTACTGTCAAGAAAGAAACCGGCCAACATATGGTTGAGTGGATGTCTGACTTTATTAATGATCTTCACCAAATCAAAGGTATCAAAGCCCGGATCGTTTGGGATGCAGCGGGTCGCGATATTGCTCGAGCAGAAATTAAATTCGATGAAAAAGCCATCGGTAAAACTACTTATGCCATAATGGCAGAATTGAAACAAGGTGATACCGCTATCTATTTTCCGCGAAAATATAAAGCCAACGAAGGCAAAGTTGAAGCCGATATCCGTAGTGTTACTAACGAGCAACTGAAAACAATTGTATCACGTATACGCCAAGTTGTTACTGGAGTCAAATAATGGGAAAACAATTAACACCTAATTTCTATCAAGATCGTGTTTGTCTGAGTGTTCTAGCAGGCTCTCACCAAAATGCCAAAGAGATTTATCAAGCCGCTGAAACTTATGTCGTTGTTGGTGTGTTGTCAAAAAACTATGCTGACTTAAATAGTGCTATATTGAAGATATGGCTAAATATGCTGATGAAATCGATAATGCACTTTTTGTTGGTTTAGGTGCAGGCGATCCTAATCAATCAAATATGGTTTCGTAAATTGCTAAAGTTATTCAGCCTCAACATGTAAATCAGGTATTTACTAGTGCGGCAACCAGTCGTGCGTTATTAGGCCAAGATCAGGCTATCGTTAATACTCTTATTTCACCAACAGGCGAAGTCGCAAAAGTAAAAATTTCGACGGGGCCACTAAGCTCAAATTATCTAGACGCTATTGTTCCGGTTGAAACAGCGATCGCCATGCTAAAAGATATGGGTGCCAGTTCAGTGAAATTTTTTAATATGGAAGGGTTAAAATATCGCCAAGAGTATCAAGTCATGGCGGAAGCTTGTGCTAGCTGCGATTTTTATCTTGAACCTACTGGTGGTATTGATTTAAACAATTATCAGGAAATTTTAAAAATCGCATTAACTGCTGTGCTGGCGTAAAGAAAATTATTCCCCATATTTATAGCGCTATTATCGATAAAGAAACCGGTAATACACGCCCTGAGGACGTCAAAAAATTACTGGAAATGACGAAACAGTGTTTGTAAGGCACTATTCGATAATAAGTAGTTAATTTTACTGCGCTTAAAATTATTAGAAAGCAAAACCCCATTGTAAGTTTACTTAACAATGGGGTTTTTAAAGTTTTAGAGTCAGCCGATAAGCCGGGTTCTGTCATGGACAACCATTCATCTAGGCCAGTACTTGCGCACTGACTCAAGCAGCCTACCCGGGTTCGATGCGGGCCGCATCTGGTGAACCCCTATTTGGCCTTGCTCCGGGTGGAGTTTACCGTGCCACAAACTGTTGCCAGCTGTGCGGTGCGCTCTTACCGCACCCTTTCACCCTTACCTGTGCTTTAATAGCCATCGGCGGTTTGCTCTCTGTTGCACTAGTCGTAGGCTTTCGCCTCCCAGACGTTATCTGACACCCTGCCCTATGGAGCCCGGACTTTCCTCCCCTTTATTATTAATTTACCTATGGTAATCAATAACAAAGCAGCGGTTGTCTAGCTGACTCCAACGCGCAATTATAGGAATTTTACTAACATTTGTATAGCTATTTATCACACCTCGCCACCCTGCCATTTATTTGCTTACATTATTAAATTTTTGTTGTTGTTCAATGGCATGTTTATACAATGCATTTTTCTTTAAGCCATAAATTTCTGCCGTAATGGTGGTCGCTTTTTTTAAGGGTAAAGATTGTTGTAATAAGGCTAATGTTTTTATCACATCAGGGGGAACCGTTTCGTTACTGTCTTTTCGAGCTCTATAGCCCTCAACCACTAATACCATTTCGCCACGATAGCGATTTTCATCAACTTTTACCCAATCAAGTAGCTCTCCAACCGGCAAACCATGGATCAATTCCCACATTTTTGTCAGTTCTCGTGCCAAGACCACATAGCGTTCAGCTCCTAAAATAGCGACCATACCCGCCAATGTATCTAGCAAACGATGAGGTGATTCATAAAAAATAAGCGTTCTAGATTCATTAGCTAGCTCTTGTAATACATCTTGTCGACCCTTACCTTTTGCCGGCAAAAATCCCTCATAACAAAAGCGATCTGAGGCGATACCGGCAGCGGAAAGCGCCGTAATTGCTGCACAGGGCCCCGGCAAAGGAACTACCCGTATACCCGCTTGGCGACAACATTTCACCAGATGATAACCCGGATCATTAATTAGCGGTGTTCCGGCATCAGAAACTAACGCTATACTTAGCCCCTGTTTTAATTGCGGAATTAATTGATCTGTTTTCTGCTGTTCATTATGATCATGTAAGGACATCATGCGGGTATTAATAGCAAAGTGCTGTAATAGCAAACCCGTACGCCGGGTATCTTCAGCGGCAATAAGATCTACCTGCTTAAGGATCTGTAATGCACGCAGAGTAATATCGTCCAAATTACCAATAGGCGTCGGTACAATATATAGTGTTGATACCATCTCTACCTCTATAGCTTGATTAGGTTCATTCATGGTTTCTTCCGAATAACCGATTAAAATTGAGCAATGATAAATACATCACTGGACAAAGTATGCGTTCTTCAATTTTTGTTAAAAAAGGTTTTATCTGTATAGCGATAACATTCTCACTTCTATTAGTGGGATGTCACTCCTCAGTACATCAAAGTGAACCGACTGCCGATACAACCATACAGACAGACGCTGAAATTAGCCATTATCAATCAATTATTGATGCTGCTAATGGTACTCCCTCTGCCGAAATTTTACGCGCCTACATCACGCAAGAACCATTATTAAAAGATCAGATTAGTCATTAGAAAAATATTGATAATTATTGGCAAATGTTAACTAGTATGCCTACCGAACAAATTCAAAAACTGGCTGTGAAGGCAGATGAAAATGTCCTGCAGGGTTGGATTGATCTGTTTGAACTATACCAGAATAACTACCGTGATCCCGCGGCATTTCGTAATGCTTTTAATGACTGGAAAATAAGCTATCCAGCCAATCCAGGTGTTAAAACTACACCGACAGCATTAACACAAATCAATTCACTAATCTTCTATCAGTAACAACCCCAAAATTGGTTTATTTTTGCCTTTAAGTAATAATGGAAAAATATTTGGGGAAGCTATTTTACAAGGTTTTCTTGATGCCCAAAAAGGATTAACTAGCGCGCCGACAGCAGCAACCCATTCAGCTGGACAAAATAGCCAAAATAATGATACTGTCCAAAGTATTATTGATTCAATTACTAACAACAACATAGCGCAGGAAAACAATCCACCATCCCCATCGCTAGTTATTGACAGCGCACCTATTAATAATCAACAGGTTAAAGTATATGATACCAATACTCAATCGATTGAGTCACTACTTCGCCAAGCCGAGCAAGATGGCATTACGTTAGTCGTCGGGCCATTATTAAAATCGGATGTTGTCAAAGCTATTCACACAGAGACCTCACTCAATCTATTGACATTAAATGAATTAGATAGTGATAAAATGCAGCTTAAAAACAATGTCTGTTACTTTTCTTTATCGCCTGAAGATGAAGCCGTCGATGCCGCTCGCTATATTGCCAAACAAGGTAAACAAACACCATTGATCCTTATTCCTACTTCCCCCCTTTTGCTGAACGTATCACAAACATATTTGCTCAAGAGTGGCAAAAATTGCAGCAAACTCCGGTACGGAAACAAAGCTTTGGTGATATTAATAGCCTAAAAGCCAGAACTGGCCAAAGCACAGGAATTCGTATGACAGGTACGCCCATTGCGCTCGCTGAACAACAATCATCAAATAGAAATGATATATCAGTAAATACGATTGATACAGTTTATATTGTCGCCACAAGTGATGCATTATCGTTGATTAAGCCCATGATAGATATAGCAACCGATAGTCGCACACGACCTGCGCTTTATGCGAGTTCACGTAGTCATCAAACACATTTAAGTACCGATTATTATCTGGAAATGGAAGATTTGCAATTCAGTGAAATCCCTTTGCTAGCAAGCGCCAGTTCCGCTTTACTGGCACAAGCTAAGCAACGGCAGTCTGTGGATTACTCGCTAATTCGGCTTTACGCTATGGGAAATGATGTCTGGTTATTAGCTAATTATTTCAATCAATTACAACAACATAATATTGAATTAAATGGTGCTACAGGCAAACTAACTGTAAATAATGACAATTGTGTTATTTTTCGTAGGTTGAAATTTGGACAAGGAAAAGTTCAATTGATTCAATAAACTGGAAGTTAAAAGTAAAATTTATCAGCCAATAGATAAAAATAGAGTAAAATAGTGACTAAGATGTCACCTTAACGGTACTTTTAACCTTACAGATAAGGAAATCAACTATGCTAAAATCGCCAAATTTATCTTGGATACAAGGACGTCACTTCGAATATAAAGTCAAACAATTTTTACAACAGCATGGGTTGCAATTTATCAGCCGCAATGTGAGGTTTCCGGTTGGAGAAATTAATCTAATTATGAAAGATCAAGCTACTTGGGTGTTTGTTGAAGTACGCTTTCGTCGCCATGATAATTTCGGTAATGCACTAATGTCAGTAACCTTAAGCAAACGAAAAAAATTACTTGCCGCGGCGAAATTATGGCTGCTAAAACATAATGAGAACATAGAAACAGCTTTATGTCGTTTTGACATTTTTGCGATTACCGACAATCAGTTTGAGTGGTTACCCAATGCCTTCAGTGACTATGACACCATCCATTAATTATATGTAAGTAGGTCTTAACGTGTTGGAGAAAATCAAAGCCTGTTTTACCGAAAGTATTCAAACACAAATTGCCGCTGCGGAAGTATTACCGGATGCTATTTCACGTGCAGCAGTTATGATAGTTCATGCCTTACTAAATGGTAATAAAATTTTATGTTGCGGCTGTGGTGGCTCAGCAATTATTGCACAACGTTTTGCCACCAGTATGATTAATCGATTTGAAGCAGAACGTCCGAGTCTGCCCGCTTTATGCCTCAATACTGATAATGCCATTATTACCTCGATTGCTAATGGGAAAAATCCCGCAGAAATGTATGCTAAACAAGTACGCGCATTAGGCCAATCCGGTGACGTACTACTTGCTATTGCAACCAAAGGCGATAGTCGCGTGGTGATAAAAGCGGTTGAAGCTTCACTAGCACGTGATATGACTATTGTGGCTTTAACCGGCCATGATGGAGGAGAATTAGCCGGATTATTAGGCACACAGGATGTAGAAATTCGGATACCTTCGCAAAGAAGTATCAGAATTCAAGAAGTTCACCTATTAACAATTAACTGTTTATGTGATCTAATCGATAATACACTTTTTCCGCATCAAGATGACTAAGGAGTAATAATGAGACTATTTCCTCTAATTACCATAATGTGCAGTACCATTTTGTTACAAGGATGCCTTGGTGCTGCTGTAATAGGTTCAGCTGCTGTCGCCACAAAAAGTGCGACCGATCCGAGAAGTGTTGGACGCCAGGTCGATGATGGAACGTTAGAAGCCCGTGTTAGTGCCGCACTGAACAAAGACAAAGAAATTACCCAAAATGCCCGTATTATTACCACTGCCTATGAAGGTAAAATTCTACTTACTGGCCAAGCACCTGATCTTGAATTAGCTGAAAGAGCGAAACAGATAGCAACAAAAGTAGAAGGTGTTGAAGCGGTTTATAATGAGATCCGCAAAGGTACGCCGGTTGATCTTGGTACCGCGTCTAAAGACGCATGGATAACAACCAAAATAAAATCGCAAATTCTTGCTAGTGATTCGGTTAAATCATCAACGGTTAAGGTTATTACTGAAGGTGGAGAAGTGTTTTTACTTGGTATTCTAACCCAGCAAGAAGGTGCTGCCGCAGCAAAAATTGCCAGTGAAACAGATGGAGTTAAACGTGTAACTACCGCATTTACCTATCTTAATTAATTTTTCTCACTCAAGATGTAAAGTTATTACCTCTCTAACTGAACCACCGCGGGAATCTTGGAGACTAACTAGTTAGTCAAAAGGAGAGCC
>JBGDCZ010000058.1:0-9749 GCA_048493715.1 Arsenophonus endosymbiont of Dermacentor nuttalli | reverse complement strand
GCGATAACAAAGCATTTTGGTCCTCACCTAAACATCGATTCAATTTCCTAACCATAGATTGTATTAAGTAAGATATGATCTCATTAAGCTACAATTATAATTGTGTTGTAAAAGGTTCTATGGCATTAAAATAATTTAATGTTATTAAATTATTTTTATTTCCTATTACATTGATAAAAATAGCTATATATATTGTCTTTAAAACTTATTTATCTTTTCAAGATAAATTTTTTACGCCGCTATCTACCTATTTATTAACGCTAATAAACTTAGCAGAAATAATGCTGAAAAGAAAAAAGAATGGAAGTTGAATTCTTAACTATTTATTACTAGATATTATGCATAACAGCCTAATTGGCTATTAAAAAATAAATTAATTAATGACTAGCGGATGAAATCGATTTCAAGCGAAATTATCTTTATCACGTAATAAATACTAATAATAAAATAATAGATTTTATAACAAATCGAAAGCAGTAGTAAAAAATACTATTTTGAAAAAATAACCAATAAAATACCACTTTATTAATAGTAAATATTAATAAAAGTAGCGCCAACCACATAGCTTCCCTTTTTTCTTGGTAACACGAATTTTATTTTTTTAATACTTGTTGCATGCTATTTTCAAAATCTCTCCAATTGCATAAACCATTTCTATCAATTGGGCAATTTTTTAGTGACAAAGTTATATGTTTTGGTGGATTACTTAATGTCAATAGCGTCCCTTCACGCAATTGACTCACTGACTGATAAATATATTCAATTTTTAAATAATCTTTATTAGTTTTCTTAATTATGCCAACGCTGAAAAACTAATTTTCCACCAATTGGGGTATTTTCATATTGTTCAGTTAATTGATAAGGCGCGAAATCAAGTGCAGACATTAACGAAACGATATTTGAATCATGACCAAACATTATAAGTAATTTTGATCCTTCATTTTTGTGTTGTTCAACAAAATGTAAGTTAATGTAGTTTAATAAAGGCTTAGCTACATTTTTAGCAAGAATTTTAGTTTTAAATATAACTGCATGATAGCCATTTTTAATTTTATTAAGTGTTTCCCATTACTCCGATGTCCTAATTAGCCCCAAGCAACATCTTTTATAGGAAATCCCTAGTAATACTGAAGATCAAATACATCAACAACATTTGCAGCTAATCCTAACGGCCCAAATATAAAGGGCTCTTTACCCACATTAATAATCATAGTATTAAGGTAGCTAATCAGATCACACAATTTATCTTTTTTACATATAGTTGAATTTTTTAAACCCAAAATTGCTGAAATTTGCTTATAGGGTTAGGTTAAATCTAATTGCGCTAATTTTTCTGTCATAGTGGTTATGACTTGCTGTTTAAACTCCGTACTATTATCAGTGATTACTGAATGAAAAGTAGGATCTATCTTGCTTGTGCCCAAGTCTGACTGATAAAAAGCCTTAACCAAGCAATTAGGAAAAGCACCTGTAATAAAAGATTGAGCCGTGGCAATAGTACACTGTAGATTGTTAGCATAAACAGAGACAGAGACATTATTTGAATCTGGACATTGATCTTGACGGAATAATCCCATTCTATCGAACCAAGTCCTAAAGTAGTTTCCCATATAAATTTCTAATTGACGACCCTTTGTGGTTAGATTGTCACCTTCAGTCTGCCAAATAGGCCAAGGTTTGCTTGTTGCGCGGTTTAATATATCCGCATATATAATTGGTGCTCTTAAATTATGCCTAATTAAAATGAATACTTGAGTAAGTTCATAATCTTTAAATTCTGTTAATGAGTAACTGATTGAAGGTATTAAAGTAAAAATAAGACACATGGTTAATATTTTTTTTCATTTTTTAATAACCCATAAAAGTGACCAAAGATAATATATTCTATTAGTAATAATTTTTCTAATAAAGTCAATTTTAAATAAGTTTCATTTATAATAAAAAAATAACAGATTAAGATTTTTCTTATTTTACAGAATATTCATGTAATTTTCCTATCAGTTACATCAATTAAAATGATATTTACTAATACATTTTTAGTATTATTTTTCACTTGTATTATAAATAATAAAATAATTAATACTACAAATATCTATTTAATAGTTAACAATTCCATCCATATTTTTTTGTAAAAAGATATTAAAAATGACATTAAGAATAATATACTAATTAATACAAATGATTAATGAAAAAAACAATAAACACTTCATAGTTAATGATATTAACATGACTACAGTCGATTTATTAACTATAAAAAAATTGTAGTAGGAATAAAATTCTATGTAATAACAATTATTATATAAAAATAAACAATTACTATTTGAAATTAATAAATTTTAACTTTTGTCTAATTACAAAAAAAAGCCAGCATAGCCAAAATGACTAGTTATAAAACACACAAGGAAACATAATATTTTTTAATAAATTATTGCTTATTAAAAATAATAAATGGTTGTAATAAACGCGCCATTTTTTAAATGGTGTTTATCTTAATCAACTTAGATGCATACAACTGATTATCGATTAATAACGTAACTGCGGATCGTTAAATAATAAAGCAAAACTATAACTCATAAATATCTTAAAAAGAAAAAATATTCAAAGTCTTAAAACTTAATTAATTGTAGATCTATTCCCTGCTGTTAATGGCCAATATTATTCATTTAGAGATCCTTTTTAAATCAGCATTTATAACGATAAAATGATCTAATAAATCCTCAAATATTTGTTCTAAGAAGTAACTAAATTACTTTAGAGTTACCTTTTATATTTCTACTTTAGTTCTTTTTACTTTTGCAAAAAAACATTCAAAAAGCATGAAAGTTTAAGGTGTTAAAATTAACAAAAGCAATAACAATCCCTATGGTGTTGGCGCCAATCATGACATAAAAAATAATATTCGTACGAACCAAATCTATTTATCATTGTTCAGCTGTTTAGTAAAAGCTCTTTTTAATAAAAAATTTTTCTAATTACAGTAAACATAGAATACCGACAATTAGAAAAATCATAACTGACGATTTAATACAAACATAATATTGCTTAAACGCGTTATCGTGGCATTTTTTATTGTTTCCTAGTTTATCAAACTTTAATACATCAAGTGATAAAAATAAAATATAAATCTTAGTTAAGATAATTATTATAAATTAAACCAAAACAAAATTTATAGAATAAATCACACTTAAAATAGTCACATAAAAAAATTGATATATACGATCAATACGTGCACATATGATAGACTTAATCTATTGTAATACTATTATCGATCGTTTATATCAATTATCTACCTAGAGTTTATATTTAAATAAATTTTTTTGTGATAAAACTTTTGATTTTAATATTAATGTTTATATTTAACTAGTCTAAGACCATAAAATATCAAAATTAACCTTATAAGATTAAGGTACTTTTTAAACAGTAAAACTTCATAAGTAAGTAAGTAAGTAAGTAAGTAAGTAAGTAAATTTTAAGTTCATAAAATCATTTTTATGGCAATATTAGAAAGTTGTTTTTAATATTATAAAAAACAAATACCATTTTTTAGTTACACTTACTCATATTTAATTACTAAATAACTTTTTTGTGTATTGCTGGTAAACTTTGCTCCTTTTCCTTGCTCATTAAAATATCTATCATATGTGACATTTTCTTTCCTTTTATGTCATATAAAACGCCATTATCAAAAGTAAAAACAGTTTTATCAAATACATCTTGCGACAATAAGCAATTAGCTTGTTTTTTACCTAAATATTTTTCTGTTAATCTGGTTGATACCCCTTCAATTCTATCGGCACATATATGCTTATCACATAAAACATTAGGTTCTGATAAAGTGAGCTGGTTCAAGGTCATAGCTAAAATAAAAAATGAATAGAAAGAAAAAACCAAACTTAATAATAATGTAAATTTATTCATAAAAATACTAAACATTTAGTGTTTAACTAAAAAATATAAATAAAATAGCCAATATACTTACTACTCACATAACGACACATAAAGCTATATTCGATAACTGCCAAGTAAAAAGAAACATTTTCATTAAAATTAATAACTAAGTCTATTATGATAAAATGTTTTCACAATTAACCTATTGAATTTATATAATTAAATATTAAATTATATCTCAAGTATAAAATATGGTATAATGACAGAATAAGTGTTTTAATATTTTTTACATGTATTTCATTAAAGATACTAACAAAACTAAATATATGATCAAAGAATTACATGATAGTAATAATATAATGGATATTCATTTTAGTACTTGTCAAAATTTAGTAGTTAGCATTAGTTCTATACAAAATGGCTGTTAAAATCATCTAATAGCAACTTTTTTATAATCACAGACAAATAACCATAAAAATTAGAGGATTCAGCGATTAAATTTCAGCTACCAAAAATAATAGCAAAATTACTGTAAAAAAATACTACAATTAGTTAAAGTAAACATAGTTAACACACTATGATTAGATAATTTGCTTAAAATAAGCAACTAACAAAGCTATAACAACTGATAAAAAACTATTTTATTGCATATATATAGCATATAAAACTAAATTTATTCGCTAAATATTATAAATATCAGAGTATTATTTTATTAATTGATTAGCAAATCCACTACCTAGCTAAGCATCAGGGCATATCATGAATATATCCATTATTTATACTGAATCTTCGATGAACTTTGGTGGTCAAGAAGCTCAAGCTTTACTACAAATGAAAAGCCTAATCCATCGCGGTTTTAATGTAACCTTAGCTTGCCATGTCGACAGTAAAATGGCACATGAAGCAAAAAAAAATAATATCCCAATCTATCCAGTTCCATTTGTCAATAGTGCTCATCCTCCATCAATCATACGTCTACGCAAATTATTACGCCAACAGCAGGCAACTTTAGCCATTTGCCATAGCGGTCATGATGCAAATAACCTTGCTATTGCCGTAAAAACACTGGCTAAGAAACAACGGCCATGTGTACTGCGACAAAAAACCTATTTATCCAGTAAAATCAAAGCCTTTAGCATGAATTACTTATTCGATTATGTCATTGTTCCTAGTGAACCAATGCGACAAACTTTATTACAAAGTGGTTGTATGCCACAAAAAGTTAAAGTTGTTCATCCTGGTTTTGATTTTTCTAAAATGGTTGCCGAAAATCATACATCTCTGGCTAATAATATTTTAGCTTGGTTAAACCATGGAACAGCACCAATCATAATTCAGGTCGGTATGCTTAGAGAAGAAAAAGGACATGATATTATTTTAGCCACACTCGCCCAATTAAAACGCCAAGGACGTTTATTTCGTTATTTAATTATTGGCGATGGTCCCTGTAAGACGAAGTTACAGAAAAAGATTATCGACTATGATTTAGAACATGAAACCCTACTGGCCGGTATTATCTTTCCTTCTTCTGCCATATATTCATATGCATCTTTAACCGTAATTCCCTCTACTAAAGAAGCATTTGGTATGGTAGGTGTTGAATCACTTTTCTTTGGTATACCTGTTTTTGCTAGTAATGTGGGCGGACTACCGGATATTATTCAACATAAAAGTAATGGTCTGTTACTGCCACCATCTCAGGTCAACGATTGGGCAGCCGCAATTGATGATTTTTTACAGCAACCTAAAAAATATCAAGAGATGGCAAAACGAGGACAACTGCAAGTAACGCAGAAATTTTCAATCGAGTCCTGTTTATTACGTATATTACAAATAGGCAAAGTACCTTACGTTAATTTACTTAATAACGCCAATCAGGATCTATCATGCTATAATTAGCTAAAAAGCTAAAAGTCATGCTCAGTCAGGGTAAATAAAAGTTTAGTGACTTATAGATAATATATTGAGTGGTACTGATAGCAAATCATCAGTAGTAGTGTTTTTTGACAAATATTTGCTCGCTTAATGGCGAAGTAATAATATTATACAATACATTAAAAACTTGCTATCATTTTAATAAATGAAATAAATGAGTAAAATGGCTAGCTAGCCTTTAATCTATAATTTACTAATGTAATGAATGCAACAACTATTCCTATTCTTATGTATCACCATGTTAGCCCATCTCCCGGGTTAGTGACTTTATCACCAAAAACTTTTACCCAACATATGACATGGCTGGCAAATAGCGGCTGGAAAACCATTTCAAGCAAAGAATTAGAGCAATTTTATCAAGGCTCGCCTTTACCAAGAAAAAGTGTCATGATCACTTTTGATGATGGTTATTTAGATAACTGGGTTTATGCTTTTCCTGTGTTAGAGAGATTACAGCTTAAAGCGAGTATTTTTCTTATCACAAAAGATATTGGTAACGGCCAAATTAGAAAATTATCTAATATTGAATATTCTCACCGTGGATGTGAAGAAAAGATTCGTAACGGACAAGCCGATGATGTTATGTTACGTTGGTCAGAGATTGAACATATGCAATCGAGTGATCTAATCGAATTCCATAATCATACTCATTCACATTTACGTTGGGATCAATTAGAAGCTAATATTGAAAAGCGTCATGCTAACTTAATCACTAATATTGAAAAGTGCCGTAATATACTTATCCAGCAACTTGGTTATTGCAGTCAGCATTTATGTTGGCCACAAGGATTTTATACTCGAGACTACGCAAAAATCGCAACAGAGCTTGGGTTTAATTATCTTTATACAACAGAACGGCGTATGAATAAAGCTTGCCAGCCTGAAACTTGGCGATTAGGACGAATTAGTACCAAAGAAAAAGAAGATACCCGGTGGCTAAAACGTCGCCTCTTCTACTACACTACGCCAGTTATATCTTCACTTTATGCTTTACATAAAGGCCCCAGATATACTTAACTGAATTAGGCTTCATTTACCGTTAAATAAAAGTATAGCTTGATGTGGCTTAAAATGCCTTTTTACTTACGGGTTCGGCTTTCTAATTGGAGGGTTAAACTTTCAATACGCTCCGCAATTTCTTTGGTTAACTGAGTCAATTCGGTATTCGTTGTAATAATACAAATAACTGTTGCGTATTATACTCCGCCATTGCTTGTCTTTGGGTCATCTCCTCAGCTAGATCTTCCCGATTTTGAACATCAGCAAGAGCATAGGCTTGATCACGTTCAGATTGGCTGTGTTTGTGCAAGTACAAAGGAGCCGCATAGGCTGCCTGTAAACTAAAGGCTAAATTCAGTAATATAAACGGATAAGGATCAAATTTAGTTATTCCACTTATATTAAGATAGATCCACAAATCCACAACCACTGTTTGTCCGACTAAAAGCCAGGTGTACCAAATAAACGTGCAAATGCCTCTGCCTTAAGTACAAACCATTCATCACCAAATGTATGACTAATACCTTTTAGCGGCTGATAAAAGCAAAATTTTTTATGTTCAGACATAACCAACTACTACTCAATATTAAAATAAATCTAATTGCCGGACTGCTTGCCTAATTTAAATCTGAACCATAGTAAACCATCTTATACGTATAGATTGAAAGTATATACCAATTTTTTAGTATAGCAGAACCGCTGCAAGTTACCCATTTATTATTTCATTGAGGTAATTTTTATTTAATAGTATTTTTATTTTTAAATTACTCGTATATTCATTTCATAAACTTTAATTTAATAGATCCACACTTAGTAACAGTTGTTCACTGTTAACATTACATTACTACAATAAAAATAATAAAGATATGATTTTTATTAAATAAGAAATCGATAACAAACTTTATCTTAAAATAAGAAATTCATTAAAAATATAATTTTTCACTATTATAAAATTTAAGCGAAAATACAAAAAATGATAATAAACACTTAACAAATCTGTTGAAACATGAAGAATATCATCAATTATAATTTTACATTTTTTAATAAATATTAATTCGTTCTGCAAAAAACAAACACATATCATTCATTTTGAAAATGACATAAAGTTAATGTACTTAACCTTTCAACAAAATAATGAGGAAAATTATATGAAACAAGAAAATGATATGTGTCTAAATACCGCAGAATGACTCAAAAATGCAGCCTATCAAGCTGGGGATCGAGTAAGATGGAATAATGCTATTTGGGAAGCAAAATGGTGGGCAAAAGGTACTGAACCAGATAGCGGCGAATTACCATGGAAAAAATAAAAAATTGTTAATAGTGAATTATTAAATAAATAAAATAAAAATCTATTTATTATTCTCTAAATAACATACTATTTTAAATCAGATTTAACAGATGGTAAATTATCACTAGACATCTGTTAGATCATATATGAATTATATTCTTGCTATATTAACTTTATTAGTTTAATTAAATTATTTTCACATAATCAAAGATTATGTTTCATAAATTAACAATAGAAAATTTTTATTTAAAATCTAGATGAAATAACGTATTTATATTATATAGGTAATTCTAGCCATTCGATATTTGGTGCAATAGAGATGTCTATACGACTTAACAATACACGATAAGTTTTCCATTCCATCAATCGCTTATATTATTCATCAGTTGTTACATGTAAATCAATTGCATCCTGTAAGGCTACAATGACTTCTGCTGTATTCTGCATTAATTCAATCTTGCTATTTTCAGCTTCTTTAATTAATTCATTTTTAGTTTTAGCTGGAATATCAATCCAAATCGGCTGACCATCTTATCTGCAGCTAACATTTTTCCTTCCAGCACTGTACAAAGTGCATACTCTTTATAGGTACAAAAGAAATTTTCTTAGCCTCATCATCCCAAGTCCCCGTACTAATATAACTATCTTTCAATGTCTTGTATAAACGAGATCATAGCCTTCTTTAGCAGCGTCTAACCGGATAACAACGTCACCGGTAGGATGAATAGTGCTAAATCCACAAGCAGTTATATTATCTAAAGTATTTGTATCAGCTAATGTAACTGAATAAGTGTGGAATGATATTGAATACGTAGTAGTATTACTATTTCGAGCGAGTATCATATAAGCACTATTACCAGAAACATACTAGGATATATACTGGATATTATTTGTTATTGAAATTCCAGTATAATTATCGATTCCCACTAAATCTAAGTCAGCAAATTGTACAGTTCTGCTGTCTTTAACTTTTACAAATTGATTATCAATTTCTTTTTTAATATACGAATCAATAATAATTTGCTTCCAAGCACCAGATTCTGTGCCACCAGTCGACTCTGGAGTGGAATTTTCAGGAACCTCTTTTGGTAATTTACCTGCCTATCAAAATAACTATCATCTTGAACATAATGCAATGCCTGATAACGCGTTGTTATTACAAATCCTTTTTCAAATGAATCTACTAAAATATAATCAAACATGCCAAATTCAACAGCATCAAATAACATCGGTTGGACATTATCATCAAAACCGAGTCGCTTATTTTTACGGCTTTCAGTATCAGGTAATGCAGACATAGCAAAATCATCAACCGGTAGCGATCGAATCGCTTTATCCTGTATGGCGGACTTCATCACGGCAAAGTTAACTGCATCGGCATCACTCTTTTATTGGCTGATATTGGCAATACGATGATTTTTGGCAGCAAAATAATTGACGTTAAATAGGGATTATACATTAACAGGTGTTAATTAATCCCTTTGCTAACAATTTGCAGCAATAGGTTATTTTATTAATAGCTAAAACTTCTCTTCAAACTTGTTTAGTGGACTTATGAAGATTAATTATAATATCAATTATATCAAATTTTGTATCTTGTTTTTTGTGATAATTAGCTACTATCACATGAAACAGA
>JBGDCZ010000057.1:0-10216 GCA_048493715.1 Arsenophonus endosymbiont of Dermacentor nuttalli | reverse complement strand
TCTGTTTCATGTGATAGTAGCTAATTATCACAAAAAACAAGATACAAATATCGATGTGAGGCTTATTTCGTGCCGATCTGTTTGACCGTCTTGCCTTTGATGTCATCTATATTCCTCCATTACGTCAGCGATTAGCAGATATTATGTTACTGGCTGAACATTCCGCTATTCATATGTGCCGTTAACTCAAGCTACCGCTTTTCCCGGGATTTTCCATTCAAGCACAAAAAAAGCTGTTAAGTTATCCCTGGCCAGGCAATGTCCGTGAACTAAAGAATGTCATTGAACGTTCTGTTTATCGTCATGACGATAGATCTGAACCATTAGATTTTATTGTCTTTAAATCCTTTTGCTGATTGGTCAATTATATCACCAACAATAAAACAAGATGTTGGACTACCTGCTCTTCCGATTGATTTAAAACAATGGCAGCATTCTATAGAGAAAATTTTGCTTGAACAGACATTGCAAATAGGGCAGTTTAATAAGCGGCAAGCTGAGCAACAATTAAAATTAACCTATTATAAATTTAGAGGACTACTGAAAAAATATAACTTACCCAATAGCTAAAATGCAAATAAAAGAAGGAATTAAAAAAGAAAAAAGCCAGCACCCGATGCTGGCAATAAAATTAAACACTGTAAACAATGTCGTGTCTAAAGTAAATAAGGTTACTATTAAACCATAACCCGTTTAGCAGACAGATTAATGATAATAGTTATTAATAACATTTGTAAAGCACTTTATTGAGAATTTTTATCAATAATTAACTAATAATTTTAGCAACTCTATTTTGTTGCATAGGAGAAGTTAAGCTACAATAAAGTCATTCGTACTTATAACAGGTTCTTAATATGCGGTACCTAATTTTATGGATTCTTTTAATAAATGTAGGGACAATAAATGCGTTAGCAGACACCCTTCCTCCGCAAATTCGTCAAACCAGTTTTATTTATTGTGTTAATGGCATTGTCACCACATTTAATCCACAAATTGCCAGTACAGGACTGATTATTGACCCTCTTGCGGCTCAGCTTTATGATCGGCTATTAGAGGTCAATCCGTTTACCTATAAACTCACTTCTGAACTCGCCTCGCACTGGAAATCATTTGATAAAGGTACAACTTATCAATTCTATTTAAAACGTAATATCCCATTTCAAACCACAGAGTGGTTCACCCCTACGCGAACACTCAATGCCGATGACGTGGTCTTTAGTTTTTCACGTATGTTTGATAAAAACCATCCATATCATTATGTCGGTGGGGGCAACTATCCTTATTTCGATAGCCTGCAATTAGCTAACAATATCCGTAGTATTCGTAAAATCGATAATTATACCGTGGAATTTAAATTATATACGCCAGATGCCTCATTTCTCTGGCATCTAGCAACCCGCTATGCACCCATACTCTCACAAGAATATGCTCAATATCTCAATAAAATTAATTATAAAGAATTTATTGATTGGCAACCAGTTGGCACCGGTCCTTTTATGCTGGTAGGTTATCAAACCGGTCAATTCATTAAGCTAGCTAGGCATGATAATTATTGGAAAGGTAAACCATTAATGAAGCAAGTTGTGATTGATCTTGGTGCTGGTGGTACCGGACGCATATCTAAATTATTAACCGGAGAGTGCGATGTATTAGCTTATCCAGCCGCAAGTCAAATAAAGGTTTTACGGGAAGATGCCCGTTTGCGGCTATCAATGCGAGCTGGCATGAATATCGCCTATTTGATTTTTAACACCAGTAATCCTCCACCTGATCAATTAAAGGTCAGGCAAGCTATTGCGTATTCAATTAATAACGAAAGATTAATACAATCCATCTATTATGGCACTGCTGAAACCGCAACCTCAGTATTACCAAGAGCTTCATGGGCCTATGATAATCGAATTAAAGTCACAGACTATAATCCAGAAAAAGCTAAAGAAATGCTGGAAGAGCTAGGTTTGTCAGGTATGAAATTAGATCTTCGGGTACCCGTTATTTCTCAATCCTATAATCCAAGTCCATTAAAAACCGCTGAACTTATTCAGGCTGATTTAGCTAAAGTAGGCATTAAAATGAATATTCACGCAGTTGAAGGCAACTTATTAGAGAATAAACTAAACGATCGCAGCTATGATATGGTGCTTGACGGCTGGTCAACAGATAGTAACGATCCAGATAGTTTTTTTCGTCCCCTCCTTAGTTGTCCGGCAATAGATTCACATACTAATTGGAGTAAATGGTGTAATCCATACTTTGATGAACTTTTACGTAAGGCTCTGATAAGCCAAAGTATTTCATCCCGCATTAATTATTACCATCAGGCGCAATCATTGCTAGCAAAAGAATTGCCTGTCTTACCGCTAGCTTACTCATTACATTTACAGGCTTATCGTTACGATATCAAAGGATTGGTTATTAGTGCTTTTGGTAATTCATCTTTTGCCGGAGTTTATCGCGATGACTCTTCTAAACCCCCTCTTCCTACTGACTCTTATTTCAACGATGAAGAAGGAGCAGCGTGGTGATTATTTATTCATTAAGGCGGTTATTGCTACTCGTGATTACCTTATTTTTACTTACACTAATTAGTTTTAGTTTGAACTATTTTACCGTTGATGCCCCCTTAGGTGGGCTACCGTTATGGGATGCTTATGTTTTTTACTTGTCCGGTTTATTACATTGGAATTTTGGTTTTTCTAATATTAATGGTCAACCGATTAGCGACCAGCTTAGTGCCACTTTTCCTGCCACCCTGGAGTTATGCTTTTTAGCGTTTATTTTGGCATTAATAATCGGTATTCCAACAGGTATTATTGCCGGTGTCTGGCGAAATAAACCTATTGAATACATTATCAAAATCTTCACTCTAATAGGTTTTTCTATGCCGATTTTTGTATTGGCTTTATTATTTATATTACTTTTTTCATTGAAGTTAGGCTGGTTACCTGTCTCCGGCCGCATTAATTTGCTGTATGATCTTGAACCGGTTACTGGTTTCGCCCTGATTGACGTTTGGTTATCTCATTCAGCCTATCGCCGTCAAATGTTTATTAATATATTAGAACATTTGATCCTACCGGTTATTACTTTGGCAATTGCCCCAATTTCTGAAATGATACGTTTAATGAAAAATAGTACTGAATCAGTTATGGGTGAAAATTATATCAAAGCGGCAGCAACTAGAGGGCTATCGCGCATTACCATAATCAAACGGCATGTACTGCACAATGCACTTCCCCTTATTATTCCAAAACTTGGTCTGGAATTTTCTACTATGATCACACTAGCGATGATCACTGAACTTGTTTTTAATTGGCCAGGATTAGGGCGATGGTTAGTAACCGCTATTCGCCAAAATGATTACTCAGCAATCTCTGCCGGGGTCATGATTATTGGTACTCTAGTTATTTCCGTTAATGTCATATCGGATATTTCAGGCGCTATGATGAACCCTTCTAAATATAAGGATGGGTATGTCTTCAGATAATTTTTATCGCGAACAAAAAATGCCATCGCCGATCCGGGTAGTTTGGCAATTTTTCTCGAATGATATCCTGGCTATGACAGGATTTTATGGCGTTCTTGTGCTTCTGGTTTTGACTTTGTTCGGTAGCTACTTAGCTCCCTATACCATTAACCAACAATTTTTAGGTTATCAACTGCTACCGCCATCCTGGTCTCACTATGGTAATGTCGCTTTTTTCTTGGGGACTGATGATCTTGGTCGAGATATTCTAAGTCGCTTGCTTATCGGTACAGCATCTACCTTCGGTTCTGCCCTTGTGATCACCATTAGTGCGACGTTGGTTGGACTAATATTAGGTTGTCTAGCCGGTATTATCCATGGATTGAAATCAGCTATTTTAAATCATGTGTTAGATACCCTATTGTCAATTCCATCACTGCTACTGGCGATTATTATTGTCGCTTTTGCCGGCTCAAACCTAGAAAATGCGATGATTGCAATTTGGTTAGTATTATTACCAAGAATTGTCAGAACAATTTATAGTGCTGTTCGCGATGAACTTGATACCGAGTATGTTATTGCTGCCCGACTTGACGGCGCCTCAAACTTTTATATCCTTTGGTATACGATATTACCAAATATCACCCCGGGGCTGGTAACAGAAATTACCCATACTCTGTCTATGGCCATCCTCGATATGGCGGCGCTAGGGTTTCTTGATTTAGGCGCCAAATTACCTAGTGCTGAATGGGGCACGATGCTAGGTGATAGTTTAGAGTTAATTTATGTTGCACCATGGACGGTTTTTCTTCCTGGCGCAGCCATTATGATCAGCGTATTATTTGTTAATTTACTTGGTGATGGCTTACATCACGCTATTAATGCTGGGGTGGAATAATGCCATTATTAGATATCCGTAACCTCACAATTGAATTTATGACCGCCAAAGGGCCGGTAAAAGCGGTTGATAATGTCTCTTTACAGTTAAATGAAGGTGAAATTCGGGGCTTAGCCGGTGAATCCGGATCAGGTAAAAGTTTAATTGCTAAAGCTATTTGTGGCGTAACTAAAGATAACTTAAAGGTTACTGCCGATCGTTTTTATTTTCTTGATATTGATCTGCTGAAGCTCACAGCACGCCAACGGCGCAGAGTGATAGGGCATAATATTTCAATGATTTTTCAAGAACCCCAGTCTTGCTTAGATCCCGCTGAAAATATTGGCAAACAACTCATTCAATCAATACCACAATGGACTTTCAAAGGCCGCTGGTGGCAACGATTTAGCTGGCGTAGGCGACGAGTGATTGAATTACTCCATCGAGTTGGAATTAAAGATCATGATGATATTATGTATAGCTATCCTGATGCATTGACAGAAGGTGAATGTCAAAAAGTGATGATAGCTATTGCGTTGGCAAATCAACCACGGTTACTTATCGCAGACGAACCAACCAATGCGATGGAATCCACTACCCAAGCTCAAATATTTCGCCTGCTTGATAGATTAAATCAAAACAATAATATGACAATTCTACTAATTAGTCATGATATACAAATGATGAGTAAACTGGTTGATCGTATTAGTGTACTCTATTGCGGTCAAACGGTTGAAAGTGCAGCGCCTGAAGAACTATTAAGCCGTCCTCATCATCCTTATACTCAAGCTTTGATACGTGCAGTGCCAGATTTTTGCAACCCGCTTCCCCATAAAAGTCGCCTAAATACACTACCTGGCGCGATCCCTTCTTTAGAGCATCTACCGATCGGCTGTCGTCTGGGTCCCCGTTGTCCATATGCACAAAAAGCATGTATTATAACACCACCATTACGTATCATTAAAAATCGGGCCTTTGCTTGCCATTTTCCTCTTAACATGGAGGAAACACCATGACAACTCCGCTACTGACTGTAAAAAATCTGACTAAAACCTTTCGATATCGCACTGGTTTATTTCAAACTCAGCTACTAGAAGCAGTAAAACCTTTAACCTTTAGCTTAAGAGCTGGAGAAACCTTGGCCATTATTGGCGCCAATGGCTCGGGTAAATCAACCCTTGCCCGTATGTTATCTGGTGTCATCGAACCTAGTGATGGTGAAATTTTTATTAATGGTCATAAGCTTAACTTTGGCGATTATAGCTATCGTAGTCAACGCATACGCATGATATTTCAGGATCCAAGTACTTCTTTAACCCCCAGACAGCGGATCGGGCAAATTCTTGAGATCCCCTTAATTTTAAATACCTCCCTGTCTGTTTACGATCGCGAAAAGCGTATAGAGCAAACCCTTCGTCAAGTTGGGCTATTACCTGATCATGCTGGATATTATCCTCATATGTTAGCAGCCGGGCAAAAACAGCGAGTAGCACTGGCCAGAGCATTGATCCTACACCCTGAGATTATTATTGCCGATGAAGCTCTGGCTTCATTAGATATGACGATGCGTTCACAAATCATCAATTTAATGCTTGAATTACAAGAAAAACAAGGTATTTCGTATATTTATGTTACTCAACATCTTGGCATGATGAAACATATTAGCGATAAAATATTGGTAATGGATAATGGTATAGTGGTCGAGAGAGGTAATACTGCTGAAGTACTTGCTTCGCCTTTACATGAAGTTACCCGGCGTTTAATTGCCAGCCATTTTGGTGAGCTTTTATCTGCTGAAGCTTGGCGGCAAGATATTCCTTAAGACAAAGCAGCAAAAAACCGATCGGATCAGCGAGTTAATACAACATGTTTTCTTCTAGCATGATAAACTCTCTGCCGTTTATCAACGAATGCATAAATACCATCTACAACAGATAATTTATGCTGTGTACATTAGTGTTATTATTTGAAAATTTACAAGGATACAGTTTATGGGCTTTATGAGCGGCAAGCGCATTCTGATCACTGGCTTAGCTAGTAAACTATCTATTGCTTACGGTATTGCACAAGCAATGCAGCAACAAGGCGCAGGACTGGCCTTCAGTTATCAAGGTGATAAACTGAAATCACGAGTGGAAGAGATGGCAAACAACTTTGGCTCGCATGTTGTTTTGCCCTGTGATGTAGCTTCCGATGAAAGTATCGAAACCCTATTTACCGAACTGGCGAAAGTATGGCCAAAATTTGATGGTTTTGTGCATTCAATTGCTTATGCCCCTGCTGATCAACTTGACGGTGATTATGTCGATGCTGTTACACGCGAGGGCTCCCGAATTGCTCATGATATCAGTTCATATAGCTTCGTTGCGCTAGCAAAAGCTTGCCGAAGTATGTTAAATCCTAATTCTGCTCTGGTTACCTTGACCTATTTAGGAGCTGAGCGCGCTATTCCTAACTATAATATTATGGGATTGGCAAAAGCCTCACTTGAAGCAAATGTTCGTTATATGGCCAACGCACTGGGACCGCAAACTATTCGAGTTAACGGCATTTCAGCCGGCCCAATCCGGACTTTAGCGGCATCGGGTATTAAAGATTTTCGTAAAATGCTATCGCATTGTGAATCAGTAACCCCTATTCGTCGTACGGTGACAACTGAAGACATTGGTAATTGTGCCGCTTTTCTATGCTCTGATTTATCAGCTGGTGTCACGGGTGAAATTTTGCACGTTGACGGTGGATTCAGTATCGCTACGATGAATGAACTTGAGTTAAAGGCTTAATAGGCTAATCAGCCCACCATAACCTATTCATTTATCAATAGTATCATTTAAAGGTGGGCGGTTATTTTTAGCTAGATAGACTAATAATGACTAGTGAGATAATTTGCCGTATGATCAGTGATCATGGAGGTTTTTGCGGTATAACTCAGCAAGCTTACAGGCGATAGCATCGTTATATCGATGATCTTAGGTAAAATTGATGTCACAATACTCGATTTTGTTAAGCCTTTAATATCCTGATCACGCTCAATTAAACGCAACGCCTCTGCCATTGAAGCATTGTGTTTCCTCTGAACCAATAGTATTAATTTTCTCGTTAATTAAAATATCAAATTCAGCTTGCTCAACTACCTTATCTAATTGTTGTACTCCCTCTAGAGTATAGAGTACTTTTATCCATTGACATAATATTATCTAATTCACTCAATGTGACTTTGGGAAAAAATTCACCTAAATAGGTTTTTACCATCCATGATAAAGAGATTGGTTCAAATTTAAACTCTACATTGCTAAATACCTTAATAAGTTTTGTATTATCATCTTATTATAAATTGTCTTATTGGGTTCTCTCCTAAAAATACCTTCAACATTTTTGTTGTTAATATGTTACTTTAAATTGTCACAAATTCCGGCAATATTAGTATACATTGCTATTTCTACACACGCTTTAGCGATTTCACTAATCTTTCCTTTATCTATTTTATTTTGATCAACATTATTATTTGCCGAAGAAAAAATTTCCTGCCATACAGCAGATTTGAAAAATCTCATACCACCATTAGGCTGAGTGCTTAGCTAACATTACTCTGAGTGCTCACACTAGTATTCTGTT
The DNA here is from genome assembly GCA_048493715.1 of Arsenophonus endosymbiont of Dermacentor nuttalli. Taxonomy (GTDB): domain Bacteria; phylum Pseudomonadota; class Gammaproteobacteria; order Enterobacterales; family Enterobacteriaceae; genus Arsenophonus. The sequence continues at coordinate 2,258 of JBGDCZ010000057.1, read as the reverse complement.
CAATTTTATCTAAAATGGTAGTTTCTAATTCCACTAAAATTGAGCCTGAAAACACGGGCAATTTTTCGCTAGTTAATGTCATCCCTTCTAGATGGGACTGAATTAACTTTACGCAATTCAACTGGAAATTTTATCAGTTCAGTTGAATAAAATAAATATTGAAATGAGTTATCTCGTATCCAACCAAATTCGCATGAACTATTTTTTACCTTGTGTTAAATTATTTACTAACTGTGTTACAGAATTAGTAAAGCTTTTCTGAATTGTTGAGACAATTGAGTTACTTTCAGTCCATGTTGCATCAATATTCTTGGTGTTGACAAAACTATCTAAACACATTTTAACTCCTTTATTTATTTTATATATTTCTGCCAAGAATTGTCAATATCATTAAATAGTATAAATACCAAATTCAGCTTTTATATTATTTACGAAATAATCATATAACTTTTTATAAACTATAAATATATTCTCTGTAGATAAATAAACATTTATATAATAAATTTATTTCATTAGGTCAATACTCAATACAACCGCAAATAACATCAGTAACAATATTGTAATAGAACGTTATTTAATTAATACAAAATAAACAATTATATTGATATTTTGTTAATTTACTCCTACACCAAGGGTAATAAAAATATTGCAATGATTAATAATATAGCTGAAATCTCAATATAAGGATTTATATTAAATCCGCTAATAAATATTGCTAACAAAACGATCATTTATTAAAAATATAATTTATATTATCGGACTCTTAATTATATATTTATTAATAGGTGTTAATAATAAATTTTGCTATATTATTTGAATAATTTACTTTGATTATCTCATAAAAAATTAAACTAAACTATAGGATCTTCATTTTTTTCAATAAAAGCGGTTAAAATTGAACCAATAACACTATCCAAGGTTAATTTTATTTCGGTATTATCTTCTTTATTTGATTTTAATTGTTCAGCTAAATTTCATGCCTTTGTTAGAGTAGAAAAACAATTATTGATGGTTTTCCTCATTTCAAGATCAGTTATTCGGTTAATTTTATTATCAATTAGACAATTAAATTCATCTTGATTGTTAATATCATTAAATTTACTGATAGTTATCTTAGGTAAATTTTCAGCCATATATAATTTTATCATCCATGCCAGTGCTATAGAATCAGAATGACATTCATCACTATTAAATACCTTAACAAGTTGAGCTTGATTATCTTTATTGTAGATCTTACTGTTAGGTGCTTTTTCGGTAAATACCATCAACTTTACCGTTTGCTATATGTTGATTTAACGTATGACAAATCCTCTCTATATTAACCCGCATCACATAAGCTACCAAGTCAGCTGACTTCATTATTTCTATCTCTGATTTAATTTTTGAACCAAAAAGAATATCGCTTATAGCGGTAAAAATACGTGAAACAATTGACTTCGACTGAGAAAAAGTTTGTTCGACCAATTTGTTTATTTTACTTTAGTAAAAATGAGCTTTTCTAAGTCAGAAAGCGTATTATTCATAGTTAAGTCTAAATTTTTTTCGCTAATTCTATCATTAATTTTTACATTACTAACATCATTAGGAATTTCTTCATAAATATGTATCTCTTTTTCATCGATAGCACAGTAAACTTCGTCATAAATGTTTATCTCTTGTGCAACATCATGAACAGAAATTTTGTCATGAGCATGTATTTCTTTTTCGATTGCATCAATGGGCACCAAATATAAATTTTCTGCTTGAATATGTGTTGCTTGCCAATCAGTTAACTTGATGTTATCAGATGAATTCAATTTATCTATTGTGTTTGCTTTACTGGCCGAACCAATAAAAATGTTACGTAAGTAGGTAAGAAAAGTAGAAAAATTAGCTTTAGTTGAAACTATATTTTTTTCACTAGCCAATTCACTATAATCCGTTTTTACATTATTTATTGTGTTTTGAATTCCTTTAATATAAATAATAGATTGACATGTTTTAGCGTAGCCTGTTGATTTATCATTTTGACCCATTAATTTTATTAATTAAAAATTGTTATTTCTAATTTTTACAGTATTTATTTTTATTCCCTAGTATTTTATATATTTCCAATAACAATTATAAATATACTATTAACCCTAAAGGCCAGGTGCCGGTTTTACAGCTAGATAACCATGATATTTTGACTGAAAATAATTTAAAAAAAACATAAAACATATTAAATCAATAAGTTAATCAACATTATAGTGTTTAAATTTATTTTTATATCAGCTATA
>JBGDCZ010000056.1:0-10607 GCA_048493715.1 Arsenophonus endosymbiont of Dermacentor nuttalli | reverse complement strand
TGTTTTTTAAACCAAAAAAGTGAAATTTAAGGTTGACTTTAAAGACGCTTACTAAATCAGGGACAATTAGAGTGCTGGTAGCAACCGATATTGCGGCTAGAGGACTGGATATTGAACAATTACCCTATGTCGTGAATTACGAATTACCTAATGTGGCAGAAGATTATGTGCATCGTATTGGCCGTACCGGGCGTGCAACAGTAACCGGTCTAGCAGTCTCATTAGTGGCTATTGATGAACAGAGTTTATTAACCGCGATCGAACAATTATTAAAACAGCGTATTCCGCAAATGACTCTTGCCGGATATGAACCGGATCCGAATATCCAGCCAGCAGTAATGGCAAAGAAAAAAATTCGAATAAACCTAATGCGCTAGCAAAGAACCGTCAGCATAATGGTAAATTAGTAAAAAAAACGTGCAACTAGAAGTGTTGCTAGTAAAACTTCAGCAGCTAACAAATCCAGCTAGAGAGGGGCAATGCGATTATTACTTGCCCCTATGGAAGGGGTTCTCGATTCGTTAGTGCGTCAATTATTAACAGAAGTTAACGAATATGGAATATGATCTTTGTATCTCCGAATTTTTGCGGGTGGTAGAGCGGTTATTGCCGGCCAAAGCATTTTATCAGATTTGCCCTGAATTACATCAAGCAAGTAAAACCTTAGCAGGTACATTGGTACGTATTCAGTTACTTGGTTAGCATCCTCAATGGTTAGCAGAAAATGCTGCAAGAGCAGTAGAGTTGGGTTCTTGGGGCGTTGATTTAAATTGTGGTTGCCCGTCTCCGACAGTTAATGGTCATGGTGGTGGGGTGACATTATTAAAGGATCCTGAACTGATATATCAAGCTGCTAAGGCAATTCGAGCGGCGGTGCCAGCGACTTTACCTACTTCAGTCAAAGTCAGGTTAGGTTGGGACGATCGTTATCTGGCATTTGAAATTGCCGATGCGGAGCAACAGGCGGGCGCTGCCGAAATTATTATTCATGGTCGAACAAATGAAGAGGGTTATCAGTCTGAAAAAATTGATTGGCTAACAATCGGCCGAATACGCCAAAAGTTGGCTATACCGGTTATTGCTAACGGTGAAATTTGGGACTGGCAGAGAGCGCTAATGATTGTAGAACAATAACCGGCTGTGACGTGATGATGATTGGTCGAGGTGGATTACATGTTCCTAACCTGACTCTGGTGATCAAATATCAAGCTGAACCGATGGCTTGGCATCAGGTTATGCAAATTTTGTTCAAATATATTAAACTGAAAAAACAAGGTGATACCGGTCAGTATCATGCAGCGCGAATTAAACAATAGTTAGGTTATTTACGTAAAAAATATGTTGAATCCGCTGAGTTATTTAATTAGATCCACATACTGAAAACATCGACAGAAATTGCTGATGTAAAACGTTATACTCTTTGCTGACTTATCTAATATGGTTAAAAATATACTATATTATAAACATCTAACCGACTAATATAAAACTATTAGCACAAATTTTTGATAAAGATAGCTTATCTATTTGCATTTCTCACGGTTAGGTTCTTTACTAAAAAGTGTTCATATATTTGAAATGTTAGCAAGTTAGCTTTTTAACTTATTTAATATGTTAGATATTTCGGAGGGTGTGTATGGGTATTTTGTCCTGGGTTATTTTTGGTTTGATCGCTGGTATCATTGCTAAGTGGGTCATACCAGGTGCTTACAATATGGGGATTATTATGACCATTATCCTCGGTATTGTCGGTGCAGTTGTCGGCGGATATATTAGTACCTTCTTCGGTAAAGGCAAAGTAGATGGCTTTAATTTAAGCAGTTTTATTGTTGCGGTAATTGGTGCTATCGTTGTTCTTTTTATTGCCGGAATGGTCGGTCGCCTATAACCCAAGATCTAAAGATTATAAGCATTTCTCATATAAAAACATAACTGTCAAATAGGGAGTTATGTTTTTATCTTACCCAGTTTCAATCGGTAATCCATTATCTTGGCCCCATTCAGCCCAAGAACCATCATAAAGTTTGACGTTTTTATTACCTAGCATTATTAATGCCAGTAATACTACTGTGGCAGTCATGCCGGAGCCACAGCTAATTACCGTTGGCATCATAATGTCAACTTGTTGTTTGGCAAAAATAGCTTTTAACTCTTCAGGTGATTTATAACAACCGTCATTAACTAGCCAGTCCCAAGGGACATTTTTGCTGCCCGGAATATGTCCGATTCGCAATCCTGGACGTGGCTCTGGTTGCTGTCCGGTAAAACGTGCAGTGGGGCGTGCATCGATAAATTGGAAATTAGATTGGTGCAGAAGGGCGATCACTTGCTGTTGTGATAAAGCCTGATCAGGAATACAGTTAGCGCTGAAATGCTCTCTTTTACAGCGAGCAGTAACACCGGAATCTAGCACATAGCCGGCTTTTTTCCATGCCTTTAACCCGCCGGCTAAAATTTTGACATTGTCACAACCTAATGTTTTAAAGGTCCACCAGGCTCTGGGAGCAGAAAATAGATCTCCCTGGTCGTAAATAATGACTTGATGATGATTGCTAATACCTAATTGCTCGACTGCTTGAGTAAATGTTATTTCATCTGGCAGCATATGTGGCAGATCGACATTTTGACCAGCAACGATATCTAAATTGAAAAATTGCGTACTTGGGATATGTTTTTGATAATATAGTTGTTGATAGTCGGTTGCGTCGGTAGGCGCAGGCGCGGAAGCATCGAGTACGACAATATTTTCATCGTTCAAATGATGATGAAGCCATTGTGTGCTAACAAAAAATGCTGCGTACATAATACCCTTCTATAAACAATAATTTTACTTATGCTTAAGCGTTAATTGAAAACAGTATATCGATTTTTTGTTAGAAATTGAATGCGAATAAATTTTTACCTTATTAATAAAACCGTATGTTAAGTGAAGAAATTATAACGTTGTATGCTCAACCGTTAAGTTGATACTTTTATGGCAAAATACAAATTGTAAATTTTTATGCAAGATTTCTATGGCGTTATCTAACATAATTAAGAACCAAATTAGCCATTGGTATAAGTCCCTATCAAAATATATTGATGGTTTTATTCCTCATTCCTCGTATGGCCCAACGACAGATGATCGCCGAAGTTGCGAAGACATTGTCTGGCGAACAAGGGCGCCATTTGGTAATCGAAGCGCCAACTGGGGTAGGAAAAACATTATCTTACTTAATTCCAGGTATTGCTATCAGTCGGGCAACGAGCAAGCCTTTAGTAATTAGTACGGCAAATGTTGCTCTACAAGATCAAATTTTGCATAAAGATTTACCGTTGCTGGCTAAAATTATTCCTGAACTAGGTTTTATTGCTATTTTTGGCCGCAGACGCTATTTGTGCCCACGAAATCTTGCTGCAATCTATACAACGGATGACCAGCAGATTGATTTGATGTTGTTACTACAGTAGGAAGGAGATGGCAGTAACTAGTCACTAGGAACGAAGCATTTGTCAGCAGTTACAAGCTGATTTTGTGGCTGGCCATTGGGATGGGGTAAGAGATCATTATAAAAACAGCACTAAATGACAGTTTATGGCAAAAAATTAGTACTGATAAAGTCGGTTGTTTAGCCAGAAATTGTCAATTTTATCACTGTTGCCCATTTTTTTGACCAGATGGAAAATTGACCAAGTTGATGTCATCGTTACTAGTCATGCATTGGTCTTGGCAGCGATGGGAAGTGGCACGGTTTTACCTGAGGCAAAAAATATGTTGTTGGTGCTTGATGAAGGGCATCATATCGCTTATGCGGCACGCGAAACATTAGAAGTTGAAGCCAATATTAGTTTACCATCTTTGACGGTGCTACTAGATAATTTTCTGCCTTATGTTGAGCAATATTTGCGCCAATATTGTCCAATTAAGCCGCCAAGATTAGCACAAGCAAACCATTTAACCCGGCATAGACAAAAATTAATTAATTGTTTTAGTGAGGTTATGGCTATAACTCAGCATTTGTTACCTGCCAATAGTAAAGACGAGATCTATCTATTTAAATTAGGCAAATTACCGCGAGAATTACATGTTTGTTGTCAGCAGCTTTTGCAACTTAGTCAACAATTAGTATTACTCGTAGAAGCAATATTGGATCATTTGTCTGAACTGACCGGCAAACATGATGCGGTTAATTTGCACCGTACTATGTTGATCAGTGGAAAGATGCTTAATTATCGGGAAAATATGGTAAAGCTTTGGTGTTTAGCCGGCTGTGAAACTTCATCCAAAGCGCCGGTATCCAAATGGCTAAGTCTGAGTTATGACAAAAATCAATTACATTACTATTTTCATTGTGCCAGCATACGTTTTAGTGAGCAGTTAAATCAGCTGTTATGCAAAATATTCCCCATATAGTATTGACTTCAGCCACTTTACGCTCGTTAGATAGTTATGCCCGTTTAACAGAACTGACGGGTTTGAATGACTATGAAAATGATTGTTTTGTAACCTTAACCACTTCTTTTGAGCATGTTAAACAGGGGCGATTAGTGATCCTTAAAATGTCAATTGAACCGATGATACAAAATGAAATGTTACATTTGGCTGAAATGGCAGATTATTGTTAAACAACAACTCCAGGCTGGAAAACATCGTGGCATATTATTTTTATTTAGTAGGCAACGTGAAATGGATGGTTTTTTGAGTCTGGTTAGTGAGTTACGCTTGCAATTGTTGGTGCAGGGGGATAAACCACGTTATCGGTTGGTAGAAATCCATTGTCAACGTAATTGATCAAGGACAAACCAGTGTGTTAGTTGGATTACAATCGTTTGCGGAAGGTTTGGATCTGAAAGGCGATTATTTGACGCAGGTTCATATTCATAATCATAAAATTGCCTTCCCACCGATCACTAACCCTATTATTATCACTGAAAATGAATGGTTAAAAAAGTTAAAACTGCATCCATTTGAAGTACAAAGTTTACCGAGTGCATCGTTTACATTAATTCAGCAAGTAGGGCGTTTGATCCGTAGTCATCATTGCTATGGTGAGATTATTATCTACGACAAACGACTAAGAACCAAAAAGTATGGTGCACGTTTATTAGCCTCATTACCTGTATTTCCGATAGTTGAACCTGAAATATCCGTTATGCTAGCAAACAAAACGGAACAATAAGCATTTTTATCGACGACTTATTACTTCTTAGTGACGTCAGCTAATTTTTTTCAGAAAGCAGGTTTGAGCACTAAGCCTTTAATGCCTGCCGCATTACACTCAATTTCATCTTTACTGTGGGTTAGGTGAATGTTTTTTATTGCCGTGCTTCGTTTGAGTGTTTTTGATGTTCCTTTAACTTTGAGATCTTTAATAACTTGCACACTATCGCCATCAGTTAATAATGCGCCATTAGTGTCTTTAACCACAATATCCATGAAAATCCTTGTTAATCAAAAACCATGCCAACAATTATAGGAAAATAATTATCCAATATTAAGTGGATAGATAAAATAAAAAAGCCACACTCCTGTGTAGCTAAATGACAACATTGTGTTTTTATATAGTTATCAATTTACAGAGATTATTTTTCAATATTGGCTTCGATGAACCAAAGATATTTATCTAGGTCACGCGAAGCACCAGTTAAAATATCTTCAGCATTGACCTCGCCAACTTTATTAATTGCTTTACGAACATTATTGGCAACCACAGCCACACGATCGGCTAGTTCTTTTAAATGTTTTTGTACATCGTGAATATCGGTTGGGTACGCTTTTAAAGGCATATTGTCGTGAACATACTCTATCGTGCCCAGGGCCGTACCACCCATTTGTACCACACGTTCCGCTATTTCATCTTGATGCTCTAAAATAGAGGAATTAAATTCATCTAATAATTCATGAACAGTGATAAAGTTTCTGCCGCGCAAATTCCAGTGTGCTTGTTTTGTCATCAATGAAAGATTAATAAGTTGTGCAACTAGCGGATTTAAAATCGAAATAACGTGTTTTTTAGTGCTATCACTAATATTATTACGGGTATAGAGTAAATCATTTTTAGGTACTTTAACTAATTTAGCTGTGCTCATTATCATGCTCCCGTTATATCAAATAATGTATTAATACTTTATCTAAAAGATAACTTATTATTGATCAACAATCTTATCATTTTATCCTATTAAATTGATCGGTAATTTTGATGTAAATGGTATTTTATTACCTACACCATAAATATGGTGATAAAAAATAGTAATGCAAGGGAAATTACAAACAAGTTATAGTGTGAATTGGGTTACAATTCACACTGACTTACGCTAGAAAAGTGGCTTAATTGATTTTCACTGTTTCTGTTTTTGTTTTCATAGTTGATGTCGAACCAATTGATGCGCCAATGATACAAAACAGTGCGAACCACTGAGTTAAAGTTAAGTGTTCATGAAGAAATATCATTCCCATAAAGGCACCCATTGCTGGCTCCATACTCATTAAGGTACCAAATGTTTTGGCCGGGATTCGTGTTAATGCAAACATTTCAAGGGTATAAGGGAATGCGGTGGACAAAATAGCAACGGCAAGCGCAATCGGTAGAATTGATAGATCAAAAAGTGGTGCGATGCCAACGGTGAGCAGACCGACAGGAAAGAAAATTAACGTCGAGATAAACGAACCTAAAGCCACGGTTGCTGAGCCATAACCTGTGCCAGCACGTTGGCCAAAGATAATATACATCCCCCAGCAAATACTGGCAGCTAAGGCATAGATAACCCCAATAACATCTAAGCTATTAATGCTATTGCCAAAAGGTAACAGAAGTGCTAACCCAATAATAGCTATTAGTATCCACAGAAAATCAATCGGTCGACGAGAAGAAAACATTGCTACCGCTAAAGGGCCAGTAAATTCTAGTGCCACTACTATCCCTAATGGGATCCTTTCTAACGATAGGTAAAACAGTGAATTCATTGACCCCAACGATATACCATAAATAAGTAAATGCTTGAGTGAATGGCCACGTAACTTCCTTCGCCAAGGCTTGAAAATTACAAACAGAATTATCGTTGCCAGAAATAATCTTAATGCCGTTACGCCAAGTGCGCCGATAGTTGGAAATAAACTTTTGGCTAATGAAGCACCACTTTGTATTGATATCATCGCAAAGAGTAACAAGAATACAGGCAACAGTGTTTGACGCTTATGATTTAAGGTAAATGACATCAGGATATAACCTCAGTAAAAATAGAACTCAATAACCGTAACCGTGCCATTTACTTAATGATATTGAGTAATTATCGCATAAAAGATAGATAAAAAATATTCTTTCAATACAGCTTTTAGTACAGAATGGTAACTAGATACTGATTATAATAAATCTTAATTTTAAAAGGTAAATAGTGTAACGGTTTATTGTGGCTCTAGTGTGGGGGCTAGTGGTATTTACCAACAACAAGCGATCGCATTGGCAACTGAACAGGTTAACAGGAAAATAACTCTGGTCTATGGTGGTGGTCGAGTGGTTGGTGTAATGTCTAATTTATTAGTTGAACGTGAGATTTCCCATACGGGCCTGACTGAAATCCACATTGTCGATACTATGCATCAACGTAAGCAGAAAATGATTGATTTGGCCGATGGATTTATTGTGCTACGCGGCTTTGGTACCTTAGAGGAATTTAGTGAGGTTTTTACCTGGGGTCAAATTGGTTTACATACGAAACGAAACCGTGTGGTTTATTAAATGTGAATAATTATTGGGCACCTTTTGGTTACTATGATAGAAAAAATGGCTGATGAAAAGTTTTTGCAAGAAAAATATTACCAGTATGGTGATTGTCGATGATAATCCGGCCAATTTACTTGATCGTTTTTTACGCTACAAAGCGCCCTCAGTAAAAACATATGATGATTTGTAGCTGTGCTTATCGCCATTGTTTGGCTAAAATTAGCCAACCGGATGACTAACAAGCATATGTTACTCTTATTGGTATAAATATTAGCACTATTTTTGATTGACTGACAGATTTCACAATTAGGATCGGGCATTAAATTGATAGTTCGAAATTCTGTTGACATAGCATCGTAAAAAAGCACTTTGCCACTGATAATTTTACCATAGTTAGTCAGTAATTTTAGTGTTTCTATCGCTTGTAAGATACCAATTACCAATAGTGCCAACTAATGGAGACATGACACCGTTTTCAACACAGGAGAGATTATTTTCACCAAATAAAACGACTGAAACAGTGATAGCATGGTGTATTATCTTGATAAGTAAATACTACAAGTTGTCCTTTCATGCGGATAGCGGCACCTGATACTAACGGACGTTTTAGTGCAAAACATAAGTGATTAAGCTGCTGGCGAGTAGACACATTATCGGTACAATCAACAATTACATCTTGTTGCTTGATTAAAGCGTTCAGTTCTTGTTCTGCCAATTGGTTATTAAAAGTAAAAATTTTTATATGCGGATTTTTTTATATGCGGATTAATGCTAACTAATGAGGCTTTGGCCGCATCTACTTTTGCGGTACCAATAGTTTGGTCACTATATAGGATCTGCTGTTGCAAATTTGCCAGCAAAACTGTATCAAAATCGAGCAGAGTAATTTGCCCAACACCAGCTGCTGCCAAATATTGAGCGGCTGTGCAACCTAAACCACCAACACCGACAATTAACACTTTGGCTATTTTTAATTTTTCTTGTCCAGCAAAATCAAAATCTTGTAAAATAATTTGACGATTATAACGCAATATCTCTTGATCAGATAATTCACTAACCATGCTTATTCGCTTATTAATAGATGATTAAAATACTCAATATCGACCAATTCACCAGGATTAAGCGTACCACGATTTTGTTCTAACACGACAAAACAGTTGCTTTGCTTAAAGGAACTCAAAATATATGAGCCTTGCTGTGCCATCGAGTGACTTCTAACTCTCCTTGAGGATTTACGCTGGCAGCACCTCGTTGAAACTCAAGACGTCCTGGCGATGTTTTAATTTGGCTGGTGGAGCGAGCTTTTAAATAGGTAGTGCTTTGCCATTGGCTAAAGCCAACAAGGTGAGCAATTACAGGTTGAACTAGTTGATAAAACGTGACTATGGCGGAAACAGGATTGCCGGGCAAACCAAAAAACCAGGCAGATTTTAGTCTGCCAAAGGCAAACGATTTACCAGGTTTGATTGCTAGTCGCCAAAAATTGATATTACCAATTTCATTAAGGATCTGCTTGATATAATCGGCTTCACCTACGGAAACGCCACCGCTACTGATCAACAGATCGGCCTGTTGATCGGCTTGTTCAAATGCTTGCTGTAGTTGGTTAGGATCGTCTAGAATAATGCCTAAGTCAATTACTTGGCAATTTATTTTTTCTAACATCAAACGTATTACCAAGCGATTAGTATCATAGAGTTGCCCAGCAGTCAGGGGTTGGTCAACTGTTTGTAGTTCATTACCAGTCGGTAAAATAGCAACTTTTAGTTTGCGATAGACCTTAATTTGGCTTATTCCCAAGGATATCAGCCACAAGCGTATTTTCTTGCATGATAACCGTGTCGACTCCAGCAGGGATCGAAGCTCCAGTTATAATGCGGATACAAGATTTAGCCGGTAGTAGGGGATCGCTAAAAGGAAAACCAGCCAGCGCCTTACCTGCAATAGTAAGCGTAGTGGCGTCATTCTGCCAATCACTAAAGCGTATTGCATAACCATCCATAGCTGAATTATCAAATGGTGGCACATTAATTAATTGGCGACATGATTTATGCGGCCGTAATACGGTTAATTGATTCTGGCAGAGAGATAATTTCTTTTTCTACCAGCGGATTAGTAACTGTCAGTATATTATTTAATGCTTCCTGCAGTGATAAATAATTCGCTGGTTTGATAATGCTCCATATTTGGTTCCCGCTAAAACTATCATTTTGTCGGTTGTTGGCACAATTTTGACAAATATTTTCAGCACATTATGACAATAATCTTGCTTATTGACAAAGAAGTTATCTACTTTGTCTCCTTTTAATGGATTAACTTATTTTAACTATCATGATTGAGAAAATAATTACTCATGTTTACATAGACTCGGGTTGTACAATTTGTTGCTGATGTTAGAACAAATATTCATCTTCAGTGAGGTTACCATGAGAAAAATGCAGCATATAACAAAATGGTTTCTCGTGCTGGCGTACATATCGGTACTAATTTGTACGATAAGCCGTATTGCCAGCGGACAGTTTATCTATTTTCCGCTAACTAAAGTGCCGACGCTTGTTTCAGCAAATGAACAGCTGGATAATATTGATAGCTCAGTCAGCCCTTGTGAATTGAGCACAAATCGTTAGTCAATATCCCGCCTGAGATCACACAAGCGTTGTTGATAAGTTTCAGCGTGTTATTAGCTTTACTGATATTTATCCAACGGTTTGCGGTACCGCTATCTTTTTCTATTCCACTTTCTCCTTCTCGACTTCGTATTCATTTGTGACTCTGCAATTTCCGTGAATGAACACTGACAAGTTTATCGTTTGTCAATTTCATTTTTGGAGATAAAACATGTTAAATATATTTTATAATAGCCTAATAGCCTAATAGCCTAATAGCCTAATAGCCTAATAGCCTAATAGC
>JBGDCZ010000055.1:0-10900 GCA_048493715.1 Arsenophonus endosymbiont of Dermacentor nuttalli | reverse complement strand
CTGTTTCATGTGATAGTAGCTAATTATCACAAAAAACAAGATACAAATATCGATGGCCACCAACTGCCCAGAGCTTTTATGTAAAGCAAAATTAGCGCCATAATCCCTGATCCAGATATCATTAAGTGGCGCTTCAATATAGTTCACCACACTGCCGATTAAATTCCATACAATCGGATAATTTTCAGGCGTAACCAATAAATTAACCGGTCCAAATTCAGCAATTGCTAATGCAAATATCCGCTAAATTCTATTGTAGTTTAGTAATTAATTGTTTTGGCCAAATTGTTGCAGACATAGCAAACGACATCCGGTGCAAGTATGTGCCTCGATTCGTGAGGAAAATAATACATTTTTCACTGATCCCACTAAAATAGCTTAACAATGAAGTTAATAGCTAATATCAACCTCGACCTATAGTTAACCAGCAAAAGCCCTTTATTTCTTATTTCTTGCTATAAGATAGATAGGCTAATCGGTCTAAAAATTATTGTCTACTGTTTTGGAGCTCAATATGATTGAGCTAACCGAAAAACAGCACGCTAAGAAAAAACAGATTATTACCGCCGTGATCCACTGTTTTGTCGAAAAAGGATTTCATGCCACTTCAACGGCTGAAATATGCAAAGCGGCCGGAATGAGTCCTGGTAATCTATTCCATTACTATCCGATCAAAAATGCCATTATTGAAGCCATTGCCTTACAAGATCAGGCTAATTTTGCCAGGTTACTGAATATCGAGCCGGCAACCGATTCTGCCATTGCAGCTGTTATCACTATTATGACCAGGCTACTACAACTTTATAATGAACCAATTTATGCCCGGTTAAGCCTGGAAATTATTGCTGAAGCTAGCAGAAATTCTGCAATTAATAAGATTTTTGTTGAAAATGAGAAAATTGTCAGACAGCTGCTGATTGATATCTTACAATACGGAGTTAGTAAGGGTGAAATTGATCCACAATTATCAATTGAAAATACCGCTTCCTGGTTGATAACAATCGCAGATAGCGCAATCGGACGTGATCTTATGGAGCCAGAGTTCCATTTGGCCAATCGCCTAGAGACGTTTATCTACTAATGCCAATTAAATAAGCACCAACCCAATAACCGGCAGGTAGATAAAAGCTAAGGTATTAGCATTCGATAACTTTGACTTTGGTAATATAGAAGTTTAGATAGATCAGTTGTTACTCAATTTGACAGTGTCCTGTAATAAAATGCAGCTCAAACTGACTGCCGGCTAAGAGCAAATTGCGGACGTTAACGACTCAAACACCGGCGCAGCTCCGTTGCATCCGAGTACTTTAACTAGTTAGATTCTGTAATTTTCGTTTCAGTGGATGACAATTTTCAACCTCCTCAGCAGTGAAGCCAATAACGTTCAAAAAGTGCAAATTGAATATAGCTTCCATTTTTAAACAGAGAATCCAAAGCTCTCGTCCCTTTACGAATTCACCTTCTAAGTATTCACTGTAATGAGTTAAGTAATTCCTTATATCTACAATTTTTCTTACAATCCTACTTCTTTTTTTACTTGTTCCAAGATGCTTTTTAAACGGCTCAATAAGCCTTTTAATCTCTGCCCCAGATTAATTTCATTTCCATGCATTAATCTGTCTTTTAACCAGGTAATATGATCATTTGGACACACTGTAAGAACGGTGGATACAAATTTCTGGCTTCATTAATTTTTCATCGCTAGTTCTTCTATGGTAGGTTTCCAGCCCTTGTGCTAAGGCTAAAAACTTACCATCAAGGTATTTTTGAGTACCTGTTTTAGTTGAGAAATATAAACTAAATGCAGGATATAAATATTTATAAGCACTTATCCAATTGTTGAATACCTGCTGAGTATTATCTTTGATAGCACCATAACTAAATAGCATTTCATGCCAATTTCGTTTGGTCACTTTTTCAGAATATGGAATACTTTGATAATAGATTTCGATTGGAACAGAGTATTGTTTATCATCTCCGACGTCACGCTGTATTTCGGATGACATTGTTGAAACGTTTTTCATAGCAACGACTTTATCCATAGCAAAGCACATAAGGTTGGTCACCTTAAAGGTAATAGTTGTGAAGTCGCCCAGATCGCGCAATTCTTCTGATTCAAGCGTAAAATAAGCTTT
The DNA here is from genome assembly GCA_048493715.1 of Arsenophonus endosymbiont of Dermacentor nuttalli. Lineage (GTDB taxonomy): Bacteria > Pseudomonadota > Gammaproteobacteria > Enterobacterales > Enterobacteriaceae > Arsenophonus. Next base: position 8,765 of record JBGDCZ010000055.1, on the reverse strand, counting down.
CTAAGTGATCTTTGTCTCTTTTAGACTTGGAAAACCAGGAAGAGTATATGCGAAGCAAATTTCAAGCTTCATTCCATTATCAAGAATAAAGCCTATTTTTTCAGGTGGATTGTAACTAACTTTTGCCGTTTTTCTTTCCATGTCGTAATCTACATTTATTCCACTGATCCCAATCCACTCATCCAGACAGTCTACTGCAAAGGAAAAAGTGTTAAAAGTTACATACTCATCTCAATCCCATGCTGCCCCACTTAAGACTCTATGAACAAAAATCTTTGATTTTGAGATACCTCCAAACGGGAAACTTTTTTTGGTATAAAAACAGTTATCGAGGGTTACTAGACCATCATTTTCAACATGGCCTATTATTCTATCTATATCATCATTTCTATTTAAAGAATCTAGGCTCTCATCGAAAAGACCAGCGATTTCTAACTCAATGTACCCACCATCACTGATTGAGAGTACTCCAGGTATTTTCTTATCTTCCTTTTCCGGCAGCCAGAAGTAGCCTGTTTTTTTATATTCTTCTTTAATTATCACAAGATGGCCCTTTTAAAATCTAACTTTTGTATATTGGGCTGGCTATTGCTACCAAATCATAATTGTTTTCCGAAAAGCAAATACACTCTATATCTGTCCATTATCTAAGTTTTAAGCCTACTTTTAACATTATCCAGCCAAAGCAGATACTTTATAGCAGCATTGAGGATAATCACGGCGTTTCGTACTCACAACGAATATCTTGACAAGCGTTATTCTCGTGTCCAGAAGACTCCGATTCTTTCATAAAATTCAGCAGTAAGTCAGAATCAAGTCCTTATCTTCTCGTGAAAGATCCACCTCCCTTTTTTCTTAAAAAAAAAAAAGCCCCGACTACCGGAGCTTTCAAGAAAATACTTTCACTACAGTCTATGGTATTGCTCAAAACGGAATATCATCATCGAAATCCAGAGGTGGCTCACTGCTACTACTGGCTGTTGCAGCTTTACCTGAATGGGTGGCAGGTGCTGATGCTGGCCCGTTACCACTAAACTGCTGGGCTTGTGGCGGCTGTTGCGGTTGTCCCCAGCCACCAGCTGGATTATTTTGTGACATTCCTTCTTGTGAGCCACCGCGCGCGCCTAACATTTGCATAGTACCACCAATATTCACCACCACTTCGGTAGAATAGCGATCTTGACCATTTTGATCTTGCCATTTACGAGTCTGGAGTGAGCCTTCAATATAAACTTGTGAGCCTTTACGCAAATATCCACCTGCTACTTCCGCCAGCTTGCCAAAGATCACGACACGGTGCCATTCAGTCTTTTCACGCATTTCCCCACTTTGCTTATCACGCCAACTTTCAGAGGTTGCCAGAGTTAGGTTCGCCACCGGACCACCATTTGGCATATAACGAATTTCAGGATCTTGTCCCAAGTTACCGATAAGTATGACTTTGTTAACGCCTCTACTGGCCATTAGATACTCCTGATGAATTAATTTTTTAGCCTAAATTTTAGTGTTGCTAGTTTAACATGCGAACATACTATTGAATATTGAAACTAAACTGTTTCAATTACGGTTTGTGAAACGCCTTAGAAAATTATACTGCAATATTCCTAAATTTTTTCCAACTTGGCGATTAAATTACATAACATGAACGCCTATACTGTATATTCATTCAGCTCAAATTGTGTAATAATAAAACGTTTTATTTACTGTTTGAATATGTTCTCATCCGGGATATGGTATATGGATAACATTGAAGTCAGAGGTGCGCGCACCCATAATTTAAAAAATATCAATTTAATTATTCCTCGCGATAAATTGATTGTTATTACTGGGTTATCAGGTTCAGGAAAATCTTCCCTGGCATTTGATACCCTGTATGCAGAAGGTCAGCGCCGCTATGTTGAGTCACTTTCTGCCTATGCCCGGCAGTTTTTATCTTTAATGGAAAAACCGGATGTTGATCATATTGAAGGGCTGTCACCAGCGATTTCTATTGAACAGAAATCAACTTCGCACAACCCGCGTTCAACGGTAGGTACTATCACCGAAATCCATGATTATTTACGCTTGCTGTTTGCCCGTGTCGGCGAACCTCGCTGTCCGGATCACGATATTCCGTTAGCCGCCCAAACAGTTAGTCAGATGGTTGATAATGTGCTGGCACTGCCGGAAGGTAAGCGGCTAATGTTGCTCGCGCCGGTGGTTAAAGAGCGTAAAGGGGAACATATTAAGTTACTGGATAATCTGGCAGCTCAAGGTTATATCCGCGCCCGTATCGATGGTAAAGTTTGTGATCTATCCGATCCACCGAAATTAGAATTGCATAAAAAGCATACTATTGAAGTGGTCTTTGACCGGTTTAAAGTTCGCGCCGATCTGGCACAACGGCTGGCAGAATCGTTTGAAACTACGCTTGAATTATCCGGCGGTACGGCAATTATTGCTGATATGGATGACGACCAGGCAACAGAATTAGTTTTCTCCGCTAATTTTGCCTGTCCCGTCTGTGGTTATAGCATGAGCGAGTTAGAGCCACGCCTGTTTTCCTTTAATAATCCTGCTGGCGCTTGTAGCTCCTGTGATGGGCTTGGTATACAACAATTTTTTGATCCGGATCGGGTGATCCAGAACCAGGAAATTTCTTTAGCTGGCGGCGCAATACGAGGTTGGGATCACCGTAATTTTTATTACTTCCAGATGTTACAGTCGTTAGCTAAACACTATCAATTTGATGTTGAAAACACGTTTAGCTCCTTAGATCCGGCTATTAAGCAAGTGATCTTATATGGATCAGGTAAAGAATCGATTGAATTTAAATATCAAAATGATCGCGGCGATATTACGGTAAGATGTCATCCCTTTGAAGGGGTGATCCATAATATGGAACGGCGTTATAAAGAAACAGAATCGATGGCGGTGCGCGAGGAACTGGCAAAATATATTAATAATCGACCATGTATTGCTTGCCATGGTACCCGTTTACGACAAGAAGCCCGCTACGTGTTTATTGAAAATATCTCCCTACCAGAAATTTCTGATTTTAATATCGGCCAGGCGATGACATTTTTCCAAACATTGCAACTCAGTGGGCAACGAGCGCAAATTGCGGAAAAAATTCTGAAAGAAATTAACGATCGTTTAAAATTCTTAGTCAATGTGGGATTAAACTACCTGACGCTCTCCCGTTCAGCTGAAACTTTATCGGGTGGCGAAGCACAACGCATCCGGCTAGCGAGCCAAATCGGTGCCGGTTTAGTTGGTGTCATGTATGTGTTAGACGAGCCATCAATCGGTTTACATCAGCGGGATAATGATCGACTGTTACAAACACTACTGCATTTACGTAATTTAGGCAATACGGTTATTGTGGTTGAACATGATGAAGATGCGATCCGCGCCGCCGATCATATTATCGATATTGGTCCAGGAGCAGGCATCCATGGCGGACGCATTGTTGCTCAGGGCAGTCTGCAAAATATTATTAATAATCAAGATTCATTAACCGGTAAGTATCTTAGTGGCGAACGTAAAATCGCCATCCCAGCCAAACGGGTGCCAATCAATGTGAAAAAAACCCTGAAACTGATTGGTGCGCAAGGTAATAATCTAAAAAATGTTACGCTGGAACTACCTGTCGGCTTATTTACCTGTATTACTGGCGTTTCCGGCTCAGGCAAATCAACCCTGATCAACGATACGTTGTTTCCTATTGCTCAACGACAATTAAATAAAGCCACTAATACTACCCCCGCGCCTTACACCAATATCGAAGGCTTGCAGTATTTCGATAAAGTGATTGATATTGACCAAAGCCCTATCGGCCGAACACCGCGCTCTAATCCAGCCACCTATACGGGTGTATTTACGCCAGTACGAGAACTATTTGCCGGCGTATCTGAGTCTCGTACACGTGGTTATACACCGGGAAGGTTTAGTTTTAACGTCAAGGGTGGACGCTGTGAAGCTTGTCAGGGTGATGGTGTGATTAAAGTTGAAATGCATTTTCTGCCCGATGTCTATGTACCCTGTGATCATTGCAAAGGCAAACGCTATAACCGTGAAACGTTAGAGATCAAATATAAGGGCAAAAATATTCACGAAGTGTTAAAAATGACCATTGAAGAAGCCCGTGAATATTTTGCTGTTGTCCCGGCGCTAGCGCGTAAATTGCAAACATTGATCGACGTTGGGCTTTCCTATATCCGGTTAGGACAATCAGCAACAACCTTATCTGGTGGGGAAGCTCAACGGGTTAAATTATCACGCGAACTTTCCAAACGTGGTACTGACCAAACGCTCTATATTCTTGATGAACCGACCACTGGTTTACATTTTGCCGATATTCAACAACTGTTGCACGTATTACATCAACTACGTGATCAGGGCAATACTATCGTGATCATTGAACACAATTTGGATGTCATCAAGACTGCTGACTGGATTATTGATCTGGGTCCGGAAGGTGGCAGTGGTGGTGGCGAAATCTTATTCGCCGGTACCCCAGAGCAGTTAATAAAATGTAAGCAATCACATACTGCTCAATTTTTAAAACCGATCCTTAAACGCGGTTACTAATAAGCAATCCTGTCCAATCTGGGATTGGACAATCACCCGGCTTTTTGGCCGGGCGGAATATTTATATACAGCATTGTGATAAACTACCATAAGACTGGAATATTTGTCATATAACAAACTATTTTTTGTTACCCTCCCGGCCCCCTTGCTATACTGATTATGGTCAGCGGACATTATTTCATCTGAGGCATGTGGTTACTGTAACGCAAGTTACAAAAAAGCTGGCAGAATGGGGGATTCATGAGCAGCACAAACACTGTCTTTAGCACTACACATCCAAAATTAAGTAGTGTCAGCGCAAGTTCTGGCCTAATCTTTTTTACGATGATAATCTCGAGTTGAAATACAGCTTGTAAATCAAATTTTCAAAATAATCATATAGCTGAAATGGAGGCTTATCGTTCTGCTGACTGGCCAATCTATCCTATTGAAATAATGGATGAATTTTTCACTATTACTAGTGTGCATGATTATGATTTAAATAACGACAGCGTAATTACCTTTACTCCTAATCAGCTAGCAAAATAGCGCTCCAATACGCCATCTTGCACCTTACATAAACAGAAAGTATATTGATTGCTAAATACTTAAGCATGACGGGTAATTTGTTGGTGAGTGGCTAGAGCAAACTTCGCACATTAGTAATGACGATAATCAATTAGATAAAGAAAAACGGCTAATACATTAATTGTTTCATATTAAAACAGAAAGGGACAAATAATATGCTGCCTTTAGAGGTAGAAAACGCATATTATTCTTCCCTTCATGATAGGGAGTTTGTTATTTAACTTACGGAATAAAAACTTTCCAATAAACCCGGGGAGATTCAGTAAGGCTAACAGAACTTGTCGCCGACAATTCCACGGCAGTAGGCAACATTTCACAACAACATACTAAGCACGAAATAGCCATACATAACGCGAATGAAGCGATACGTGACGCTTACAAGATTGTTAGAGCGCCGGTAAAATTTCATGATATCGATTTTGTTACCGAGTCAAAAACACATAAAATTTTAGTCAGTGTTGCTGATATCATTACGCCAATGCTGACGTATGGCATCGTTAGTAAAGGATTATCTTTTGCGGCTAAAGCCTATCTTCTGCAGCAGGATTGTATTGGTGGTGAACCCGCCTTTATTAAACTTGTCGGTCTACCAAAGTGGTTTAAAGTAGGCACTTATATTCGGTGGGATCACGGCTGCTATCCTTGTTCAAGGAATTATTGATTTAGTGGCCGGGGCAGTTCAAAGGAAAAATTTGCAAGACAAAATTAAGGAGTCTATTGAGACTAGGTTCAAATTAAAAAAAGCTGAACTAACCAATGAGATTGTGATTAATAAATTGAATGTTGTCACTACACCGGTTGCAGTAGTCTTAGACTCGTTAGGATCTGATATAACTAAAGAGCAGATCGACAAAATCGTTAGTAATTCCATAAAACGAAACCAGATTGAACTCGATAAAATCGATTCTTTAACCAAGATCACCTTAGCAGATCTTGATAAATCCAGAGGTTCTTGGACCGATGAGGGCTAACTGTTGCTCAATCTGTATTAAATAAATCTTATTAAACAATAATCTCGCTCATACCATTTTATCGACCGAAAACAGTGTTCAGTTGTTTGTAACGCTTATTGGTTTAACGACAACAAAAGACTCTCAAAATGTACTTTTACTAACTCTTAAACGGCCATTGCTAAAACAATGCTAATAATTGACGTTTCATAATCTAAAACTTGCTAAGTTTTCTAATGATTAAACGAGGTAAAAATGAGCTTTTGGAGTAATTTTGCCGATGGTTTTGCCAGTGTCTACACAAAATATCTTCCAGGCTTATTCACTGGCTATACCTATTTTCCCGACAATCCGGTTAGAGAAGTTAGGGCACATGAAATAGCAGTAGATTGTCAAACATATGCTAGCAAAAATGCATTATATATCAAAGAGATTGATGACAATATTTGTCAGTTAAACAATTATCTTAGGCTCAGGTACCAACCCGAAATAAAAGACGAAAAAATTAAATTTTAGAAGTTTTCCTTTAGCACATTAAACTTTGAGATACCAACAATTATCGCACCAATTATTACGACTAATATTTATTAGAGTCGATAACGGTTAGTGCAACAAGTTATTTGGTGTCTACTGGAGAAATCGGTGCGGCAGTTCTTGTTGAGTTGGTCGGTTTACCCGCATCCTTCGAAATCGCTTCTATGGCAGCATCCGGCGGAGCAACAATTGCTGTTATAGTTGCCATCGGCTTCTGTAGTTGGAAAAATCAAAAGAGATAAACTGCAGAACGCTATCCATGAAGGATATCAATCTCATTACAAACTAGCAAAAGCATCAAATGCCAATCACTCAATTTGTCAATCTATAAAAATAATCAATGCCAGTATATCAGAGTTAAAAGGAGTTGATGTGCCTTTCGCTACGATTGAACAACACATTTCTGTATTAATAGAAAAACAACTAAACATTATTAACGAAAATAGTCGATCGGCTACAATTAGTGAACTACAAAATTTGGGTTCAAACCGAGGCTCTTGGACCGACGGAGACGGATCAGTTTAAAATACTCAAATGATATCTATATCGATCTAGCAGTCTGTCGATTTTAGGAAAATTTAGTTTATATGACTACAGAACAAACTTCAGTCGTAATCATAAAATTAAAACCGCATTTTGTTACAAGAATGCAAAAAATTTAATGCAGTGGAACTCGTCTTGCTATTGAATTTGCTAATTATTAACTACAATTAAATCATTTAGTTATTTTAAATATTAGTTTTAGTGCTATAGAATTCAATGACTTTTGGTTAAATTATTGTTAATAAGGCATGCTTAATGATATTACCTTCGGTAATAACGGTACTAATGAAGATGACATATTACTAGGGCATGATGGGAATGATATAATATTAGGAGGTTTTGGAGATGATATAATATCAGGTGTTTTTGGGCGCGATATTTTAAAGGTGATAGTGATGAGCCATTAGAAGGAAATAGAGGGAATGATACTTTTAAATATCCATTAATCTTTACTTCTTTATCCTCATCAGCAGAGTAAGATAACTGATTTTGAAACTGGTAGCGATAAAATAGATATCTCTCGTTTAAATAAAATTAATGGTCATAATGTCAGAATTAAGCAAGTAAATAGCTTCTCTATGCAAAAAAATGAATTGATGATTAATGATAAATTTAACCAAGTTAATGCTTGATCATGATGGTGACGGACAAGCAGAATTTCAAATTGACATTATTGGCGTAGTAGATCATGTAAAGGATATTATATTTTAATCTGCGGAAAAATTAATTTTAGCCTACAGCCCGTCAACTCATTACTGATTGATCAGGTTGCATTGATCAGCACTGCATCTTGTTACGGTATATTAATTTCGTTACTAAAACCAAGTTGTATAAAAAACTCACCAATACTAACAACCGCACCTTGACTGGCTTGATATGGCGGCTTGTTGCCTTTAATTCTTAGCGCCGAGATCCCAGCAACACCTCTGCCGCCTAAACTATCAAGGACCTCCTTACCTTTTACGCAAGCTGGACTGAATCTGGCAGTGATGCATAAATTGTTTGCGCATTTTAGGCATTTTCTGCCGTTATAAAACGGTTTAATTGGCTTAATTCTTCATGGCTTAGCTCCGAGACAAATGAAAATCGCTCGAGATTTTGTACCTACTCGGTACCTGTGGTTAACCCTTCCCAAATAGCAACTGTATAGATCGAGTTATTTATCACCCCTGCTTTGTTATACTCACTGATTTTAGCGTACTATACAAAATTATTTGTTTATTGGCCCTACTCTTATCTGCATCCTCAAGTTCTTTTTTCATGTCCATGATATTTTTAGGGCTTAAGTAATTATTCTGTACAACAAAAATTTTATTTTTTAAACATTGATATTATATGGTAAAAAAGCCAAATTATGAGGCTAGCTGCAATAGCACCGTATACACCACCCTTTATCCCTAACATAATATATCTAATTTAAAAATTTCCTCAGATAAGTATGAGAACTCCTAGAAAAACAGGAAAGTAACTATCATTATAAAATTTAAAGATAGCGCAATTAGTAAGAAAATCTTTATCGTTACAAAGAGGCTTTTTATCATTTCTTGTATCTTGTTTTTTGTGATAATTAGCTACTATCACATGAAACAGAGTGAGCTT
>JBGDCZ010000054.1:0-11589 GCA_048493715.1 Arsenophonus endosymbiont of Dermacentor nuttalli | reverse complement strand
TGTTGTTTAAATGCACGGAATAAAAACTCTCCAATAAACCCGGGGTGGTTCAACACCTCATTGGCATAACCGGCTTCGACAACTTCATCGCCACCAAGTGTTACCATGGTATCGATCGGGGCACAATAATTAACGTTATGCCCTTTTGGAATGACAATTTCACGGGCAACTTGTTGAGGAGAAGTGTGAAGATTATAAAGTAAATCCGCATTGTCTTTTACAATTACAGCCGCGACGGATTGGACAATTCCTGCTGAGGCACAAGAAACAACAACCGCATTTTCCACCTTCAGTAGTTTGGCAATATGCTGGCCCGTTTTATTTACCAGATCTTTAATTTCAAAGTAATGATTCAGACCATAGCTGACGCGTTCTATGACTTCAGTTTTAGGGGTTGAAACACCTAGCATTGTTATGTGACCGGAGGCGTTAATAACATTTTTCAGTTGATATTGTTCATAAATCGATTGCATATTCAGACTCACTTTCTGTGGAAACAATTTCTTTACCGCCAACGATGGCAATAACAGGGACAAACTTATGGGTGCCAAAGTTGTACTTCACCTTCTGTGTCAGAAAGTTGTGTATGCTCTTCTTTGAGCTCAAAGATAGTGAAGTTTGCGTTCATACCAATGTCCAGATAGCCCTTACCTTTCAAATGAAGCAAATCGGTGGCTTTTTTAGTGACACAATCTATGATTTGTTGTATTGAGAATCCCATACATAGAAATTTGGTCATGACTAAAGCCAGGCTATAAACCGGGCCATTGATACGGTTTTTATGGTAAATATCGGAGCTAATGATATCGGGATAAGTACCAATGCGCATGGCTTGTTCAGCGACTTTAAAGCTGAAACTTTCACCACCGTGACCGACATCCAGGATCACTCCACGGGCAAGTGTGCGTTGAATAGATGGTTTTAAATTACCCTTGTCATCAAGAATACGATTAGGCTTACTATTAAAATAGTGGGTGATAATATTGCCTTGGTTAACAAATCGGTAATATCATCAAGATTAGGTGGATTATTGCCAATATGCACCATTAAAGGTAAGCTGCTTTTTTTCTGCATTGCTTTTGCGACTTCACGTGTAATGGCAAAAAAGTGTTCGATATCGTCAGCACCAACACTACCTACATCTACCAGTGTGGTAACCCCGCAGGATGTGCCAGCTAAATCGGGATCATCGAAGTAAATCGGCGATTCGGGATAACAACGGGTATGGGCATCGATCCAACCAGCACTGATATAAAGTTGTCCTTTTAGATTAATCGTTTTAGTTGCTTGTTGTTCTTTAGCAGCGTCTGGACCAATGGCAATAATTTTGCTATCACGCACTAAGATATCAACGATCTGGTCGTTGATAAGTTTCCCTTGTTTGATAATGAGATCGTTCATAATAGCCTTCTTTATTTGCTTACTAATTTAGACAGCGATAAGGAAGAAATAACCCAGTATCATCGCGCCGAGTATTGCTCCGCCGGCAATCGGTTTTTTCCAGATATAAAAAAGTAGCGAACCAATTAGAGAAACAATACCTATAGGAATTGATGCTGCCATTACCGCTAAAATGATCAAGGGGCCTAAGAATCGACCAGAAGTGTTACCTGCACCCATCATGATGTCAGCACCGAAAGTAGAATTAGTTTGTCCAACGGTAAATTTGCGGGCAAAAATAATGATGTATCTAATAACAATACCTAATACTAAACCGGTCATTTTAGTGATGCCCAGAAATTGGTTACCAAAAAGTCTATATGCCGCTGGCAAGCAATAGTGCCGGTACGCCTAAACCAAGGCCTGTTTGCAAAGTACCACCAATATTCAGGATCCCTACCAGTGAACCTTCAATGATCCACGCAAATAGGAAACTAGCACCGAATGCGGCGACTGCACCAAAAACACCGGTATCGAGACCAAAACGTAGCATAGCAACGAAGGCAACTTCGTTAAAAGCACCAAAGCCATAAACGACATACATATGGGTTCCGTCAAAAATACCAGCGGACAGCAGTCCAACGAACAGAGGGAATGACCACTCTGCATACCAAAAATCTTTTTTATTGATTTCAGTTGTCATAATTATCCTCCACTTCATAGTTTGGTGGATATGTTGCAACCAGTTTGGTGCACTGAGGTAGAAAGATTTGAGTATTTTGATATCAAATCCGCGGAAGAAGGCGCTATCCATTTAAAAATTAATATAAAACCGGTCGATCTTTTTCTATTATAATAATTTTAGTTCTTTCCAGTATGGTTTTGGAGAGGAAACATTTCCACTTTAAACTGGCAAATATCTAGAAAAATAAAGGTAAAAATAACGAATTAATTTTAATCAAACTGGAAATTTAGCCAAATTTAAGACTGATTTTTATTCATTTTATGGTTATTAAACTAGTTTATTATTTTATTTTTATATCAGTAAGTTGTGTAATAAAAAGTTGATAAAATAGCTGTTGATCAATAGAAGTTTTTAAGTGGAAATAGTCTGGTAAAAAATAATGGTTTTCTGGAAGTTTAGATTGCCAATTTAAAGCAAACTATAGCGACTTGCAATAAGTTGAAAAAGTTACTTGTCATTATGATAATGATCACTAAAAACCGCATTTTTAGCTTATTATTTCCACTTTTCCACTATTAAGTGGAAATGATTAATTTATACGACTCAGGCTATTTTAGCGATTACCTGAAAGTCATTGAAATTTCTGCCATTAATCAGTTGCTTAGTCGCTTTGTCTTTGACAAAAGTAACAAATAATTCATAAATAACCATTGCTTCTTCATAGTCAGCTTTACTAATAGCTAATAGAAAAATGACATTAGCCACTTCCTTAGTATCTGTATTCCATTCGATCCCTTGCGGTGAAATAATCGTAACAACCACCGTTTTATTCGCTAGTAAGCCTAATGAGTGAGGTGATGTGATACCTTCGCCCAGTAAAGTAGAGACAATGGATTCTCGTTCGATCAATGAAGGATAAAAATCGCTAGTAACATAAACGTCAGCCTGGAGTTTTTTACAGATTTTTTTAAATAGCGCTTCTTGGCTAATTTTTTCATTCAGCACAAAGAAATAACGTTCATCAAAGAATCGTTCAATAATAATATAAGGTTTGGTTGATCATCGCTAAACGCCCGACTTGCTCCAGTTGATAGGGGGTTGGGAAGGGGGCAATTTTCACCACTGGTTTATTTTTTTCCGATAAGCGGATAGTGGTGATGACAAAATCTTCATCGATGTTTTCTAAGATTTCATATTCTTGTAACGAGAGTGCACGACTAAATTTTAGTTGGAAATTCACGCATAATTTTGGCTTCAATCACACGTACTGTTGAATTGCCTGAATCAGTAACGATTAGAACCTGAGTTGGACGATGATGGCTGGTACCATAATTAGATTTCAAACTTACACCAATATGGACGGCTAGATAACCGAGCTCGTCTTCACTAATGGGGTAAGGGAACAAGCTACTTGCACTGCGTAAGGCATCGAGGGTTACGTCGTAAGCAAAAGGACAATATTGTTTGATATCATTAAGTAAAGGATTCGGGGTATTAATATTAAATTGTAAACGAGTTAATAAAGTGGCGAGATGGGTTGTCAGATCACGTTTTAGTGTCTCATCATTACATAAATCGTAATTATATGAGTCACTTATATATTGCAAAATATGATCAAGTAATTTGGTATGTAAACCCGTTTTTTGATTAGGTTGTTCATTACCAATAATACGTTGGGGTGCTAGCTGGGTGCATAAGTAAGCTTGTTCAGCTTTTGATAAATCACAATCAAGAAAGTAAATCAATCCGTTAGAAATTTCACTAACCGTGTTTTGAATAACAGGATCCATTTCATTATTGATGAAGGTAGTTAATTCTCGCCCGCGAGTAATCCGTAAAATAGTGGGAGCACAATTAAAGATAAGATATTGATGTCCTTCATTGGTCAGTCGAATATCAAAGCGACTAAGGCTATTTTGCAATACTTTATCAATATAGTTTAAATCAATCTTATCAAGATATGTCAGACTAAATTTAGCGATGTCTTTAGTAATTTCCTGCGCGAAACACCACCATAATATTTCGGTAATACAAGTGCGAATGGCCCATTCATTACCACTTAATCGTATTTCTTGATGCGGACCTTCGATCTGGATATCATGTTTATGCAGATATTCCCTGACGGTGCTCATATCTTGTTGTATGTACTGCGACTGATAAACCATTTTTCAGCAATATCATCAAGTTTAACAGGTAATGGTAACATTCACAGCTTTAATAATAAGGCATCGACCCGATCTCTGGCTGTTCGCGGAATATTATCATCATCGGCTATTTTTTCCATTTTGATGGTGGCAAAAAGGGCTTCGTTATTAATGTTTAAATGGTAACCATTGTCGCGTTCATAAACGATGCAAGCATCATAGTCTTGCAGATATTCATTTAATTCGTTGATGTCTTAACGGTATGGTTCACGTTGAAATACCAAAACGTTTAGCAAGTTCTTCTTGCGATACAATGTCGGTCTGAATATTAGTAAAGATCTGATGGATCCGTTGATTTGTAAACACAGCCACGAGTTATACCTATAGCTTTCAATTAATAAAATAGAAAAGTTGTCTGTATTAAAGATGATATCCTAGTTAAAAAGCTTAATAGCAAGGCTACCACTGACATCCAAATAAATTATATCTATTAAAACAACTTTACTTATTCTATCATTTTTTATTGGCTGACGATTTTTTTATTAAATATTTTATTGAAAGTTATCAATTTTATATTTAATTTAAATAAATCAATATGTCGCGGAAATTTGTTTGGGCAGTTAAATATACTTTTTGTTCCTGCGTTAAGAATGCCCCATCGTTATAATGAATATATGCTATCTTATGATTATTATTTTCTAATTTTACTATTCCTGTAATTGAATATAGATAGCTATTTTTGCCATTCAAGCTAAGCGCCATATATTCTTTGGTTATTTAAATAAATATGACTAATCCAGGTTTGTTGACGAATTTTTAAGCTATATTCCGTCCCATTGGGTGAAGCTAGTAATGTCAATGCGTTATTATTAGCAAGTTTACGTTTTTGTAGTGGTTGCCAGAAATATTCTACAGATACATTTATCCATAGTTGTAATTGTATTAATGGTTTCTCGTGGCTGATATTGTGTTCGCTATAACTTATATTAGGTATTGGAGATAAAAGTAAACACTCATTTTCGGATTGATGAATTCGATTTCCTTCACTATCGTGGAATTCAGCTTCACCCTGTAAAATCAAATTAATTAAATCGATATTGGGATAGGCTTTGGCTTGAAGGGCCGCTTTTGGCGCGATAATCTCTCGATTTAATTACTCGTAAAGAGGCGTAATTGATAAAATCAGGATCGAAGTAATGACCGAAAGAGAAGGTATACTGTGCTTGCAACCAACCAAAATCAGCGTGACCACACTGTTTTTGTATTCTAGAAATTATCATAGTAATTTTACCCACCAGATGATTTATGATGAAAATGATAATTAAGCAGACGTAAAATTGTTAGCTAGTTAATCTGAGCTAAACATTCAAATTTCTTGACTGAGATACCTTATGAGTAAAGAGCGTGCACTGACATTAGATATGTCACGTGTAATGAATGCCATTGATCGACGCGGAAGTTTTGCCGCGGCAGCTGATGAATTGGGTAGGGTCCCTTCTGCATTAAGTTATACGATGCAAAAATTAGAAGAAGAGCTTGATGTGGTGCTTTTTGATCGTTCTGGACATCGAACACGTTTTACTAATGTTGGTCGTATGTTGTTAGAACGGCGGCGATTATTGTTACTAAGATGCCGATAAACTTGTCGTTGATGCTGAGGCATTAGCGCGTGACTGGGAACCCTGTCTTACCATTGTGTGTGAAGTATTGATCCCAGTTTCGACTCTTTTCCCTCTAGTCGATAAATTAGCACAAAAATCGGAAGCTCAGTTCTCTTTATTAACTGAAGTATTAGCTGGGGTATGAGAATGTTTAGAAACGAGTAAGGCAGATATTGTTATTGCGCCTGATTTGCATTTTCGGACTTCATCTGAAATTAATAGTCGTTTGCTTGGTACTATTAATAATTTTTATGTTGCCAGTCCTGAGCATCCTCTTCACTAAGAGCCAGAGTCACTTTCCGACATGACTCGAATTAAATATCGCGGGATTGCCATTGCAGATACTACGAAACAGCTACCAGTTTTAACGGTGCAGCTGTTAGATAAACAGCAGCGGTTGACCGTAAGTTCGATGGATGAAAAACGCCGTGCTTTATTAGCCGGTTTGGGTGTTGCTACCATGCCTTATAATTTGGTTGAAAAAGATATTGAAGAAGGGCGATTACGAGTCGTGGGATCAGAATATAGTCATGAGACTATATTATTAGGCTTGGCATCGTGGTAAAATTGGTAAAGCTAAATTTTGGTGTTTGTGCCAAATTGTTTAATGGTGGTCAGTATACAGATCATTTATTATGAAAAAAATTTAGTTAAATTATGCTCATGGGCGCTGATAAAACCAGCGCCCAATTTTTAGCATCACCATTTTTTATTTAACAAGTTGTTAATACTGAATTTGTCTGGTCCGAATATTGCTAATAATATGTAACCTCCAGCAATAGAGAGATCTTTTAAAAACATCAATTGGTTATCGCCTTCGGTAAAGTTGAAGTGAAAAATAAAAGCGGTTAACAAACTAAAAGCAACGGTAAAAATAGCGGTGGTTCGTGTTAAAAAACCGAATAGGGTGGCGATCCCGCCGCCAAGCTCTAATAAAATTGTCAATGGCAGTAAAAACCCAGGGATACCCATTACATTCATATACTGCTGGGTTTCAGTATAGCCACTACCAAGCTTACCATAACTGGCAAAAATAAATAATCGTGGCATTAAAATACGCACCACTAGGATTGCGATATTTTCTGTGTTTTTCATATGTTAGTCAAGAATGGTTGATTTCGGTTACTATTTATAGTAAAGCGATCATGAT
The DNA here is from genome assembly GCA_048493715.1 of Arsenophonus endosymbiont of Dermacentor nuttalli. GTDB lineage: Bacteria > Pseudomonadota > Gammaproteobacteria > Enterobacterales > Enterobacteriaceae > Arsenophonus. Next base: position 4,569 of record JBGDCZ010000054.1, on the reverse strand, counting down.
TAAAAATACTAGCTAGGAAAATTCAATCTATTGTGCAAAAAAATTGAGTGAATTAGTTGAAAATCATTTTTATATGCGGTGATAAGTTATTTTTACCATTGTGTTGAAGTATTACACTTCTTTTGATATGAAAGTTTGTACAGTTTTTGCTATACCCCAGACACCGATAGCCCGTCGACTCAGACGATAAAGTTTTGTTGGATAACGGCCAACAGCTTCCTTGGTTTGATGAATAATTTTGCCGCTTACATCACTCAGCTTTTGGTGAGAATCATTTAACGCTTTTTCTGCTTTGCGGCGAATTTTGTCAATTTCTGCTTTGGATTTATTTTCTGTATTGTTCAGAACTTCTCCCAAAGAATCAGCTAATGATTTTAATTCTATACGTAGGTTTTCGATATTTTTCATAACGTTGACCTCTTTCAAAGAGGAAAGTAAATTTTTAACATATTTATTCTTAAATAATAGTAAAAGATGCACTAAAATCAATCTATATCTCATTTGGTAATTTAAAATTATTTATATTGCATATAAAAACAATTATATCTGTATGACAATTTGATAAAAAACTTAACTGAAAGGTATGCTGTTACCTTAAAAGTAGGCAACAGCATATATTAGGTTGGATTTAAGGATTGCGACGATTAAACTTTTTCTTTAGTACGACCGCTATACTGCCTACTAAACCAATAAAAAGTAAAATAACCGGAATCAGAATTAAAATACTCATGATCTGGCCTTCATAGTATTGAAAGAGCGGACTCTTACCGAATACATAACCAATGGTGGTTAAAATCAGTACCCATAGTAATCCACTGAGCCAATTAAAAAATTGGAAGCGTCCATTAGGTAAACCCGATAGGCCGGCAATGGTAGGCAAAATTGTTCTAATAAAAGCCAGAAAACGGCCAATAAGAAGTGCCGCTAGACCATGACGATGGAAAAGACCATAAGCACGCTGGTGATAGTGTTCAGGTAGATGAGAGAGCCAGCTTTGTACAATTTTATTGTTGCCTAGCCATTTACCTTGTATATATCCTACCCAGCAACCCAAGCTGGCACCAGTGGTTAAGATAATAATTGTCAATGGATAATTGATAGTACCTTTAGCTATTAGCACTCCAACTAGGATTAGCAAACTGTCACCAGGTAAAAAAGCAGCAGGTAATATTCCATTTTCCAAAAATAAAATTGCAAATAATATAATGTAGATAGTCCATACTAATGATGGATTCATAAGCATATTGTAATCTTGATGCCAGAGTGCAAAAAAAAGTTCTTTAACTAATTCCATCAAGTGTTCCTAATACCGTTATCTATAAACCTAACTGGCAGTTATTACCTATTATCTCTTATTTTGAGATAATGCGTCCTAATTAAAGGTTGTAGTATGAGCCTAATATATTAGATTTAGATATAAGCATAATATATTAGACTAATGAAATACTCTAACAAAATCATAAATAACTAAATAGTAAATTTTTCGCTTAGATTGACTTTCTATTTACTATCTTATTTTTTTACGATTCATGAAATATATTTACCTAATATCTTGTGTTTTGTTAATGAATCTTTTATTTTATTAGATAGCAAAGGGGAGTAACTTTTTTAGCCGGTTTATGTCATTACGGTGTTATACATCCGGTAGCCGGGGCATCACAGGTGAATATCAAAGTAACTTGTTTGTTGTAGGTGAGACCTTGCCAGTGGGCTAGGTTTGCTTATAATTTAAGCTAGTGGAATAGAAACCTATGAAGACTAAAATGAATTATAACGGCTGAGCCTTCTTGTGGGTATCGGCCGTTTTTCATTTTTAGGAGCTAAAATGCATTCTGTTGGAACACCCATGTTATGGGGCGTCTTTACTGTTGTTATTGCAATTATGTTACTTATTGATATTTCTTTACAGGGTAAGCATAAGGGAAAAGAAATAACAGTAAGACAGGCTATTATATGGAGTTTGATCTGGATTAGTTTGGCTCTTTTGTTTGCTTTAGGTTTATGGTTTTATCTTAAACAGACAACTAGCCTGACAATTGCTAATCGTCAAACAATGGCTTTTTTAACCGGTTATTTACTGGAAAAAGCATTAGCAGTCGATAATGTATTTGTTTGGTTAATGTTGTTTAATTATTTTGCAATTCCGGTGAATTTTCAGCGCCGTGTGCTTATTTACGGTGTTTTAGGTGCGATTGTATTACGTACCATCATGATTTTTACAGGCAGTTGGTTAGTTTCACAATTTCACCGGATTTTGTATCTTTTTGGCATTTTTCTACTATTTACCGGCAGTAAGATGTTCTTTGTTAAAGAAAATGCTCAGCCGATCGATAAAAAACCACTAGTAAAATGGATCGGTTCTCATTTACCTATGACAAGTACATTACATGGTGAACGTTTTTTTATTCGTCAAAAGGGTATTTTATTTGCCACTCCGCTGATTATGGTGTTAATTTTAGTTGAGGTAAGTGACATTATTTTTGCGTTGGATAGTATCCCGGCTATTTTTGCGGTAACAACGGATCCTTTTATTGTATTGACTTCAAATCTATTTGCGATTTTAGGCTTGCGGGCGATGTATTTTGTTTTATCGGGCGTTGCTGAAAAATTCTCTATGTTAAAGTACGGCCTCTCTCTTATCTTAATTTTTATTGGCATAAAAATGTTATTAATGGATATTTTTTATATTCCTACTGCAGTTTCGCTGAGTATTGTTGTAGGTATTTTAACATTGACGATGTTCATTAATTATATTGTTAATAAACGTAAAAAACATATCTAATTATTAAATATTAACTTTAAATATTATAACATGGTATCCTTTTATACTGATTAATAATGGTAAAAAGGGATATTGTTATCATGTCTGTTAGTTAAATTAATTTTGCTAGTTAATTTATTAATAAAAAAGGTTTGTTAGATGTTTATTTAATAAATCTATTTTTATACATGCTGATACCTTTTTATGCTTATACCGTCTAACATAAACACTAGGCTTTATGCCATAAAAATTATTTGGAATGGCTATGGAAAAACAACATGTTGGTTAACTGGCTAATATTGTACTTGGAAGTTTAGTAAAGCCAATACTGATAGGTTAATTGCTAGTTATACTTTTTAACTGACTTTGTCCTAATGGTGCTCGTAATGTTAATATATTAGGTGACTTATTTATGAGTGCCGTGAAAGCTGTTGCGCCTATTTTAGTATGGCTATTGGTCATGTCATCTGTTGCTAATCACAAAAAGGGCAGCATGCCAAGCTTTGTCCTATTTTATTACGCTATATGTTAGATATTTTTTTGTAGCAATAGTGGCGGTTATCGTTGCATTTCTTATTTCCTCTCGTCTGATGTTGGTTGTGATAGTACTCAATTAGGTCCACCAGACAGTATCGCACAGGTGAAAATAGGGATAATGATAAAGATTGTCGCTAACCCAGTTGAGGCGATCCTGAAAGCAAATTACATTGGTATTTTGGCCTAGTCTATTAGGTTGGCTATTATGTTGCGCAATGCTAGTGCAACGACTAGAAATTTGCGGCATAATTTTGCCGCAGTAATTACCCAGCTTGTTCCTAATTATTAGATTTGCCCCATTAGGTATTTTTGGTTTAGTCACATCAACGATTAACATGACAGGAATTTACCACATTGAAAAGTTATTACATGTTTTGTTTGTTCTCTTAGGTTGTATGATTTTGGTTGCTTTGATCATTAATTTTTTGCTGTTTTATCGGAGATTGCGTCGCAACCAATATCCATTAATTTTTTGTTGTTTACGTGAAAGTGGTGTCACGACTTTTTTACCCGTAGTTAAGCAGCTAAAATTCCCGTAAATATGGATATGTGTCAGCACAGGAGTTTAAATGAAAATACTTATTCAGTTTCTATTGCTTTGAGCACAATTATCAATATGAATGAGGTGGCAATAACTATCACGATATTAACATTAGCAGCAGTACAAACTTTAGGCATATCTGTTGATTCCTTGACCGCCGTGTTATTGAGTGTGGTTGCGACGATTTGCGCTTGTAGGCCATCAGGTATAGCTGTGGATCATTGTTGCTTATTCCATTTGCGAGTAGTTTATTTGGTATTTCGAATGAAATTGTCATGCTGGTGGTTGCTATAGGAATGATTATTAATGTCGTTAAGAACACTGTTGAAACGGCATTAAATTCATCTACTGTTGTTTTATTTGCATCTTGCTGAAGAGCGACACTATCATCTGAACAGTAGAAATAATAATTTTTAATACTGCACTTAAATATCCTCTAAAATAATTAACCTTTATATTATATAAGCAAGGCGCATCGCTTGATCAATAGCACGACGAGCATCTAGTTCTGCGGCAACATCCGCACCACCGATAATGTAGGGAGTTTTGCCTAATTGGTATAAGGCGTCAGCTAGGGTACGAAGTGATTCTTGCCCAGCACATATAATGATGTTATCAACAGGTAACCACTTTTTTTGCTGATTATGATATATATGCAAACCCTGATCATCGATTTTTGTATCTTGTTTTTTATGATAATTAGCTACTATCACATGAAACAAAGTGAGCT
>JBGDCZ010000053.1:0-12134 GCA_048493715.1 Arsenophonus endosymbiont of Dermacentor nuttalli | reverse complement strand
AAAAACAATATAAAACAGTAAATTAATAATAAAATGTCGGCTATTGGTAACTGTTAATGACTATTGTTGGTGGTTTTATTTTATTTTGATTGAAAATGCCATTATTTTACAATATATTGATGATCAAGCTGCTGGCGCAAACGATAAATTGATCGCCCCACCAGACACTCTACAACGTTACCATCAATTAGAATTAGTTAACTATATTGCCACAGAGCTACATAAAGGTTTTAGCCCGCTCTTTTCACCTTGAACACCTGACAATTACCGTGTAATCGCGATAAAATTATTGATCGCAAATTCAGTTATACAGAGAATTTATTAGCCAAGCGTAAATTTATTGCCGGTGAACACTTTACCATTGCTGATGCTTATTTATTTACCCTCTATCGTTGGGCAGCAGTGGTTAATGTTGTTCTTAACCAATACCAACATCTACAACAGTAGATTGCAGAAAAGATTAAGCCACATAATGGTGTGCAAGAAGCATTAAATACGGAAGGTTTAGTTTAAATTTTCGCTTTCGGTTTGCTCTTCAAGTTTGCATTAGCTTGAAGAGCAACATTATTCGCTAAAACAGTTAATCAAGCTGTACAGCTTTAAAGTGATGAGCAGAATTTACCATCTTATCCTGCGCAGCAACCAATTGTAATTCATATTTTTTCATTGCTTTGGTCGTGCATAACTTCATAAAATGCTGCTGTCACATGCTCTAATGCATCGGCTAAACACTCACTTTTAATAAATTGACTAGCATTAAGTCGCTGGTAAGATCACCAACTCCTACCGGTTGCTTGTCACCAAAATCAATCAGTGGGCGACTGATATGCCAGCAATGTTCGTGTGTCACTAACAGCATATCAAAAAAGTCGGCATGATAACCGGCGCGACTGAGATGTTTTACTAAAATTGTTTTAGGCCCTTTTTGTCATAATTTTCTGGCTGCGGATAAAGCTTGCTCAACATTAGTAATAGTTTTTCCAACTAAGGTTTCAAGCTCTAATAAATTAGGTGCCATTATATCGCAAACAGGTAAAGCCTCATGACATAAGAATTCAGCCACACCAGGAGCGACAATGCAGCCTTTTTCGGCATGCATGCCCCATTACCGGATCATAAAAATACCAAACAGCAGGATTAATTGTTTTTATTTGTCTAAAGATTTCAATAATGGCTTTACCTTGCTCAGCAGACCCAATATAACCCGTTAGAACCGCATTACGTTGTTTTAATTGCTGGATTTTGCTAATACCATTAACAATATCCGTTAAATGTTCACTACCTGTCCATTGTGGATATTGCGTATGATTAGAAAATTGAACCGTATCTAGCGACCATACATCAATTCCCATACGTCACATAGGAAAAACCGCAGCACTATTACCTGCATGCCCAAAAACCACATGTGACTGAATTGAAAGAACGCTTTTCATTTACCACTCATTTTATTTTTCATGATATTTTTTATTATAAGACAAAATCATTGTTAACTAACCAATCGATTAATATTTTAATAATTAATCCAATCAAGACAAATAAAGTTAACTGCTATTGTTAAATAAGCACTAACATGAACTCATTTACCCTGCCGCTAACCAACTTATTGCCAATCGATTAAACAGTAATGTTTTTTACCCCGTCTAATCAAAGAATAACGACCAAATAGACGATCTTCAGCAGTAAAAATATACTCAGCATCAGCACATTTATTACCATTAATCATTACCGCATTAGACGTAATCATAGTTCTGGCTTGTCCGCGTGAAGGAACCAGTTTCGCCTCAACTAATGCTTGCTGTAAATCAGCACCTGAATTCAATTTAATCATCGGTATGCCATCTTGCGCTAATTGGGCAAAATCAGTTGTCGTTAAGGCGTCAATCGTGTTGGAAAACAAACTTTCCGTGATGCGTTTAGCCGCCTGCAAACCGTCATCGCCATGTACTAGCTGGGTTACTTTTTCCGCTAAAACATACTGAACTCTTGGTGCCTTACCGCTATTTTGATCCTCTTTTTGCAAGGCATCGATTTCCTTAATTGGCATGAAAGTAAAAAATTTAAGGAAACGATAAACATCCGCATCAGCAGTGTTGACCCAAAATTGATAAAACTTATATGGACTGGTTTTTTGCGGATCTAACCAAACAGTACCTGCTTCTGTCTTACCGAATTTAGTGCCATCAGACTTAGTAATTAAAGGCACCGTTAGACCAAAAACTTGTTTTTGATGCAGACGACGGGTGAGATCAATGCCTGAAGTAATGTTGCCCCATTGATCAGATCCACCTATCTGTAATTCGACATTATGTTCATGATTAAGCTTGGCAAAATCATATGACTGGAGCAAATTATAGGATAATTCAGTAAAAGAAATACCGGCATCATCGCGATCAAGACGTTGTTTTACGGCTTCTTTATTGATCATTTGATTAACAGAAAAATGTTTGCCAATATCCCGTAAAAAGGTCAATACATCCATTTGACCAAACCAATCATAGTTATTAACCATCTTGGCACTATTTTCACCACCATCAAAATTAAGAAATGGCGCAACCTGTTGACGTATTTTTTCTACCCATTGTTGTACAGTTTCGGTGGTGTTTAATTTACGCTCAGTGGCTTTAAAACTGGGATCACCAATTAAGCCTGTGGCTCCACCAACTAACACAATTGGTTTATGCCCCATTTGCTGGAAACGCTTTAAACATAGCAAAGGAACCAAATGTCCTAAGTGCAAGCTATCAGCGGTAGGATCAAATCCACAATAGAGAGTCACTGATCCTTGTGAGAGTTTCTCTATTAATGCCTTTTCATCCGTCAACTGGGCAATTAACCCCCGCTCTTGCAATTGTTCAATTAAGTTCTTGCTAAACATCGATGACTCCATTAATTTTTTTATTTGCGCAAGAATAAAACGCTAGTCAAATAAGTGCCAGTTAAAAATCATTTTTTCTGCTTAAGGAGCCAGTCGATCAATTTGCCAATGATCATGTTGCCATTGATACAAAAATCGATCATGTAATCGCTTAGTGCCACCTTGCCAAAATTCAACACTGTCAAATTTGACACGGTATCCCCCCCAAAAACTGGGTAAAGGAATTTCACCATTTTTAACTTTTTGTTTTAATTCAAAAAACTTATTTTCTAAAATACTTCGAGCAGAAATTTTTGCTGATTGCTGAGAAACCCAGGCCGCTATTTGACTATCTTTTGGTCGACTATGAAAATATTTTATTACCTCCAGCGGAGAGAGTTTTTTTGCTTCACCTAGGAAACAAACCTGACGCTCTAGCTGATGCCAGGAAAATAACAAACTAACCTTATTATTATGGGCGATATGTTGTGCCTTACGACTAGATAAATTGGTATAAAATATTAATCCATCGTTATCGTAATGTTTTAGTAATACCATTCGCTGATATGGCTGTCCATCACTATCGACCGTAGCAACGCACATTGCAGTCGGATCGGCAAATTTTGCTTCATAAGCCTGTTTTAACCAACGTTCAAATAAAACCAATGGTTCGTTGGTTAAATCTTTGCGTCTTAATCCTCCTTTAGTATATTCTCGTCTGGAGTTAGCAATATCCAACTGAATTTTTTCTGTCATTTTCTGCCTCTGCCTGGTTATGATGTTATGCGCTATTGGCTGGATAAATTGTACCTAAAACAGCTTATTGCCTGGCACCGGTAACCGACGGTAAATTACCTGGTAAACCCGATAAAGTACGAGCCGCTAACCAAGCAAAAGCAAACGCTTCCATATTATGACCCCTCAAGCCATATTTATCTGTTGCTGCTACCACAATGTTGGGTAACAATTCTTTATAGGCGTGCCATAAGATGACTATTTTTAGCGCCCCCACCACAAACTAACAAGCAATCCGCCGCTCTAAAAAGTAAAACCTGCTCAACAATCGAACGGATCGTTAATTCTGCTAATGTAGCTTGTACATCCTGTGCCGACAAATTCGAGTATGATGTTAGATATTTTTGTAACCATGCCAGATTAAAATATTCTCTGCCGGTACTCTTCGGCACTGGCCGCTTAAAATAAGAATCAGCAAGCATTTCAGTTAGTAGCAATTCATTAATCTGCCCTGAGTGCGCCCAATTATCATTATTAACATAGGGTTTATTTAAATGTTGATTCACCTAAATATCCAACAGCATATTTCCTGGCCCGGTATCATATCCTTTACTCGTTAAATTCCCAAACAAAATAGTCAGATTAGCGATGCCACCAATAGTTAAAATAATACGATTGTCCGAAGCTGTAATGATAAATGTTTCAATAGCTTATTGACCGCATCAGCATATGAAAGTGCCTAGATCATAATCAATTTCACCTATTTTTGATAATTTCACCGCTTGACCTTTACATATAGACAAGACTTGATTTTTTAGTTCAGCTGGAAATGGTAATGATGAAATCTCGCCTAATTGAACTACCTTTTTATCATCAATCTCGGCTAAAACAACATCGACCCCATCAAGGCTTGTGCCTGACATAACACCTATATAGTGACCTGCTTGCATGTTTGCCCTCTGATTATTTTTTCTTTATACTACGCTTCAATCATTTAATATTTTTCTGTTGCCAGTTTTTACTTTAAAATATTTAACTCATCGAAATAATATATAAAAATAATATGTTACAAATATTTTAATTAAAATTAGCTTAATTAAGCTAAATTTCTTACTTTAAGAAAAAATTATTAATGTTTAGGCTATATTTAGATTGTAGTAAGTAAATTAATTTTGCTATTTGTCTGATTATCCAGTGTGTTTATAGTCAATAAATTATGATTTCTATTTATTCATAATTATTATTACACTGCAAATCAGATTTCCAAAAGGAGTAATCATGTTAAAGCAAGTTCTCGTCGGTATTTTTACAGTTACAGCTTTATCCGGCTGTATAAACACAGATAGTCTTTCTGGGGACACTTATACCGCTTCTCAAGCTAAACAAGTACAAAGTGTAACCTATGGTACAATTACTCGCGTAACTCCGGTTAATATTCAGGCCGGTGGTGACGAAAACATCATTGGGGCGCTCGGTGGAGCTGTTCTTGGTGGTCTATTAGGTAATACTGTTGGCGGGGGCACTGGAAAAACCCTTGCAACCACAGCGGGTGCTATCGCCGGTGGTGTTGCCGGCCAAAATGTTCAAAGGGCACTTAACAAAACTAAAGGCATTCAATTGGAAATTCGGCTGGATAATGGCCGTGTAATCTCTGTGGTGCAAAAAGGTGATCCAAATAGTTTCCGTTATGGACAACGTGTATCTATCATAGGTAGCGGAAATAACATTACGGTTTCACATCGTTAATTCAACTTAAATAGCCTCCCGCGGCTACATTTAAAATAATTAGCCGCGGATGCCTCGATCTATAACGCCATTTAATCTTTTTATATTACTCAACCATTTACTTACGAATGATATTTTAACTCGAGTTGTAATATCAATGAATAAAGTATATTTAATTCATCATGTGTAATATCTCCTAATATCTCATTTCGTGTTTTTTCAATTACACCATCCACTTCGTTGATAAGTTTCATCGACTGTTCTGTTAATTTAATTCTTTTCGCTCGTCTATCGTTCACGCAGGTATGACGAGTAATCAATTCCTTTTCTTCTAATTGATCGAGGGTTCTAACTAGTGATGGTTGTTCAATACTATTGCTTTGGCAGTTGAATTTGTGACTAATCAGGCGGTAATGGGCTAATGTTATATAAGGTTATCCAATGAGTTTGGGTAAGCTTTAATGGTTTCAGACGATGATCAATCAATACCCGCCAGACTCGAACTAAACGTGCAAGATCAGTTCCTATTTTCGATTCCAATTGTTCCTCCTTAAAAATAGAATACCATCTATATCTATAATTATTAAATTGCCAATTAATATTTTAGAATATATATATCCATTTCTATTCACTAAGATATTAATATAGAAATGCGTAAATATTTAAATTCATATTTAGCATAAAAATATATAAATTTATCTTTCATTATTAGTATATTAAGTTGACTTAATTAGTGTTATAATCATTACCCACATATTTACTATATAAAACAAAAGGCTATTAGTTAAATATCCTGACAAGGATAGTCTCAATCTAAATTTTATTCTATATGTTTTATATTAATATTATTTTTAATTTGCAAAAAATAGGCAATAAAAAATAAAAGTTATTATAAAACAATTTGTTATAAATTTTCTTAAAAGCATTTATTCAGCTATACTTAGATAGTAACTCTATATTTATTTTTAATAAATCACCTTAAAGTTGAAAAAACTAATAAATACATATTATATCTTATGTAAATAAGACCAAATAAAATAAGCTAATAAGTCAACATATAATTTGAAAATAAAAATGATATTTAAGTAATAGACTAATAAATTAGTAACTAGCAATAATAAAAAGTTAATTGGTTTGTCGTCACCAAACATAACTTATGAATAAATATAATTGTTCAGATTACAATATTTATGGCAATAAATAGTCTATAATAACATCAGCTAAGAATTATCGTTGAATAACTATTATAAAGTTAGCATAACAACTTATTTACATTGCCAATATCCAACATTAACAACATAAGTGGTTATATTGTAACTTTTAATTAATCAACACCCTATATAAATTGAAATAATAGTAAAAATCACGTTATATTAAATATGTAATGAATGGTTTTTCAACTTAAAAAAGAGGCTTAATATGCGCTTACTTCATACCATGTTACGTGTTGGAGATCTTCAACGCTCTATCCATTTTTATACTGAAATATTAGGTATGCGTGTATTACGTACAAGTGAAAATCCTGAATATAAATATTCACTTGTCTTCGTTGGCTATGATAATGAAAGTAAAGGTGTAGTGATCGAACTAACTTATAATTGGGGGGTTGAACGCTATGAGATGGGTACCGCCTTTGGTCATATCGCCTTAGGGGTCGATAACGTGGCAGATACATGCGATAGCATACGTCAAGCAGGAGGCAAAGTTACTCGTGAAGCAGGACCGGTAAAAGGGGGCACAACCATTATCGCATTTGTCGAAGATCCTGATGGCTATAAAATTGAGTTAATAGAAAATAAAAATGCCAGTACTGCTCTAGATAACTGACCTTTTGTGTCATAGTTTAAGCATTTATCCATACATTTTCTTTACTTAAGCCAATTTAATGCATTTTAGCTAAAATTTGGCATAATATCTATTATTCTTAAGTATAAAGTCTTAAGCAAATGTCTAATAAAAAAAATAGCGTAAACACACTGGCAAAGCGTTTTCGAGGTTATTACCCTGTGGTTATCGATGTTGAAACTGGCGGGTTTAATGCACAAAACGATGCACTATTAGAAGTTGCGGCCATGACGCTAAAAATGGATCAACAAGGTTGGCTAGAGATTGATGAAAAACTTCATTTCCATATAACGCCTTTTGCCGGTGCAAATATAGAAGCGACTGCACTGGCTTTCACCGGTATCGACCCAACAAACCCGTTACGTGGAGCCGTTGATGAATATACAGCTTTACATGCAATTTTTAAAATGGTTAGAAAAGGTGTTAAAAGTAACGATTGCAATCGGGCAATTATTGTTGCTCATAACGCCAGTTTTGATCACAGTTTTATTATGGCTGCTACTCAACGAGCAAATCTAAAACGCAACCCGTTCCACCCTTTTGCGACTTTCGATACCGCGGCACTCAGTGGACTGGTTTTTGGTCAGACAATTTTAGCTAAAGCTTGTTATACCGCGGGGATCCCTTTTGATGGCAAACAGGCGCATGGCGCACTTTACGATACAGATAGAACGGCATTACTGTTTTGTGAAATTGTCAATAAATGGAAAAAGTTAGGGGGCTGGCCGCTCAACACGTATTAAGAGAGAAAGGCAGTGGTAACACACTATTTCACTGCCTTCTTGCTCATCATATTTTATAAAGATTAGTTAGCTACTCAGCGCCAGGCTCTGTTGAAGTGCGATATTTATCTGCCGTTGCGGTGATCAATTTTTGCAATTCACCCTGCTGATACATTTCAATAATAATATCACAGCCACCAATCAATTCACCTTCAATCCATAGCTGAGGAAATGTCGGCCAGTTAGTATATTTAGGCAATTCACTGCGAATATCAGGATGTTGCAAAATATCTACATAAGCAAAACGTTCACCACAAGCAGAAAGAGACTGAACAGCCTGTGCCGAGAAACCACAACTGGGAAATTTGGGTGAACCTTTCATGTATAATAGGATTGGATTTTCTTTTATCTGGCGTTCAATCTTTTCAATAGTCGTCATTCTCACTTCCTTAAAAACTAAATTGGCTATTATGCCACACTACAAACATAACATTGATATAGAATACCATTTTCTATCAATACATGATAACCCTTTGCCGCTATTTTATTTTATGTTCCACCAAAATTTAATAAAAATTAATTAACATAATTAGTCAGTTATTAATATTAAAAAACGATAATTTCAATGTAGTGATATCCGATATTAATAACATGGTTGCACAAAACGGATGAAATAGAAGTCGGCAATGTCTTTCAAATTACCTGCATTACCTTATGCAAAAAATGCTTTAGAACCGCATATTTCTCAAAAAACGTTAGAGTACCATTATGACAAACACCATAACACTTATATCATTAATTTAAATAAATTGATTAAAAATACTAATTTTGTAAATAAATCATTAGAAGAAGTCATAAAAACCGACCAGCGTGGAATTTTTAATAATGCCACTCAAGTGTGGAATCATACCTTTTATTGGCATTGTTTAGCCCCTAATGCCGGTGGTGAGCTAAAGGGCAAAATAGCGGAAGAAATTAATCAACACTTTGATAAATTTAAGCAACAGTTTACCGATACAGCCCTTAAGAATTTTTGTTCAGGATGGACATGGTTAGTCAAAAAGACCAACAACAAACTCAGTATAGTCAATACCTCAAATCCCGCAACTCCGCTTACCGATAATGATAAACCACTATTAACTATCGATATCTGGGAGCATGCATATTATAAATTATCGTAATGCACGAGCAGAATATTTAACAAATTGTTGGTCACTGGTTAACTGGCAATTTGTTGAACAAAATTTGTTGTCATAATTTATCAGATTTGATCTGCAAACAATTAAAGGGCAAATAGCCATAACAGAGATTTGGCTATAGCTGTTAATAAATATCGTCACTAAAATGATCCCATAACTAATATTAAATCACATCATAAATTACACTATTTATGCCTATGTTATTAGAATAATTGTATTTTTATTAATTTAACCGTCTAACTATGGTTAGTTTTCACCTATTATTGGTCTATTTTCAGTTACTTGATATCTCATCATCTTCAACTGGCGCTCTATTTGAAGAGATAGTGTCAACGCTGTTTTGATTTACCCTGTCCAATGATCCTGCGACTGATAATAATGGCTGTCGCCAATATTTACTTGCTCAAATAGTGCTCTTGCTGCTGCAATAAGCTCTCTAAATTTTCAATATTGAGAGAAGAATGAGCACCAGATGACCCTGTACCTAAAGCGGTAGAGCCTCGCCTTGTTGCTTACTGTGTAGCTCGTTCAGTTTCTAATTCATTTATATATATGCTGTAAGATCGATAACTTGTTCTGCAAAATGCTCTGCTTCTCCAACCAGATCAAAATTCGGGTCAGCGGATGAAAACCGATGATTACTAATATTACCAGCTAAATTGTGCAAGGTATTTGATTGCGAATACAACGATATCTCAGGATCTACGCTGGTTGTGGTAGCCAAAGTGATATTTGGCAGTAGCTGTTCATCTTCTGATAATGTTATGTTCATGTATTGTGTTAATACCGTTGGGTTATTTGCGCTAGCAAGTGCTCGATCCTGTACCGCTAAACATCGCAACTGCCGACGTTACCGATAATGAGATAGCACTATTGTTAACACCTTGTAGAGATGTTAACACCTTGTAGAGATTGGTAAAATTGAGCCCTATTTGCTGATGACGAGATGAGAAGATTTCCTACTCTATCAAGCTGAATTTTCGCAGTTATACCACGATTTGTTTAGCTATTATTTAACCGGATTAAACATAAATATCCTATTTAAAAATTAAATAGTAAATATTTACCTTTATTTATCATAAAATATATTATTACCCAGTTAGTATATAAATAAACGGTCTATTTAACCAAATATTTTCTAGCAAATTTTAGATTTCAGATAAAATTTACCGGTGTTATTGTCTGCTATAAAATATCCTGGCTATTCGTTTATTTTTTTGTTGATTTTGTGTTGATATTATGAATAGTACTAAGCATTAATATCATAATGAGCTATATATTAAATGATAGTACAGACAAATTAGCTGCCAGTTGCAATAACAACACATGATATTTATACTTGTTCCTTATTTATCGTTATTAAATACCAGTAGATTTTTAGCTATTCGTTACGGCGTATAACCTATATCAAAGCAAAAACCTGATATAAGCACCGCAATTAATTAATAAAATACTGCTATAAAACTGTAGATTAATTTTCATGAAAAAAACCAAAATTGTTTGTACTATCGGCCCCAAAACTGAATCTGAAGAAAAACTCTCACAATTACTTGATGCTGGCATGAATGTCATGCGGCTAAACTTCTCACATGGTGATCATGCAGAACATGGTCAACGAATTAAAAATCTTCGAGTGGTCTGTACTAAAAAAAAACAACAGGCAGCTATATTATTAGATACTAAAGGGCCAGAGATACGCACAATGCGGCTTGAAGGTGGCCATGATGTATCGCTAACTGCTGAGCAAAATTTCACCTTTACCACCGATAGCTCAGTAATAGGCAATCAAGATCGTGTTGCCGTGACCTACGCAGGTTTACCCGCCGATCTTAAACCAGGTAATACTATTCTAGTTGATGATGGCTTAATCAGTATGGAAGTGTTATCCGTTACCGCTAGCGAAGTCACTTGTCGGGTATTAAATAATGGCGATTTGGGTGAAAATAAAGGCGTTAACTTACCTGGCGTATCAATTGGTTTACCCGCATTGGCCGACAAAGATAAGCAAGATCTGATTTTTGGTTGTCAGCAAGGTGTGGATTTTATTGCCGCTTCCTTTATTCGCAAACGCTCTGATGTGGAAGAAATCCGTGCCCATTTGGAAAAGCATGGTGGTAAAAATATCCAAATAATAGCTAAAATTGAAAACCAAGAAGGGTTAAACAATTTCGATGAAATTTTAGAGGCCTCGGATGGTATCATGGTAGCACGCGGTGATCTTGGCGTCGAGATTCCGGTAGAAGAAGTTATTTTTGCACAAAAAATGATGATCGAAAAATGCGTCGCTGCCCGTAAAGTCGTTATTACCGCCACCCAAATGTTAGATTCGATGATTAAAAACCCTCGCCCTACCCGTGCTGAAGCTGGTGATGTCGCCAATGCAATTCTGGACGGTACTGATGCGGTTATGCTGTCTGGCGAAAGTGCAAAAGGAAAATATCCTATCGAAGCGGTAAAAATTATGGCGACCATTTGTGATCGTACTGATCGAGTTATGCCAAGCCGCATTGATGATGGTAAATTAGGTCAAAAATTACGCATTACTGAAGCAGTTTGCCGTGGCGCAGTTGAAATGGCGGAGAAGTTAAATTCTCAATTGATTATCGTGGCAACCTATGGTGGTAAATCAGCTAAGTCAGTGCGGAAATATTTTCCAACAGCGCCGATCCTTGCTTTAACAACTAATGAAGAAACTGCCCGTCAATTATTATTAGTTAAAGGTGTTATTCCGCAATTAGTGACCGAAATTACTTCTACAGACGATTTCTATCGTATTGGTAAGCAAGTTGCTTTAGCAAACAATATGGGTGAACAAGGTGATATTGTCGTTATGGTTTCTGGTGCACTAGTACCGAGCGGCACGACAAATACCTCATCGGTCCATATTTTATAATTCTGTTAACAAAAATTAGTTCGCCAATATCTAATATTGGTAATTGGTAATTTATAATCAAAAAGTCCCATTAACTACTTTTGCCATTAAGCATTTATTTAATAACCGTCTTTAAAGTCAACCTTAAATTTCACTTTTTTGGTTTAAAAAACAGGATTATT
>JBGDCZ010000052.1:0-12311 GCA_048493715.1 Arsenophonus endosymbiont of Dermacentor nuttalli | reverse complement strand
AGTACAATGTTTAAATATCGATAGGAAAAGCACTGGCTTAATTGCATCATTATTAGAGGACCTTACTGGCAATTTTTAAGTTATTTAATAATAAATAAAAGGGAAAAGGTATCATTAGTAATTAATTAACCATTTTTAATCCATTTCTAAACCACCAATCAACAAAATTTGCAACTATATTTTATATGTCAGAAAATAAAAAACCTCTGTAATTAGTTGTACAGAGGTCTAAATCGTTAATTAATTTTATTCTATAATGGCTGAGTTTGTGCCTCCGCTGCCGCAAGCGCTACCATGTTAACAATACGTCGTACCGATACAATCGGGGTTAATATGTGCACCGGTTTTGCCACTCCCATTAATACTGGCCCCACAGTTACGCCATTAGAACTGGTGACACGAAGCAAGTTATAACTAATGCGTGCAGCTTCCATATTAGGCATAATCAATAAATTAGCTGATCCTTTTAGTGAACTATCCGGCATGACATCTCGTCGGATGGCTTCGACTAACGCCGCATCACCACGCATTTCACCATCAATTTCCAACTCCGGCTCGGCCTGTTTGACTAAAGCCAGCGTTTTACGCATTTTTTGTGCTGACGGACAGTCTGAAGAACCGAAACTTGAACGAGATAATAGTGCAACTTTAGGCTCAATACCAAAACGCCTGACTGCTTGTGCCGCCATAAGAGTAATTTCGGCTAGCTCCTCTGGCGTTGGATTATCATTTACATAGGTATCTGCAATAAAAGTATTTCCTGTCGGCAACATAAGTGCATTCATCGCGCCAGCAACTGAATTATTCAGCCGGAAGCCAAGAATATTTTTTATAATGGCGAAATGTTGATTATAACTACCAATAGTTCCACAAATCATGCCATCTGCTTCCCCCTGGTATATCATCAACGTACCGATTAAAGTTGGATTATTTATCACTTCTCTTCGCGCCATTTCTTTTGAAACACCTTGGCGCTTCATTAAGTTATAATATTGTTGCCAATAGGTTTTGAATCGAGGATCGTTTTCATTGTTAATCAACTCAAAATCTTTACCAATTTCAATCTGTAAACCAAGTTTTTCAATCCGCTTTTCAATAACACTTGATCGACCAATTAAAATGGGATAAGCTAAATTTAAAGATATTAATTCTTGCGCTGCATGTAATATTCTTTCTTCTTCACCCTCTGCTAATACAATACGTTTTTTCTCTTTACGTGCCAAAGAAAAAATGGGTTTCATAAATAGATGAGTGCTATAGACAAACTCATTAAGCTTTTCTATATAAGAATCAAAATCTTCAATTGGTCGTGTTGCCACACCAGATGCCATCGCAGCTTTAGCCACTGCCGGCGCAATCTTAACAATTAAGCGAGGATCAAACGGTTTTGGAATAATATAATCAGCACCAAATTTTAAATCCTGATCACCATAGGCTGAAACAACTACATCATTCTGTTCAGCTAATGCCAAATCAGCAATAGCCTGGACACACGCTAGTTTCATCTCTTCATTAATTGTTGTTGCACCAACATCTAACGCGCCACGAAAAATAAAAGGAAAACAAAGTACATTATTTACTTGATTAGGATAGTCGGAACGCCCTGTGCAGATAATGGCATCAGGTCGAGATGCTTTTGCTAACGAAGGAATAATTTCTGGTTCCGGATTCGCTAATGCTAAGATAAGCGGCGCACTAGCCATAGACTTTACCATTTCCTCAGTCAGCACTCCGGGAGCCGAACAACCTAAAAAAATATCTGCTCCAGGAATAACATCTGCCAATGTACGCGAACCATTATCCTCGATGGCATAAGCAGCTTTGGTTTCATCCATCGCTTGATCACGGCCAAGATAAATCACCCCTTTTGAATCACAAACAATAATATTGCTACGGTTAAGACCTAATGCAACCAATAAATTCATACAGGCAATAGAAGCCGCTCCCGCACCTGAAACCACTAAACGAACCTGGTCAATTTTTTTATTAACTATCCGCAAACCGTTCAATATTGCTGCTGTTGAAATAATTGCTGTACCATGCTGATCATCATGGAAAACCGGGATTTGCATTTTTTCACGCAGTTTTTTCTCAATATAAAAGCATTCTGGTGCTTTAATATCTTCTAAATTGATGCCCCCAAAGGTAGGCTCTAATGCGGCAATAACATCAATTAATTTATCCGGGTTAGATTCGTCTATTTCGATATCAAATACATCAATACCGGAAAATTTTTTAAATAAAACCCCTTTTCCTTCCATAACAGGTTTGCCGGCCAAAGCACCAATATTACCGAGTCCTAACACTGCGGTACCATTGGAAACAACCGCGACTAAATTAGCTTTAGCGGTATATTTATAAGTCGCTAGAGGATCAGCCACAATTTCAAGACAAGGATATGCGACACCTGGGGAATAAGCGAGTGCCAGATCTCTTTGTGATGTTAATGGTTTAGTTGGTGTAACTTCAATTTTGCCTGGTCGGGGAAATTCATGAAAATGAAGCGCACTTTGTTTTAATTTTTCATCCATTGTGTGTGTCCTTAAAAGGTTTTATTTATCAAAAACAACCTTATTATAGTAATCTCTATGAATGAAATCATGACATATGCAACAATTTCTATAGAAACCAGCCAAACTTAAAAATCGTATCAAAGAAATGAACATAACTAAATAATATTAAATTTAAAATATAAAACGGGTTACATTTAGATAATTAATTTTTTTATAATTATAAAATTTAAGATTATTAAAATCTATGTGGTTTTTATTTAAGATAATTACCTTTTGGTTATTTCATTAATATTGTTTTTCTTATATTCTTACAATGTTTTTTTTCTTAAAAAACTTTAAAGACTAATAATTAAAATCAGTTATAAAAACACCATTTATTTCTACAGGCATTTAAAAAGGAATATACTATGTCTAATCACTCAATAATGTTGGTTGATGAACACCCTTTAATACGTCATAATTTAAAACAACTCATTAAAACTCACACGAATTTAGTGTAGCCACCGAAGTAAGTAATGGTATTTATGTTATTAACATAGCCAATCAATTAAAACCATATATTATCATGATGGATATGAATATAACTAATATGTATGGTCACTGAAGTGATTCGACAAATTAGAAAAGAAGGGATCAAATCTTATATATTAATTCTTTCTTTTCCGGCTAATAGAATTGATGTATATAATGCCATCGATGCTAGCGCTAATGGTTATTTATTAAAAAATTGTGAATTAGATATGTTACTTAATAGCCTAAAAAGTGCAGCAAATGGGTTACCAGTTTTTAGTAATCAAATTCATCAGTATTTAAATAATCGCCATCAATATCAGGATTCGCTTTCTTCATTAATCAAACGTGAATTTGAGGTATTACGTGAAATTGCTAATGGCTTAAAAAATAGAGAAATATCTAAAGCCCTATTTATCTCAGAAGAGACGGTTAAAGTACATATATACGTAACTTATTGAAAAAACTGAATGTGCGTTCTCGCTTAGAAGTCTGCCTTGTTTATATGCGCGCTCGCTAAGTAAACTGAATAATAGACAAAATCTCATTAAAGGCAGAGGAAATGCTTTATTAAAAGCGCATCACCTAGAACATAATACCTTTATATGCATTTATCAATTAACGTATTATTTCATGTGATGTAAAATATATTTCATTTAATATTTTTATAGTTAATTTTTAATAAATACTCTACTTAATAGTAGCCTTATATAGATAGATTGTTATCGTATTTTGCAGCATTATAGAGATTCTTAGCTAGATAGCAAAAAAGGAAATTATGATGTCAACATTAGCAAGTTACATACTTTATGGGATAAAAAATTGTGATACTATCAAAAAAGCACGCCAGTGGCTAGATAATCATCATATAAACTATCAATTCCATGATTATCGTACTGATGGGATCTCAATTGAATTACTCAATATTTTCATTCAACATTTAGGATGGGAAGCCTTGATCAATAAACGTGGTATGACCTGGAAAAAATTGGCCGATGTCGAAAAAGCGAATATTGTCGATGCAGCTAGTGCTAGAGAGTTAATCTTAGATCATGCGGCAATTATTAAACGCCCGATATTAGCAACTATGGACAACCGTTATCTGCTCGGTTTTTCAATAGACGAATACCAACAATTTACGCAACCCAGAGGCTAACTATGCTTTGTCCTGTTCTTAAGCTTGCGCAACAACTTATTCAACAACCATCAATTAGCCCTGATGACCATGGCTGTCAAACTATTTTAATTGACCGATTAAGAAAACTTGGTTTTTCAATTGAAATTATGTCCTTCGACGACACCACCAATCTATGGGCATATCATGGGAATCAAGGTGAAACGCTAGCTTTTGCTGGACATACCGACGTCGTACCAGCAGGTGCTACACAGGATTGGAGTTATCCTCCTTTTACCCCAAAATTAAAGAACGGACTGCTCTATGGTCGAGGGGCAGCCGATATGAAAGGTTCGCTTGCTGCAATGATTGTTGCCGCTGAAAGATTTATTGACCATTATCCCAATCATACTGGCCGATTAGCCTTCTTAATTACCTCAGACGAAGAAGCTAAAGCCACTAATGGAACGGTAAAAGTGGTTGATAAGTTAATGAAAAGCAATGAAAAAATTGATTATTGTATAGTAGGTGAACCTTCTAGTCAGGCTAGGCTCGCTGATACTATCAAAAATGGTCGACGGGGATCATTGACTGCTAAACTTACCATACATGGAACACAAGGGCACATCGCTTATCCACATTTAGCCAATAATCCGATACATAGCTCATTACCTTTTTTAAACGAGCTTATTAATAAAAAATGGGATACGGGTAATGCTTTTTTCCCTCCCACCGGCCTGCAAATATCAAATTTTCATTCAGGTACTGGCAGTAACAACATTATTCCTGGTGAATCAGTCATAAAATTTAATTTCCGTTTTAGTAACGAGCTCACTGAGCAACAAATTCGCCAACAAGTTGAAACCATCCTAAGAAAATATCAACTCAATTATAAAATTGAGTGGTCATTCTCTGGTCATTCTTTCTTAACAAAAAAAGGCAAATTAATTGATATTGTTAGTCAGGTGATAGAAGAATATTGCGGCTATAAACCTCAACTATCAACGGATGGTGGAACATCTGATGGCCGTTTTATTGCTAAAATGGGCGCACAAATTGTTGAATTAGGACCTTTGAATGAAACCATCCATAAAGTTGACGAATGTGTTAGCGCTGCTGATTTACAACAATTAAGTCTTATTTATCAGAAAATTATGCAGGATATATTATTATGATTAAAAATCTAAGCTCACGAATTATATTATTTCGCAATAATAGATTGTTCTACTGTTTTGCCTTATCAATTTCTGGCAACCTTAATATATAACAAACTAAGAGCCCTAAGATAATTAACAATCCCCCTTGGATCCACCAAACCGCTATTAACCAAAGTGAAAATGCAAAGCTTAATAAAATAATAATAATTAGCTTAATTTTAACACCTCTAGGCAGCGCTTTATGTTGTTGCCAATGGCGAATATATTTTCCAAACCACGATTTATAAAGTAACCAGTAATGAAAACGTAGCAATGAGTGAGCAAAACACCAGGCGGCTAAAAGCAAAAAAGGTGTTGTGAGTAATAACGGTAAAAGTAAACCCAATGTCGCTAAGACAATAGAAATCTAACCCACTATAATCAGAAAAATTCGGGGTATACCCATACAAAATCAATAATCGCTATATGATAAAGGAAAACAGAGTATACTTTTATTTACAACATTTGCTAATGAAAAAAGTTTATGTATTGGTTAGCTGATTACTGGTGGATTATTATACTAGTGTTAATTGGTATCATTTGGAGTGCAGTTAAACAGATGCAATAGATTGATCCTAAACGTTTTTTAGATAATAAACCCAAACCTCCTCCTCATCGTGATTTTAATGATAAATGGGACGATGAAGATGACTGACCTAAGCAAAAGTAGTATTAACCCATGATTTAAGCTTTTCTGCACGTTGCCAGTCTAATTCAGATAATGCCGCCGCAATATCATTACGCACCTGTTTTAACCACATTTTTTGCCCTGTCAAGTTTAAGCGATGACAACATATATCAATGGGCACATTATGTTCACAATGGCTCCGGCTGGCCACTAAAGCTAGCGAAGTTTGCATTAATAACCGACGAATTGCCGGATAGGTAGATGAAAAACTTCGATTACCATACGCGAAGCCAGCTAAAATCTGCCAATCTTCATCATTTAGTTGATCATCGTTAATTGCAGTTAGTGTTAATCCGGTTAATTGATTAAGATAAAAAGCATCCCTCTGTAACAAATATTGAGCCCGCGAAACCAATTGTTCAGCCGCTGTTGATAATGGCAATACTGCCATGGCAGTATAATAACCACTACTTGCTTCTTTACGGCTGCCGATCCTGACCAAATGAAAACCATTTTGCTGCCATAATGCCTGCAATTCTGCACAATAACCGAAGCTGACAGAGAGAAAATCTTTCCCCTGTTTTATCGCCTGTTGTTTATAAAAAGTCAATAATTTGATCGCGATCCCCTGGCGACGAAAAGCAGCAGCAACGGTAATACGACTTATTCGCTGGGAATTCATTTGCACAGCTTGCGGAAAATAACTGTGTGCGGCTAAAGATTGGGCAACTAAATTCCCTCTTGGCCGACGTCGCCCAGCCCATATTTCATGGGCAAGCGAAGCAGGTAAACCACCTTCATCCACTACCCACAATACAGCAAGCAGATGATTTTTTTGCTGCGCAACCAATAAACTCATCCCTTGCGCATCCATTAAGCGTCTTAGATCAAGTGGTGAAGTACGATAATGTGCATTAGTTAGCAAACCATATATGGCTGATAATAATTTTGGCTGTTCAACTAATATAGACTGCGATATGAGTAACAGTTCAATGTGATGGTTAGTTAATTTGAGCGCAGTTGTTTGTTCTGGCAAATATTCTTGTAATAATAAAGTATTATTTAACCAATTTTCCAGCGGATCATTTAATGCCCAACGGATCGGATTGGTTAAAGTGAGGATACGACATTGCGCTAATTGGGCACAAAGTTTCAGCAAAAATCCACGCCCGGTTCCTTCATAACCATCAACCGTAGTAGTAAACAGTAAACGCGGAAAATAGTATGTTAATTGAGTTAATTGGGCAATCGGCATCATTGCCGCTTCATCAATAATTAACCAATCAACCTTAATTGTTTTTTGTAACTGACAATAAGCCAATAAATTATCAATTGACCAATAGCGGATATTTTTATCTGTATAGTCAGTTATTGTTGCTGACGCTGATTTTGCCGGTGCACACAACCAACATTCACCTGGCCAGCGTTCAATCAACATGCCTGCCAGAGCGGACTTTCCCCTACCACGTGGTGCAACTAATGCCCAAATTGCAGCTTCACTAGTCAATAGTATTTGCAAAATTTTTTCTTGTTCAAGCGTGGCTTGACCATTTGGCTGATACCAACGAGGCAATGGTGGTAACGCATAAGGGATAAAAGATTTCCCTTCACGCCATATTAGTACATTAGGATCTTGTTGCAGATGGTATTTTAACCGGGAAACAAAGTGTGGCACTGCTATTATCGCTGCCACTTCATTCCAACGTTGACTATCCTGATCTGGATGTTGCGACCAGGTTACCCATTCAGGTAGACAAATAACAAGATAACTACCCGCTTTTAGTGTACCTGCTAACATAAGTAATGCTTCAGTGTGAAAACCTTCTGTCGCATCAAAAACGCCATGCAAGAACTCTTGGCCTAACAATAAAGACGCTTTTTGCGGCACTAAAGCATCTGGCCAATAAGGTGAAATTGTTTGCCAATCACCAATCATTCCTTGCTTAAGCGCCATTAGATGTTTAACAATCCAGTTGCTACTACCACTTAGTATTAATAACCGGCGTTGCCCCTGTAATTGATGTTGTAAATTAATGAGACTTGAAACACTCACTATAACTTGCCAATTAGCAAAGAGAGGAGACCTGCTGCTATTAATGGACCAACCGGAACACCGCGGAAAACAGCAACCCCTATTACCGTACCAACTAATAATCCTGCCACTGTTGACGGTTGATTAGACATTAAAGAGACGCCTCTGCTACCAAGCCAAGATACCAAAATGCCAATCATAATCGCTAACAATGATTTCCAGTTTAAAAAAGAGTTAATAACACCTTGTGGTAAGATCTTACCACTAGCGATCGGGGCCATTACGCCAATAGTTAAGATCAAAATACCAATAGTCAAGCTATGTTTTTCAAACCACGGGAAAAAATTATTAAGTGGCGTAATGCGAACAACCAGTAAAAATAACATTGCCAACGTAATGGTTATGTTATGGCTAATCATACCTAAGCCGGCCAACACTAATAAAATAACTAATGTTGGATCAATATTACTCATAAAATCATTTATCAACAAAAATAAAAACATAGAATTAATTTATGCTATTAATAAGTTATACCTGCGCAAAATAAATAATAAAAACCAGTGTCAGGATAAAATTAGCTTAACTGATTGCGATTTTTATCTCGCTAAATTGTGTCAAAAGTATTACAACTTTTGAAATCACCCGTATCATAGCCTTTTTAAACCAAGTATAACTCTGCTAGAGGTGCCATGAGTAAAACTATCCGGTACGATACGTCCTTGACTTTGTTGCTTGTAAACGATCGTCACCTATAACCTACGCAGCAGCTAGTGCCTGCTATAAATCCCCATCTTCAAGCATCCCTTTCTCATCCATTTTATTACCCCAAACACCAGCAAAACAGTCAGCCTGAAGTTCAAGCTTAACAGAAAGCTTATTGGCTTCTATGTGACTCATACGTTGTTGCGCTTCTCTATACTTTCTGATCAATACCCAGCAAATGCTGAACATGATGTCCTACTTTATACGCCACAATATAACCTTGTGCAAAATCACCACCTGCACCAAGCTTATTTTTCATCTCTTCAAATGAAAGATCAATATAAACTTTCTGATCAGCCGGACAAGTAGAACGGTCCCATGATTGCCTGGCCATTACCACAAGCAGTGGTAGTATATAACCACGACAAAGAACTAATTTAGGTTCAGTATAATTACATCCTAGCCGACTAAACTCCTTTTGCCAAACATCTTCGGTTAAAGCCAGGATAACGGATGTAAAATCAGCCAATTGCTGATCTTTAGCACTAATTGGTTGGTAATTTACCTGCTGAGAAGAATTGATATTTGATCCTCCCGTGATAAAAATAATTAGATCAATACCATAATAACCAGCGACGAGAACAACCACTAAAATGAACAAGCCACTTTTTCCACACAGTAGTAATCGCATACCTCCAACACCAAAAAGTGCTCTCATTCTACCCGGTTGATTTCGTCTATCTTCAATATTATCGCTTCTGCAATGATCCCGCCAGCGCATATGATTTCCCAATAGTTAGATAAATAATTAGCTCTTGATGGGATTATAGCGAATCATCATCACTATTGTGTAATTATTAACTCACAGGCTACGGTAAAATTTAACACCCACATTGCAATGTTGATGATTAGATAGAAAAATATTCATAATAGAAAATCAGGCAGAAAAAATGCGTTGCAGATGGCAGCGAACTGATAAAACAAAAATTATTTTTAGTCATTTTGGTTAACTTAATTCCATTTTAAATTTTAATAACTTAAGTAAAATATATTGACGCTATATTTAAACGGTAAGTGTATTTTCTTTATTAGCCAAATTATTCTTTTAGCCCTCTGCAAAAAAATTATTGTTAATATTTTAATACAACATAATGCCAAAAAAATGGTGTTCATAAAAATATATTGGACACCATTTTTATTTTAAAAAACGTTTGACGATATACAAGCTGAGCAATTAGTCAATTTCTTTCCATAGGCTTGGGCCAGTATGATTACTGTCCTCTAACTCACCGGGTTCATCATTTTGGTTCCACCATTGCACTTCCCAGTTTCGATCTTTCCAACTGACTCTATCACCTCCTCAATAAACCGCTCTTGGACGCCACAGTGGATAATTAGGCTCTTTACCGGTTTTAACTCTTAAAACATGGATGCTACTATCACCCAATTCATCAGTAACCGTCACTGTAATATTAAAATCTTTGGCTTTAGTAACATTAGGTGCAATAAAACTCAATACTGATTTATTTTCACTATCAACCAGAATTTCTTTCGGTACATGCCATAAGTAGTGAGCATATTATTAGAAGTTTTTAAAAATGAATTCTGTGCTGACAATTGAACTCGTTCACCCATTTTTACACTGGTTGGTTCATCGATTACAACAGTAACTTGTGATTTATCATTTCTGCCTTTAAAGTAATATTTACTCATATCAATATTTTCATTAATCAATCGACAACCTAATCCTTCTCGCGCAGCGAACTAACAATCCTGCATCTTGCTCAATTGTCCAGGTAAACACACCACCTAATCCGTGTTTTCTGACATATTCAGCTTTGGCTTTAGTTGTTCTTGGGGTCTCAATTGACATAAATAGTTTCGAGCTTGAATTATATAAGTAATCCACATCGGATTGCTCATCTGTATATAGTGTAAAGCCATTTTTGCCGCTGTGTCATACCATTCGTTCCGACAGACTCAAAAGAACCTATCGTTGTACGTGGTTTTGGGTTGTAGCTGCCACGTAACGGAGAATAACTGGTAATTTCAGCATTTTTTGCATTACGGCTACAAACAGCAAAACCGACAAAAATCTGTTTCATAGGAACATTCATCTCTTTAAGTGCTTTGACTACGGTATCCGGACTCCATTCATTATTACCACCATTAGAATAGATGTTGGTATGGTGTGCTAGTTCTGTCGCCCAGGGGGTACCAAAAAAATCATAACTCATTAAATTGATCCCCCACACCCCTGCTTCTAGCAGGGCCGGAATATTCGCTTTCCTCATTTTTTCAGGATCGGCAGAAACCGCAATACTAATTTTGACATTACCACGGCCTGAATTAGTTAAAGTTTATTTCAACTCCTTAACTAGTTTGGCAAAATTTACCGAGTCTGTTTCATCCCAGGTATTTTTAGTATCGCCTGGTTCATTAAGATATTCCTAGTCAAGATCGATCTCAATAAACATGGGAAAACGTTCCATAATGTCGACAATACTCAGACAGAATGTTCTACGTTTTTCCGCATCAGCAACAACCTAGTGGAAGGCCTCACTCATCGTCCAACCACCTACGCTAAAGGCAAGTTTCAAATCTGGATTTTTATCTTTAAATATTTTCAATCCACCAAGAACCCTTTGCGCACTCCATTGATTAAACATTGTTTCCAACCATCAAAGCCACAATTTCGATAAGAAATGACATCACCCCAAGAATCAGTAAAAGTTGCTCATTATTTTTGCGCTGATAATCTTTTGCCGCTCTATCAATAGTTGCCTTTTTATTACCTTTATCACCAACAATAGCCGCAAAACCGATGATTATTTTATCAAAAGCCTGTGGATCGAGGCGCATTAAATTAATGCCACGACCACATTTATCATCGGCAAAATCCCCCTCGTAGCGGCCATCATATTGTGACCAATCGGTATAATAACCAAAGACTCTAAATTTATTTTTTTGTAAGTATTATATACAGCGTTTAATACACGACCTGAAGTATAATTGAATCGAGAAACTTTTTTTTTGGATCAAAATTATTCATCTCATATTTTTTTCAGATATTTCATCACGTCTGGTGATCTTAGCCATTATTATTTTCCTTCATTATTAATTTTTACAAATATAAAACCTACTCCTAATGGATATATTAATTTAAATAGTATTAAGATATTTAATATCATCCTTTATTTTTGTTTTAAAAGATTCTCCTTATTATCTTTACTAATAGATTAAATAAGTCCTTTAGGCTTATTCCGACATCAATGATGTTATTAACTATATAGCTATTTAATTACAATTTAATTTTTCCCTAATCAGCTATAACAATTCAATTTTAAATTGAATCCATATCATTAATAAATAACTATATATTTAAATTAATACAATTTAATTTATTAATATAATTCAGTTAAATTATATTATTTAATTACTTTATATAGTTATATTTAACTATTGTAGCTAGTTAAATATATACCAATATTCTTTAATTAATAATCAAATAACTTATTTAAATATTAATAAAAATATTGAGTTAACCTAATAAAGGTAAAATAAATAAAAATAAAAATAAAAATAAAAATAAAAATAAAAATAAAAATAAAAATAA
>JBGDCZ010000051.1:0-13788 GCA_048493715.1 Arsenophonus endosymbiont of Dermacentor nuttalli | reverse complement strand
AGATAACGCCTTATTACGTTCATACTGACGTATCCAGGTACGCAAAGTATCGGGTGTTGCGAGTCAATGGTTTCGCTGTTAGAAAGGGTGAGATTTTGTACATTCATTAAATTTTGCATGTGAAAATTCTCAATAATTAAATTGATTAATGATTGCCCCTTAGAAAGGGGCGTTAGGATTATTTAGTGACGTTTTAAGAAGTGGATAAGTTCACCTTCGTACCAGTTCAGTGTGGGTGGTGATCACATCCCCATTTGTTGATGGTGGAAATGCTCAAAAAGTTGCCTGATTTCCGCTAATACCATATCGATATTTTCACGTTTACGTAAAATTCGCTTAATCGTCTGCTTTTCTGCGTCATTAATGATTTGGCGTAGTGACTCGGTGATGTAGTAAATCCGGCGGGACTCTCTCTTCAGCAATTAACGGAATGTGCTCCACCTGAAAGCTCTGTGGTGATGGCGTGCCTGTCACTTCACGCAGAGCCAACCACACCACATTGGTCCATAAACGCTCAAACCGGAATCCATTGGTGATGGTGGGCTATGCAGGGTTCGAACCTGCGACCGATGGACTAAAAGCCCTCTGCTCTTCATTAAGCTACTATATCTTAATCTTACTTTGAAATTATAACAATCCCTTTAATAAAAATGGTGGAAGGTAATTATCAAAGCCTTCAGCTATACCATAATCTCTCAGTTGTTTGCGTGAATCAATATCAATCTTAGCACATATCTGTCGGATTATTTGCTCAACAACATAAGCAGATACACCTAAATTTAATGCTATTTCTATATCACTCATGAGTTTCATCGCGAAAAAAAGTACATTGAGTTCTTCAGTCGTAAATAAATCATTCGGTGGGTGATTTGTTAAAAAAGAAGAGACAATAGGATTTTTAAAGAAATATTTTGACAATAATACGGGCGGTATTTTTCTTGCATGACAAATAGTCCCGGCAACCTTATTCTGATTGTAATAAGGCATTTTTTTAATGAAAAAAGATTGTAATGTTTTTTCTTTTCCTACGATGTGATTGGAAATAATAAATATTGGCTTATCAGATTGAATAACAATTTGTTCATATGTATCAACTATGTCAGCATATTCACTCCATGATATAGGACATTCAGAGTTTAGTTTTCCTTCTAAGTTGTAGTTTAACGGTATACAAGAATTAACAAGAGCAGGTTTATTGGCGTAGATAAAGCGAGATTCAATATCTTTTATAGCCCATTCTGCTTCTACCTGTTTTTCCATAAACGAGATCAGATGATTTGTTAGTACATTAGTAGTTTTCATAAGAATATGCCCTGTTGATGAATAATATTTCTTATAAAGAAATACATATTTTTAGCAACAAAGTCTCTATAATCAACAATGATTTTTAGGATCTTATCTAACACACAATGCTTGTTACAACGCAGGCATCAAAAAGGTTTTTGCCACCAGAGAAAGGATACCTAAAATACCCGCGTCTAACCTCCAGCGCATTAACTTTTGTTCAGTGCGAATGCCTGACATTTCAAGTTGCAGGTCTTTGTGGGTTATTTCCATATCTTTACGGACTTCGGTTATTTCTTTTCTGAAATCTGCTATATCACGCTTAATTTCGGCAACATCAACCTTAGTCGCTACATCAGCAACCTCGTGAGATTTACGTACAACAAGCGAAATAGCCCTAGCTTGTTCTCTGGAAATACCAGCACTTTCTAGTTCTTCTGATTCTTCTGACGACGCTTGTAATGCATCAAATGCAATCTGACCCATAAGAAAAATCCTCTTGTGTTTAGGTAAGTATAACCTAACAATAACCATTGACGAAAGAAGAAATCATGCGCTATAGTTTATTTGCATCTGCAGAGTCAAGTGTCGGGATTCGAACCCCGCCGTAGCTAGAAAGGCGCATAGCACGCCAACAGCCTGTTTTTTTATGCGTTAGTCTGCCATATCAAGAATCATGGTTAGTCTGCCATATCAAGAATCATGGTGGGCTGGATAGGGGAAGCTGATAAGGCTCGCCGGGCCCTTTCTAGCTGGTAGTTCGAACCCTGTTCAGTTCACCGCCAAGTATGAGATTCGAACCTCTAGGTGGCGATTATCCTAATCCTAGAAAGGAAATCGTTACTATGACTACTCTAGTTTTCCGTAATACTGTTCTTGAAACAATTTCCCATAAATGGAAGGATTTGGTTTACTTCCGCTGAACTTGCTAAAGCCCTTCAGTACGTAACTAGTAATGCAGTAACTATGCTATATAAACAAAATTCCGGCGAGTTTTCTGTAGGAATGACCGAGATAGTCGAATCAACTCTCTCGGCGAATTTAAAGGTACGAACCCGTATTTTCTCCCTACGCAGGGCCTATCTTGTTGCCATGTTTGTTCATACACCTGTAGCAAAAGAGTTCAGAAAATGGGTCTTGGATATTCTCGACAAACAAACATCTAGTCAAACCAATAACCATAATCCTCAGTACCAGCCCAAAGCCCCTGAGCGTTTTAGCCATTCTAATACCCGTAACCTGACGCATTTAGTCTGGTGCATCTTACTGATTTAACCTTGCCAGTCGTTTATTTTCCTTTCTCAGGTACTGGTTCTCTTCAGCCAGTATTTTAATCATGTTGATTAATGTTTTTGTTTCCTCATCTGCATAAATTTGTTGCGCTCAGTTAAGCAGATAATGGCTGTTATTACGGGGGTTAGTGAGCGTAATCATCTTAAAAATATCCTGATGCTTTTCAATAACAGGATGTGAATTGTCTAATTTCATTTTTTAAGCCTCCTCGGGTGATTTACTTTTTGTATATCAAATTTTCCTTAAGCTAAATAGATTAAAAATTAACCTGATTTTTAAGAATTGCCTGATTTTTTTACCACCTTAGGCTGCAGTGGTTTTCTGGTGTTAGCTGGCTAATAATTCTTCTTCATCTATGCTCAGGTCGTCAAATTCTTCAATGGAGGCGACGCTTCCACCCGTAAAGGCGGTCACCATCACGGAAGAGCTGAACGCCTCTTAATGAGGCTGTGACCCTTTTGCTGTTATTGTCATAAGCATAAAGCTCAATAGTGTCATTAACGTAGCAGCCAGGGTAGAGACGACCCATCCTGCGCGGTCAGGGAGAGAAGTATTACGGGTCAACGACTGACGGGCATGATTTGTTACTGGAGCTGATGTACATATTTCCGGCATAGCCATCGTATTTTTTATCGTCGTTATCACGTAGACAGAAACGGTTGTTGGTGTTGTAGATGCTTGTATAGATTTTTTCTGCATCTTTTGCACCCCATCTTTCGGTAATAACGTGCTTAATCCTTATTTTGATTTCCTCAATTAAGTTAGTACGACTTTTGACGAAAAAGAAAGTGGTGCTTTATTTAAAGTCACCCTGACCATTAACCTGAGTGGGTTCAAATAGTTAAGGGAAAGCCAGGTGATAGTTGGTAGAAAAAAGTTAGACAAGCAGACAAAATTTAAGAATAGCTATTTAAAAGAAGTAAAATTACTGCATCAAATTGTTATCAAACGCACACAGCAACTTGAGCATACTAAAATTGGAATCGGTAAACTTATTGACGATTTGCACAACGGTACTAAGCGGTTGTTCGTCAAAGTCGTATGTGCCAAAGCGGACAGTATTACTACTAGCGGACTGGATGGTTCAAGATCTATCCCATTGGCGCTTAACGCTGAACGAAATTATCTTCATCTTAGACGTCAGCTAGAAATCTCAGAAGCGTAGTTTTTGGGACTGAAAGATAGAGATTTGTAATCAAAAGTAGTCAATAGAATCACTAATATTGTAAATCTCGCATAGCTTAAAAATAAACCTCTTAAAATAATTAAAGTTGAAAAAATCAGCGAAATTTTCGTTGATTACAAGATTATATTAAGAAATAGTTAATGAATAATCAGAAGTAGAGATGTAGTTATTTTGGTCTACAATGTTCTTGACCATTTTCATCATAACAACATATTTTCCCATTTTTGACTTTGTAATCACTATATTGTGATGCTTCATTACTCTCGGCAAAGGCAGCAAAATTACTTATTACTATCAAAGATAAAACAGCAAATTTTTTGAATGATAGTTTTATAATTTATTCTAAAAAATTAAAGAAAAGTTATTTCTATCGGTAACATTTTACTTTCTATATAACCCATGATTGCTTTTGAGTTATTTTGATTTCTTCTGTTGGTTCATATTGTGGATTAGTAGCTGTGTTTTGGTAACTTCTTGATGTGTATCCAGCTCATCATCGCTGAATCTGTTCTGTGTTACTTTGTTGATCGCCAACGTGAGCTGTAGCCGGTAGGGTGCTGAATGAGAAAAATAAATAAAATGGTTATTAGGTTAAAGAATATTTTCATAAGTTCTCCTTGTTGAAAAAGCTATTAAATAATAGTTAACGTTAACAATTTTGTAACAAAAGGAGATTGAAATAATAAATATTCCAGATATTATAATTAATTCAAGTGGTTAACTTTACTATGTAACAATAGTATTTAATAAAGCATAAGTTCCATGCCATCGATATGGATGACATAGTATAGTGAGGTGCCAGTAAATTAAGACAATTAACGTCCAGCATAATATAGACAAAATTTTCTCCTCGATGGGTAAAATCGTTTATTAAAGTATCGAGATTTTAATAATTCATCATACTTCTGGTTTGAGCTGGATCAAGGCGGAATATGGATCGGCAATCTAAAAGGTTGGAGTTAGTGCTGTAGGTAGTAATTTTGATATTATAATTCTATATTTAACAGAAAAATAACATAAAATTCTATAAATTAATTTAATGTTGAATTAATTACGGTTATTAACTTAATTGAAATCTTTTAAAGTTAGTTTTAATTATAGAAAGTAAAGTTATTAATGATCATTTCGTCTGTTAAAAAAGTCTATTTTTTTATTAAAGTATGTATTATATTATAACATAACCATATCCATGGGGTTAATGAGTTCTCGTTTATGGGAAATGTAAACAATATGCAGAAAATTTTATTGTCTAGTTTGGCAACCGCAATCGGAATGGCGATTTCATCTGGAGTGATGGCCGATCCAGAATCTACCGAGGCAAAAAAGAAGAAGGATGTCATAGTGGTAACAGCGAATCCATTAAATCGTTCTCCTTTATTAAGGACAACGCCTACCAAGGTTTTGTCAGGGGAGGAGCTAATGCGACAAAGTAAAGCTTCTATCGTGGAGACATTAGAAGAAATCCCGGGTTAGTGGTAGCCATTTTGGTGCTGGTGCAGTAAAACCAATCATTTGTGGTATGTCAGGGTCGCGAGTTAAGGTACTAAATAATGGTATTGATGTACTCGATGTTTCAATTGCTGGTCCTGATCATGCAATTACCAGCGAACCTTTATTAGTCAACCGAATTGAGGTTTTAAAAGGGCCGGCAACATTATTTTATGGTTGTGGGGGCGATTGGTGGTGTTATTAATGTGTTAGATGATCGGATCCCGACCTCTGTACCGAAAAAAGGTTATGCAGGCCAGATCCATCTACCAGTGCATACTGTTGCTAATGAAAATATTGGCGTGGTTGGCTTAACATTAGGTAAAGAGAATTTTGCCCTACGGCTAGAAGAATTAAAACGACATGCGCAAGATTATCGGATGCCAAAGCGCGCCGGTGAACTAGATTCTTATTGTTTACAGGGTTCCTATAATCGAACTGATAATTTTAATATTGGTGCCAGTTGGATCGGTGAAAAAAGTTATATTGGTATGGCGTACGGTATTCAACATAGTAATATGGTTTGCCGGGTCATAGCCATACTCACTGTCATGAACATAGCGCTTCGGGAAATTGGCATTGCCAGAAAGATGATCATACGCATCACCATGTACATAGACACTCATATGCCCATCGTCAGCACCACCACCATAGCCATGGTGTTCCTTTTGTTAATATGAAACAGCAACGTTGGGAAGTGCGAGAGGAATATTCGGATTTGAACGTATTCGACTACGCGCAGCACATACGGATTATACTCATGATGAGATTGAAGGCCGGACCGTTGAAACTACATTTGATAATAAAGCAACCGAAGGGCGGTTGGAATTGACGCATGCGCCTGTTCTTGGTTGGCGTGGTGTAATGGGAGGACAGTTTACTCAGCGAAATTTCACAGCCGAAGGTTTACAAGCATATGTCCCTGCCACTTTGCACGTAATCAGGCGCTTTTTTTAATTGAAGACTTTGCAGCTGGCCCATTACGTTATGAATTAGGTGTTCGTCATGAATGGCAAAAAGTTGACGTAACAAAAGCGGTCGTTTTCGCCAATATATGGTACATCAGGATCAGCAAGTGTAACATGGACATTGGCCTCAGAGTATGCTTTAACAGTTTCATTATCTCATTCTAAACGTTTACCTATTGCCGAAGAACTTTATGCTAATGGGATTCATCAGCAACCAGAACGATTGGAACCGGTAATGATCATCTTAAACCTGAGTCAGCAACTAATCTTGATATTGGATTTACTAAATTTGCGGGTGATTTCCAATTTGGTCTAAATGGTTATTATAACCATATTGATGGATATATTTATGGTAAAGATGCCGGTTATTCACCAGGTGCTGATTATCGGCATTTACACTATGTACAGCAAGATGCAGTTTTTAAAGGGTTAGAAGCTGAAGCATCATATCAGCTTACGATAATACCAAGTTTTCTGTTCAAGGCGATATTGTTCAGGCCAAGCTTCGTAGTGGCGGTTATTTACCACGTATTTCGGCTTATCGTGTGTCGGCGACTATTGAACATCAATGGCTTACATCTACCGGGCGCTTACGATTTACTCATGTAGGTAGTCAACATAAAATGGCACAATATGAAACTCCAACCTACGGTTATAATTGAGTTGATATTGGCCTGACCTGGCAAAATCATTTCAATGATTTAGATTAATTATATGTTGTATGGGCGTACTGAAAATTTATTTAATAGTGCTGCCCGAGATCATACTTCATATATTAAAAATGAAGTGTATTTACCTGGCCGTAATTTTGTCATTGGCGCAAGTTTATCTTTCTAAATTTTTAGGGGAATTGATTTGGTATCAACACTATTTTAGTCATATTGAAATGATCCAAGGCAATAATTATCGGGGAAAGATATTAGATTCCGGTACTGGCGTTAATTCGCTAAGCTGGATTAGCCAGCTTAAGAGTGAAAGTTGGACAGCCGTTACTTGTGCAATCAATATGAAAGAAGAAGTTCAACAAATTATTTCGGGCTTGCAAAGACCTCAAGATCGCCTTTTGTTAGGGAATTGGGCTGATGTTGATTTTATGGTTAATGAACGATTTGATACCGTTATAGCTGATTATTTATTAGGTGCGGTAGAGGGTTTTGTGCCATATTGGCAAATACCTTTATTGTATCGTTTAAAAGCATTAACACTTAATCGACTGTATTTTACTGGATTAGAGCCCTATGTACCTTACAAATGCAAACTGCCGAGTGGGACATATTGTGGTTAGTATTTGTCGTTTGCGTGATGCCTGTTTATTGTTAGCAGGAGAACGCCCCTATCGAGAATATCCGGCCGATTGAGTGGTTTATCATTTAATAGATTCGCAGATCGACAAGTCGTGATGACTATGCTTGAACATGTTAATCAATTAGAGCAGCAGGCACTTTATATATATTTTCCAGCAAGGTAGCTTAAAACACGGTGCTGATTATGTCATTTCTGCTAAATTAACGACATAAAATTTTATCTAGCATAAAATGCTAATAAATTAAAAATGGAAACTATTTATACTAAGAAACTTGTAATAAATTTAATATTGAATTTTTATTAGAAAAAAATTTATATTCTACCCACTATCTTATATTGAGGAAATAAGATAGGAAAATTAATAAGCTTTAAGTATTGCTGCATGCTAGCTAATTGTTAAAAAATTAATTTTATTTATCTGCTAATAATTCCTGGTTTGATAATTGCACCCTATAAGGTACAGTAATGGTTTACGGTACCTTCAGAACCTTAGAAAAAGAATTAAAAATTTATCTCATTCTGGGTGATGTTTAACTGTTAATTAGTCGCAAGTTTCCGGTGAAAAATCCTTGTGTTCTCTACCTTCATAGCATTTTATTAATACATCTTGAGTTTTTTCTAACATCCATTTGTCATCTTTAAGGATAAAAGTGAAAATAGTTTTGATTGCTTCGACTGAGTCGTCTAAAAGACCAGACTCTTCAATACTCACTTCAACTGAATCAGGAGATTCAATACGATTAGTACGTTGGGTGATGACGACATTACTAACATCAGGCTGGAAACTATTTCCCATCATTTTTATTGCTAGTGGGATCGGTTTATTTTCATTGTCTGATATAGTGGTTTCGGTTTTTTTATCACAGGCAGCTAATAATAAACAAGATGAAAGTGCAATCATTAATTTTAATCTATTCATTTTTAACCTTTAATTTTGTAAAATCCACTATCGATTATAAATAAAATAACAATGTTTACCATAGTATATTAATCTGAAATTTTGTTTCTAATTATATTGTTTCCTAGATTATCTGGTTACAGATATAGCTATGCAATAAGGAATAATTCTTATTAATGATAGTATTAATCAAACATTATTGTTTTAATTTAGGTGAATAGATACGATTTCATTAGAAAGGTACTATGAGATATCTAGCTATTTAATGATAAAATAAAAATTTTTTACCTTATTTGATTAACTTTAAAGTTCTTTTATCATTTATTAGTGGAAAATTTAGTTGTTATTGTCTAAGAGTAGAACAAAAGAGTAATGAAATAATAAGAGAAAATTATTTAAGCATAACTTTATAATATATTGAAATAATGCTAAACAGATAGAATAATATTCTTAAAATATAAAAACTAATATAAACGGTTTATATAAAACGATTATTAAATATAATATTGCTATATCTTCGCTTAAATATTTAGTAAATTTATTTATGTTAATAAATTATATTATTATTAAATTTTATTAATGTTATTTTAAGTGGAATTTAGTGATCGATAGCTAATAATCGCAACTATCAAAGTAGAGATAAAATACCTTTTCTTACTAAAGAGGTATCTTTAATTCAGTCAGATAAATGTGGAATATTGTTTGTAATTTCTATCGTGGCATCTATGATATTGGTAATTATGTCTTCAGAAAGAGGATTTAAGCCTGTATTAATAGTGGTATGTGACTATTTTGTGATCTCATTTGAGGTATCTGCTATAGCATAAAGTAGAAGTAATGCCAAAAATAGAAACAATTGCAAAAGTTTTTAATAATCCTGTCATAAAATTATCCTCTAATGATAAAAAAAATTAATTATGCACTAAACTTTTTAACATAACAATAACATTTTTTTGATGCTATAAATTTTATTTATGTAAGGATATTTATTGTATTTTATATCTATTTTTGCAATTTTATCTGGTTTTTAAACAGTTTGTTTGCTATTTTAAATATTATAGTAAAATTTATGTAAATGGATTGACTATTAAGATGAATAACTGTCATATGAAAATATTTTTTCCGCTAATTTTTTATTTTTACTTATATCTGGTTGTAATATTGTTCAGCATCAACCAATACCTGATAAATCTATTGAAAAAATTACGCCTAGAGTAAGGCAAAATTGTGGAATAGGTTGCTCATTAGGTGGAAGTAATACAACAATATAGCGTACAGTTTATATTTTGAATAATAATAACAATACCAAATTTATAAATTGGGTGGCCTACTTAATAACGAAAGATAGTATAGCCAATGGTAAGGAGAGAAATTGGAAAAAAGATCCTGTTTTAAGTGATTATGAAATTTTGTCACCTGCTGATTATATTGGTGCGAACAAAATTTTAAAAGTAAATAGAGGACATCAGGCGCCATTGGCTTCTCTGGCGGGATTGCCTGGTTGGGAGGCACTTAATTATTTATCTAATATCACACACAAGCAGCAAATCTTAATCAAGACGCATGGGCTTAGAGGAGCAGGAAAGAGCTTTAGCTAGGGCGGGTAATAAGGTATTTTCAGTAACCGGTCCTTTGTATGAAAAAAATATTGGCAGGCTACCTAATACCACTAAAAAACATCTTATTCCTAGGGGGTATTGGAAAGTGACATATATAAACCAGAGTCCTGAAAAATCTTCATATGCTGCATTTATTATGGAGAAAAATACACCGAGAAGCGCGGATTTTTGCCAATATCAGGTAATAGTGAAAGAAATTGAACAGAGAACAGGTTTAATTATTTGGAGTGGTTTACCTGAAAATATTCAACAAGCAATAACATCAAAACCAGGAAAATTAGTTGAGAAAATGGGCTGTAGAATAATTCAGCCTAGGCATTAATTTTTAACTAGACCATAATTATATTTATTTGAAGTGAGTAGTATCTATTTAATTTAAAATATAAAGTCATTTTTATTGTATACCAATGGTATTAATATCTTAATATACAGTGCAATATTATTTTTTTATTTTTATGGCGTTATTTATGTCATGCAGTTGTAGTCGATGATATTGTAACAATTCAACAAAAATTGTCTGACAAAGCTGAATTTAATAAAATACTTTTTTCCTACAAGTTAATACTGATGGAGGCTTGAGAGCAACTTATTAATGGACTAAACAATTTAATTTAAAAAATGGTAATGCAAGTGTTATCGGATTACAAAATAGACAAAATGGCATTTATGCATTTAATTACTCAATTAAACAAGTTAAAGGGTGGAGACGTGGAAATTGTCGTTATTTTTATTATGTGTTCATTTGTACAATATTATGTGATAATTCAATGGGAAACAGGGCATGTATTCGGTTGGATGTTAGTAAAAATAAAAATTTCGTTACCGCTTTGTTACTGATTTAATGGAAGGAACATCAACGATGATTGGTAGTATTGGAAGTTCCAGAAAATTATGATAGATTAAATAATTCCACCTAATTTTGTCGACCAATATGCAATGGTAACAAGCAATTAAAGTCTTATTATACCATTGTTCCATTGTTGCACAAGCCTCTATGTTTCGTAATCCAATGGAAGATAATACCATTTAAGTAAGCAAAGTATTTACAGCTATGGTATTTTAATAATATTTTTGTCGCTCATGCAGCATGCAATGATGCAGAATGTATTAATACCATTAGTCATCTTAATGGCATAATGCCTTCTAATATCCACAAAATTGCTCTCAGAAATAGCCAAAATATCTTGGCAGGACAAATATCAACGGCCTTACATTATAATTCTTCCATTGCGTTAAGAACTTCATGATGGTGGCTGGCTGCCTAAAATTTATTTTCCAGATGCTAGAAAATATAGTATCTAATCACTATATTGATCTTTATTCTAATTTTCCCTCAATACTTTATTCTAATAATAAAGATCTTATAGTAGCAAGGGTAAAAAATTAAAGTTTGTTTCTGATGGTAATCAATGGAATTAGATCATAGTTTGCCATTGAAAAAATATTTTTATTAGCCATTGGTTAATGCTCGTGGTTTTTGCTGTTATAAATCTATTATATTAGCTACGTTTATGTATTATTTTATCTCAAATCTTAAACTAAATATTGGATAAAACGATTAGAAATATTTTAGTTTTGTGTTGATTATTTTTTTAGTTTTAATATTAAAGTTAGGTTCTAGTTTGAAAAAATATTATTGTTGTAGATGACAACTAACTTTAATGAAAGGCAATTAGTCATTTTTTACTAAAAACAGCATTTTAATGTTTTAATATATTGAATTTTTATAAATAAAACGTATTTTTAGCAAATGCGTGCGCTAGAATATTCATATCATTACGATATCAATCTTTTCTTTATATATTCTTGATTAACACAATTAAATGAGTATAACTCTCATTTTCTTATAAGGAATTTCCTATTTTTGTAATAGTTTTTTTGTATTTTATAGGGATTATCTGATTTTAGATAAAACATAAACGTAATTGTTTTACATAAATAACTATATGATAAAATTATATATTTTTTTATTATATAGGATTTCTATTTTTTATCATCGCCAATAATGGTGAGTTATTTCCAATTAATTGATGCTATGAAATGGGTATTGGATCCACTTTCTTTGGATACTTTTTTACTTGGCTCATTGCTTGTTGATTTATAGGAAATTAACTTTCCAGTTTGTCATTATTTATAACACCAGTCTTTTTTGAATAAAATATGAATAATATCAACTAAATAAGTATGCTATTATGTGGCTTTTTATTGTTGCTGACAATGAGTACTACAGCACAAACCGCAACTGCTGAAATCAGTAATAAAAAAATCAATCAGAGACAATTGTCATGCATGCTAAATCACAAGATGACTTTCAACCTGGTGGAGATTCACTTGTCCCTGCATATTTAGATGGTCACATTGCATATGGTGGTCGTATTGGTGTGTTGGGTGAACAAAATGCCTTTGATGTTCCGTTTATGTAATTGGTCATACGGCTAAGATGGTAAGGGATCAACAGGCAAAAACGGTTGCTGAAGTTGTCAATAATGATGTGGGGGTTCAGAGTGTACGGGGGTTTGGCAATTTTGCTGAAACTTATCGTATAAGAGGTTTTAAGCTAGATGGCGATGATATGACGCTGGGCGGATTATCATGCATTCTACCTTGTCGGATGGTGGATATCACAATGATCGAGCGGGTAGAGATTTTCAAAGGTGCTAACGCATTAGTTAATGGAGCCGCCCCTTCAGGGGTTGGCGGGATTATTAATCTTGAACCCAAACGAGCTGAGGATATACCCATTGTCCGTTTAGGTCTCGACTACACTTGGTTATCTCAGATTGGGGGAACACTAGATGTTGGACGCCGTTTTGGTGAAGATAATCAGTTTGGTGCGCGTCTGAATTTAGTTCACCGTAAGGGAGAAACCGTAGTAAGAAATGATAAGCGCCGAACAACATTGGCCTCTCTTGCTTTAGATTATCATTGCGATCGTGCTAGAGGTTCACTGGATTTCGGTTATCAAAAGAAAACTTTTCATGATGGGACAATGGGAGTCAATATTAGTGGTATAGATTTTATTCCACTGGTACCCAATAATCGACATAATTAAAAGTGGGGCTATAGTAATATTGAGAATCAGTTTGGCACGGCACTTGCTGAATATGATCTGGCAAATAACTGGGTAATAATGTGGGAGTCGGTGGTCAACATGGTGAGGAAATAGGCACATATAGTTCACCGAAAGTAATTAATAGCAGGAATGATGCCACAGTAAGTCGGCTTGATACAAAATTTTTTACCGATACGCTTAGTAGTACTATGGCGGGTATACGTGGACAAATTGCGACTGTGTTTGTCACTCATCGCTTGAATATAGTTTATTCAGC
Organism: Arsenophonus endosymbiont of Dermacentor nuttalli; assembly: GCA_048493715.1. Taxonomy (GTDB): domain Bacteria; phylum Pseudomonadota; class Gammaproteobacteria; order Enterobacterales; family Enterobacteriaceae; genus Arsenophonus. The sequence goes on along the minus strand of JBGDCZ010000051.1, from coordinate 418 downwards.
ACTGAATAAACGCAATAGAATAACATGGCGAATATCAACTAATGATCCCATTACTAATATTTATCATACTCGTGATGTTGCTATGCCTGATAATGCCTTCTTTGGTGACAACTATTCTGATCCATTAACGACAGGACGAACCTTTACTCAGGGTTGGTTATTAAAAGTGATACATTGAATGCGTTTGATGATAAATTACAATTTTTGATTGCTGTACATCATCAGAAAGTGGTGGTTTGTAATTATAATAATGAAACAGGTGCAGAAGAGCGTGATGCTCGTTATAACAAAAGTCATTGGATGCCTACTTATGGGATAGTTCGATATAATTAAAATACTTATTTGTCAAATAGATATGTAATCATTATCACTATAATTCACTATTCACTCACTATAAATATTAAATCTCAATCCAATT
>JBGDCZ010000050.1:0-15611 GCA_048493715.1 Arsenophonus endosymbiont of Dermacentor nuttalli | reverse complement strand
ATTAGAGTATTAGAGTATTAGAGTATTAGAGTATTAGAGTATTAGAGTATTAGAGCTTAGTCGGATTATACCCTTAAAGCTGTTTGAATGCATTTTATTATTAATTGAATTTGCTAATTTCAAAGTATTAAACACAATTGCTTATTGATATTGATAAGAACGTAAGCAAGTTGCACTATTAGTTACATAAGCTCATTTCAACATTTAAAAACTGCCGTTGTAGTCAGTTTAAGTCTATTGTTAATACGATAATTATTGGCTAGCAAGGTTAATCACAACTGATTTGAGCTGAAAAAACGGGATTATTTATGTATTTTTTATCGTCAGAGTAGATTTAATATAAAATTAATTTTGGCTAATCAAGCTCTAGAATTATTTGGTGTTGGTATTATTGTGTGAGTAAATTTCTATTACTTCGAATTTAAAAGTTAAGGAACGTGATATTGGAGTAAATAGAATAATATGTTTTATTAATAATTGTTTGATTTTATTGTAAATAAATTAAATTATTCAAAAATGAAATAATGATTCATGGGGTATAAAATCAACATTTTCGGCGCTATCTTATTCATTTTATTTTGCTAACATCATCCTTGTTTAGATAATAGTAATGAGAATTTTTATTCCTTGTTTAGTAGATAAGAAAATATGGAAATAAGAACATTTCGGCAAGATGATTTTGAAGAAATCATCATATTATGGGAGCTATGTCAGCTAATCCAACCAGATAGAGATCCTGAGGTGGACATTGAGCGTAAGATGTTATCTGGGGCAGATCTTTTTTTGGTAGCTGAAATGGCAGGTGAAGTTGTTGGTACCATCATGGGAGGATACGATGGTTATCAAGGTTCTGCTTATTATTTAGCGGTTCACCCTGAATATCGGGGTAGAGGAATAGCTAATGCATTAATTAGTCGTTTAGAAAAAAAATTAATCGCTAAGGGTTGCCCACAAATTATGTTTTTAGTACCAGTAGAGAATGATGCTACCATATGTATGTGTGAGAAAATGGCATACGAAGAGTTACAACAAGAAAATATTTTATATACTAAACGATTAATTGGTGATCAAGCGTTTGAGTGATCAATGCTATTGATTGGAAGATATTAATATTTATTTCTTTTTGTATAAAATTCTACTAATTTTTTATTTGGAAAATTTTTCTAGCGATATTGGCTCGTTATCTTAAAAATTTCGATTAATAGAAATTAATTTGGAACGATATTCGAAAATAGGTTGTTTTGCGGTTTTTTTTGTAGATTAACATTGTATGTTTTTGCATGCTGTTAAATTCACACATTAACAAAAATTTTAAATAAAATTATCACTGTTTTTATTTATTATTTTGTAAATTGATTTCAAGGGGTTTTTATGCTACAACTTTTTGGCCACAGCTGTTTAGGCTGGTTAAAAGTGTCACTTTTAACCACTATATTAGCGCTAACAGGATGTAGTAGCGTTTCATGGTCAAGCTTATATCCAATGAATTGGTTTACTACTTCAATTAAAATTTCAGATTCTGGAGTTGGTCAGATAAATAAAATGACCCCAATAACAGAACAGATTATTTCAGCAGCCTTAGATAATCGATACCATTTTCGCACTAGCATGCAAATCAAGCAGGGAGAGTTAATACATCTTTTTCAAGGCATTAAAAATGATCAAGCTAAGATAGCTATTTATGGTGTTGAGAATGGAAAAGTTAAACGGATTGAAGTTATGGATGAAGATGTTAAAACTGTATGGGAGACCCAAATAGGAACACTATTTTCGCAAATCTACCAAAATGCAGCGCAAGGCAGCTGTCATATTGATCCAACTGAAACTGATATGTTAACAATCAACTGTGTTTCTCCTCAGTCTGCACATGTTATTTATCGTTTTACTGGTAAATGGAATGGACCTAAACATTTAGTACCATCAAACGATATTTTAGCTAATTGGAAAGTCAGTGATATTATTTGGTCTGCACAATAATGGTTTAATTTAATAATAAATTACATTAAAAAATCACTTAAAAATTGAATTATTAAATCTTGTAATGAAAGTGTATTTCATAAATTCATCGCTAGGATAGTCAGCTATTTTTGTCGTTTATGATAATGTTAGCGTTGCTTTATTGTTTATAATAAAAATTACTAGGTAAATAATGTGACTTATTTGCAACAATTTATTGGTAATACGCCATTAGTTAAACTAAAAAGATTGACTCAGGATAGTGGTGCTGAGATTTGGGGAAAACTAGAAGGTAATAATCCTGCTGGTTCAGTCAAAGATAGAGCGGCTCTTTTTATGATCCAACAAGCGTAAAACCGGGGTGAAATTACACCTGATGATACCTTAATTGAGGCGACGAGTGGTAATACTGGAATAGCTTTGGCTATGATAGCGGTGATAAAGCGATATAAATTAAAATTATTAATGCCGGAAAATATGAGTATTGAACGTCAGTCAGCGATGTGTGCTTATGGTGTGGAATTAGTTTTGGTTAGTGAAGCAGAAGGGATGGAAGGGGCACGTGATCTTGCATTACAGATGGAATATTGCGGTGAAGGTAAGGTGCTTGATCAATTTAATAATCATGACAATCCATTAGCGCATTTTCTGACAACCGGCCCTGAAATTTGGCATCAGACAGCGGGGCGGATCACGCATTTTATCTCCAGTATGGGTACAACCGGGACAATTACCGGCGTTAGCCAATATTTAAAATCCCGCTCTGATAAAATAGAAATTATCGGCTTACAACCAGCCGAAAATAGCTATATTCCCGGAATTCGGCGATGGTCTGAAGGTTGTATTCCAAGCATATTTAAGTTTGAACAAATTGATAAAATATTAGATATCATTCAGATAGAAGCAGAACAAATGATGAAGCGACTGGCAAGAGATGAGGGTATCCTTTGTGGTGTTAGTTGTGGGGGGCGGTGGCAGGGGTATTACGCATTGCTAAGCAAAATCCTGGCGCCGTTATCGTGACAATTATTTGCGATAGAGGAGATCGATATCTTTCCACTGGGTTAATAAAATAACAACAAAGACTAATAGTTAATTTTCGGCAAGAGCCCTTGTTGTTAAGACTAAATAAAGAAAAATTTCCCCTCACCAATAATTAATGAGGGGGGAGGATAGCAGTTTATTTTTTGATCTTCATAATAGCGCTCTCACCAACAATGACAGGGCCAGTTAATTTAGTTAGCTCTTTTATTGCATCCATATTAGAAATAACCACTGGGGTTAATGTTGATTTTGCTTTTTCTTCTAATAGAGGAAGATTAAACTCAAGCACCAGGTCACCTTTTTGGACTTTTTGTCCTTCCTCTGCTATTCGGGTGAATCCTTCGCCTTTTAATTCAACTGTATCAATACCAAAGTGGACAAATAACTCAATACCATTATCTGATTCAATAGAAAATGCATGGTTTGTTTCAAATATTTTTCCAATAGTACCATCAACTGGAGCAACAATTTTGTTTCCGGTAGGTTTGATAGCAATACCATCACCAACAATTTTCTCGGCAAAAACGACGTCTGGAACATCTTCTATATTAACAATTTCACCTGAAATGGGAGCAATTATGTCAATATTACCAGTGCTATTTTTATCATCTGAAACCAGTGATTTGAGTTTGTCAAACAGACCCATGGATCTTCTCCTAATTAATTGTTTTCTTATGGGATCAAGAGTTGGTTGATGATTTTAGCAAAGTGTTTTTTCTTTAATAAATGTTTCAACCAAATCCATCAATTCCTTCGCTGTCGGTTGACTAAGAGCTTGTTCTGCTAATGTTTTTGCATCTTTATAATTTGCATTGCGGATAATTTTTTTAATACTAGGGATTGAGATGGCACTCATACTAAATTCATCTAATCCCATGCCAAGTAATAATAGTGTAGCACGTTCATCACCAGCAAGCTCACCACACATACCTGTCCATTTACCTTCTGTATGTGAAGCATCGATAACTTGTTTAATTAGTTTTAACACTGAGGGTGACATCGGATTATAAAGATGGGAAATGAGATCATTCCCGCGATCAACGGCTAAGGTATACTGAGTTAAATCATTAGTACCGATGCTGAAAAAATCAACTTCTTTTGCTAAATGATGTGCAATAACCGCCGCTGCTGGTGTTTCGATCATGATGCCAACTTCAATCGCTTGATCGAAAGCATGTTTTTCCTCGGTTAATTGCTGTTTAAGTATTGCTAATTCTTCTTTTAAAGTACGGATTTCTTCCACTGAAATGACCATTGGAAACATAATACGCAGTTGACCAAAGGCAGAAGCTCTTAAGATAGCACGTAATTGCGCATGAAGAATTTCTTTACGATCAAGGGAAATACGAATTGCTCGCCAACCGAGGAAGGGATTTTCTTCTTTTGGTAAGTTCATATAGGGCAGATCTTTATCACCGCCAATATCCATAGTACGGATAATAATAGCTTGTGGATCCATGGCTTCTGCTACTGCTTTATAAGCCTGAAATTGCTCTTCTTCGGTAGGTAAGTTATTGCGATCCATAAATAGAAATTCAGTACGATATAGCCCAACACCTTCAGCACCGTTACGTTCAGCGCCTTCTACATCACGGACGGTTCCAATATTTGCACATACTTCAACTTGATGACTATCTAAAGTAATAGCTGGCAGATCTTTCAATTTTGCTAGCTCTTTTTTCTCATGTAAATATTCTTCTTTAATTTTTTTAAGCTTGTCAATCTCGCTGTCAGATGGATTTTGATAAATATGATTATTGATAGCATCTAAAATAATATAATCATTTGGTTGGATTTTCTTGGCTGCATTACTTGTGCCAACAATAGCTGGAATTTCCAGTGATTTAGCCATAATTGACGTATGAGAAGTGTGTCCACCTAAATCGGTAATAAAGCCCAGCACTTTTTTAAAGTTTAGTTGTGCTGTTTCAGATGGAGTAAGATCAGCGGCAACCAAAATGACTTCTTCAGCAATTGAACCAAGATCGACAATAGGCAATCCTAAAATATTTTTTAGTAGCCGCTTACCAATATCTCTGACGTCAGCGGCACGCTCTTTAAGATATTCGTCGTTTAATTCTTCTAATGCTGTCGCTTGTTCTTCAAGCACTTTTTGGGCTGCCGCATCAGCAGTCCTGTACTCTTTTTTTATGAAAGAAAGAATTTCCTGCTCAAGTTCTTCATCTTCAAGCAGCATTATATGACCTTCAAATATTTCCGCTTTTTCTTCACCAAGATTTTTTTCTGCGATTTTTTTTATCGTTGTTAATTGTTCTATTGCTTTTGCGCGTCCAGCAATAAAGCGGTTAATTTCATTGTCAATTTGGTCATCAGTAATTTTCTTTTGATTGACAACAATGGGCGTTTCTTTAAGAATTAATGCCTTGCCGAAGGCGATACCTGGTGATACTGAAATTCCTGAAATCATAAATGTTACCTTACTAACAATGGGCGCAAAATAGTTAGCTCATAGGACTATGGCTTTGATATTTATGGTTAAATAGATATCCGTGGATATTGTTATCCAGGGATAAAAAATAGAAGATAAATGCTAAATTTTCTCGTATATCATTACTCCAATTCAGCCATTAGTTTAACCAAATGTTCTACCGCCTTCTGTTCATCTTCACCCTCAGCAGAAATAGTGACAACAGTCCCCTGAGTCAGGCCAAGTGTTTGCAGTTTAAATAAACTTTTAGCGCTTGCAGTTTTATCGCCATATTTGATGGTAATTTCAGAAGAAAAACTTTTTGCCTCTTTGACAAACTGAGCCACTGGGCGAGTATGAAGACCATTAGGTGCTGTGATGGTGACTTCTTGTTGGAACATATTATTTCCCTCAACAAACTTAATATTTTTTATTAGTAAATCCAAAATATTTTAGCTGAAATAATCTGGATTTGCGTATTACTTTTCTGTGATAATAGAAGAAAAACGTTTTCGTTCCATTAACAATCATAAATTTTATATATATCGACATTATAGCCAGACATGATAATTTGCCTAGTTTATGTCCATTTGCCAGTTTTTGTTGCTTATTTTTTGATTAATTTTGACAGTCGAAATAATTGAATGACTTAAATACTAAACTCGTTTCAAGAAATCATCTTAATACGCACTAAACTTTGATCTAAGACACAAAAAAAGCACTAAAAAATGCTTTTTTAGCTAATTGTGCTCAAAAATAGTGTTTAGCTTGGCTTTAAATTAGAGAATAAATCGGTACTCAAATAACGTTCACCAGAAGAAGGTAAAATAACCACAATGTTGCTATTTTGAAACGCAGGTTTGGTTGCTAATTTTACCGCAGCAGCGACAGCTACACCTGATGATATACCGGTTAAAATACCTTCTTTTTGCATAATCAGGCGGGTAGTTAGTATCGCTTCGTCATCGCTGATGGCAAAGACGTCATCAATAAGAGACAGATCAAGGTTGTTAGGGATGAAACCAGCACCTATCCCTTGAGTTTTATGTGGGCCGCGCTTTATTTCTTGGCCAGCAAGGGTCTGGCTTATTACCGGTGAAGCTGCGGGCTCAACAACAATCATTTTAACGGTTTTATAGTCAACGATTTTTTTAGATAACGGCCAATGCCAGTAATTGTACCGCCTGTGTCTACTCCAGCGATGACAGCGGCAATTTTGCCATCAGTATCTTGCCAAATTTCAGGCCCGGTCGTTTTTTCGTGAATATCAGGATTAACTGGATTCTTAAGCTGCTGTAAAAGAAGATAATGATTGGGAGCGCTGGCAAAAATTTCGATTGTTTTTTCAATCGCGCCTTTCATTCCCTTAGCACCTTCAGTTAGCACCAGATTAGCACCCCGCGCCTTTAATAATTTGCGGTGTTCAAGACTCATTTGTTTAGGCATGGTTAGGGTAAGTTCATATCCACGCGCTACAGTGACATATGCTAGGGCAATTTTGGTATTGCCACTGGCTGGTCGGTTCGATTAAAATTTTGTTGGTTACTAATTTAGTTAGATTAGGGGTTAACAGACCTTTTTTTTCTGCATCCCAAATCATATTGGCCCCAATATGGCATTTTACGTTAAAACGTGGATTACGTGACTCAATTTTTGCTAACAAATTTTCATTGCCAAAGTGTTTTAAACGAACTAATGGAGTATGACCAATAGTTAGCGAGTTATCTTAATAGATGTTGCGCATCGATCGTCCTTAGTATTTTTCAGAAGCTATAAACATGCCTAAATATAGTATTAATCCCATACGCTAAACGAGTTATTTTGGAAATAAAAATTCAAGCTATCTTTATATTGAGCAGAGATTTATCGTCGAATTGATTAATTTTATTAACTGATGTTTAGCCGCTATTTTGTAATAGCTAGTAGCAATTCTTACTAAATCATGCTTAATTTTAGTACTGATGGTAGTTGTGTATGTTAAGTATGTAACAATTAGTTTAATGATTATTCTTGATATCCGACAATAGCTGAAGTTACTGTAAGAAGAGCTTAGTCAACTTCAGTGTTGGAATTAGTGCTTGGCATGACGTTTACGATACAGTTCGACCCACATTGCTGTTGCCCCGCAGATAGCGACCGACATTATAACCAAATTGATAATGGGGATCATAGTCAGCAAATTGACGAGTGCTCCAAACTGGATACTAGTGGTTCGATTATTGGCCAACGCCAGCTTCATTTCATCAAATTTTACTTTGTGATTATCGAAAGGATAGTCACAATATTGAATTGCCATCATCCAGGCGCCAAATAAAAACCATAAAATCGGGGCGATGGTCTGAGCAATACCAGGAATAAAAAATAGGATAAGTAAAGGAATAATTCGAATAAAATAGTAGAATAATTTAGTTACTTCCCGAGTTAAAATTCGTGGTATGTCAGTAATAAGTCCGGCGAAACTGGTATCGGGTGCGGGAGTACCTGTTAATTCGGCTTCCAATTTTTCTGCTAACCAACCATTAAAAGGGGAGGCAATAAAATTGGCGATGGTACTAAAAAAGTAGCTAAAGATAAGTAAAATGGAGATTACAGCAATAGGCCATATTAGATAACTTAACCACTGCATCCAATTGGGAACGTATGAAAGTAGAGCTTGGATCCAGTCGCCTAATTTACTATATAGCCACCAAAAAGCACTACCGAGTAAAATAATATTTGCAAGTAGTGGTAAGATGACAAAACGTCTTATACTTGGGCACCTAACTAATTGCCATCCTTGAGCAAAATAGTAGAAACCATTCATAGCTTTTAGTGATTTTATTGAATTAGTCATACTTAATATATCTCCTTTTAGATTGATCTAGTATCATATAGATAGGAATTTTAGCTGGCTAGTATTTCGTTGGCTAAAAAAACAACAAAAAAAGAATAAATATCTCACTTTTTGTAAGAAAATTATGTAGAGGGTTGCACTTAACGTTATTGGCAAATACTCTTAATATAATGATACCGCCATGGTGGCGATTATTTTTCAAACAACAGAGATAGAGCGATGCAGGATTTGCGTCTAATATTAGTAGTCGTTGGTGCGATAGCCATAATAGCTTTACTGTTACATGGCTTTTGGACAAGTCGTAAAGAGCGTTCAAAGTTATTTAAAGATCGCCCTATGAAGCGCCGTAAACAACCTAATCAGGATACACTTGACAGTGTTGACCAGCCATCGTTTGGCGAAAAAACGGTGGCGGCACAGCAGTTAGGATCTAAATCTACTACTCACGAGACAAATGAACAATTTGCTGCTAGAAAATCTGAATCATCCAGGGTGATTAATACCCCTAACCATGATCCGCATTTAACTGATTCTGAAGTAGAAATTGGCACTAGCGCTAGGCAAGAAAAAAGCGTTCAGACTAAACAGCTTGAACTGGAGATTTCTGAGCCCGGGTTAAATTCAATTAATACGGCAGAAAGGGAAGAAGCTTTGGTAGCCAACACCACTGAAATCACCCAAGAAGCTGTTGGTGAAGTTAAACATCCTGACGGAGAGAAACAAGAAAGTAAATTAGTCGGAGAAGCAACTAAAAAAGATATTGTTGTTGTTTTGCATGTTGCTGCACTACAAGGTCAAGTTTTAGGCGGGGATCTGTTGTTGCAAAGTATTTTTCAATCAGGTTTTCAGTTTGGTGAAAGGCAGATATTTCATCGTCAGGTTGATCCTTCCAGTTCGGGTCAGGTTTTGTTTAGCTTAGCTAATATGGTTAAACCAGGTTCTTTTGAACCAGAGGCAATGTCTGATTTCACCACACCAGGCGTCTCTATATTTATGATGGTACCTTCATATGGTGATTCAGCACAAAACTTTAAATTGATGTTACAAACAGCACAACGTATTGCTGCTGATGTTGGTGGCGTCGTGCTTGATGAGGATCGCAAAATGCTGACGCCGCATATGATAGAGGTATATCATAGTAGAATTAGAAACGCACTAACTTAAATTTTAGCATGATTAGTAACCGACCCCCGTGTTAGCGGGGGTTTTTGTCTTTAGTTGTATGGTGAATAATGAAAAAACAACATTATCTTACATGGCTCAAACAGCAATTATGTCGTCATGAATATCTTTATCATGTATTAGATACGCCTAAAATACCTGATGTAGAATATGATCGGATGATGCAGGAATTAAAGAAATTGGAAGCTGAACACCCAGAATGGGTTACAGCCGATTCACCAACGCAACGTGTTGGTGCTGCGCCATTATCGGCTTTTAAGCAGGTACGGCATGAAATACCGATGTTGTCACTGGATAACGTTTTTGATGAAGAAAGTTATTTGGCATTTGATAAACGCGTGCATGATCGGTTAAAAAACAGTAGCCAGTTGACATTTTGTTGTGAACTAAAATTAGATGGTTTAGCGGTTAGCTTGCTATATGAGCAGGGTGAACTGGTACAGGCAGCGACACGTGGTGATGGTACCACAGGCGAAAATATTACCGCTAATATTCGTACTATCCGAGCAATTCCACTCCGTCTGCAAGGTGATAATATTCCTGAGCGAATCGAAATTCGGGGTGAAGTTTTTATGACTCACCGCGGTTTTGAAAAGCTAAACGAAGATGCTCGCCGGAATGGAGGTAAAATTTTTGCCAATCCACGCAATGCTGCAGCAGGTTCATTACGTCAGCTTGATCCCCGTATTACCGCCAAAAGGCCATTAGCCTTTTTTTGTTATGGTTTTGGCGTGCTAGCGGGAGGTGAATTGTCTGCTAGTCAATATCAATGTTTAATGCAATTTAAAAATTGGGGATTACCCGTTAGTGATAAAATTGTACTCTGCCAAAATAGTCAACAAGTTTTAGCCTATTATCATCAAATAGAACAAGCTCGGTTAGATTTAGGCTTTGATATCGATGGCATAGTGGTTAAAGTGGATCCATTACAGCAGCAAGAAGAACTCGGTTTTGTTGCTCGAGCTCCTCGTTGGGCGACGGCATTTAAATTTCCCGCTCAAGAACAGATGACTTTATTACATGATGTTGAATTTCAAGTGGGACGCACTGGTACAATCACCCCCGTTGCTCGTTTAGAACCTGTTCAGGTTGCCGGTGTCATGGTAAGCAATGCAACATTACACAATGCTGATGAAATCGATCGCTTAGGGGTAAGAATTGGGGATACCGTAGTTATTCGTAGAGCTGGTGATGTCATCCCGCAGATTGTTAATGTGCTCACAGATCGTCGTCCTACTGATAATCGAGAAATTCTATTTCCTGCTCACTGTCCGGTTTGTGGCTCAGCCATTGAGCGTATTGAAGGTGAAGCAGTGATCCGTTGTACCGGTGGTTTGATTTGTGCCGCACAACGTAAAGGTGCCTTGAAACATTTTGTTTCGCGCCGAACAATGGATATTGAGGGGATGGGTGATAAGATTATTGATCAGCTAGTTGATAAAGAATATGTGAATACACCGGCTGATCTTTACCGTTTAAATCTAGATATATTAACCAGATTGGAGCGTATGGGGCCAAAATCTGCACAAAATCTGCTTAATGCGCTGGATAAATCCAAACAAACGATATTAGCACGATTTATTTATGCGCTAGGCATTCGGGAAGTTGGCGAAGCCACTGCCAACAATTTGGCTACTCACTATGCTTCGCTAGTTTCACTAATGGCGGCAGATATAGAATCATTAAAAACGGTGCAAGATGTCGGCGAGGTAGTTGCTAAGCATATCATTAATTTTTTTCAGGAACAGCATAATCGGGATGTTGTTAATGAATTAGTCAACGAAATTGGTATTAGCTGGCCGGCGATAGCAGTTAACAAAACGGATAGTCCTTTTACAGGTAAAACGATAGTTTTAACCGGCACATTAAATCACTTAACCCGAGATCAGCTTAAAGATAAATTAATATCGCTTGGTGCTAAAGTTAGCACTAGTGTTTCTAAAAAAACCGATCTGGTCATAGCTGGAGAGGCCGCGGGTTCTAAATTAATAAAAGCAAATGAACTAGGGATAAAAATTGTTAGTGAGGATGAGTTAATGACATTATTAGACCATCATTAACATTTTATAGCTTTTGCCAGTAGTAATTGGCAAGATATTGACTGCTTTGATTTAGTCATTGTTTTATTCATTATCTATTAGCTGTCTGCAAATTAGATCACTAAATTACTCGCTTAGTGCCGTTTTTAGTGATTAAAATCCCGCCGGATTATTTTCAATTACATAGAATAATTATAATTATTTGTTAGATTAAAACATACTTGGAAATCTTTATGTCTGTAGTTTTTCACTTTCTTTTATCCATTATCCTTATTGGGGGGTTATCTATTTTAACTAGTAATGATCGTGCTAATATACGCTTTCGTTACGTTTTTCAACTCTTGGTTATTGAATTAATATTAGCTTGGTTCTTTCTCAATTCAGATATTGGTCAGGGATTTGTTGCCGGATTTGCTAAGATTTTTGATTATTTATTAATTTGTGCCGCGGCAGGAACTGATTTCGTCTTTGGTGGCATGATGGATGCAAATCTTGCTACCTTCTTTTTACGCGTGTTATGCCCAATTATTTTTGTTTCAGCGTTAATTGGCATCCTGCAACATATCAAACTGCTACCTTTTATTATTAAAATAATAGGAACGTTACTGGCTAAAGTTAATGGTATGGGAAAGCTGGAATCTTTTAATGCGGTCAGTTCGTTAATCCTTGGTCAGTCAGAAAACTTTATTGCTTATAAAGACATATTAAGTCAAATGTCACCACGTCGTATGTATACGATGGCAGCAACCGCCATGTCGACAGTTTCTATGGCGATTGTCGGCGCCTATATGGGCATGCTTGAGCCTAAGTATGTAGTGGCAGCATTAATCCTGAATATGTTTAGCACATTCATTATCTTATCGTTGATTAATCCCTACTCAGTTGTGGAAGAAGAGGATATTCAAGTTAGTCATTTTCATGATGGACAAAGCTTTTTTGAAATGTTAGGGGAATACATTCTTGCTGGTTTTAAAGTAGCTTTGATTGTGGCGGCAATGTTGATTGGTTTTATTGCGATTATTGCGGTAATTAATGCCATTTTCAGTGCTGTGCTAGGAATAAGTTTTCAGGATTGTTTGGGCTATGTTTTTTATCCACTAGCTTGGATTTTGGGTGTTCCTGCTGAAGATGCACTTAGAGTTGGCAGTATTATGGCAACCAAATTAGTGTCTAATGAATTTGTTGCTATGGGTTATCTCAAACAAATCGCTGTTGAGTTATCGCCTCGTTCAGTCGGTATATTATCAGTCTTTTTAGTTTCTTTTGCTAACTTTTCATCGATAGGAATTGTTGCTGGAGCAATAAAAGGTCTCAATGAAAAACAGGGAAATATTGTTTCTAGTTTTGGCTTAAGATTATTATATGGTTCTACGCTAGTGAGTTTCTTATCTGCTGCGATAACGGGATTAGTTTTGTAATAATTTAAAAGCGCATTTTACAAAGCGGCATTCCTTATTATTAGTGAATGTCGCATTTTTTTAATTAACTAATATGTTGGAATTCTACATTCAGAAACAGGATCTAATCGATATTGCTAATACCATTATGCCATTTGGTAAATATAAGGGACGAGTTTTGATAGATTTAACGGAAGAATATTTACTTTGGTTTGCCCGTAAAGGTGCATTTCCGCAAGGAAGATCGGGTCATTTAATGCAAATGAAATTAACAGTTAAAGTGGAAGGATTGCACAACTTGGTTAAACCATTGAAACGCTCATCATAAGCAATGGCTTTTGGAACCGATTAAAAATAATTGTTAAAAACCTAAATTTGGTGGAGCTAAGCGGGATCGAACCGCTGACCTCTTGCATGCCATGCAAGCGCTCTCCCACCTGAGCTATAGCCCCTACACAAAGTCGGTTAGACGGGCGCATGATATGCAAGCTGAATGAGACTGTCAATCGATTAATATGAAAATAGCGCTTACCCATTGAAAAAATAGTCATCCATGGTGATATGGAAAAATAAGGCACAACAAAATGTGCCTTTACGTTAAAGTAAGGTTATTAATTATCACTATTCTCACGGTCATTGATATAAGCTAAGGCCTTATCAAGTCGTTTTAATGAACGAGTTTGACCAATGGCATGTACAGTGGCATCAACACTCGGTGATTGACCTGTTCCTGTCACGGCGACACGCAGTGGCATACCAATTTTCCCCATGCCAATTTCAAGTTCAGTTGCTGTTGATTTGATTGCCTGGTGGACATTTTCACATGTCCAGTTGTTAATCGTTGCCAATTTTGTCCGTACGGTTTCGAGGGGCAAGCGTGCAATCGGACGTAAATGTTTTTTAGCAGCATCGGCATCGAATGAGTCAAAATCCTGATAGAAATAGTGACATGATCCGGATATTTCTTTTAAGGTCTTACAGCGTTCACCAAGAAGCTTGACTAAATCTGCTAAGCTTGGCCCGGTTTTGGTATCAATACCTTGTTGTTCAAGGTGCCAGGCTAAGTGTGTTGCAACATATTCAGTGGGTAATGAATTGATATAATGGTGATTAAGCCATAATAATTTGTCAGGATTAAAGGCGCTGGTGGACTTGTTAATCGCGGCTAAGGAAAAATAATTGATCATTTCATCGCGACTAAAAATTTCTTGATCACCATGAGACCATCCGAGACGGACCAAATAGTTGAGTAAGGCTTCTGGTAGATAACCATCATCGCGGTATTGCATTACACTGAAAGCACCATGACGTTTAGATAATTTTTTGCCATCATCACCTAAAATCATTGAAACATGAGCATATTCAGGGATTGGTGCACCAAGGGCTTTTAATATATTAATTTGTCGTGGGGTATTATTAATATGATCTTCACCACGGATCACATGGGTAATTTTCATATCCCAGTCATCAATAACAACACAGAAATTATAGGTGGGGACGCCGTCGGTACGACGTATAATGAGATCATCTAGCTCAAGATTACTAAATTCAATTGGTCCACGAATTAGGTCTTCAAAAACGACAGAGCCTTGTTGGGGATTACGAAAGCGTACTACGTGAGGTTCATCCGGGGTATGATCATTAACATGATCACGGCAATAGCCATCATAACGTGGTTTTTCACCTCTAGCCATCTGTTCTTCACGTAAATTGTCCAAGCGTGTTTTAGAACAGTAACAGCGGTAGCTTGTCCCGGCGGCAAGCATTTGATCGATAACTGCATGATAACGGTCGAAACGTTTAGTTTGATAGTAAGGACCTTCATCCCAATTTAAACTTAACCAGTTCATTCCATCCATAATGGCGTCAATCGCTTCTTGAGTCGAACGCTCAAGATCGGTGTCTTCAATACGTAATACAAACTCACCGTTATAATGTCGGCTATAAAGCCATGAATAGAGTGCAGTACGAGCGCCGCCGACGTGAAGGTAACCAGTTGGACTTGGTGCAAAACGGGTTTTTATTTTATTCATTAGGATTGCCTTAATGATCTTTTTTATATCGAATATAGTCAGTGTAAAATTTACCATCGGTTATTTTATCACTGCAAGTTAATTCCTCAATCCTGTTAGCGCAAGATTCATACTTTATGTTGATAATATTGGGTGTATCTTGCTTAATTTTGCAACGAACGGATATTTTACTTTGAAAAACCATTGACTCATGCAGAACTATCCCTATAATGCACCTCCATCACGACGGGTGATTAGCTCAGTTGGTAGAGCATCTCCCTTACAAGGAGGGGGTCATCAGTTCGAATCTGGTATCGCCCACCAATTATAATTCAGTGAAAGAGTTGTTTATTTTTGTTATGAATGGGCGATTAGCTCAGTTGGTAGAGCATCTCCCTTACAAGGAGGGGGTCATCAGTTCGAATCTGGTATCGCCCACCATTCACGCAAAACATAATGCACTGTTTCATTGCAGTTGTTTATGATATGTTTTGCTATTAATAGGGTCGTTAGCTCAGTAGGCAGAGCAGTTGACTTTTAATCAATTGGTCACAGGTTCGAATCCTGTACGGCCCACCATTAATAGTAATCGATAAGATTTTGATTTATTTTTTTGCTACTAATTTAAGCATAAGCAAGATGATCATAATCTAGCCTATTCAGATGGGTCGTTAGCTCAGTAGGCAGAGCAGTTGACTTTTAATCAATTGGTCACAGGTT
>JBGDCZ010000049.1:0-16813 GCA_048493715.1 Arsenophonus endosymbiont of Dermacentor nuttalli | reverse complement strand
ACCCGATCATGTGCCGCTATCGCCCATACTGTCCGCGCCAGTTTGTTAGCCATAGCAACTATCTTACGGCGCCGGAAATGCCGCATACCATACTGTTTACCGATCAGTATCATCGGAACGAGTGCAGCAAATGTACAGCCTTGTACTAGTGGTAAGCGGCAGTCCATGCTCCCAAGCCAAAAGATTGGGCAATGGTTGCTACTCCGCAAATAAACAGATCAGTACTAATTAAGAGAATAATTTGCTCAACAGGTAAGCTGACGGCATTACCGATATAACTAGTGGAACGGCGACTGTGCCTGCGTACATCACTAAAACATGTTGCAGTCCGTAAAGTATCATTTGCCCAATGGGAAGTACTTCATTGACTGTGCCTGGCTGGTGCTTGGGAAGAACAGATCCTTTTATAAAGTTACATCACTCCTGTTGGTGAGTACTTCGTTAACCGGGCTGATCGGCTTTTGGTAAGAACAGTTAATGTGTACGCTAGAACAGTGTTAGCCAAACAAACTGGTCTAAGATGTTCCAATCAGCATGTCAGCAAATATTAATAACCATATGTAACCCATGCCAATATCGATAAAGAGGTAAAGGTGTTAGTGACATTCGTGAATTAAGTCACGTTTTACTGGCAACCAGGATCTTAAATGGGAAAGAATCACTAAAAACGGATGTAATAATTTTATCTAATGTTCGGCTAATTCTCATCTTGAGAATATGAGGAAAACATTTAGTTGCTAGTATTTGTATTGAGTACAGTGTTAAAACTGCGATCGATGTTATTTGGACGTGCGTCAAAGTTTATTTTTATCGAGCTCATATTGACTGAAAAGGCCTATTCTTTAATTTCAGTGTGATACATCATTCTCAAAGTGAGAATACTTTATGGCAGAAAGATGGATGTTGCTAAGTGTGATAAAGATAACTATTTGAAGCAATTAGCAAAATTTTATCTTAGGCATAATTTGTTAAATATATTTGCCCAATTATTGCATCATTATTGAATCAATATATCTGAACTTACCGACAAGGAGGGCGAATGAATAAATTTATTAGATCCAAATGAGTGCATTGCTTGCCATGTATGCAAAATTGCTTGCGTGGTTGCTCATAATCGCAACTCTGGCCGCAAAGTAAGCGTGAATTTGTCCCACACAATTAGAGTGCTGACAGACGCAAAAAAGAGCATTGCAGTAACCTGTCGTCATTGCAATAACGCACCTTGTATTAGCAGTTGTCCGGTAGATGTATTGCGTTTAGTTGACGCAACGGTTCATCTTGATCAAACCCGCTGTATTGGTTGTAAAAGTTACATTGTGGCTTGTCCGTCTGGTGCTATTGATATGGTATCAGCAATTAATTCCGATATTGCACTAGCGCAAAAGTGTGATATGTGTCAGTCAATCAACGCAGATCAGCCAGCTTGTGTGACATATTTCACCATGCAAGCATTACGAATGGTTGATGAACAAACATTGCTAACTTTGCGCCAGGTGAGACAGCAAAGAGCTGTAGATGGGAATTTTTACCCGATCATAAAACAGTCGCAGCGTAAACAGATATTGAATAAACCGCAGCGTTAAGGTGCACAAAAAATTTCCGCTCAAGAACGTATTCAGCACTTTGCTGAGATCTATATTGGGCTTGATCAGCAGCAAGCGAGTTATGAAAGTTTTCGTTGTCTCTATTGTGCGCAAAAAGCGTATTGCAACTGGACATGTCCTTTACATAACAAATACCGGATTTTATTCGGCTAGTGAGTGAAGGAAATGTTATTGCAGCCGCTGAGTTGTTCCATCAGTCCAGTTCATTGCCAGAAATATGTGGGCGCGTTTGCCCCCAAGAGTGGTTATGTGAAGGTGCATGTACTATGAAACTACACGGTGGATCGGTCACTATTGGAAATCTGGAGCGCTATATTACTGACACTGTATTCTGACACTGTATTGGTGCAAGGTTGATGGCCAGATTTATCGTCAGTAAGCCTGTGTCCGGAACATGTGGCGATTATCGGTGCTGGTCCAGCCGGACTTGGTTGCGCTGATGTTTTTGCCCGAGCAGGAGGGAAGGTTGAGGTGTTTGAGCGTCAGTCTAAAATCGGTGGATTACTTACTTTTGGTATTCCACCTTTTAAACTTGATAAGCAGGTCTTGAGTCTTGAGTACCAGACACGATATCTTCACTGCGATGGGTATCCAATTTCAACTTAATTGCGAAGTTGGTCAGGATGTTGCTTTCTCTACTCTGATTAGTAACTATGATGCTATTTTCCTCGGTATTGGCACATATGGTTTGATGAATATAGGCTTGGAAAATGAGCAAGTGCCGGGCGTGGTTCAGGCTCTGAATTTTTTGATCGCTAGCACGCGACGGGTAATGGGATTGGAAGATGATCCTCGGTATCCTTGGGTTGATGTTACAGGCAAAAAAGTTGTGGTATTAGGGGGAGGTGATACTGCAATGGATTGTCTGCGTACAGCAGTGCGGCGCAATGCAGTCAGTGTAATTTGTGCTTATCGACGCGACGAAGCGAGTATGCTGGGGTCGAAAAAAGAGGTGATTAATGCAAGAGAAGAAGGTGTTGAATTTTTATTTAATGTTTCACCTCAGCACATTATGTTGGATGATACTGGACAGGCGTCAGCGTTGAAGCTGACTCGTGTGCAGTTGGGAGAACCAGGTAAAGATGGACGAAGACGTCCTCAACTTATTGCTAGTTCAGAGTTTGAGCTTGAGGTTGATGTATTAATTATCGCTTTTGTTTTTAGCCACATGAGATGCCTTGATTGAAGGGACACAATATCAAACTTGATGATTGGGGGCTGATCCAAACCGGAGGGCAAGGGCGTTTGTTGACACAAACTAGCAACGATAAAGTATTTGCTGGTGCTGATGCCGTACATGGTGCAGGTTTAGTAGTAACCGGAACGGCTTTGTCTGGCCACGTATCTATTGGTGATATACTATGGTTAACCGGAATAGATAAGCAAGTTAAAATTCGGCGATTGCATGCGAAAAATCAACTGGTTTCACAGGCACAAGTTGGTGAGCGAATCGCTTTAAATCTGACGGGTGATATTAGCAAAAAACAGATTTCTCGTGGCGATTGGTTATTGAGTGAGCAGCCGGCGCTTGTTGTTAATAAAGTTCTGATTGAAGTTGAAGCGAATGAATGTTTAAAAAATTGGCAGCCGTTACATCTCTATCATGCCGCCAGTCATGTGAATGGGCATATCTCTTTATTAAACCAACCATCAGACAAACCATTACTGGCTGAGTTGTCATTGGATATTCCTTTATTGTTGGTTTATAATAGTCAGTTAATATTGCGTGATATTAGTGCGCAACGTACTCTTGCTGGCGCGCGGCTAATTAAACTTCATTCGCCACGCTGCGGTAAACACCAAGCCGAATTCTTTTTTGGTTATCGCAGTTGGCTAATATGACTGGCGATAAGGAAAATTTAGCTTTTCAGCTACCAACCGGCGAATTATCATTTGCGATTATGGTTGGGTATGTCAACTTACTCATTCCTTATTACAAGCGTTACTTTCACAATTTGATGTGCCTATTATTAACGATATTGTGTTTTCTCAAGTTAATGCTCAGCAGGCTAAACAACATTTGATGCAAATATTAGCTAATTATCATCAACATCATGCTGATCAGATGTGTTGGCCGTGCACGCTTAAAACGTATGGTATTACCTATGCTGAATGATGAGTTGGTTTTTACCCTACTCCGTCAATTAGTTGATGAAAAAAAAGTGATACAAACTAATGGCTGGCTTCATTTAGCGGGGCATAGTTTGATATTTGATCAACAACAGGCTCAATTACGGCAAAAGTTAGACCCTTATTTTGTCGCCAACCAGTCGTGGGGTGGGTTCGCGAGTTGGTTGTAAATTCAGCAAGATGAAGCAATCATTCGTCGTATACTGACAAAAACGGCAAAGCTGGGGTTAATTACCGCTATTGTGCCTGATCGTTATTATCATAATGCGCAAATTCAACAAGTTGTCGCCATTATTCGACATTATAATCATCTTGAGGGGGGCAATTACAGTAACCAGTTTTGGTGATGAGTTGGCGATAGGGCGTAAATTAGCGGTTCAAATTTTGGAATTTTTTGATAGAAGCGGTTTTACTCGACGTAAATCTGATGCGCATATTTTAAGGGATAAAGGGTTATTTGAATAAATTATTTTTCAACTTAACTCGGTAGTCTGGCTATAAATTTACTAATAGCCTAATGATTTAGCAAAAAAAGCTATAGGTGAAATATATTCATTTTTCCTTTAGTTGATTGATATTTTTTGCTTATATAGTCAGCAATGAGAGCTATTGTTTTTACTGAGCTTGTCCTGCCACTAACTGATGTACATTCACTTTATGAAACTAAAATGGTAAAACCACAACCAGCGTCACGAGATCTATTGGTTAAAATTTCTGCTATTGCGGTAAACCCAGTGGATACAACACTACGCCAGCGTGAAGTCCCTAAAGCACCACGTATTTTGGGCTGGGATGCTTGTGTTGTGGTGGAGTCTGTTGGTAATGAGGTATCTTTATTTAAACCCGGCGACTGGGTCTATTATGCCGGTTTTATTGATCGGCCAGGCTGCTATGCAGAATATGGACTGGTAGATGAGCGTATTGCCGGTCATAAACCAAAATCTTTAACGGCAGTGCAGGCAGCCGCTTTGCCATTAACCTCAATTACGGCGTGGGAATTGTTGTTTGATCGATTAGCGATTGCCGAGAATAGCGTGGTTGGTAAGTCTATTTTGATTATTGGTGCCGCTGGTGGTGTTGGTTCGATACTCATCCAATTAGCGCGTAAACTGACAAAGTTACGTATTTTAGCTACCGCTTCACGGCCGGAAACGCAACACTGGGTCAGTGAGTTAGGCGCTCATGCGGTTATTGATCATAAAAACCCGTTTAGCCAGCAGCTGGCGGCGTTAGTATTAAACATGTCGACTATGTCGCTTCATTGAGTCACAGTGATGCTTATTATCAGCAAGTGTTGGATATTCTTATTCTGCAAGGAAAATTAGCATTAATCGATGATTCTAAAACCTTTGATATTATGCTAATGAAACGTAAAGCCCTTTCCTTGTATTGGGAGTTTCTGTTTACTAGTCCAATTTTTCAGACGGAAGATATGATTAAGCAGCATCAATTATTACAACGGGTGGCAGGATTAATTGATCAGGGTTTGTTAAAGACAACCGTCAGTAAAGAAATTGGCAAAATTAGTGCTGTAAATTTGCGACTGGCCCATCAATTGATAGAAAGTGGTCAGGTAAAGGGCAATCTTGTATTATCTGGTTTTTAAGCTTGTGATTAGGGTTCTGATCTAACTTTAGCGGTGCTTAATTTGTACTTATTTTTATTATTGATTAATTGTATATGTTGGCGAAGGAAATAAGTGCCGGATGCGCTTTTGTGCTACACAAAAGATAAATATTTTTCATTTCTCTTTCGAACCTAAAAATAGCTTTGAAATATTTAATAATAGGATGTGCCGGTTTTATTGGGTTTACGCTATGTCAGCGTTTATTACAAAATGGTCATGATGTTGTTGGTCTGGATAATCTTAATCATTATTATGATCCCACTTTAAAAAAAGCACACCTTGACCATTTAACCGTCTATTAGCAATTTCAATTTTTGCAGTTGGATATTATTGAGCGAGAAAAGGTGATTGAAATGATTACGCTAGGCAAGTTTGATCGAGTGATCCATCTGGCGGCACAAACGGGTGTTCGCTATTCCTTAAAGGATCCTTTCGCTTATGCCGATAGTAATTTAACTGGTTTTCTATAATATTGGTGGGTTGTTACTATGGTCAAATTCCTCATCTGATCTATGCTTTTTCTAGTTCTGTTTATGGTATCAATAATCAGTTCCCTTGCTCTACCAATTGTCAGTTGATCACCCCATTTCCCTCTATCGCTGCCACTAAAAGAGCGAATGAGTTAATGGCTCGTGCTTACTCTCATCTCTATAATTTACCAACCACTGGGTTACGTTTTTTTACTGTATATGGTCCTTGGGGTCGGCCAGATATGGCGTTATTTAAATTCACTAAAGCCATCTTGGAGATGAAACCCATTGATGTTTATAATAATGGTGATTTGAGCCGAGACTTTACTTTTGTTGAAGATATTGTGGCCGGAATATTGTCTGTTGCTGATATCATTCCGCAAAGAAAGAGCGATTGGTCTCTAATGTCCAGCAGTAATGCACCTTAATCGTATTTATAATATCGGTAATGGTCAGCCAATAAAATTATTGGATTTTATTTCCGCCCTTGAACGGCTTTGGACGAAAAGCCATTTAAAATATGCTGCTTATGCAAGTAGGTGATGTTTATACAACCTGGGCTGATACCAAAGATTTATTTTCGTTAACTGGTTATCTGCCACAGATTTCGATTAAAGAAGGGGTAAAAGCATTTGTTGATTGGTATCGTACTTATTATCGCGTTTAGCCTGGATCTTAAATATTTGAGAGGTTAGTTTTGAAAATTGCTATTGCAGGAACAGGTTATGTTGGCCTGTCGAATGCTATGTTGTTAGCGCAACATCATGAAGTGGTGGCGTTAGATATTATTGCTGAAAAAGTGGCGATGCTAAATAACAAGCAATCACCAATAGTGGATAAGGAAATTGAAGCTTTCCTAACAGAAAAAAAACTGAACTTTAGGTCAACGACGGATAAACAACAGGCTTACCAGGGTGCAGATTATGTGATTGTTGCTACTCCTACCGATTATGATGCCACTACCAATTATTTTAATACCTTCTCGGTTGAAGCCGTGATTGATGATGTAAACAAGATTAATCCAAATGCCACAATTATTATTAAATCAACCATCCCGGTTGGTTTTGTCGCCCGATTGCAACAAGACAAAGGTTACAACAATGTCATTTTTTCACCGGAATTTTTACGTGAAGGGAGAGCTTTATATGATAATCTTTATCCTTCGCGCATTGTGGTGGGTGAACGCTCCGAGCGAGCGAAGATTTTTGCCGATTTATTATTAGAAGGAGCACTGAAAAAAGAAGTTGCAGTGCTGTTTACCGATGCAACCGAAGCGGAAGCGATAAAATTGTTTGCTAATACTTACCTGGCGATGCGCGTTGCTTATTTTAATGAATTAGATACTTATGCTCATAGTCGCGGACTGGATAGTCGACAAATTATTGAAGGTGTGTCACTTGATCCGCGTATTGGCAGTCACTATAACAATCCCTCTTTTGGTTATGGTGGTTATTGCTTACCAAAGGATACCAAGCAATTACTGGCTAACTATGATGATGTACCAAACAATTTGATTAATGCGATCGTAGAATCTAATCGCACCCGTAAAGATTTCATTGCTGAAACGATTATTAATCAAAATCCGCAAAAAGTGGGGGTTTATCGCTTAGTGATGAAAGCTGGTTCGGATAATTTCCGAGCATCTGCGGTACAGGGCGTGATGAAACGCATCAAAGCGAAAGGAATAGAAGTTGTAGTTTATGAACCCGTTTTACAACAAAGCGAGTTCTTTCACTCCAAAGTTATCAAGGATCTGGCAGAATTTAAAGCCCAGAGTGATATTATTTTGGCTAACCGCTTGGTGCCTGAACTGGAAGATGTAAAAGCAAAAGTCTATACCCGAGATCTATTTGGTCACGATTAATGATTATTAATCCTCAAGCACCAAATGATATTAAGTTTGCTCAGTTAATCATCATTAAAAAGCCACATTTATAACTAATGTGTCAGTATAATTGCCGCTGGTTGGCGTATTTTGGCCACCAAGGATAATTGTAAGTACGGGTAAGCTGGTCGGCGCTGACAGTGGTTGAATTGGCGCTAGACCACAATTCACTGCCACTCGATCCCCAGCGATTGGTAATTATACCTTGATAAATGTCATAACTGATCAAATTACTACTATTCTTCATATTTCTCACATTGTTAACTGCATTTACGCCATTATTGATGCCGACATTGTAGAGACTACTTTTAGTGCAGGTGATGGAGATGGTTTGTGCGACATTGGCAAAACTGCTAATGTAAGGGGGCCGTGCCAAAGTTGATGTTGGGAGCGCTGATGGTTGAGCAATCAGGCGTTACGATCAACGAAATTATGCGAAAGTGTGGTACTGCCAACTTGGGGATTTAAACAGATCGAGCCGATGCCGAGTAGCCCACAAATATTCCAATTGATTGTCAGGTTCAGTGTTACTTTATAGGTGCCGGCCGATAAGTTTTGTCCGGTGACAGTTTTAAAATAAATTGGAATAGTAAATGTTTACCGCCTAATAAGTTAATTAAATCGGTTGACGAATAATTAATGGTACTACCAATCGGTGTTGTTGGGACGCAGTTGGAAGATTTACACATATTAATCTAATCGGCTCGAGGTCGGTATTGGTGGTGTTTTTCATGGTAGCTTGTGTGCCTCTGCTGCTCGATACACTATTAAGTTTGGCAGGGATAGTATCGGTGGTTAACAATGAAGCTAGTACCGCTCCACAGGTGACAACCAGATTAGCCTAGGTAGTTACTGTTGATGACAAAAGAACTCTGGCTACCAAACGAGGCATTCTGCATGGTTGCGCTACAAACAGCCCAGGTATGGTTGTTGATCAGGTTGGTCAATAACAACAAAATAGAAAAAATAACCATTTATTTCATGATAACTCCTGCTGTTGCCAGCTAAAGCGCAAGTAAGCGGACCATAAGTTTTCAGTTGCTGGTTTGGGTTTGCTGGCAGTTGTAGCATGACTTGGCAATGATTGCCTGCCGGTGTGCGGATAGTGAGCAAATTGTTTTGCTCCAATTGTTCCAGATAAACTAGTCCTTCCCAGCCAATATAAGTATCTGGTTTACCTGCCCGTGAAACCACGCTGGCTAATGGCAGTGCTTTACCCTGTTGATTGGTCAGGATCACACTGGTGGCATGGCGTGTTTTTACTGGGAAGTGGAGCAGATAGCCTCTGCCACGTTTGACCGAAATACGTTGTTCCGTAGTATCGGCATAAATATCAGGTGGCAAATTGGGGGTATTGATGCGGTATTTTGCTGGGTAGTAAGCTGGTACACTTGGGATCAACAAATAACCAGATTTACCAGTGTTACCGTAGGGTTGGTGTTCATAATCAACGGTAATATTAGGATAACCGTCAGTACTCACTAACACAAAACCATCATTAATTTTGTTCGCCGCCTGGATGGTGCCGAACATCAGAACCAGTGAGCCGGTCACATTACCCCATTGAGTATAGCTTCTTGATGAACCATAGCTCCTCGCCTGCATTTGGACATGGGCGTTGTGCCATCCTAGTGAGGCTTGTTGATAATTATCCTGCCTATCCTGATGAGTGTAGGCCATATTCTAGCTAAATCCGCTGTCGCTTGGTATAGCATGGCTATAGGTGACGCGCTGAATATTTTGACCGGCGGTACTGTGTTGGGTATCTAACGTTACAGAATATAGAAAGTTGAATGGAATTTGCAGTACTAGCGCGAATGACCGACCAGTTATTTTGCGAATAATCGCGGCTGGCAGAAGCATATAGATAGATTGCTATTGCCCCATAAACCTTTACTCCATGATAAATTGAGCAATCGGTTTTTATCACCGTTGAAGCTATAAATATCCAGGTAAGCCAGACCAGTGTTACCATATTGATTTAATGATAATGAGGCGGAATATTGCGAACTAAGGCGGCTTAAACTGTAAATAGGTTGGCTGTCGTTGAAGTTGTTAGGTTGATCATACAGAGCCAAATTAGTGAACTTTCTGTTGTGTATCGTATGTTGAGTGGCCAGAGTAAAATAGGAGTTGTTATACTGGTAACCCCAATTGAACTGATCACCACGATTGCCTCGCATTTGGCTGATAATATAAGCACCATTAAATACGCCAAAGTTACCAAGTTTAACTAAGCTACTGAAGCTTATCTCTCTCATCAATATTTTTCTTTTTTTCAAAAACTTTATCGCAATTATATAAGCTAAAGTCGCCTATTTTTAATTTATATCCCCAGTCTTCATTGGTATCTTTTGATGTAATTTCTAATTTAAATTGATTGTAATGCTTGGAAGTGCAATTTTTCTAAGTTCGATAAATTTTTCCAACCGATTTGATTCGGGGTTAAAAATATCAGTATTCTTTACATTTTGGATAATTTCAAAGAGTTGTTCTATTTTTTGACGTTTGACTTCTCCTTTAAACCAATCGATTATGGAATTAATAAAATCGGATACGTTTTTTATTTTGGTTGCTTCATTTAAGCATTAGCGCCCAAAATCTGATTAAACTTGTTATCACTTATTGTTAGTGGTGTTTTTGCTAGAGAAAAACTTATTGCCATAATATCCTCAAAAATCAGTGAAACCTTAGTTTGGGTTTTTGGTTATTTAATACAATCAGAAAAACATTGGAATAAAATTATTAACATTTTCTAAATGATATAAATTGTAAAATTGTTATGTATTGTAAAAATGGATTAAATTTTTTATATTCAACCGTTTGGTTAATTATAATTATTGATGATTATATTCATTGTTTTGTTAAGTAAAACTAATACATATTGAATGTGATTTTTTAATTAAAAATATTTTTTAATATCTTTACTGTTTGTAAATATAAACTAAACTATATTAGTTGATAAAATAAAAACCATCTAATAAAAAATGGGTTTTTAATTATCTTTGTTAGTTTTTATTGGGTTAGATTGTTGTCTCTGATTCATAATATCATCTATTACTATTAGACTCTTATTTAAATTATTCATTGAATGGATTTAGTGCCTCATTATAATTTTGATTTTCTTTTCTTGTGACAGTTGAAGTTAATATATTTGCTGTCTGAGATGGTTCTGGATTACGTTTTTTCATTGGTATTAATTTTTTTAATGGTTCTTTTTTGTCTTCAATAATGTAATCTTTTTCTACAGTAGAATAATTTATTTTTTTTAAAAGGACATTTTTTATTTTTGATCAAGATTTTGGTTGATGGTGATTATTTTACATGTAGGGCACAGTTCTTTTATTTTATTTTCAATACATACATTGTTAGCGGGTATATTTTCTAATTTAGTAATTAGTTTTTCATAAAATTCTTTTATTAATTCATTTTTTCTTTGCGACTATAATATTTAATTTTATATGTTAAATTTAATTTAACATATCTTATATTAGTATCGTAATAAATGTTTCGATCATCATCACTGGACGAGCTCAATAAAAAACTTGTTTATTAGGAGAAACTATTGCTAATATTATATGTTTCTTTTTCTCTATGAAAGCTAAACTGGTATATCCTTCTTGATAGGTCTCTCTTATTTTAGAACCAATACTTTTTTTGTTGTAAATTATAGGTTCGGTTGGGCTATTTATTTTTAGTAAAACCACGTTATGTTTTTTATTATCTAGGTTATCGTATAATTTTTGTTTTATATGTCTAGCTAACAGTAAAATGTATTAATCTCTATAAGTATAATGATCCTCATGGGCAATAATATCACTAACTAAAAGTTTTTTTATTTCTTCAAAGGTTTTGTTGACATAAGATTTACTTTATTATATTCACCAGGATAAAAAACACGAACTTTTTTATATTCGATAATAGTTTCATATCTATTTTCGTTCTGAGAAAATCTTTGAGTTAATTTTAACCTTTCATCTTTCACCTTTTGGTAAAGTAATTAATATAATCTTTTCTTCAGATTGTTACTTTTCAATACTATTAAGAGAAGATAATAAATGTTTAGTTATGGCAATACATTACTCTCTAGCTTTTTCTTTTCTATGATCTTCAATTAGATTTATTACTATATAACTAACTCCTAAAGTTATTATGGATAATAATAATTTTCCTTTTTCACTTAAACTAACATAATTTTCGGGATCATTAATGATATTATCTATAATACTTGGATTGTTATTATTAATAAGTTTTGGTTCAGTATTTAGTTTGGTAGATAAAGCACGATCAATAATCATAATTCTTGCCTAAAGTTATATTACCATATGATATTAACAATAATTCTCATAGTAAATCAATCGATTATATATACTAATTGAATATACATATAGGTAAAATAACTCTATTTTGGAACATCCAAAGATATGTTTGAATAAAAAATAAGATCTTAAAAATATATCTATAAATATTCACTATATTTATAGTATTTAAATTTTATTTTTCATATTTTTTGTGATATTATATCGTTTCGGTATCAGTAAAAATTTCATCCCACTCTTGTTGGTTAATATCCATAAAATCCGAAAGCGTGTAAAATAAATGCCCCTTCTGTAGCGAAGAAAATAAGTCGAGCGCATTTTCCCGCTTCTGTTGAAGTATTTAAATTAGCAATCCGTCCACGATACCATTCGCGGGTACTATAAGGTATTCAGGTGTTTGCAGTAATGCGGCCATTAAACTTTCGCCTTTAATATTAAAAGCTTGCTCAAAATGGTAGGTTGTTCTCATATGCGCCATTACACGATTTTCCGGTGAATTATTCTGATCAAGTTCATCAGAAAATATTTTATTGTAAACTTTTTCCCAGCGTTCAAACATTGCATCAATCATGGCTTCTTTTATTACCGAAACGATATTGTACGCCTCCTTTAGAAATTCCCATTGCTTTTGTGACAGCATCGATAGTCAGCGCGGTGACACCTTGTTAATGGACAATATTTTCTGCGACATCTAATACTTTATCTCTGTCTATACTTCTTTGGCACTTCATTTAATAAAACCTCTTTTAAAATACATACGTATAGATTAGTATCTCAGCCTTAACATTATGGCAGATGAACATACTATATAGTTTATTTTTTTCTAAATAGAGATTTTTTTATAATTAATAATCATGATAATCGAAGGTGGATAGTGCTCCTTTTAATTTCAAGTGCTCTTTTCTTAATTGTCATCGATATGACAGTGCTTTATACGGTATTACCGACATTGACCCATGAGCTCCATGCCAGTGCATCTGAGAAATTATGGATTGTTAATGTATATCCACTGGTAGTTGCCGGATTATTGCCAGCCGCTGGTATGCTAAGTGATCGCATTGGTCATAAAAAAATGCTGCTCATCGGTTTGCCTCTTTTTGCCTTAGCTTCACTTTGTACCACTTTCTCTCCCAATTCAGAAAGTTTGATCGCGTCTAGAGTCTTTTTAGCTATAGGTGCCGCAATGATGATGCCAGCCACTTTATCGTTTGTTCGCCATATTTTTACTGAGCCCCAGGAACGATCTCTGGCAATTGATATTTGGGCTGTGGTGTCTGCTGGTGGTGTGGCGGTCGGTCCCTTAGTTGGGGTGGGGTATTACTGGAATATTTTTGGTGGGGATCGGTATTTTTAATTAATGTTCCTGTTGTTATGCTTGTGCTACCTTTTTCTCTGTTTTTGATCCCGAGTTGTGATGGAACCACTAAGCGTACTATTGATTTTTTAGGCTCATTATTAATTTTAGTTGGTTTAGTGGGACTAATTTATGCATTGAAAGAGTTAAGTAAGTCAGCTTTTTCTTTGGTTGAGTTTTGTTCTGCTGCCTTTATTGGCATTGTCTTTATGATATTTTTTGTCTTATGCCAACGCAAACAATCGCAACCAATGATTGATTGCTTTTTATTTAGTAATCGCTTATTTTCAGCGGGCGTAATTATTGCGGTTATTACCATGAGTGTGATTGTTGGCATTGATTTAGTGTTAAGTCAACGCTTATAGTTAGTGCTTGGGCTGACGCCTTTACAAGCAGCGCTTTGTATCTTTCCTATACCATATCGGTTCCCTACTCGCATCACCATTAGCAGGTTTACTGTTACTCCGTTTTTGTGAGAGATTAACCACCGTAGTAGGCTTTATGTTAACTCTAATTGGGGTAATAGGAATGATTCTGTTTTATCAGAGCACTCTTACTTTGTTAGTGATTAATTTATTTGTAATTGGTATTGTCATGGGAATGGTGTTTACCACCGCATCTACCACCATTATGCTCAATGCGCCTGATGAAAAGTCCGATATGGCAACTTATATTGACGATGTAGCTTATGAATTGGGTAGTGTATTAGGTGTCACCATATTAGGTGGAATGATGACGGCGATTTATAGCTATCCCCTTTTTCTTCCTGAGCAGATCACGACTGATGGACAAGTTTATGACAGCATCGATGAAGCGTTAACTCTGGTATCAACTATGATAAAGATCAGGCTCATGTTTTGATAATGGAAACGAGTAAAGCCTTTGATACACATCCTTTATCATGGTACTTATTTCGATTGTTTGCCTATTGTTAGTTAGCACTGTGATTTTACAACGCATGTTACGTCCTTTAACCAAAAGATCATGATTATTATATGAATTTTTATGTTGTTTTAGGTTTCCAACAGGTTTCAGTCATTGTTTTTATAAACCGAATTGTTGGCGGTGTTCTATCTCAGGGATTGTCAGCTGATCCTAAAATTCTATTACTGAAATTATAATCGATTAGAGGTTAATTAGAGATGGAGTTAGAGTCATTGCAGTTTTTTAAAAATTTGGCTGATGAAACAAGATTTAGGATCGTAGTACTCCTTCGGGATATGGGAGAACTTTGTGTTTATCACCTTGTATTGCACTAGAACAACCACAAATTAAAATATCTCGTCATTTAGCAATGTTAAAAAAGTGGCTTGCTACAAAATCGCAAGGAAGGAAAATAGGTTTTTATCGACTTTCTTCACAGAGTTCTCCATGGGTTATGCAGATTATTGAGTCTATCTGGTCAAATCAATAGCAAGTAATAAAAACAATGACCAAAAAACTGCTATTAGCAGAAAGGAGACTATTCAATAGCGAGATAGCGAGTGATTTTAGAAAAGTTTTATTTGAACATTTATTACTAATCAGAATGAGTTACTATTCCGATTAGTAATTTTGAAAATAATTTTCAATTTTGCTAAACACTGTAAAGTCAGCGATTCACCTTTTGTCACGATTTTATCATCTGTGATCGCGATATTAAGCGAAAAAGTAAACCTCCCCAAGTTTATGGGAGAGCTTTTATTCCGTGAATTTAAACAACAGTATAACCATAGATTATCAAAATTTAATCAAGTCTTTTAGACAGTTGTTTAAGCGGTTTTTAATCGACAAATTATTCTTATATTTTCTTAAATCTGAAATTTATGAAAATAAGTTGTGTAAAAATTAATGTTGAGGGTATTATGGTCAAAATTAAATATTACTTAACTAATTTAACAACTTCACGGATAAGTTGACCAATGGTAGCCCAATCTTGAGCTGACATTAATTGGTTATTAACCATCCATGATCCGCCACAAGCGACGATTTTTGGTAGAGCAAGATATTGGCGGATATTTACTGGACTGATCCGCCGGTTGGCATAATTTCTAATTGCGGGTATGGCGCAAGTAGTGATGTTAGCATAGCTAATCCACCAGAAGGCTCCGCAGGGAAGAATTTGACAAGTTTAATATCGAGTTGAAGTGCTTGTTCAATTTGGCTTGGATTATTTACACCAGGAATAATTGGTGTGTCTAATTCATGACATGCTGTTACCGTATCTGGGTTTAATCCTGGTGAAACGATAAAATCAGCGCCAACTGCTTCAGTTTGCCGAATTTGTTCTCGGTTGATAATGGTGCCTGCCCCAATCAAAATTTTGTTCGACATCGTTTCTTTAAGTATTTTAATCGCTTCTGCACCAGCAGGAGTACGGAAAGTAATTTCAGCTACTGGTAATTCGTTTGCAACTAATGCCTTGCCTAAAGGAACAATATCTTGTGCTCGTTCAATGGTAATAACCGGAATGATCCTAAATTGCTAATCTCTCTGTTAGTGTGAGCATAATCAGTTTTCCTTTGGTGTTAAAATTGGTGAGTCATGTTTTTTGGGTCTGAATTGGAATGAGAGCACTTTTATGTTAAATCACGATATCTGTTAGTTGCTCAATCATTAAACATGATTAATGCCATTTTTGACCATTTTAATTAGATAGAAGACGTATTTATTTAACGGGATTGATGGTTGTAAAGCAAAAATAGTGTTATTTAAATAAGCTTTGATACATTTTTATCATTAATCACTTTTTTTATATCTTTTAATTATAAGTAAAGCATAAAAACTATACTTTGCCCTGTCATTTATTACTAATACTCGTTGTTTAATTTTTATGTAAAAGAAAAATTCTCGATATATTTATAAAAATTCATTAGTAAAATATTATAACAATTTATTATTACTTAATATTTTTCCATTAGTAGCTTTTATTTTTTGAATAAATATTTGTATATGTTTTTAAAAGGAATTAAAAATTATACTTATTTTAAGTTATTTTTTACGCAAAACAAAAAATAAATGATATATATTGTGTTTATTTATTATATAAATTAATTAAAATTTTTTAGTGTTAAATTTAGCATAAAACTTTAATTAATTATTCATTGTATGTCAGTCGATTTAAACGGTGTGCTGGAATAAAAAATTCATTTAATCAATAAGGTAACATATCTTGTAATACTTGCTATAAGTAGTAATAAATTCTAGTAATATTTTTTTTATTAATCTATTTCAATATTATAAATCTAAATAGATTTATTAGTTTATTATATTAAATATAAAAATTATTCTTATTTATTATTAAATTAAATATTTATTTTTATATATATCACAAAAAATAAAATATAATTTTACCTTTCTTGTAAGTTAGATAGAGGCATCTAATATGAATTAATGTTAATGTTAATGTTAATGTTAATGTTAATGTTAATGTTAATGTTAATGT
>JBGDCZ010000048.1:0-16907 GCA_048493715.1 Arsenophonus endosymbiont of Dermacentor nuttalli | reverse complement strand
CCCCCATTTGATTTTGGGCATAAAAAAGATGAAAGGTGAGGTATGGAGCCTAACAGATTTCCGGCATCACAGATTTCCGGCATCATCGTGCTCAATACGGGATGCATCGTGCTCCCTATGACTGGAGGCTCCACAAAATGAAATATACACCAGTTGGCGTTGATATTGCAAAACACTTAATTCAGCTCCACTTCATTGATGAAAACAGCGGTGAAGTGATCGATAAACAGATTCGCCGTCAGGGATTTTTTGGCTTTTTTTAGCAACCGATTACCGTGTCTGATTGGTATGGAAGCCTGCGGAGGTGCTCAGCACTGGGCGCGTGAGCTCAGAAAACTGGGACATAAAGTTCGTCTGATACAGGCCAGATTTGTCAAAGCGTTTCTCATGGGAAACAAGAACGACGTGATGGATGCGCGTGCTATCTGGATGGCAGTAAAACAGCCTGGTAAGGCGATAACCGTAAAACTGAAGAGCAACAGTCAATATTGGCTCTGCATCGTATGCGCCGCCAACTAGTGAAGTTTAGAACGGCACAGATAAACGCCTTGCACGGTAGGTTACTGGAATTCGGGGAAACCCTCCATAAGGGGCGTACTTCTCTGGCAAAGGAGGTACCGGAAGCATTAGAACGACTGAAAGAGCGTTTACCAGGATATCTAATAAACTTACTGGACGAACAGTATCAGAGGCTTGTCGACCTGGATGTGCAGATAAATGGCATTGAAAAACGGCTGTTAGCGGTCGCTAAGCAAAACGAAACTTGTAAACGTTTAATGGAAATCCCCAGCCTGGGGCAGTTAATTACCACGGCAGCTGTAGCCACTATGGGGGAAGCTTCTGCGTTTAAATCCGGTCGCGAGTTCTCGGCTTATATCGGGCTGGTATCAAAATAGACGGAAACGGGCGGTAAAATTCGCCTACTGGGGATAAGCAAGCGTGGCGATACATACATGCGAACGCTTTTTATCCACGGTGCAAGAGCAGCCTCAATGATTGCGAAAAATCCAGGTAAATAGATTACGGAGCTGAAGCTACGCGGGCCAAGCCCGGTGGCGATAGTTACTACTATGGCTAACAAACTGGCGCGGACAGTATGGGCGATAGCGGCACATGATCGGGTTTACGACAAAAATCATGTCAGTATCAGACCTTACTAAGGTCTGTTGCTGGTAAATATGAACTTTGAAAAAAGGGTAAATGCTGAAAGGTTGCGTGGGCAGCCGTAGTGATGACAATGACAGGTAAGACCGTGACTTACTAAACCTGGATTACCTGCTGAGCATAAAGCTCGTTGGAGGAATAAGGCGTGAGTCAGCGAATCTCATCGAGGCCAGCAGCATCGGCTGCAACAAGGCCGGATATAGAGCTGCAACCTATCGTCAATGTCAAAATAACGGAAGCCTTGCAAACGGGATACGTTCATATAGTTGGTAATACTTGCTATAGGTTTCAACCTCAGGATTAAATGAATAAGCTTTATAACGAAATTCAACCAGATCATCTAAGCCAGTATGGCTAACATTATGCTCTTTGCTTACTTTCTATCTAAATACATTTTTAAATAAGCTTCCAAATTTGGCATTTTTTCTTGTAGTTTGTTCTTTCTTTTAATAAATCAAATTTGTTAATCAAATCAATATCTTTTTATTTGTAACGCTTCCTAGTCTAAATATTTAATCAACTGGGAACTAAATTCTTTAGGGAACTTTATAATAATATTTTTTCTTGTCATTAAAGTAGAATTTTCTCCTGTCACATGCGAATTAGATAATCAAAAATAGTAAAAGTTGAATATTGAATTTGATTATTATTATAGATGATTTCTGTATTGATGATATCTTCAATTGATAGAGCCTCAAAGACATGTTTATCAGTTTCATAAACAGCATTAATTTTTGATAATGCATAAGTTTTAAGAATATCATGTGATGAGGTTAACTTATTATTAATAACTATATTTTATATTAAATAAATTATAAATGGTATTTGCTTTATAGATGAATTCTAATACTTTCTTTTCATCATTACCATCGGTATTTTTAAGTTCATAATTGAGTATCTCTTGCAAAATATTATGAAATTTAAATCCAACAAGTATAGAATTTATATCAGAGAGTTTTTTATCAATAGCCTTTTTTACAAGATCAAAAAAATGATCTTTAACAAATACATGTGTAAGATTTTTTGATAAAATAAGATCCTCTATATCATCAATTAAAATTTTCTTGAGAGCTACTTTTATTTAACTCACTGAGTTCGGAAATAGTTTTCTCTATTTGTTCTATTTGTTCTATTTGTTCTATTATATTTTATATATGTAATTTATTAATTTGAAATCTTAATTCATAGATATAATTTATAACTGACTATTTTTCGGATAAAAGTAAAATTTTACGATAAAGTAAATTAGTAACTTCATGACTATATATATCTTTTACCAGAGATTGATAAACTTCACTTGCATTTTTATTGCTGAAATTAATCTTTTATCATTGGTTATCTTAAGCTGAATAGAATAAATTTTCTTTTTTAATTTTAAGTATTCATCAGTACCTTTTATATCAATTAAATTAATAACATTATCTTTTAAGCTTTTAATTAAATCAGCTGATTGAAAATTTGGTTCATTTGTTCATTTAAAATTACATCACTAACTTCTCTTTTTTTATCAACGTGTTCACCATTAACTACTTTTTCATTATTGTGAGTTTTTTCAAATAATGTGTTTTCATTATTTTTTTATTATCCACAGAAATTTATCATCATCATAGCCCAATAATTGATCATTTCCTGCATTACCGTATATTTTATCATTTTCTGCGCTACCCCTTAATATATCAATATCATCAGTGTCATTGATGATATTATAAGTAGTATTTTGGCTATCTAATTTATCTTGCATTAAATATCTCCTCTATTTATCACCACAAAATATAAAAAATGAAAAGTAATTATAGAATAGCATATTATTTTATCATTAAATATAATTGTAAATTTTTTAATTAATTATTTTAATCCTAAAATAATAACTTTCACTATTACAGTATCATTAGTAATTTATCATTAGTTATCTTATTTCAATATACTAAATATTTATCACTAACAAAATTTAATTAAAATAGTGAGTATATTTTACACGGGCGAGTTTAAAATATTGCTAATAAATAATGAATATAATAGCTCTTATAATAGATAATATTATTAGCGAGTGATGTTCTAACCAGTTACAAGTAATTAGTGTAAAACTCGTAAGGAAAATAGTAGCCTCCTTCTGCTGGCACTGTTATAAATTACAACAGTGCCATTTTATTTATCAACCTTATATTGACTTAGGTGTGGCTTTCTTACGTAGTGCTGATCCAGGTTTTGAATTACTAACATCAGCGGGAATAAAAGTAGTCAATGCCTTAAAAAATGCGGCGTTACAAGTACAACATAAAGTACACGGCTTAACCCCATTAATTAAGGTGCTGGAAAAAAATGCGCAAGAATTACCGCTTGAGTCGAATGAACCGTTTAAAGTGGAGACGGCTTATCGACCTGATTTGTCAAAAGAGGTACAGGTCGTTAATATCGGTCAGCAGCAAGGTAAAGACATTTGGGTATAGTTCAATTCGGAAACGAATAGTCTGTTTGGCCGCAAGTATCTGTACAATTCGGCGGGTGAATTGGCCTTAGCACTGGTGTCAATAGGCGAGTGGTTTTATCAATTAAGAACCCAAGGCATGGGTGGCAAAGGGGCTAATGAAGCTGCTAAAAATTGGGCGGTACAATCTAAGCGAGCTTTAGGAACGGTAGATGCTGAACAACTCAATGTGCTAAGAGAATTAATAGTTAATCGGGAAGCTAACACTATTATCGATTTAGTAAATACCGACTTGAGTGATCTGAACTTTTCCAATTATTTTGATATAAATCTAGATCTCTCGTGGGTTAATTTGAGCAAAACAGATTTGAGTAGAAGTAAATTATATAAGGTTAACCTGGTTAAAGCTAAACTGGATGAAGCTAATCTAATGCAGGCTGATCTGACCGATGCTTCGATGATGGGTGCTAATCTACGTGATACTAAATTGAATGAGGCTACTTTGGTCAGCACTAATCTAAGATCGGCTGATCTGAGAAAAGCTATTTTGAATCGCAAATTGACCAAATCGCAACTAATTTTGAGCAAACTAAATTACGCTATGCTGAATAAGGCTGACATTAAACAATGTGGTGCTGATTTGTGCTGATCTGACGAAAGCTGATTATGTTAGCCGCTAAAGTTATTAGAGCAATCTAATTAACGCTAAATTAGTTCGTAGCAACCTAAATGAAGCTGACTTAACTAAAGCTATATTGAATGGTGCTAAATTAATTGCCGTTGAATTGGAAGATGCTAATCTAACGGAATACTAAGCTAATTTATCACAAGCTGACCTAACTGAAGCTAGAATGGTCAAGGCTATCTTGTTTAATGCTGACCTATCGAATGCTAATCTGGCTGGTTCTCAGTTAATGAATGCTGAATTAATAAAAGCTAATTTACATGAGGTTAACCTCACTAAGGCAAAGTTATTTGAGGCTGATTTAACTGAGGCTAAATTGATTAACGCTCAATTAGAGGGAGCTATCTCATTCAATGCTAATCTAACCAATGCTGAGCTAACTGGAGCTAGAATGAATCAGACTGATTTAGTGATGGCTGACTTAAATGACGCTATCCTAACTGGTGCTGATCTGATAGAGGTTAAATTAACGGGTGCTAATTTAATTAAAGCTCAATTGCAGAGAGCTAATCTTAGCGATTCTATGTTAAAAGAAGTTAGTCTAATGGCAGTTGATCTTTCAGGTGTTAAGCTGACAAGAGTTGAATCAGAAGGTGCTGATTTGACTGATACTACTTTAATAGGAACTCAACTGAATGAAGAAAAGCTAATTAAGGTTAAATTTAATGGCGCTAACATGCATGTGGCTAATTTGACGGCAGCTAATCTCACTGAGGCTGAATTGAATGGTGTTAAACTGGCTGGCGCTAACTTAGCTACAGCTAAATTGGGTGGTGCCAAATTAATTAAAGCGCAACTTGATGAAGCTGCTCTATCTGATGCCATGTCGATTGAAACTGATTTAACGGAGGCTAGCCTGGCGAAAGCTAATTTACATGGTGCTATTTTATTCAAGGCTAATTTGATTGATGCTGATCTAACGGAAGCTAAATTGATGGAAGCTAATCTATTGGAAGCTAATTTGACTAACACTAATCTAACTGGGGTTAAAATGCATCAAGCTGATTTATCAAAGATTCAGCTGACTAATGCTATCCTGAGCGGGGCTGATCTGACGGCAATTAAGTTGAATGGTGCTAGCCTAATTAAAGCTAAATTGAAGGATGCTGATCTCAATAGTGCTAAACTTACTGGCGTGAAGATGGTTAACGTTGATTTAGATAAAGCTATGCTTATGTTGGCTGACTTGAATGGTGTTGATTTGACTAAAGCCAATATCAGGTTGGCTTATCTAAAAAATACCGAGTTAAATGGCGCTAAATTAAATGATACTGCTCTGACGGGAGCTACGCTGACGAATGCTAAGCTGGTTGACGCCGAACTATTCAATGCAAATCTGCCGGAAGCTATTCTATCTCAGGCTGACCTAAGTCAAGCTAAATTAATTGAAGCTAATTCTATATAAGGCTAACTTAATTGAAGTCACCATGGATCAAGCTGATTTATTTAAGGCAAATTTGTATGGCGCCGAGCTTTATCATGCCAATTTGAGTGGGACAAATTTCACTAACGCGATATTAAATAATGCAAAATTGAATGGTGCTGATCTCGTTACCGCTATTTTAATGGAGGCTGATCTCACTAATGCCAATCTGACTGACTCTAAATTGAATAAAACTCTATTGACTAACGCTAATCTAACCGGGGTTAAATTAACCGGCAATAAGCTAGTAGAGGTTAAATGGGCTGGAATTAAGCTAACCGGCGCTGATCTAAATAGAGTTAAAATGTATCATGCTGATCTAACAAATACTAAATTAGAAGATGCGTAGCTAACCGAGGGCGATCTGAGTGGAATAAAATTGAGTAAAGCTGATCTGACGGGGCGTCAAGCTGAAAGCCAGTAAACTGATGCGAGCTGATTTGCAGCATGCTAAACTAAAAGGTGCTGATTTGACTGGTGCGACGTTAGTCGGTGCTGATGTTAGAAATGTTGATCTCAGTAATACTACTCTAGCACAATTACATATTACTAATACCGATTTTACTGGCACTGTTCTAAACGATACTTTTACACTTGGCCTGCCTAATGAATGGGATGAAGGTAAACTAGATTTGCTGCTCAACCATTTTAATAATCTCGGCAGTATCTTAACTAGTATCAATAGTATTGATAGTGCATACGATAAGCTAAAAACAGACCTGGCTATTCAGTTAATTCACTCGCTGGATCAGCCGGCCTAATTACTTCAAAGATTATTCATCAGAATTGCTAAGTGCGCTGGAAACACACCCTACAATGATTAATACCTTACTCAATTATTTGTCTAACAGCCGGACTTGATGGTGTTGTCAGGATTTAATAGTAGCTTTATGCAAACTTTGTTAGCGGCAAGAACTCAAGGTATTGATGATACGAACGTCTGGCTAGCTAACAACTTGTATGAAAAATATTTGCATTTGCCTGATATACAGCAGCAACTGCAATATGAACAAGTTAATGATGTTTTCGGTTATTATGCTGGTAATGCATATTGGTCAGATAATAATGCCCAAAACTATCTCTTTTTATCGCCGCCTAACCCAGGTAGGGTATTGGTGGTTTCTGAAAATATCCTGTCACAAATACTACACCCTAATTCAGCAACCAGATGGGATAATATTTTCCACTTTCAGGACGGTGAGCGTTTGAACTTTACCGAGTCTAGTTTTAATGAATGCTATAACGAAGAATTTCCTCTTTTCTCTAAATATTTTACTTTAACGCTCATCAGGCAACATTTGGTAAGTTAATTGAGGCTCTAGATTTTGGTGATTAACTTAAACCCTTATTTTTTGAGGTATTGAAGACCAATACATTTATCACAAAACTGGTAGATGATGTCTCGCAACAAGCGTTAAGTGACGTTTTTTCTAAGGTACTTAATTTTGCTGATAATAGCTTAAAGAGTGATAATTATAGCCAGATTATGAAATTATATGGTTTGACATCAAGTTCTGATAGAGAAAAAGCGGAACATCCATTCTCTCATTATTAGCCGTTTTACCCGTTATTCATCCAGTGTTATTTTTGGTACTGAACAATACTCCCCGTTAATGTTGAGGTAATTATGCCTATGCTTTAATGGAACAAATTCACAAATTTGATTCGACTTTGATCGGTCAAAATACATTTAATGATTGGAAGGACCGACTATTAGGAACTGGTGATACTTTCACT
Source organism: Arsenophonus endosymbiont of Dermacentor nuttalli (assembly GCA_048493715.1). Lineage (GTDB taxonomy): Bacteria > Pseudomonadota > Gammaproteobacteria > Enterobacterales > Enterobacteriaceae > Arsenophonus. The sequence continues at coordinate 9,473 of JBGDCZ010000048.1, read as the reverse complement.
TGTACGGCTCTTTTATCGGATGTGATGATAGAGCGAGCCAGAGAACGCTGTAATGAAGTTTTAAAAAGGATCCAACCACCGGCATGACGGTAAGGATTTTGATATATAAATAAGCTTTAGCCGGTAAACGATCTGTTATATGTGGAATACCAAACTTGACAAATTGTTTGCCGCTTTCACGTAATATTTGTCGGATAGTAGCCTGCTTTAATGCCGTTCGTACCCCATTAATTGCAGCTTCTCCCAGCGGGATACTGAATCGACTACCAACTTGGGTACCTTTGCCAATAAACGGTAAAAAACTGAGCAAATCGAATACTCCCGCTAGAACAACTGCCTTACCTTTATTATTGTCCTTTTGCGCTTCTGTGATCATGGTGTAGAACGGAATAAGACTTAAGAAAAAAGTGTCCACTTTTTGCCGGGTGGTTTCTTGATAACCTTCCTGTTGCAGTTTTTCGCATAATCTTTCACCACGTGGCTTGACAAGCTTATCGATCAGTTTGTCGGGTTCCTCGTTGGCGGCTTTTAACACCAAAATGGGATGCGTTTTTAATTTATAATCATCATCACGTGCTTTACCATCATTAGGAAATAGGTCAAGAATAGCAGTTTTATTCTCATCAAACCGATGTAATTTATAACTGCCGATATCTTGCTCCGTGGTTAATACATACATCCGTTCGTTGCCGTTAAAGGTACACTTCAGCATATCAATCGATTTCGGCACGTGGGTTACTAATCCACCCGCAGCCATTATTCCATGTCTTGCTCCTCGCGACATAGGGGTGGTACGGCGCAAACTACCGATGGCATTAAATTCGACCTTCATCAGTTTAATATCAGCGTGTTGCATAAGGATTTGTTCTGCTTCGCTGAACGAATTAAAAGTTTGCGGGAGTAGGATCTTTTCAGTCTGTTCAGTAAGCTCAACAATTTGTTGATTCTGATGTTTAAACACATTATCGATATTGGGTAATAATAACTTCTCACCCCGCCGATTGAGATATTCAACCTCTCTATTTTTATACAAATAGTCATTTAGCCACCCTTCATCAATATCGTGCTCTTTTAATTGTTGGCGGGCAAGCTCTGGTCGAGATTACCAATTCTGTAGCAAAGTAATCAATTTGATAAAAGGATTGTTTTGGCTCGATTGGTTTAAATAATCAAAATAACTGGTATAAACGGACGTCATTGACAAAGGGGTTGCGATGGCGCTATTTTCGCGGTTTAACTGGTCATGGATCATGGCCGGTAATTTAAAGTATCGATTATACTCAGCCGGAGCAAGTTGTTGCTGTAAAAGTGCAGCTAGCAACATACCGACATTGCTAATATCTTCCAGACTCATGTTGTTAATTTCAGCACCGCTTTCGTTCAATAAAGTTATCCCGGCATGCAGATAGCCCCACTCTGGATGATTTATCATCATAGTGGGCAGTTTTTTCTGTTGCTGCTTAGCCTCAATTTGCAGCATAAAAGTTCGAATAATGCGATTAATAACCTGCGCTTGATAATAAATACGAGCTTTGGCCGACAACTTGTTAGGCGTGTGACGATCATTAAGCTGATTGTATAACCGACGTTGTAGATTGGCATGATGGAACAGGTAATATTTCTGTGATTGGATATTACTCACTTGTTTTAAGATCCAGGCTTCAGATGACATACCAAATCCAGCATATTGTAACCAATTGGCAATCACTGCTTGCTACCGTGCATAAGAAATTTTTTCACTTTGATTAGCACCATATTCCCCTAACGGTTATAAGAATAACCTAGCAAGGATGGCTATCTTCTCTTTATCATCTTTATAGCGGGTCAGATAATCGGTGACATGATTTACCAGCTCACTGGCTGCAATACGTCACTGGGTTGAGTGATGGGATAGCCTTCTTCGGTTAGCAAGCCGCATAACAGTCTGATCTGTTCATCATGAACAAGCAGATTAAAATCTACCATTGATAGCGATAACATAGCTGGTGATTTGTGACGCACCTGATTGATAAGAGCGCTACTATCATGCTCATGACTGATAGTAGCGTTATTTGGCTATGAAGTTAATGTATTTCTTCATCTTGCGGTATTATGCTCTCTGAATTTATGGGATTATCTGTTGGATTTTCTTATGTAATATATTTTCGACAGCTCTTTTATTGTGTTGTGAGTGATCTAATCCAAAGGACGGTCAGCTAGATGATGGAGCACTTGAATTCACAAATAGCATGATACATTCCATTATTTAAATTTAATGTTAATAAATTATAACTAAACATTACAAATGAGTTAAAAAATAGTTAAAAATATAAATAAACAAGCGATCATTAAAAAACAGCTGCAAACTATATATTAAAAGATCCAATTGTATTTCTTTAATAAAAGTCTGATAGGTTCAGCATAAGAGCGATGATAAGAAAATGTAAAAACAGTAAATCTTTCCAATAATAGCTGGAAAATACATAAGAGCAAATATTGAAAAACAGCTTCTTAAGTTAGCATTTTACTATGGGTATTTGATTAATATCAGTCGTCCAATGAGGAGAAAAATATTCTTGTTTCATTATCCAGGGATATTTTTTATTCATCAGTCCTTGCCCGACAAACCCTATTTTAGCGATTTGATTTCGATTGATCGTGTCGATCACATGCATAAGGGAATCTACGTTAGCTAATGGCTTCTCTGTTTCAAAAAGAGAAAGTGGTATCAAAGCTGGATCAGCAAAATCACCTAGCATCTAGCATGACACTACTTTTACTGTATTTAATTCCCTCTTGCCACATATCTTCGGCAAAATCTCCACTGCCGCTTTATAATATCTCGGCTATCTTGAGTGGTATAATATAATATTTTACTAGCATAGCGATAAACGCCAGGCGTACTGTGTGAGAAACGACTGCTTTGGATAGCAACACTGACAGATCGACAAGTTTGTCTTCCTTGTCGTAATTTATCGGCTGCACGCTCTGCGTGTGCACAAATACTTTGCCTGACAAATTCAAACTCAGTGATCTTTCTACCAAAAGAACGGAACAAATTATTCGCTTTTTGGTTTTTTGTTGTTCTTCTAATGTCAAGCACGAAACACCGTTTAATTCCCGGATTGTCCTTTCTAAATACGACAGAAGCAAATTTCTGCGCGTCATTTGTCGGCATCTGACTTAAATATAATGCCGTTTTAATATTCATTAATGTTAGCTTCTTAACTAATTTTCGACCTATCCCCTACACTTCATCAACAGCGATTAAAGACATTAATTTTTGTTGTCTGTCGTGTTGACTAAGATCAACAACCCCCTTTGCACCTTTCCATTGCTTGGCCGCAAAATTGGCTAATTTAGCTAACGTTTTTGTCGTCGATATCCCCACCCCAACAGACAAATGGCAATGCTGCATGATTTGTTGTTGTAGATAAAAACCGAATTTGGTTAAATCGTATAGTGAATTGATACCAGAGAGATCACAAAATGCCTCATCAATCGAATAAAATTCTAATTTTTTCACCAAAGAGGTTAATACTTCCATGACACGCATACTCATATCAGCATAGTAGTATAATTTGACGAAAATACTGTTATATTGCTAGCTTTAACCACCGGCCCAATTTCAAACCATGGTGCTCCCATTTTGATAAAAGCTTTGGCTTGCTCAGAACGTGAGATAACTCAACCATCATTTATTAGAAAAAACAACTACTGGTTTTCCTTTTAAATCAGGCTGAAATACTTACTCACAAGACACATAAAAATTATTAACACCAATCAGCGCAAACATTTTTTCACTCAAAAATAATGAATACTTGCCGAATTAGCTATAGATTCTGCGGCTAATTTTTTAGCAACCACTTCTATTGGTTGACCATAACTGTATTTTGCTCCTTGAGGATAACCGGCCCAGACATTCAATCCTGCTGAATTCAATGAACTATTCTGTTTTAAAACACCGTTATTAAATTGTCCTAATTGCGTTGCCGTAATAATTTTCTTACCATCACCTAAATTGACATCCAATAGACTGTTTTTTATGCCGGCAAAACGGCCATTGCCAATATTAACCATAGTATGAGCTGGTCTGCTAGGATTAGGCAGCGCTTCGGTAAAAACAACCAGTTCTCCAGGTTTAATTTGCAGAAGATCATCCATAGTGGTGACTTTCTTAACTTTATTAAATAAATCATTATATTGCGAAAAATTAGTGTAATGTTTTGTCTTTTTTAAATTTTCAATTAATAAGCGTTGGTCTATTTCAGTTATTATATTGGACTGCTTTAATATATCTGCCGTATAAGCCCATACTGAATCACTCTTTGTTCCATCCAGCATATTATAGCGAACAGCATCTCTTATTCGATTATTCGGACTTATCCCTAATAACTTACAAATTTTTTATTAACAATATTATTAGCCTGTGGTGCCATATACCCTGTCATTTTTGGCACTAAATTAGCAGATACCGCTCTATTTATTCCATAGTAAGACAAGTCACTTAAAACATGAGGATCAATAAAAAATGCCTTTTTAGATGATTCAATGGTCGAATAAATATCAACCACTTTAGCAACTAATCCTCTCAAAACGGTAGCTCCGAGTATCCCACCAACCTCCAAGGCAAACGCAAAGACAGCTTGTTTCAGATAGCTATTACGTTCATCTTGTGTATCACTTATCGCTACCTATATAAATGTAGACCCCACGGCAATTAAACTGACATATAATAATCCAGCTAATGGTCCCATGAAAAAAGCGGGCAGTATAAATAATTTCATATAATCAAGTACTGAAAATATTGTATCCTCATAGTGAGGATAAATTAATACATCCATATTAGAAATATATGTTTCTAATATATTTTCATATAAATAAGAATAATCTTTATTCTTTTTAATTAGTCTTAATTCAGAGGAGGTCATTTTATTATCTAACGAGAAATGATAATTAAACCAATCGCTAATTTCATTATTATCTTTTATTTGCTTTTTCATATAACGAAATGAGCTAAATTGCAGACACTGACTGATAATGATAGAAATCACACTAATTGGCGTGTGCTCAGGATGGATATTTTGATTATTAATTGATCATTATCTGTGCGCTGACCAATTTCAGGTTGAGCATACACTAACAACGACGGGCTATTTTCGATTAGATAGTATGATTTATTTTTATTGCTATAAACGGTCACCAAATTATTGTAATGATAAAAAATTTTTTTACATCATTATTATTTTTCAGTAGTTCCAGCTTATTGATATAGTCGTCTTGAATATTAGCAGGCTCTATTTCTTCAATTATTTTTTCCATATTTAGCAGGAAATTTTTTCAATATTGTATTAAGAGTTCGTATACATTTCTTCTGATAAATATTTTCTCACTCTACCAGTAAGAATGTCATATATTGTAAAAGTTCTCAACTCAATCTCGTGATCAATACTTGCAAAACCTTTTCTTATTTTTTTCTTAATTTCATAATCTACCTAACCTGTTAAACGAAGATAACTTACGCCATATTTTTGGCTTAAATTAGCCAAAAAATCAGCTAAATATTGGCCAGGTAAAGTAATTAATTCATTGATATAATTCGATTTTTTATAAAACCTCTAAACTTTTCAATAGAAAAATAATGTTCTTTAATATTATCAAACTCTTCCTCCAGATAATAAATCAAACCTGACTGGAATTCTTTAGGAAATTTTATTTTTATATGATCTCTTGCTGATAATAGTGAATTAAACTCTTTTATATGTCGCAACATATATGCATAAATTGTAGTTGTATCAGTTTGAATCCTGCCACGTTCATCTTTATAGCTATAAACATATTCCGTTGATACAATATCATCTAATGATAGGTCACCAAATACGTGTACATCGGCTTCATAAATAGATGCCAAGACAGATAATACATAAATATTAAAAGCTTCAACTTCTGGCTTAATAGTAGATTTATTACTTTTTAGCTTAGATGCTATTTTAACTGACGGATTAATTATCTCATACGTTTCTAATTTCTGCTTTTCTTTTTTATTTTGCCAATTTTCCGAATTTAATTCAATCAACTGCTGAAAAATATTCTCTGTTTTAAAATGTATCGGTGTTACAGATAACTCCTTCAACTTCTTTTTATAACATGCCTCAACAATACTTGAATAATGTTCAGAAACTTCTTTATCAGCTTTATTTATTAAAGTAATAATACTATTTACCCCAGATATAAATACTTTACTATTCTTTTCTGAAAAAGAACAATAACTAACTATTTTAATTAGATTATTTAATTTTTGAATAATTTCAGAAACTGGTATTGAATTTATTGGAAAACCCATAGTATTAAGTTGGAAAACACGGGTTAATTTTTCTGCTATTAGAAATACATTCGGCACACTGCTATATAATCTTCTATTTCTGTTATCTTATTTTGTATTTATCCTTATCATTTTTTAGTAATTTCAACTGCATTTTATTATCATCCAATCGCAATTACATTGTATCAATTTCATTTTTTACTGCAAAATAGCAATCTGCCTTAGTCACATTATTGATATTTTCCATATTATCGATTGAACTTCTAATTAAACTGATAATATTAAAAAATTTTTCCCCTGAAACATTTTTTAACGATATCGATGCACGAATAATTCTAGCTTTATGCGAATTTATTGTATTCATCATTTCAAAACAATCAGCCATTTTAGGAGTTTTATTTATGGATATAATAGTAGGAATTTATTCTTTAATTATTTTTTCATCTGACTTATTATTTTTTGATTTAATATTACTCTCACTGTCAGTTATTATTTTAACAAAATTTAAATTTTTTAAATTATTAGTTACTAGTTCCATAAATATCTTTTTATTATATAAAAAGCAAATTACCTTAAATAATATATTATGCTTTTACATAAAATAATATTAGTATAGATGATATCTGTTATTTTATTATCACAATAAAAAAATTATGATTATCAGTTACTGACAGAAATAAATAATAATTTTTACTATGAAGAATATCTATGTATAAAATGATTTTTTCAATTCTATCAATATGAATTAATGTCATTTCATATTGAGTATTATAATAAAAATAACTTAATCTAAGTTTCCCTGGTCACTGATTATGATCAAAAAATCAACAACTTATTCACATACATAAAAACTCAATCTTGGTAAATACGCTCTAACTAAATAAAATTAATGAAATACAATATCCATAGATACTGATGTATTTCTAATAAAATTAATCAACAAAGTAACCATTTCTGCTATTTGTTTGTTGTGGTAGAATAATGCTTATTTTTTTCTGCTCACAAGCCAACACAGTGGCTAACTGACAAGACGAAATATTGCATATTTTCACAGGTATATGACCCACCTTTTCTCGCATACTGCCAGTAAACTCATCTAAAACCCGCTTTGTAGCAGAATAACCACTAACTTGAGGTAATGATACTAAATCAACTAATGGTGAGATGTTTATTATCATTCCATGTTGACTATTAGTAAGATAATTTAAAGCCAGACGAGTAAGATAAATTAGTATCTCTATACTAACATGCATAATTTCAGTGAGCATTTGATCGGTTATATTCTGTAACGAACAAAAATGAAATACACCGGCATTATTAATAAGTACATCAATACCTTTTAGTTTACTAATAGTAAAATTTATTAAATCTACACATTTTTCTTGTTGGCTAATATTCCCTGCCAGAGGCAAATATATCCTTGAAATAACGAACTATCCAATAAATATTGCAGATTCTACAAATCTTGCCCAGCAACCACTAAATCAACATCATGCTCCATCAAAGTATTAACAATCTATCGTACAATAACACCAGATCCACCTGTTAACAATATTTTTAATCTGGTAGACATAATATTTCTCCACAGTCAGGCCGCTTATAAATAGGGGAAAAAAATCTTTGTCCCCGGCAATCAATTAATAATTAATTCTTCTTTAGTCGTAAATGACAGCAACCCCAGTCAATAACACGGCTAGCTTGGCTGTTAGACAGTGTTATAGCAGCATGCATTGCTAGCTTTAGTTGTACTACATAAAATAAGTTTAAATTAGTTATCAGTTTTTTCCTTTAGTGCTAAATTTTTTCCTATGTAAGATTTACCTCAACATATTGTAAGTGAATGGCTGTTTTATAAACAAACGTCTCAATTAAGTCTATTCAAGTTATTGTTAATTAAAATTCAATTTTTTCAAACTGGTTTTAAACAAAATGTTTGTTCTCCACTAATAAAAAATTTTTAATTTCATCGTCTTTTTTTAAATGCTAGTTCAACTAATCTTTCAAATACAACCAGTTGAGTTTAATTTTTTTATTTGTTAATGTTATAGTTAAAAACTTGCTAATGGCTTTTCCGGTTATCTTTATCAAATTGTGCTTTATATATCATTTCCTATATAATTAGAAAAAAGAAATTAATACCTTTAACATTGTTTAGAGCAATAAAACAATAAGTAAAGCAAAAATATATAGCCTATAAAAACTGTATATTCAATAGTAGTAAAAAAATTAAGCAATTTTTTATTTTTGTTATTATTATATCTACCAATCAAATTAGGATAGCTCAATCTAAGTCAGGTAAATTTATGAGTAATTTTATATTAAAATAAAATTATTTTATTTATACGTAAATAAATGCCACTTTCTTCTTTTTTAATTATTTAATTTTTTATATTTTAATTTGTATTGGAAAATTTATAAATAAATTATTAGTATTAAAAATGATTTAATATTATATTATATTTTTAGTTAAAATAACGTATGTTGTTAATAATTTTTATGGACTCTTTTATATCTAAACGTGTCAATATTATGCTGATATAAATTTCGCTGAAAAACCCCAAAAAAACCAACTCCGATCAAAGTTATGGGGTAATAACTATTTTGGTTCTTAAAAAAAAGATAAAGATACAGTTTATTTTTCAATAGTGATGAAGAAAATTCTATTTACAATTGAATTAAGATTAACGTGATTTTTAATCTTGCTATATAGTTTAAAGTACTTTTTATACACTCACGCTAACGTTTATTTTTTGTCACCATTAAACAATTACCCATACTATAATAATCCTCCCAAAAGTTAATTCTAGAATTAACAAAATAACTTTCTATAGCGATATCTAATACTCTAGAAACTTTAATCAACCATTCAATATTGATCCTAACTTCACCTCTTTCATAACGAGAAAGGTGTTGCTGACTTATACCTAATAACGCGGACAAATCTGCTGCCGAAATTTGCAATTTTTGTCTTTTTTCTCTTATCATTTGTCCAATATTATAATTTATACAATCCATAATATTCACCATCAAAATAGACATTTAGCATACTGATATTTTAACTAAAATATTAATCATAATCATGATGAAAAAATTAATAAATCCTGAAATATCATCTTTAAAGAAAAGAAAAGAAAAGAAAAGAAAAGAAAAGAAAAGAAAAGAAAAGAAAAGA
>JBGDCZ010000047.1:0-17609 GCA_048493715.1 Arsenophonus endosymbiont of Dermacentor nuttalli | reverse complement strand
CCGGTAACTCTCTTTTTTAAATCAGAATTGTCAGATTAAGTTAAGACTAATACAGCTAATATAGCTAACAGTATTTCCACTACCAACCAGCGTAGGATTTTCCATAACCGAAGTGACATAGACCACTGCTGCAGAAATGGGTGAGGCAGTAATCCCGATTTGTGCTGCAACAACAGCTGTTGATAAGGGTCGACTGGGTTTTATACCTTGTTCTTTAGCAACCTCAGCGATAAAAGGCAATGTTGCTAGTGAAATGTTACCTGTACCTGCAAATAAGGTCAGAAAGTAAGTAACGAGTGTGCTAATAGGTAATGTATTTTGGATTTTTACGAAGCAGTTTTTCTGTTTGCTCAATTAAATAATCTAATCCGCCAGTAATCTGCATAGCTGAGATAACGGCAATAACTGCCATAATGATGAAAATAACATCGAATGGTATTGTTCCTGGTTTAACCCCTAATATTGCCAGCATCAATACACCTAGACCACCAGCAAAAATTATACCGATACTTCCTAATCGTGCTCCCAGAAAGATGGCCAGTAGAACAATAATAAATTCTATCGCTAACATAATGTTTACTCCTTGAAATAATTGATAATATTTTGTTTGTTTTTTGTGTTTATATAAAGGAAAAGGCACGCTTCTTTGGAGAGAGTGTGCTTAATAATTAAGACGAATTAATTTTTGTGGTTAGCATATTAAATTAATCATCAAAACGTTTCGCTTTATATTGTGGTTTTTTTAGATTTTCGACCGAGAAAATATCGTCTAATTGTTCTTCTGTTAGTAAACCTCGTTCTAACACCACTTCTTTAACACTCATACCTGTTTCAGCACATATTTTGCCAACAATATCGCCATTGTGATGACCGATAAATGGATTAAGATAAGTGACAATTCCAATCGAGTTAAAGACATATTTTTCACAAATGTCTTTATTGACGGTGATACCTGTAATACATTTTTCAAGTAAATTACGGCAAGCATTATTCACTAATGAAATGGATTCAAAAATCGCTTGGCCGATTGCCGGCTCCATAACGTTCAATTGCAATTGTCCTGCTTCCGCAGCCATAGTGACACAAGTATCGTTGCCGATGACTTTGAAGCATGCTTGGTTAACAACTTCAGGAATAACCGGATTGACTTTAGCTGGCATTATCGAGGAGCCTGCTTGTAATTCTGGCAGGTTTATTTCTTTTAAACCAGCACGGGGCCCGGAAGAGAGCAGGCGAAGATCATTACAGATTTTTGACAGTTTAACAGCTAGCCGTTTTAGGCCCGCGTGTACCATAATATAAGCACCACAGTCGGAGGTTGCTTCAATTAAATCTTCTGCCGGAATACAGGGCAATTCGGTCACTTCAGCTAATTTTTTCACTACTAGTTCTTGATAACCGGGAACTGTATTGAGTCCGGTTCCGATTGCGGTGGCACCCAGATTGACTTCGAGCAGCAATTCACTGGCACGATGTAAGTTTTTTATCTCCTCTTTTAATAGAGTGGCAAATGCATGAAATTCTTGTCCTACTGTCATCGGGACCGCATCTTGTAATTGAGTACGACCCATTTTAAGAATATCTTTAAATTGGTTTGCTTTTTGTTCAAAACCTTCTTTAAGTAGGGTTATTGATTTAATTAGGTTAGTAATAGAATTATAAACAGCTATTCGAAAGCCAGTTGGATAGGCATCGTTAGTTGATTGACTTTTATTTATATGATCATTGGGATCTAAATATTGGTATTCACCTTTTTTATGACCCATTAATTCAAGACCAATATTAGCGAGTACTTCGTTGGTATTCATATTTAAAGATGTCCCGGCTCCTCCTTGAAAGATATCTATTGGAAACTGATCCATACATCTGCCTTTATGTAAGATTTCGTCACAGGCATTAATAATCGCGTCTGCTTGTTTTTGTGGAATGGTTTTTAATTCTTTATTTGCCATTGCTGCAGCTTTTTTTACCATTACCATTCCCCGAATAAATTCGGGTACATGATTAATAGTTCGATCGCTAATATAGAAATTCTCAATCGCACGCAATGTGTGAATACCATAGTAGGCGTCAGCAGGCACATCTCGTTTACCTAATAGGTCTTCTTCAGAACGAATATTTTTAGACATATAAACCTTCTTAAAATTAAAGACTTCCTAACTGAAAATGTATGTAATAAGTAAAAAAGGGTTATTTTAAAGTAAAATATGAAATTAATAACTATGGGTCTAATTATAATAATGATCATATTCCGGAATAGTGGTGTTGTCATAAATCTGGATCACTTTATATGTATCTTAGTGAATTAAATATGATATGTGTGATCAATTTCACATAACCAATTAAAAACATTAGATTTTTTTATAATTGAAAAATGTATGATAAATCTACATCATATAGGTATTATCCGGCTTAAAAAGCAAATATTGTGATTTTAGTCTTTTGCATGCAATTTATCTTGCTTAGTTAAGAGGCTATCTTTTTATTAAAGAATATTAAGGAGAATTGTATGCGTTGGTTTCCATTCATACTTTTATGCCTGTTAATTTATATAGAAGCGGTTATTTTTGTTGGGGTTGCTGAGAGCATAGGCGTATTAACCACCTTAATATTGGTAGTTTTAACTTCATGCCTTGGAATTTCTTTAGTAAAAAGTCAGGGGATTAAGAACTTATTGCTAATACGGCAAAAATTAGCTGAAGGTGAAAATCCGGCTGAGGAAATGATCAAGAATGTGGCCTTAGTGATTGCTGGTATTCTGTTAATTTTGCCTGGTTTTTTTACTGATTTTTTAGGCTTGTTACTGCTATTTTCTCCGATCCAAAAACTGATAGTAATGAAGCTTATGCCGCATATCCAATTTTATTCTGCTGGATCAACTAACGATAATTTTAATCCTTTTGCCAAAGGAAACACCTATGAAGGGAAGCTCGACAGAAAATCTGATGATCTATCCAACAGCATTAAACATGAAGACAAATTTTCTAAAAAAGAAGATCATGATGATAAAAAATACTAATTATTTTGTTTTTTAAACGCCCCAGAAAAAAATTTTTTGCCTACCCCTTGAACTGATTTTAATTGACCCCATTTCGTTAAACAGGGTACTGGTTTAGATAAGACATACTGGTATCATCCTTATTTACCTTATATGGATTTTATTTATAGGAGAACTATTAATGAAAATTCGTCCATTGCATGATCGGGTTATCATCAAACGTGAAGAAGTTGAATCTAAATCTACTGGTGGCATTGTTCTGACAGGTTCTGCTGCAGGTAAATCAACTCGAGGCAAAGTTCTAGCTGTTGGTAATGGCCGTATCTTAGAAAACGGTGAAATTAAACCATTAGATGTGAAAGTTAACGATATCGTCATTTTTAATGACGGTTATGGCGTGAAGACAGAAAAGATTGATAACGAAGAAGTATTGATTATGTCAGAAAGCGATATTCTGGCAATAGTTGAAAAATAATTTCTCGATTAGATCTTCTGAATGAAAGAATTTAAAGGAAAGAAACAATGGCAGCTAAAGACGTAAAATTTGGTAGTGACGCACGTGCAAAAATGCTTCGTGGAGTAAACATCCTTGCAGATGCAGTTAAAGTTACTTTAGGTCCAAAAGGCCGGAATGTGGTTTTGGATAAATCTTTCGGAGCACCTACGATTACTAAAGATGGTGTATCTGTTGCGCGTGAAATCGAATTAGAAGATAAATTCGAGAATATGGGCGCCCAGATGGTAAAAGAAGTTGCTTCTAAGGCAAACGATGCAGCCGGGGATGGCACAACTACAGCAACAGTTCTTGCTCAATCTATTGTTAGTGAAGGTTTAAAAGCTGTTGCAGCCGGCATGAATCCAATGGATTTAAAACGTGGTATTGATAAAGCGGTTGCTGCAGCAGTTGGGGAATTGAAAAAATTATCTAAAACTTGTGCTGATAATAAATCGATTGAACAAGTAGGTACAATTTCGGCTAACTCTGATCAATCAGTCGGTAAACTAATTGCTGATGCGATGGAAAAAGTCGGCAAAGAAGGCGTTATTACTGTTGAAGAAGGTTCAGGCCTAGAAGATCAACTGGCGGTTGTTGAAGGTATGCAGTTTGATCGTGGTTATTTGTCTCCTTATTTCATCAATAAGCCAGATGTCGGTTCTGCAGAATTAGAAAATCCATACATCCTGTTAGTAGATAAGAAAGTTTCTAATATTCGTGAATTGTTACCTGTGTTGGAAGGTGTTGCTAAAGCAGGTAAGCCATTGTTAATTATTGCTGAAGATGTTGAAGGTGAAGCGCTGGCGACACTGGTAGTAAACAATTTACGTGGTATCGTAAAAGTTGCTGCAGTAAAAGCACCTGGTTTTGGTGATCGTCGTAAAGCAATGTTACAAGATATTGCTATTCTGACTCATGGTACTGTTATCTCTGAAGAGATCGGCATGGAGTTGGAGAAAGCGGCACTGGAACATTTAGGTCAAGCGAAACGCATCGTTATCAACAAAGATACCACCACTATTATTGATGGTATCGGTGAAAGAAGTACGATCAAAAATCGCGTCAAACAGATTATGCAACAACGTGATGAAGCAACTTCAGATTACGATCGTGAAAAATTACAAGAGCGTATTGCTAAGTTGTCAGGCGGCGTTGCTGTGATTAAAGTGGGTGCTGCTACTGAAGTTGAAATGAAAGAGAAACGTGCTCGTGTTGATGATGCATTGCATGCAACGCGTGCGGCAGTAGAAGAAGGTGTTGTTGCTGGTGGTGGTATTGCCTTAGTCCGAGTCGCAGCTCAATTAGATAAGTTGAAAGGTGACAACGAAGACCAAACTGTTGGTATTCGTATCGCACGACGCGCGATGGAAGCTCCTATGCGTCAAATTGTTGAGAATGCCGGTGAAGAGCCAGCTGTAGTTGTTAACAATGTTAAGCAAGGTAAAGATAACTACGGTTATAACGCTTCAACTGAAGAGTATGGCGACATGATGGATATGGGTATTCTGGATCCAACTAAGGTTACTCGTTCCGCTTTACAATTTGCTGCGTCAATCGCAGGCCTTATGATCACGACTGAAGCTATGGTAACTGATTTGCCAAAAGAAGATAAAGCTGATCTAGGAGCTACTGCTGGTATGGGCGGCATGGGTGGTATGGGTGGTATGATGTAAGGTGTTAAGACACTAACATCATTAACCTGATCACGACAAAAACCCTGAGTTTAATTTTCGATTCAGGGTTTTTTTATTATCAAATTTCTATCTGTTGTGCTATTTAATTACATTAAGCGTTGTAATCGGCTGATGATTGCTACCGTTACGTCTATTTTTTAAGATATTTTTAATTTATTTGCGGCAATATGATTTAACAGAGCATATTTACTAGAATAGAGTAAAATGGTGTTAACAAAGTAGTATTACAACAATGATGGTCAAAAATATTTAGCTAAATATGTTGCTATTGACAAATAGGCTTATAATTAGAGCCAAAATTCGGTAATGTAACATTGATATTAATATAGCTAAAAGTAAATGAGGAACAACATGCGAATTAAACTATTGCTCGGCGCCACAATGTTAGTCTTGGCTGGCTGTTCAACAACCAATCAAATTACAACCGCGGGCGAAAAGGTTCGTTTTGTTAATGCCCAGCCAGGCAGTGAATGTCAGCATTTAGGGCAGGTTACCGGCATACAGAGTAATTGGCTTAGTGGTGTAAATAATGAGTCTAGTTCTATGCGTGGAGCAGCGAATGATTTACGTAATAAAGCTGCTGCGATGGGAGGAAATGTTATTTATGGAGCAAATAGCCCGACGGAAACATTGCTATCTAGCTTTATTCCTACCGATAGTAAAATGATTGGCCAAGTTTATAAGTGTCCATAATGTATGCTAAGCATGACCCTGAGGTCATGCTTTTGATAATTTATCTAAACCGTTATTGTAATTGTAAGTCAATCGGCGTTTTACTTAGTTTTCCACCTATTTCTCTGGTTAATCTTGGTACTAAATAACCTGAGATACGGGTAAGTAATTCTTTCATTATTACTCGAGCTTCTTCATCCGTGACCATAAAGTGAGCGGCACCTTGCACTTTATCTAATAAATGTAAATAGTAAGGGAGTATTCCATTGTCAAACAGTTTATTACTTAATTTAGCTAAACAGGCGGCATTATCATTAACACCCCGCAAAAGTACACTCTGATTTAGTAAAGTAACATTTACCTGTTTTAATTGCTCCATTGCGCGACTAAACGTGCTATCTATTTCGTTGGCATGGTTGATATGAGTAACCATAATAATCTGTAGTCGAGAAATATTGAAGCGTTGGCACAGTGTTGTGGTAATGCGAGCAGGAATAACTACTGGTAATCGGCTATGGATCCTAAGCCGTTTAATATGAGGGATAGTTTCTAACTGTGAAATGAGCCAATCTAACTCATGATCTTTTGCCATCAAGGGATCGCCACCTGAAAAGATAACTTCATTAAGTTCAGTGTGCCTTTGAATGTAATTTAGTGCCGTCTGCCAGTTTTGTTTGTTGCCTTTATTTTCTTCATACCTAAAGTGACGACGGAAACAGTAACGGCAATTAACGGCGCAACCCCCTTTAACTAATAGTAAGACGCGATCCTGATATTTATGCAATAGTCCAGGAATTGGACTATTTTGTTCATTTAGCGGGTCAGTAGAAAATGTTGGTGTAAGATTAAATTCAGATTTTACGGTAATAACTTGCCGTAAAAGGGGATCATTAGCATCACCGATCCTCATTTTTGCGATAAAAGGGAACGGCACACGTAGCGGAAACAAAGCACGTGCGGAACTTCCCGCACGCAATTCTGGGTCATTTTGCAGCGACAGTAAACGTAGCAATTCGTTAGGATCAGTGACAGCTTCTGCAAGTTGTTGTAGCCAGACTTCTCTGGCAGGGTTTTTTTGAGTTACAATATTAAACATTTTTGGCTATGCCATTTTTACTTAAAAATTTAGAGGATCTCCATGGCTACCTATAGTACCAATGAATTTCGCTCAGGTCTTAAAATCATGTTAGATGGCGAGCCTTGTGCAATTGTGGAAAGCGAATTTGTCAAACCAGGCAAAGGGCAGGCGTTTGCTCGCGTACGGATTCGTAAATTAATTTCTAATAAGTTATTAGAAAAAATATTTAAGTCAACTGATTCTGTTGAAAGTGCTGATGTTATGGATCTGAATTTGACATATTTATATAGTGATGGCGAGTTTTGGCATTTTATGAATAATGAGACTTATGAGCAACTTGCTGCTGATGAGAAAGCTGTTGGTGATAATACAAAATGGTTAATCGATCAGGCTGATTGTGTTGTTACATTATGGAATGGACAGCCGATTGCTATTATGCCGCCTAATTTTGTTGAACTGGCAGTGGTTGATACTGATCCGGGCTTAAAAGGGGATACCGCTGGAACAGGAGGAAAACCGGCAACCTTAAGCACCGGGGCGGTGGTAAAAGTTCCGTTGTTTGTTCAAATTGGTGAGGTAATTAAAGTCGATACCCGCTCCGGCGAATATGTTTCACGCGTGAAATAACATTTGCAAATCTATAACTTCTTGCTACTAGTTATTCATCAACCTCGTAATAGGTAATTAAGGTGTTGCTTTTTGTAGATAATAATAGCCTGAAAACTGCAGGCTATTTTTTTATTGGTTGAAGCATAATTTAAGCCATCATTATAGCGGATGTCAATCCGGTTTGGATCGACGCTAAGAACCTGATGGGCAATATAGCGGCTATAATAATGATAGGCAATTAGGTAGATATAAACTGCGGCAATCACAATCCATAGTGCGTTAATCTGTTCACCTCGATTGAGTGCAAGATAACCCAATGAAAAAGCACTCAACAGAGCAAAAATAATCCAGCTCAATGGTTTAATAATGTTATTCATATTAGCTCCATCCAATGTTGTTATGGTTGAAAAAAGATTATCCACATTTTTATAATCTATTTTGCTCAAAGCTCAACTAACTGAAACGTGCTGACCGTGAAATATAATAATTATTTTGCAGAATTGCAGAATTGCAGAATTGCAGAATTGATGACTTTCCAATTTGGTGTAAAACAGGTTGGTTGTATCGTTTTTTATTTGTAACTAATAATTATTTTCTATAAAAAGATCATTAAAAATAATTAATTTTTTGATGTTTAAATAGATTATTTATTTTACTTAATTCCATTTAATTTGAGCGAAATTAAAGAGCATTTTTCTATATTATTATTTATAAATAATCAGAATAACGCTAAATAAAAGCAATGAGCAGAGAAGTTATTTATCAATAAGGGGTATTGTTTAGTGCATCAGCTTGCTATTTTCCACCAGAAAGTATCACCACTTTTTAATTATATTGGTCTTAAGCCAATAGACAAGGCATCCAAACAGGAAGTTTTTAGTTTAACTATTGATAATCATTTTCGTTTTTATTTTGGCTTAATTAATCAGTTTGATTGGTATATTTTTACTGATTTAGGACATATTGATGAATTAACTCAGAAAAATATAACTTACTCATCTTTATTGCAGTTTAATCATTTGACCCAGCTACGTTGGCAACCGGTTGCTGCGCTTAATGAACAACAACATCTTATATTTTGGGTGAGATTACCTTTATATGAGATAAATGAGTATGAAATTATTGATACTTTCGACTTATTACTTGAAAAATCAGAACAATGTGTGGCTGAAAAATAAAAGATTAATTCAAAAAAGAAGGGGCTTTATTATGCCTAAAATTTCACCGGTTCATAGTAATGTAACACATAATATCAATTACGCCGCAGATGAGGCATCTAACACCCAAGATACGTCGTCGCAAAAAACTGAATATCAAGGGCGTAATATTGTAATGAATAATGAATCAGCGCCCGTTGTGCTGCGGCGTGGGGAAAGTTCTGCTGCTGGCGCGAGTTATCAAAGCAGTGATCTAACGCGGCGCCATGCTGGTATATATCATGTAGTTGATGCAATCCCTCCTCCTCTTCCGCCAAAGCAAACTTTAAGTGTGAAGGAAACCGTGCCGGTACCAACCAAAGTAAATTTGTCGATGGGGTCAACATCAGCCAGTTCAATGAGTGATTTATCTTCAACATTAGTAAATCAAACTGTGGCAATTGAACTTAATGATTATGACAGCCAACTCGATAGCCAAAGGAGAGGTGAGGTTCTGCTAGCTAAATCAACTTTAGTTGAGGCACCAGATGGTAAAAAATTCGCGGCCAATCGTGTGCAGATTAGTAATAAAAATGTGGCGATAATTAGTGAATATCCTAAAGAGGAGTATTTAGAAAGTTATCTTAAAATGCTATTGAGTAATCGAACTCCGGTTCTGGTTGTTATTGCATCAAATGATGACATTGCGGCTAGTGATAAGGGTTTGCCTGCTTATTTTAAACAGGATGGCAGTTATGGCAGTATTTCCACTAAGGTTGATGGTAAGTCTGACAAACAGTCGGTCGGAAAATTCATTTGTGAAGAATATCAGCTAAAAATAAAAGAGGGTAACAAATTATATCGGGTTCCGGTGATTCAGGTTAATAATTGGGATGAGAGTAAGACAGTTGATAACGAGGGGTTAAAAGAGTTAATCAACCATATTAATGAAGTAAAAGATAAGCGTATTAAGGAGCTTGAAAAAGGCAAGAGCAGTGCATTGAATGATCCTAACAAAGTTTTACCGGTTATACACAGTAGTAAAGGGTGTGAGTGCGCCGGTTTCTTGGTTGCTACGATGGAACTCGCAAAATCAAATAATACCTTAAGTCTAGAAAAAATTATGACTGATGTACAGGCTTCAACTAGTCCAAATATCTTCAATAAAAAAGCGCCAGGGCAGTTACTTACGCAGTTTGAAAACGTGAAGAGAAATAAAAGATCATCGGATAGTATGGAAGATACTGTTGGAGACAAATTTTCTGTGGACTCAGCAAAAATGCTGGAAAAATTGCCAAAAACAGCCAATGATGTTGAAAAACCAGTTTCTGAACCACTACTTACTCCACGAAAATTGGCAGCAGAAGATATACAAAAAGCGATGGAGCAAGGTGGTCGTGTATTTACAAAGTTAGAAGGCGAGTTCAGGCATTCTGGTGTATCCGAGGGTTATATTAATAACATTCAAAATCAACGATTTTCCGATATTCCTACTGCATTAGCAACAATAGTGAGAGCACCAGCACCAAATGGAGATGAGGTGTTACTACCGGCAAATCGCATACAAATTAACCAGAAGGAAGTGGCAATTGCTTGCCAATACCCTACGCTAGAATCATTAGAAAATTATTTTAAGATGTTAGTGGCTAATAAGACACCTGCACTGGTGGTATTGGCATCAGACAAAGAAATCGGGACAAAATTACCCAAATATTTTAGCCAAGCTGGGAACTATGGTGATGTTTCAGTTGAAGTTAGTCATGTAGCTGAAAGAGAATTGGC
The DNA here is from genome assembly GCA_048493715.1 of Arsenophonus endosymbiont of Dermacentor nuttalli. GTDB lineage: Bacteria > Pseudomonadota > Gammaproteobacteria > Enterobacterales > Enterobacteriaceae > Arsenophonus. Next base: position 7,144 of record JBGDCZ010000047.1, on the reverse strand, counting down.
TGATGGATTACGTTATCGCGATTATGAATTAAAATTAAAGATAAATAATATCAATAATAAGGGAGCGATCTCGCAAGTTACAATTCCTGTTACTCATGTTTATAACTGGTCGGATCGTACCGCTTCAAGTAATAAAGGATTAATCGCGTTAGCAGAGCACGTTAATATGTTAACAGAAGATTCGCGTAATACCCATAATGACAATAGCTTATTGCCAGTGATTCACTGTCGAGCTGGTGTTGGCCGTACCGGCCAATTTATTGGTACTATGGAATTATTAAAAGCGGAAAGTCAACAAAGCTTAGAGAGTATTGTTAGAGATATGCGTACGACACGTGCGCCACAAATGGTACAAAGACCAGAGCAAATGCAAACGATGGCTGTGTTAGCTGCTGAATTAAATAAATCAATATTAGATGAACAAATTTAGGAGATGATTTTGGTCAATTAATATAATTGACTGATGCAATATAGTTGTTGATCTTTTCCTGATAATTGCCTGTACAGAGCTTTTGCTGACTTGTTTTAAAAGTTTGTTTAATAGCCAGTACAGGCATATTTTTTTATCGTCAACAGCATTAATAAATAAATTCGCTTTGCTTAATCGGTTATTGATTTTGTGTTACATATTTTAGTTAGAATCACAGATAATATTTGTGACATTATTAGTGGCAGATAGTTACGGAATAGGACGTCAATTTTAACTAAATAAACTAATCTTCAATGGTGATTAAGTAAACATGCATTGTGTTGCAGTTCTTATATTACCTAGTTATAATTTTTTCAATTTTATCTGTTGTTCAGTATGAGCTGAGAAATGTTATTTTGTTGGGGGACGCCCCCTAAATGGTTAGGAGGAATGATGGCCTGGTTCATTTTAATAATAGCCGGTTTGCTTGAAATCGTTTGGGCAGTAGGATTGAAATATACACAAGGATTTACAAGATTAACTCCTAGTATTATTACCTTAGTTGCTATGTTATTTAGTATAGGATTATTAGCTTATGCAATGAAAACCTTGCCTGCAGGTACAGCATATGCTATTTGGACAGGGATCGGTGCTGTTGGCACGGCGACAATTGGTATTATTTTTCTTGGTGAATCAGCGAGTTTATTCCGCTTATTAAGTTTGGGATTAATTTTTGTTGGGCTGATTGGGCTAAAACTGGCAAATTGATTTTTAAGTTGTTTATTATAACCAACTATTTATTTTTCCATTGCATATTAATAAGGGGTATGGGTATTTGTTCATATTCCTTATTAATATAGTAATAAATTTAGCTAATCATGGTCAAAATCTATATAAATAATAACTGAGTTGTATCTGATTATACAAAATTATTTCTATACTAACATCATTGTAAACTGGCAAAATAAACGCATATGTTTCATCTAGTAATGAAGTGAGTCAATTTACTTTAATTTGCGAAAAACAATTCTTATCAGTGTCAAAATTAATTTTTCATTTTCTAATGAATGCTTTGATTGATAATGATATTAAAAAAAGAGTGAATAAAAACAGAATGTAATAACTAATTGCTTATTAGGTATTTTTATTTAATCGCGTATTTTTATTGTAATAAATAAGATTAAAAAATCTGCAGTAACTCCTATAAAAATAATAGAGAATAAAATTCTCTATGCTTAATTAAGCTACATTAGGAGGTATATTATGATTCGTCCATTAAGTTTATTTCCAGCCTTAACAAATGATTTATATTCTGACAGATTTGAAAAGATAGATAAATTATTTAGTCACTTAACTGGTGTTAAGCCGCTATCATTGCCAAGTGAATCCTATAATTTAAAGGAAATTGATGATAAACATTATGAGCTAATAATAATGTGTACCAGGTTTCACTGAAAATGAATTAGATGTTTCATATTTCTAATAGACAATTATTTGTTGTTGGCGAATATAAAGATGAAACGCCAAAAAAAGGTGAATGGCTACATCAAGGTATTTATCATAGATCGTTTTCTGCTCAATTTCCGTTAGATAAAAATGCCAAAATTCAAAATGCTGAATTGTGTGATGGCTTACTTAAAATTCTCTTGCAATATCAGATCACTAAAGAAGAAACGATAAAAAGGATCGCGATTAAAAAAGTAAGCAAAATGAGCCTAAAAAACAAATAATTTGCTGAAAATTAGGCCTCATTATATTAACTTAAGGTGGAAAAATAAAAGCCTCGCCAATATTATGTCGAGACTTTTATTTTTGATTGTTGTATTATTGGAATAAATATAAATTCTTTCTGTCAACACTAAAAATTTTGTTTAGTAGTAAGATCAGCTACGTTGTTAATTACAGGCTGGTAATAAAAATTATTGGTCTGAAATAATAATATAGTAGGAAGTATATTATGAATAAAATTCTTGTTTTAAAATCCAGCATAATGGGAAATAATTCTCAAACAAATACTTTAATTGATACTTTTCTAGCGGAGAGACAATTAAAGGGGGGTAAAAGATGAAATTACCATACGTGACTTAGCTATACTTAATCTTCCTGTATTGGAAGATGAGCTATTTAATTCGATGCGAGGTGGTAGTAATTTCAGTGAAAGAGCATTTAACGCTGTAGCTCTATCAGATAAATTGATAGCTGAGCTAAAAGCAAGTGACATGATTTTTATCGGTGCCCCAATGTATAATTTGAATATACCAATTCAGTTGAAAAATTGGTTTGATCTTGTTGCCCGAGCAGATGTTACGTTTAAATATACTGAAACTTATCCGATGGGATTAGTTGAGGGTGTAAGTGCGATTGTTGTTAGTTCTCGTGGTGGTCTCCATATGGGACAAGAGACGGATGCAGTGACACCTTATATGAAATCGGTTTTAGGATCGATTGGTATCACTCATGTGGAGTTTATCTATGCTGAAGGAATGGATATGAAACCTCATGGAAAAGAACAGGGAATTGCCAATGCTAATGCCAAAATAGCTAGTCTTATTGCTCAAGTATGATAATTTACTTACTGGCATTTCAATGCCAGTAAGTTTAAACCTGATCAGGTGGGAGCAGCAATTTTTTCCATATAAGCGGGTAAATCTTTAACTAAAGTATCAACAATTAATCGGACTTTACGCGACAGGAAAGTTGTTTTTACACCGAGAAAGTTATTTCGCCAGCATGAGGCATAATTTCTTTGAGGCTTCCGTTGATCAGTTCTTCTCTAACTAACTAGTGAAGAAGTCAGCAGTACCTGCATCTGCAACAATTGCATCTTTTATTGCTTGCATGTCATCCATCATTAAGTGTGTTTTTGGCCTGAATTCGTATATTTCACTATTGTCGCCTTTTAGGTGCCATTTTTGTATTTGATTGGAACGAAAATAAGCAACAGCTAAATGTTGTGCTAATTCTTTAATCGTTTGTGGCTCACCCGCTTGAGCAAGATAGGAGGGGAGGCACAAATCGCCATACGATGTAAGTCTATCTTTCTAGCGACTAAATTACTGCTATCGGGTAGGAGGCCAATATAAATGGATAAATCAAATCCTTCTTCGATAAGGTTGACGATACGATCACTGAATGACATTTCTAATTCAAGTTTAGGGTACTGTTTTATTAAAGAAATTAGTAATGGAGCTATGCATAAGTGACAAATAATACTGGCATCGAGATCCTAAATTTTCCACAAGTTTCCAGTTTGCTGCTATCAAGAATATCTTCTATCTTTTCTATCTCATTTAGAACACGCCGACAATATTGGTAATAAAGTGTTCCTTCCTCAGTTAAACTTTGTGTGCAAGTTGTCCTATGGAACAGTGTAATACCGAGTCTTGCTTCTAATTGAGCAATTTTTTTGGCTACTGATGAGCGAGTTAGATGTAATTTTCTGCTGTTTGAGCGAAGCTGCTAGGCCTCAGCGGCAGCAACAAATACGGGAAGATTATTTAGCACAATTTTCATTAGATTATTTCCTTCAGACATCAAGCTATTTTTGTAGATGATAGACAAAAACATTAAGTATTAAAAATAATTTTAAATTTGGTGAACTTAATTATGCTTAAATCGTGATCATGTTTTTAATAGACTAAATCGGAATGGAAAATTGTTGTAAACAACGTTAAACGGTATTAAACCGATAATAAAAACTAATCTACTGATTTAACAAATTTATTTTAATTAATAAGACTCTGATCTTCAGCAAGTTGACTATTCTTAAAAGAAGACAAAAATATGCTTTTTATCACGTATTCAAAAGATCCGATTTTATAAAATGTTATTTTAATTTAAGGAATGATATTAATGATAAGTTTATCTCATATATCTGGTTTAGTCTTAGGTGGAACATTTGGTTTTGTTATGTAACGGGGGTGTTTTTTTTAGCTAACATTAAGAGATTTCTACTTATTTCGTGATAGCCAAATGATAATTGCTATCTTAATTGTTATTTCTATTCAGAGTATCGGGTTATTTGGGCTACAAAGTATAGGATTAGTGGTGATCCCTTATAGTAAATTTTTATGGTTAGCCACCATTATTGGTGGCATCCTATTTGGTAGTGGGATGGCACTGGCCGGATCTTGTTCTACTGGTACATACTATCGAACAGCTGAAGGTTTAATTGGCAGTATTATCGCGGTTATTGGATTTATTATAGCAAGTTGGTTTGTCTGTTTACCGGCTAGTAAATCTTTTTTTTTTTTTTTTTTTTTTCACCAATTACCTCCCAGATATTAGATAGCGGAACAATTATGCAAACTTTTCATGTATCACCTTATATAATCATCGTTGCCTTAATCTCACTAACAATCTATTTATCTATTAGCCATATTAAATAATGTAAACATATTAATATAGCAAATAAGCGCAAAAAAGACAGGAATTGGCCATCTGCTATTTGAAACTCGTTGGCATCCTTTTATCACCGCAATATTGGTTGGAATTATTGTGCTATTGGCCTGGCCAGCAAGCTTATCGGCAGGGCTGATTGGTGGGCTTGGTATTAGCGGACCTAGTGCACAATTATTTTCATTAGCAGTTGATGGAAATTTAAAATTTTTTGACTGGTCAGGCTATTTGTTGATCGGGCTTTTGTTAGGTTCATTCATTGCAGCGAAAGGAAGTCAAGAGTTCAGATTTAGAAACCCTGGTTTGACTACAATGGTTAACAGTTTCATTGGTGGTCTATTGATGGAGATCGGTAGCGGTTTGGCAGGTGGTTGTATGCTAGGAAATACATTCATCAATACCGCTTGGTTCTCTTGGCAAGGCTGGGTGTTTATTCCTTGTATTATTATCGGTAGTTGGATCGTCAGTTATTTTACTCTGATCCGTCGATGGCAAATAAAATCATAGAGGTTATTGTGTATGAGTGAAATTCAGCTAGATACCAGAGGAACGTTATGCCCATATCCTCTTATTCAAGCGAAAGAGGTGATAAATTTAATGAAAAGCGGTGATATGTTAGTTATTAAGTATGATTTCGCTCAAGCGACAGAAAATATTCCCAAGTGGGCAGCCCAATCAGGTCATCAAGTGATCGATTTTCAACAAACTGGCAATGCTCAATGGCAAATAACCCTTAAAAAAAGCGCATAAGATAATAACATTGATTGAACACGCTTATTCAAAAAAGACGGAGGCTGGCTAATATAGAAATAGTTTGCAAGCTAAATAATGCTGTTTGAGTGTCAGCAGGCTAGTCAGGCGCCATCTCCGTCCCTGGTATGGTTTGTCTAACACTCAATTTTTGGATTTGGGATTATTGTTGTGCGTTTGATAGTCCGTTATTGAGACAGAGTCTGTAGCACTGGAGTTGTTTGGATAACATCTTTTTTCATGGGAAAGACGCAATCAGGACTTGCTGTAGCTGATGATATTGGATTAGAACTTTTAGTAGTGCCACTCTCTTGTTCTATTATGTCAGCATCTTTAATTTGGCCAGATGCTGATACACTACTAATTGAGACAGTGCTGGTGCCAAGCAGGACTATGAAAATAAATAGCCTAGATAATAATTTTATCACTCTTTTCTCCACATTAACGATAATAATTATCATTAATGATAGATGAACATTTTGTTATTGATTGCAACATACCGCTAAAATGACATTTTTAGTTAATAATATAGTATAAAAAATATTTAATATTATGAGCACTATTATATCTGATTGTTTGGCTAGATTAGATTATCCGATGCGTCATAAAACTTTGTACTTTAGTCAGGAGAGATGGCGTAACCGTATTGGTCTGATTTTGTAGTGCTTCATCATTAATTATTAATGAGTAGGTAAATTGTTTTAAAAAATTATCTTGTAATGTTATACTTTTAAAAGTGATAGTATGGTTATTTCATTAAATGAATAATTTCTTTATCAAACTTGATAATCATTTTATTTTTTCATTTTAGCTTCGTGTTATTAGATATAAATATTTTATGGATAACGAGTTATTTAACTATCTAACAAAAGCGGTAAGCATGAATATTCTTAAAAAATTGATATTTTCATTATATGAATTATTGATCAAATTTTATTATTTTAATAATTATATTTAATTAAATTATTACCATTTAACTAACAAACTTATTTGTTATTTTAAATGCAAAGTTAGCACTTTTAGCTTTAAATGGTCATATACTGATAATAAAAATATAAGATTAAAATTAATTTTTTTACTAAAATATGACGATGTTAGTTTCACAAACATAAAATTTACATTTATTTTAAGATAATTATCCTTTAGATACTCATTAAGTGAAATCTAATATCTAGCTAGATATTTCATGGTTTTGTTAAAATTTTATTAATAATAAAAATTAAATATTTTTAAATAATAAACTGTCTTGTTAACTAACAGTATTAATATTTATTTTTTTAATTTATTGCTCATTGACATAATAGCATAAAGTAAAATACCTCTTCTTTATTAACTACAATGAAGAGGTATTAATTAATTTAAAACTTATTTTTGTTGCTGGTTCATGCCTTAAAGTTGGTGACCGACATCATCAGTTTTATTTTTTAAGTCATCTAACTCTGGGTCATTAATATTATCAGTAAGAGATAACCCAGTCGTGAAGCCAGCAAGATTACCAACTGTGTCAGCAGTACTCTTAGTTACATCAGCATCAGTATCAGCAGCAGTTTTAATTACACCAGCACCAGTATCAACTGCGGTTTTAGT
>JBGDCZ010000046.1:0-18282 GCA_048493715.1 Arsenophonus endosymbiont of Dermacentor nuttalli | reverse complement strand
AGTAGGCAGAGCAGTTGACTTTTAATCAATTGGTCACAGGTTCGAATCCTGTACGACCAACCATCTAAAAATATCATCTGACTATCCAAAGAAACCAAAATAGTATATAGCAATTAGCGTACAGGGTGAGAAGCTGTGTGGGTTCGAGCCGAGCACAGGGAGACAGACTAAAGATGATAAAGAAAAAAAATTGAAAGAACATCTTGATTCATTAGGCATCAAAGGGGCAGATCAGGTTAATGTTAAGGTTGATAATAATGGTAAAGTAATCGTTTCTGGTGAAGACATTGTTGCTGACATGAAGAATAAGATCTTGGTTGCCCTTGGCAATGTTGCTGGTGTTTAAAAGGTCGAAGACCATACCGGCGGGTAGTGGTGATGTTCAGCATTACACGGTGGTAGCTGGTGATACTTTGAGTGCTATTGCGAAAAAAGTTTATGGTGATGCCGACCTTTATCAACAAATCTTTGAAGCTAATAAGCCTATGTTGAAAGATCCTAATAAAATTTACCCAGGGCAGGTATTAATTATTCCTAAACGATAGTGGCTTAATGATTACAATTGGTTAAAGTTAATAAAGCCGCTAAATGATAAGCGGCTTTATTGCCTAGAGCTGTTTTTTTTATTCCAATGGAAAGAATAGCGGCCTACTGCTCCTGGTCAGCTTGCTGTTTGGCAAGTAATTCAACTAAAGCATAACGCTTTTGAGCTGCTATCTCGGCTTGTTTGGCCAGTTTTGCCGCTTGCTCAGGTAACTGCCTGGTTAATTGAGAAAAGCGCTGTTCTTTTTGTAAAACATCTGTCAATGATGTAGCTGACTCTCTTGAGTCAAGTATTAGCCCAGGCTTTCCGGCCTGACTACGTTGGGGGATCAAAACGATATAACGGCCAGAATCCAGCTGCTGTAAGTTGTCTAGTTTGTTGATGACTATATGCAAGATCATAGCCATGCTCTTCACAAGGGCTGCAAGCGATAATTAGTGATGGTCCTGAATAAGGTGGCAGCTTCCTGAATAGCCTTAACAGGCTGGTTCATTTGAGCACCAATGACGACTTGTGCCACATAATATGTCCATACATCATTATGGTTATTCCCAAATCTTTGTGGCTTTTTTGTTTGCCATTTTGACCAAACTGAGTTACCGCTTTAATGATGTTGCTTTCGATTGTTGGCCACCAGTGTTAGAATAGCATTGCGTATCCAGCACCAGAACATTAACATTTTCGCCACTATTGAGTACATGATCTAAGCCGCCATAACCAATATCGTAGGCTCAACTATCACTGCCAATGATCCATACTGATTTATAAAGCAAATGGTGCACATCTGTGCTTAATTGTTGAGCTTCAGCAGTATTAATATTGCTAAGTAATGATTGTAACTGATTAATTAATTGATGTTTTATCTCAATAGATAATGAGTCATCCTTTAGTTGCTCACTCAGGGTGATCGGTAGTTGTTTAGTTAGGTCGTCTAGCAGACGAGAGACTCTTTTTTTATGCTGCTGTAAAGTTAAATCAAATCCCAGATCAAACTCCGCATTATCTTCGAACAGTGAATTTGCCCAAGCCGGTCCCTGACCATTGTTATTAGTGGTATAGGGAGTTTGTAGGTAGCCGGACAAACTTCATAACAGAGATTACAGCCGGTACAATCTTCTGGTGCCACCTGTAGTATATAATTGAGTCCTCACATATCCCGAGATTTAACGGCTAAAAAAGAGGGTAAGCTAGCTGGTGCCACTTTCAGTATCTTAGCTGAAGTGACTTTTGCGTGAATAGCGACATGGGGGCAGGCCGCAACACAATAATTACATTGCGTGCAAAGGTTTGCTTGCCAACTAGGGATGGTTGCGGCGATATTTCGTTTTTCCTATTTTGTGGTACCGATTGGCCAGCTGCCATCAGGGGGGGAAAGGCTGACATGGGTAGTGTATCACCTAAATCGGCAATCATTGCTGCGTTCACAGTTTTTACAAAATCAGGGGCATCATGAGATACGGTAGCCGGGCAGTAAGGGCTGATTATATCAATTTCCTGCTGTAAGTCGATTTTTTCTAATGCTTTGCCGGTAAGATGAACGGCATTAATATTCTTTGCCACGATATCGGTACCTTTTTTGCTATGACTTTGGTTAATAGCTTCTTTTAATCGCCGCTCAGTTTCAGACCTGGGCAATAGTTGTATCAGATAGAAAAAAGCGGTTTGCATGATGTGATCCGACCATCTAATTGGCATTGTCGAGCGATTTGATAAGTATTAATGGTATAACATTGTGCCTGTTTTATCGTAATAGAGATTGTATTTCTTGTGGCAGATGATGTCAGATTTGCTCAGACCTGTAGGGGCTATTAATTAAAAAAATACCACCTGGTTTTAATTTTTCAACCATCTGGTATTTATTGATAAATTGCCACTGATGACAACCGATAAAATCTGCCTGTTTAACAAGGTATGACGAATAGAAAGGTTGGTGGTTAATACTTAGATGTGAAACAGTTAGCCTCCCTGCCTTTTTGGAGTCATAAACGAAATATCCCTGGGAATAGAAGGGGTATGGTTACCGATAAGTTTGATGGTATTTTTCGTTGCCGATACCGTACCATCGCTACCTAAGTCATAAAATAAGGCGGTTAATTTATGGGTAATCGGTAGTGAAGCTTTGAGAATTTGTAAAGATAGTCCCGTGACATTATCATTAATGCCAATAGTAAAACGTGTTTTGGGTTTGGCTTGTTTAAGTTGATGAAAAATGGTGATCACACAGTCAGGATCAAACTCTTTGGACGACAAACCATAGCGACCCGATATAACGTTAGGTAACTGTACACGTTGCCCTTGGCTAAAAGACTCAGCTAAAGCAGTCATAACATCAAGGTAGAGTGGCTCTGCATGAGCCCCGGGCTACTTTGTGCGATCGAGCACCACAATAGAATTTACCGCTTTCGGTATCACATTTAGAAAATGTTGAGTAGAAAATTGACGATGAAGATGGACTTTTATCATGCCGACTTTTTCATTTTGCGTCAGCAGCTGATCAATGACCTCTTCAGCAGTACCGGCGGCTGATCCCATTAAAATGATAATTCGCTCTGTATCTGGATGACTATAATATGCAAAAGGTGATAATGACGGCTGGTCCTATTGCCAAAGGACAGCATGGCATCTAAGACATGTTGGTAGGCTTTGAGATATGAAGGATTAATGGCCTCGCGAGCCTGAAAATAGGTAACGGTGCCTCTGATCGTTGTTGCCTCTGGTGACAAAGCACATTGACGATGTTGCCTTATTGCTTGTTCAGGTATCAGTTGCTGCAGCATTACATCAGAAATTGGGTTAATTTTGTTGATTTCATGTGAGATACGAAAGCCATCGAAAAAATGGATAAATGGCAATAGACTATTCAGTGCGGCTATTTGCGTGATGACGGCAAAATCCTGTGTTTGCTGCCACATTATTGGCACATAACATGGCACAACCGGTTTGGCGTACTGCCATGACATCTGAGTGATCAGCGAAAATAGATAATGCATGAGTAGCAACCGTTCGGGCTGCAACATGCAAAACAAAAGGCAGTAATTGGCTAGCCAGTTTATAAGGTGTTGGGATCATCAATAATAATTCCTGAGATGACGTAAATGAGGTTGTGAGCACACCAGTTTGTAGGGCACCATGAACTGTTGCAATAGCACCGGCTTCAGATTGCATTTCAATTATTTTAGGCGTGTCTTGCCAAATATTTTTGCGCTTATTCGTCGCCCATATATCCGCTTGCTCAGTCATGCTAGAGCTTGGGGTAATAGTATAAATGGCGATAATTTCATTAAGTCGGTATGCAACAGATGCAACGGCAGAATTGGCATCTGTCGTTATATGAGAGGAAGTCATGTTACTCACAAAAAAGGCTTTTTATTTTTTAATGATATTTTATAAGGCAAAGAAATTAGCAAAATAAGCGAGTAGAATTTATCGATATTGAGGGGAATTTAATTTTAATAAAAATATAAATAACCTATTTAAGTTATTAAATTTATCGGTTATTTTATGTTTAGTGATTAATTTTAATTATTGGTTAATAACTTGTTATTAATAGAATAGTGAAGGAAACTTTATTTAAATTTTGTAGTCTTCTATATTAGACTAGCAATTTATTTAATTTAGCTGTTTTTTTAGAAAATTGCTATAAGCATCTAGCCATTTTTGTAAAAAAACTTTGTTCTTTCTAAGAAATTACCTTGCCGATCAATAGTATTCTTATTCCATTGAATAAACGCTTCTGGTTGATTTAATGTTGGCATATCGAGAAAAGTTAAATGCTGTTGGCATAGTGCACTTCCCACGGCGCAAAGTGATGTTCCAATAACCCCTGCTGGTTTTTGTGCCCACACATTTTTTCCGTAAGGGCACGAGCCTTGGTCGAGGGCATTTTTTAGTACCCCAGGAATAGAACGATTATATTCCGCGGTAACAAAAATAACGCCATCAGCATCGGCAATTTGTTGTTTAAAATCTTGCACTACTTGACTGGGCTGTTCATCATCTTGATTATAGAGTGGTAGTTTTCCTATTTCGGCAACAGAAAATTTTAATTGGCTGAGCAAGTTTGATTAATTCGCTGCTAGTTTTTTATTATATGATCCTTTCCGTAAGCTACCAACGATGATAACGACTTTGTATTCTTTCATATATCACCTTTAAATGATTAAACGCCAAGCCAGCAATAGATTTGGCAAAAAATTAAACCTGTTGTTTAACGATATTTAACCCAATATCAATCTCCATTAAATACCATTATTACTTGGATTGTGATTTCAGCTGTAATATGCGCTATTGATAAATTGGCTAAGTGTAATGTTGTTAGCATCGCTGGATGAGAAAATTGTGTTAGATGATTTTCTTATTAGTTGGTTTGCCGATATGTCAGGTATCTATTTGCTGTCGTAATGTTATTAGGCTTAGTACAACCACAGTCATTAAAGCAATTTAACAGTATTAAAAAAATATTATTAACATTAAGTTGGTTAATATTATTGGCAATAAGTAGTTGGTTAATTTTTTCTGATACTCTCATTGGGTTAAAAGGTTATATTAATAATCATTAGTCCAGCGTTAAATATAATATTGGCTTGTATACCCATTCTTTTTATTATTCTTTTGATCCTATTTCTGCAAGATTTTGGTCGAAAAATAGGGTTATTAGTGCTCGGAACCATTGTTATTTTTTATAGTGAACAGGGTAGTGGGCCTTTCTTTTTACTGGTTTATTAAGAGAAGAGCCTTTATTACTTGCTCAAACTTACTTGTCAATCATTGCTATTTTTATGTTGTTACTTTCACTGCTTGCCGCATCACAAGTAGAAAGAACGATTAAACATGCATCGAGATCACTTATTCGTTATCAGTTATTTATACAAGATGACAAAATAAAATTTGATCCGCAAATTAAATTAATAACTGCATTACCTGTGCAAAGTAATGTTGACCATATATTCCACAATATTGAAATTTCAGCCCGTGAAATATTAAAGAAGCATTGGTCATTAGTTAATTCTCATCATGGCGTTCCGGTCAGTTTTCAATTAAAAGGTTTACAGGGGGAATGGCTTAATGTACGTGATCGAATATTAATTACCATTGCTGATAAAACTAATCCAATGCTGTTAGGTGAATGGGAAATTCTTACAAAATCACAGGTTGATTTATAAGAGATTATTTATGTTGCAAATTGCTTGTTTACTTTTTAGGTAGAAAATTTATGTACCAACAAGCGATTTGGTTACTAATCGGCGGTATTTATGGGCTTTGCTGGGTTTAGTAATATTGTGTGATGAATTGCTGCAAACACAGTATGTTCCAGTTGTTTGGATAAGTATATTCACATTAATTGAGAGCTTAATTACCCTTAGTGTCGCCAATAATGGTATTGGTAGCCAAAAATTTCTTCTCTTCCTTAAAGGGAGATTATTTTTGTTGGTATCTGTCTCTCTGTTAATTGATGACAATTATAGCCATTTGATCTTGTCAATAGTGTTAGGCTCCAGTTACTTGTTACCCACTGTATTTAGTATCACCTCAGCTTTAGTTGTTCGTCATCGTCTATGGAAACGTACCGCTTGGTTAGGTGATTTTATTTATTCTTCGCAATACTGATCCTAGCCCCTTATCCCATTAGTTACCAATCGACATTTCCAATCGTTTTAGCTGTATTATTAATGGTTAGTGGAATATCTGTTATTCATTTTTCTAATAAATTATGGGTTATTCGACACGGGCAAAGAATATTTACTTTAATGTAATGGCCGATAGTGCATTATCGCAAAAAGAGTTTGCACAACAATAACTTAAAACAGATGAAGTGATGACGCTGACTGACAAGCAGCAAGCGGAGATAAATTTATCACATATGACACCGCTTACTGTTCACATTCGGACACCAGAAGGCTCGGCTGATTTAACGCCAAGACCTCGTTTGGTTATTAATCGTTATATTGCGGCTGTGGATGTCAATGGTGTTATTGCTACTGGTCATGTTGCATTGGAGATCAGAAATCAGATTTATATCAGCTTGTATCCGGTTGATGATATTGATCGTTCTCCTTCTGAGTTTTTAAATAGAATTGACAGCTACCGAGGAAAATAATGTGGCAGGTGAATTTCAGCCCGACTATTTCACTGAAGTTTCACAGTGGTGTCGTTCAGATTTTTAAATCCATTTTTATCATTATAATGCGGTTAATTTAGCTATGTTTTGGCAACAATATCGGCAAACAGGGCTATATAATCTAACTTACCGCAATTGCTCAAGTAGTGTGGCTTATACGCTAGAAGCAGCACTAGGGGGCGTATTTGGCTAATAACAGCAACAATTTTTTTAGTCTTGGTAAGTTGTTGATCACACCGGAATTGTGGGTTGCATCACGAATTCGTCAGCGAGCAATATCAATGGCATGTACACCGGGATTGGTAATGGACTATTCTAGTGCGTTAAATATATTAGTGCATCCTATTCCTCATCGCTGGTACCAACGTTTTTTACGTATTTTTTATTCTAATTGAGTGGTATAGAGAACAAGATAAATAAACAGGTCCTATGTTGCTATATTTAGTCGCTGGTTTAGATAAGTAACTAATTGTATAAATTGAGATTTTTATAAATTTTAAAATCTTATTTATAATTTTTGCTAATTCTTTTATCTATCAATTTACTCGCCTGCTTTATTATATTCTGTATTAATAAATTGAATGAAATAATAGAATCATTAGATCTATTTTTGGCTGTTAATTATTTAGGGTTAAGTTTAATATATTATGATTAATGTTGTCATTTTCTAATGATAGAGCTTTTAATTTTGTCTCGCTACGTTTATTATTCTGCCTTCGTTAGATCTATTGGCGCAACTGGTTTTGGCTATTGCTGGGAGTATTTCCTAATTAGCTCATACAGTCTTTTTCCTGTTGCGGTTCTATCTGCATTACTACAAGGGATAGAGTGATACTTTAAATGACTGAGACAACCTCTCTTACATCACTGATCGAATTAAAATCCTTAACTAAAGGTTTCGATGGCAAAAACATTATTTCACAGTTTAATCTCACGATTAATGATGGTCAATTTCTTACCATATTAGGCCCTTCAGGTTGTGGTAAAACGACTATTTTGCGATTAATTGCCGGATTAGAACATGCTGATAATGGGCGTATTTTTCTCCAAGACCAAGATATTACCGATATTCCAGCCGAACAGCGTCATGTAAACACTGTTTTCCAGAGTTATGCCTTATTTCCCCATATGTCGGTATTTGATAACGTCACATTTGGTTTACGTATGCAAAAAAAATCTTCTCAAGAGATAAAACCGAGAGTGGAAGAAGTGCTACGTATGGTGCAATTAGAAGATTTCGCGCAGCGTTATCCCCATCAATTATCTGGCGGACAGCAGCAACGCGTAGCAATAGCACGTGCAGTTATTAATAAGCCTAAAGTTCTTTTACTAGACGAGTCCTTATCAGCGCTTGATTATAACTTACGTAAAAAGATGCAAAGTGAATTAAAGGCTTTGCAACGTCAGTTAGGGATCACTTTTATTTATGTGACGCATGATCAAGAAGAGGCGCTAGCCATGTCTGATCGTATTTTAGTCATGCGAGATGGTCATATTGAACAGGACGCTTCTCCCCGTGAAATATATGAAGAGCCGAAGAATTTATTTGTCGCGCGCTTTATCGGCGAAATTAATATTTTTGATGCGACAGCCTTATATCGTATTGATGAGCAGCGTATTAGAGCTGATGTCGAGGGTTATGAGTGTGATATTTACACTAAGCTTTCTGTGTCTGAAGGTCAGCGATTAAAAGTTTTATTGCGGCCAGAGGATTTACGGGTTAAAGAGATCGATGACGAACAACAGTCTGTTGGACTGATCGGATATGTACGTGAGCGTAATTATAAAGGGATGATGCTCGATACTGAAGTAGAAATGAGCAATGGTAAGAGGGTGATGGTTAGTGAGTTTTTCAATGAAGATGATCCTGATGTTGACCACTCGTTGGCACAAAAAATTGCAGTGACATGGGTAGAAAGTTGGGAGGTCGTGCTTCTCAATGAAGAATAATCGTAAAATTTTTCAGAATGTTATTGTTATCGGTGTGGTATCCTGGCTGGTGTTGTTTGCCTTTCTACCCAATTTAATGATCATTATTACCAGTTTTTTGACACGTGATGATGCAAATTTAGTCGATATGATTTTTACCCTCGACAATTATACTAGGCTATTTGATCCTTTATATGCAGAGGTAATGCTCCACTCACTAAATATGGCAATCATGGCAACCTTATTTTGTTTGGTTATTGGCTATCCATTTGCATTTATTTTGACACTATTACCATCAAAATTGCAGCCATTAATGTTATTTTTACTGATTGTGCCGTATTGGACTAATTCACTTATTCGTATTTATGGATTGAAAATTTTTCTGAGTACTCGGGGTTATTTAAACGACTTTTTATTATGGATTGGATTGATAGATAAGCCCATTCGTATCATGTATACACAAGAAGCGGTCATTATGGGATTGGTATATATATTGCTGCCATTTATGGTAATGCCGCTTTATTCTAGTATTGAAAAATTGGATAAATCGTGCCTTGAGGCTGCACGTGATCTTGGTGCTAACAAATTTCAGACCTTTATACGTATTATAATACCGTTAACCATGCCTGGCATCATCACCGGTTGCTTATTGGTATTATTACCGGCAATGGGTCTGTTTTATGTAGCGGATTTGATGGGGGGCGCAAAAAACTTATTAATTGGTAATGTCATTAAGAGCCAGTTTCTTAATTTGAGTGACTGGCCTTTTGGCGCAGCGACCAGTATTGTATTAACTATAGCCATGGGCCTACTACTCTATGTTTATTATCGTGCCGCAAATTTGCTGAATAAAAGGTGGATTTAGCATGATTGGACGTTTCCTACGAAGTAGTTTTCTCACCATCATTTATGCCTATTTATATATTCCAATTATTATTTTGATTGTTAATTCATTTAATACATCACGCTTTGGCAATGTGTGGCAAGGGTTGACTATCGATTGGTATGATATGTTGTTGAATAATGATAGTTTATTACAGGCGGCAGATCATTCATTAACGATCGCAATGATATCAGCTACTTGCGTCACATTAATTGGTTCATTGGCGGCAGTGGCTTTATTTCGCTACCAATTTAGAGGAAAGTCATTTGTTGGTGGTATGTTATTTGTTATCATGATATCCCCTGATATTGTAATGGCAATTTCATTACTCCTCCTCTTTATGTTATTAGGAATTTCTTTAGGTTTTTGGTCTTTACTCTTCTCTCATATTACATTTTGTTTACCTTTTGTTGTTATTACTGTTTATGCACGATTAAAGGGGTTTGATGTGAAAATGTTAGAAGCCGCGCGAGACTTAGGTGCCAGCGAATTAACTATTTTACAAAAAATTATTTTACCATTGGCGTTGCCAGCGGTGATCTCTGGCTGGTTATTAAGTTTTACCCTTTCACTGGATGATGTGGTGGTGTCTTCTTTTGTTACTGGACCGGCCTATGAGATCTTACCTTTGAAAATTTATTCAATGGTAAAAGTAGGAATTTCACCGGAAGTTAATGCGCTAGCAACCATTTTATTATTATTTTCATTAGTACTTGTGTTGTTTAGTCAATGGATATTAAAAATAAAATCGATAAAAAATATATAAATTAAATCAGTATAAAAATTAATACAATTAATCGCTAATTATCCTATTGGTAATAGGATAATTAGTCGGTTTTGGCTAACGATTGTCTTTTTTATTTTTATTAGCAAGTTTAAAATCGTCCTTTTTAACCAAAGGCGAGTAAATGGTATTTATATGCTTTACCTAATTAAGGGTGGCTCATATAATGACTCTTTTAGGGGTGGGCAAAAGTCTATTGGGTTTTCACTCACCATTATTTTATGAAGAAAACACTAAATGAATAAGTGCTCCTCATGGCTTGCTGCAGGGATCATCGCAGCAAGTATTGGCTCGGTAGTAGCAGATGATAATAAAACATTATATTTTTATAATTGGTCAGAATATGTCCCTCCTGGGCTTCTTAATCAGTTTACCAAAGAAACTGGTATCAAGGTGATTTATTCTACTTATGAATCTAATGAAAGTATGTACACCAAGCTCAAAACCCATACTGAAGGAGCTTATGATTTAGTGGTTCCTTCAACCTATTTTGTGGCAAAAATGAGTAAGGAATGCATGCTACAAAAAATTGATAAAAGTAAATTGAGTCAATTTAAAAACCTTGATCCGAATTTATTACATAAACCTTTTGATCCTAATAATGATTATTCAATTCCTTATATTTGGGGATCGACAGGAATTGGAATTAATAGCAAGATTATTGATCCAGAAACAATTACCTCTTGGGCGGATTTATGGAAACCTGAATATAAAGATGGGCTATTATTGACTGATGATGCACGAGAAGTGTTTCAAATGGCGCTACTCAAGTTAGGTTATTCAGGTAATACAACCGATCCGAAGTTGATTAAAACAGCCTATGAAGAATTAAAAAAATTAATGCCAAATGTTATGGCATTTAATTCTGATAATCCCGCTAATCCTTTTATACAAGGAGAAGTTGATTTAGGCATGTTATGGAATGGTTCTGCCTATGTAGTACGTCAGTCAGGAGCCCCGATACAATTTATTTGGCCTAAGGAAGGGGGAATTTTTTGGATGGATAGTTTAGCTATTCCAGCCAATGCGAAAAATGTCGAAGGTGCGCTTAAGTTGATTAATTTTCTGCTGCGACCTGATATTGCTGCTCAAGTAGCGCAACAAATTGGTTATCCAACCCCTAATTTAGCCGCTAAACAATTATTGCCAGCCGAACTTTTGGCAGATAAGACTCTATATCCTGATGAAAAGACCTTAAAAAATGGAGAATGGCAGGATGATGTGGGTAATGCCAATAGCTTGTATGAAAGTTATTTTCAACAATTGAAAGCAGGTCGTTAAGCTTTATCCACATTATTTATTTGGCCAAACGTTATTAATAAAGCACCATCAGTATGTTATGGTGCTTTCAATTATTGATATATAGTTAATAAATCTATATTTAAGATTAATAATTATATTTAAGGTTTATTGGTTAAGTAGTCAATTTAGTTATTTTAAATTAATAAATTTAATGCCTTAAAGTCAGAAATATACTTACTAATTAAAGATGGTATAATAGCAGGTATTGTAGTGCCAACAACAGATGTGAATCTATTAGGTAGAAGCCAGAAACAGTTTGTTATTTTTTGGGGTTGATTAAATTGGGTAATAAGCGGCAGTAAAGAATACTGTTTTAAATTATCAGGCAATTTTTTCATTGCTAATTTAAATTGTTGATACTAGACTTTATAGTCATCTATTTTTTTATATTAATACCTGAATTAATTAACCAATCAACAATAGTGTCAAGGGACACTTTGTCATTTTGAGGATTCACCATATTATAAGTAAGTTGATGATGATGATTTTTTGATAGTTTAATTATTGCCGCAACAACAAAATCAACAGCTAAGCCATTATAATAAGGGGATATATTACTATCTGATTGATAGAATGATTTTGGTGCCATTTTGGTATTGATTATATTTAATAGTAATCGAGTAAATACTTCAGCAATATTAAATTGGGTCTCATATTGGCGATGTGCCAGTATCATACTAGGGCGAAAAACGGTTATTGGTAAATTAAATCGATTATATGCTTCATGTAGCAATATTTCACTCGCCCATTTGTTGACTGTATAGCCATTGGCATACTGATTATTAATTTTTTGGTAAGGTATTGCTTCATATATATTAGTTTCTTCATTTAATGGTTTATTGTTATCTGAAGGTATAGCAACAATAGCACTGGAAATAAACACAAACGGTTTTAAGCGATTGATAAGTGCTAATTTAATTAATTCTGATGTACCTACAACATTTGTCGCAAAAAAATGTTGGATGGAAGTATATGATTAACTAAAGCGCCGGTATGAAAGATATGATCAATAGTATGCGATAAATAATGCCATATCTTTTCCTCAAGCCCTAAGTTTGTTTTCGATATATCGCCAGCGAATACAGTTAGATGTTTATCAGCAAATTGTTTAAATTTAAGTGCTAATTGACTATATGGGGACTGAAAGTATTAAATAAACGTTGCCTTGCGCTATTGTTATTTTTTCACGTATTACACAAATTAATTTACCATCAGTTTTATTTAATTCCTCTAGTAAAGCTAAGCATAAAAATTTTCCAAGATAGCCATTAGCCTCAGTCAAAAATACATTACGAAAAACCGATATTGGTGGAGAATTATTTTTTATTTGCTGGAGAATATTGGGATTAATAAACTTATCTAAAGCTAATTGACTGGCATAAATTTTTTTCTTCTTGATACCGTGTATAGTAGCGAAAGTTGGACGTGAATTTATTAAAAATTGATTTGATTTTATACAATTAGCAATATCAAGCAGTGTGCTGGATGGATTTGTAATCTTATCAACAGATACAGTTACAGCAAAAATTTTTTCTAATTCTAATGAAAATTGTAATGTAGATAAAGAATCACCGCCAAGTTGGCGAAAACTTGTGGTTGAAGTAATAGAAATATCAGAAGAACTATTAAAAATTGAGTTAATTTTATTATAGTTTCTAAGATATTTTCCTTGTTAATCTGTTGTGGTAAATTCGAGAAATCATTATTGGTAATTTTTTGATATAACTTATTCAAATCATCAACATAATGAGCTTTAATTTTCTGCCGTAATAGTTTCCCTAGCTCGGATAATAAGCCATTTATTCGATTAAAAGGTTCAGTATCAATTAAGAAATCTCGTGGAACTTCGTAGGGTTTTAAGTTGGCAATTTTAGCAATTTTTTTAAGTGAGTGGTTAATTAATCGTTTTATTTCATTATATTGTTTATTATAATGATATAATAATTTTGGTGTAGAAATGATAACAGCTAATAAATAAGACCACTGGCTATTACTATAAATAAAAATATCTCTTATTAAGAGACTATTTTAAAATAAAGTTTCCAGCAAGGCTGTGTTAATAAATTCACCTTGAGAAAGTTTGATAAAATTTTTTCTTCTTTCAATAAATACTAGCTGATCTTTAGCTATTTCTTTAACGATATCACTAATTTTATAATAACCTTGTTCATCAAAAATTTGGCTATTGAATTCAGGATTTTTATAATAGCCTGTAATCATTGTGGTTGTTTTAACTAATAACTCTCCACGTGGGTGAGATTTGTCGGTTGAATAATAACCTAGCTCTGGGATATCAATAAGTTTATAATCCTCAACCGTTGGTTTTAATACCTGATTATCTATACAAATAGCGAATGTTTCGGTACTACCGTAAACATTATGTAATTTAACTTCAAACAGCGATTCAATGAAATCAAATCACTTCTTGGCAAATGGTGCTGAACTAAAGGTTATTTGTTTAATTCTGCCCAAGATATTGATATTGATATTGATATTGATATTGATACACATCTCTTTTTTGAGCGTAATATTGAGTTGTGGATCATTGGTGTTTTTTTTCTACACTCTAATTCAGTTTGATATTGTTGCAATATCATTTCACCCATCCTGGGTATTAATAAAAGTTCAGTAGGCTTTGCGAAGGCAATATCTTCAAATAAAGTGGATAAATTACTTTTAGCAATCAGATAACAAGTACCCCCTTAGCTAACTGATTTTTAAATTGTAGGTTTGGCAAACCATGACTTATCGGTAGGTACAAAACAGTCGCATTTTCTTTATTAAGATCATCAGCAAATTGGGTAGTGCTCCACATATTTGATACTAATTTTTCAGTATAGATAGCGCCTTTGGGCGAACCAGTGCTACCCAATATATAAATTATCATCGATATCGAGGATGTGTCATGACTATTCTCGGGATAAGGTACTTTCGGTAACTGGCTACCTAAACGGATAATATTGGATAATTTTTCAATAGTTATATTTAATTGTTTTTGTAATTGTTTAGTTTTTCTGCATTATCTTGGCAACAATCATAATCGAAAACAATGATCCTTTTGATTGATTATTTTTTACTAACTCTACCGCAATATGTAAGTATTCTATGCTGTCTGCTATTTATTCGCGGTTTCTATTTCTTGTATAATAAGTGTTAATTCTTTATTTGATAAATTGGTTTGTAGAGGAACTATAATTGCATTAATTTGAGTACAGGCGAGATTAATAGCAATATAATCACTACGAATAAAGGATAGGATAACAACTTCATCACTGGCTTTTGCGGGTATTGGCAATGGTGATACCATTCATTGGCAATACTTTCAGCTCTATTCGATAATTGTTGGTAAGTAATTGTTCGATATTTTGCTTCTAATTGGCTAACAATGCGATTGGATTTAGCATCCTTTAATATAATGCTTAACACGTTCGCCAATAGCAGGACGATCATGATATTTTTTCATAATACTTTTAATAAGATAAACTAATCGCATAACACCTCCTTGTTATTTTTGCTGCGTAATAAAAGTCTATTAATTATACGAAAGGTCTTAGCGTATGTTCAGTGATTTAGGTAAGCTTTAAATTAAGTCAAAGGAGAGTAGGTATTGGAATAACAGTACAAACGATGGTTATTATAACTTTTTGTTAATTAAAATAAATTGTTGTTAATATGTTAATGGCGTCCCCTGCAGGAATCGAACCTACAATTAGCCCTTAGGAGGGGCTTGTTATATCCATTTAACTAAGAGGACATAGAATTTCTTAAGCCAATATTACCACAGTATGCAATTTATTTTACCCTTAAATCCCTATTAAAATTAAATTGTTGAATGGGGTTAGTTGATTTTTATTAGCGATGATTGAATTTGCATTTAATTGGTTTGATATTATTAGTGTTGTTATGTTGGCACACAATTTGCTAGTTGATTATTTTATAAATTATTTTTTCCTAGATAATATAATAAATTAAAGTAATAATTTTTGTTAATTATATTTATGTATTTTGTATTATGATGTTTTCATGATTATTAATAATAATTTTATTACTTTGTTTTTTAATATTTTTACCTATAATTTAGTATTATTGATTAATTTTTTCCCATAGAGCCATTTAAAATAAATACTTGAACACTATTTGCTTAGATAAACATTGATTAAATTCTTATCATAAAACTAAAAAGTAAGTAAGATTAAATTAATGTAGATATATAATTATGAATGGACAATCAATGTGAGGGTGTTTTGTTGAATAGAAAAACAAGATTTAAAACATATCGATTATGTGGAGTATTTTTTGCAGTAGGATTGATTACCAGTTGTTCGAGTACTCCTACTGATAATCAACAGCGCTCTGATCCACTAGAGAGTTTTAATCGAACAATGTTTGATTTTAATTACCATGTTCTTGATCATTATGTGGTTCGTCCTGTTGCAGTAGCCTGGCGTGATTATGTTCCTATGTCCGCTCGCAATGGCCTAGTGAATTTTTTGGCTAACTTGGAAGAACCCGCGAGTATGGTGAATAATTTTCTACGCGGCAATATTTGTCAAGGAATGAAACATTTTAATCGTTTTTTTCTAAATAGTGTTTTTGGTATGGCGGGATTTATCGATATTGCCTCAATGGCTAATCCTAAACTAGTTAAAGAGGAATCGAATCGTTTTGGTAGTACTTTGGGTTATTATCAGGTTGGCTATGGTCCATATGTGGTATTGCCAGGTTATGGTAGCTTTACACTACGAGAAGATGCTGGCGACTGGGTTGATAAAGCTTATCCTATGTTGAGTTATCTTACTTTCTGGATGTCAGCAGGAAAATGGCTATTAGAAGGGATAGAAAAGCGGGCGCTTTTCTTAGACTCAGATGGAATACTACAAAACTCTTCTGATCCTTATTTAATGATCAGAGAGGCTTATTTTCAGAATAAAGATTTTAGGGCCCGAGGAGGAGAGTTGAAGCCAACTATTAACCCTAATGCCGCTGTGATTGAAGACGATCTGGATTCTATAGATTAGCAATATACTTACACATTTTAAGTTAAATTTTAAATTGGTAAAAAATAACAGTGGGATAATTTAGTTGTCACGATAGCTAACATCTTTTATAGATTAAAAAATTATAAAGGTAATTATTAATATTATTGTTTACTAATCATCCATTACTAGAGACTATTATTTAATTAGTAAAGATTGCTATGGGTAGTTGTGTTTGTTGTTATTATAACTAAATATTTCTTACAAACTAAATTTAGGAAGGATAGCTATTGCTATCCAACGAAAAATTGGAATGTATAGTTAAAGTTAACGCCAGCTAACCAAGCGCTTCGACTGGATTTAAATTCATACGCAGGAATGGGTACGCCACCAGGCATGGGCGGCATATCTTCTTTAATTTTTACGTTTTGTCCATGCATGTAGGAAATTCCTACGTCAACAGAGGTATTTTCGTTAAAGGTATAAGTTGTACCGGCACTGATCCAAAAGCGATCTTGATCAGGAATGGAGATCGAACGATTTTGGGCGGGTACCGGGCTATCATCAAAGGCAATACCGGTACGAAACGTCCAATGATCGTCACGATAGTAAGTTGTCCCTAAAGCAATTCGGAAAACATCTTTAAAACCTTCATGTTTATTAAATAAAGTTTGACCAGTATTATTTGCGGTGGCTTTCAGTTCTTTAAACTGACTCCAACTGGTATAGGCTAAACTATAATCGACAGCCTATTTAGGGGCGACTTTATTATATCTAGAAATTTCCCAAATTTCGGGCAGATTAAGATCCAGTTTGTCTTTAATGCTATTTCCACCTAGACCCCCTGGTATGATGGAGGAAGCTCATTACTATAGTCGCCATTAAACTTTATTTTGACTTCTGAACGATAGGTAAAGTTGTAACGATTATTTTCCTCTAGTTCATAAAGAATACCGGCATTCCAGTAATATCCCCAATCATCGCCCTTAAGTTTGGCAATGGTAGTTCCCCAATATTGGCCCAAGTTCACCCATGTGACGGGTAATTTCTGCATCGGCATAGACTACATTAAAGCCTAAACCAGCACTAAAGTGCTCATTAAGACGATAAGCACCACTTAGATTTAAGTTAAGCGAAGAATCAATAGCCCATTTTTCATTGAATGGAAAAATAAAGTGGGCATTTGGTATCCAGGCATGAGGAGCGATATTTCTTGAGGTGGTGTATTACCTGGAATGATGGATGATTTTCCTTTTATATCAACGTCAGGATTAATATAAATAGCACCAAAAGAGAGTATCGGCTTATTGAATAGCATCTGCTACACCAATAGCGCTTATGCGGGTGGGATTACATTTAACGGATCTGACCTTAATTGATATGCATGAAGCTTTTTTTGCTCAAGTGTTAGCCAATATAAAAATGTTTGCTAGTAAGAAATTTGCTCAAGAGAGACTAGGGCAGTCTGAAGCAATTGGTGAAATTGATATGGAAAAATTTAATGTATTGGGTGGGTCTATTGCTTATGGTCATCCATTTGCTGCCACCGGTGCTCGTATGGTGACACAGACACTTAAATTACATCGCCGTGGTGGTGGTTTGGCGCTAACAACCGCTTGTACCGCAGGAGGCGTAGGAGTAGCAATGATTTTGGAGGAATGAGATGAACGCATCCCCCCATTTGATTTTGAGCATAAAAAAGATGAAAGGTGAGGTATGGAGCCTAACAGATTTCCGGCATCACAG
>JBGDCZ010000045.1:0-18521 GCA_048493715.1 Arsenophonus endosymbiont of Dermacentor nuttalli | reverse complement strand
CTTGAATCAAGAACCGCTTTAAACGTGTTATCGGTCTTACTTCTCCCATCATGGCGTTAGCTACTAATACAGGCGTTACCTTAACTTAACCTGGGGTCGCTGGCTATTAGCTTCTATTATTCCTTGCCTAATCTCATTTATTATTATTCCTTATATTAGTTATATTAGCTAGTTTGACCAACTATTTGCCATACTCCAGACGCGCCCAAAATCGCACATGATGAATTGAAAAAAATGGGGCCAATGACACGTAATGAATGGTTAATGTTAGCCACGGTAGTATTGCTACTTAATTATGGATATTTGGTTATTGATCCTACAACGGCTTCTTTTACTAGTTTATCTGTTTTATTACTTGCTGGTGTATTAACTTGGGAAGATGTAAAAAAAGAAAAAGATGCCTGAGATACCCTTATCTGGTTCGCCGCTTTATTAATGATGGCTAATGAATTAAAAATCCTAGGATTTACCACTTGGTTCGGTAATTTTATTGGTGATAGTCTCAGCCATAGTATGCAAAATACTAACTGGATTATTATTCTGTTACTGCTAATGCCGCATATTTTTATATTCACTATTTCTTTGCAAGCGGTAATGCTCAAATTGCGGCGCTATACCCCGTTTTCTTAGGAGTTGGTATTAATTTAGGCATTCCCACTATTCCAACAGCATTAAAATACTCGCTTTTTCTAGCAGCCTCTATTTACTCTTTAACTCAATATTTCCATGCTTGTGGACCAATTCTTTTTGGGGCTGGCTATGTTCCCCGGAGTATGGTGGAAGGTTGGTTTTATTATTAGCTTAGTCAATCAGGCCATTTTTCTTGGAATTGGCCTATTATGGTGGAAAGCGTTAGGTTTTTATTAGAAAAATACTTATTAATGGCATAAACAATAAATTTTTTATGCCATTAATTTAAGTTCAAAATAGCATCATATTGGTTAAATAATTACCAATAACATTGTTTTCTATTAGATGTTTTTTTATAACTGCCGTCCAGATCACAAATTATTAGTTAAAATTCACATCTTAAAAAAATGCTCTTCATAATCGGGATAGGGTTTAATAAATTGAGAGAAATTTATATGAATGAGCAAGTAGGGCATACTGATCAAATAAAACAGATCAATTTAAAGCTTGTCTATCGTCTTATCGATCAATTTGGGCCTATTTCTCGAATTTCTTTGGCAAAAAAAGCCCGACTAGCGCCAGCTAGCATTACTAAAATTACCAGAGAACTTACCAATGCACAATTAATAAAGGAAATCGAATTTCCTGATTTAGGTTTTAGAGGGAGACCAACTACAGGTTTAGAAATTGTTAGCCGAGGGTGGCAATTTTTATGTCTTAGAATTAATAAAGGCTCATTAATTTTATCGCTATATGAATTAAATAATAAACTTTTACATGAAGATATCACTGAACTGATCGCCAACGATAATTATTCATTTAATGATCAGTTACTAACGAAAATCGAATATTTTTTTACCTGCCATCAAGGCTGTTTAGAACGATTAGTTGCAATTAGTGTAATTACTAATGCTATTATTAATTCAATTGATGGCATCATAATTAGCTCCCCTTACTATAGTATCAAAAATTTTCCACTAAAAGAAAAATTACAAGCTCGCATTGGTCTACCTATTTATTTGCAAAATTGCACTACCGCCTGGACCATGAGTGAATTTTTTTCCGGGGCATCTAAACATAAAAAAAATATCATTCAAATAGTGATTGATAAGCATGTCGGCGCCAGTATTATTACTAAAGGGAATATTCTGTCTTTAGGTAATAGTCATGCTATTGAAATTGGGCATGTTAATATCAATACTGATGGAGTAGCTTGTTATTGTGGTAATCAAGGTTGTCTGGAAACTCATATTGCTATTCCACATATATTAAAAAAAGCTAAATCTAGCGCGCATCAATATCCTGATTCTACACTTAATAAAAAAAAAATCTCCATTAATGATTTTTGTCAGGCAATTAATCTGCGAGATCCTATAGCTATTAATATTCTTGAAAAAGTAGGGCAGCAAATTGGCAATACCCTCGCTGTTATGGTTAATATTTTTAACCCCCAACTAATATTAATTGGCTCACCTTTGAATGCGGTAAAAGAGCAGCTATTTCCCATTATTACCACACATGTTCTGCAAAAATCGCTACCTTGTTACCAAAATAAGATATCCCTGGTACCCACCGAATTAAACAATGAAGGAACATTTTTGGCTACCGCTATTATCAAAGATGCTTTATATAATGGTTCTTTACTGGCTAAATTGATGGACGGATCTAACGTAAACTTCTAGAAAATACAATATCTTAAACTGTATCAAAATCTCTTAATTTATTATAAATATAAATAAGGTTTAAGATATGTTAACAAGTTTATTTATAACAGGCACAAATACCAATGTTGGCAAAACCATCGTTACACATGCCTTATTACAATCGCTAAATGATAGTAATAGTAACGCGATAGGTTATAAACTTATTATTAAGACAAAATCTCAAGAAACATCAATTCTAAGTGAACTAAACAAAGTTACCAGCACTATTTTACAATCATCACCTATTTCTGTGACCAGTAATGAAATAAATCCAATAATTATTCAAAATAGCCATGAGAATGAACAACTCATTGATTTCAATAAAATTAATAAAAAATAATCATTTTAAAACAAAAAGCAAACTATATAATTATTGAAGGCTGTGTGGATGGCGTCATCTACTTAATCAGCAAGCAAACGTTTTATTTTGACTGGGTGATCCAAGAGAAAATTCTAGTTATTTTAGTTATGGATATATAAAAAGGATGTATTTTAGTTATGGATATATAAAAAGGATGTATTAACCATGCTATAGCACATACCATTATTCAAGATGGAATCAGTTTAGTTGGCTGGATAGCTGCATTTTTATGACTCCATAGTAAGGTTATTTCATCTCGCCTCATAAAGGGAATCCATATTGGTTAGAAAATATTGCTACTAAGTAATGACCATGTGAAACTGATGCAGGAACGGGATCTGCGATTCTCCCAATAATTTTCGCTTTTTTACCTTGAAATTCGCTGTCTAGAAACTACGCCTTCTACAAAATTACCTGAGTTAGCAGCCATTCCTGCTAACAAGACTGGAGTAGTATTAGCTCCTAAACCTTTTGGTTGAATGCATTTCATTGCATAAGCAGAGCAATTATGCTGTTCTATAATTTTTTCAGGTATTGGGAATAAGTTAAGGAGATATCCTTCGTTAAGTAACTATTCCCACTAATCAAGATTCGCATAATGTATATTATGTTAAATATCATTACCCAGACACTAAATTTAAGCTTATTAAAAATACAAATCTATAAACCACCCAACTAAATTTACTAGTCTATGCCATCCTAACTCGCTAACTATTTACCCATGCGTAATATAAAAATTGGAAACATAAAATATGTTTCCAGTCAAATTGCATAATAATTAAGAAACTTTTTCTTTCTTTTCTTTTAAGGCAACTGAATTAGTGGCATCAATTTTTTGATGTTTTTTAGGTTCTGGTAGATTATTGGGTTCCGGTATTTTTTTATTTAAGTCAACCGTGATTTTTTTTGATATACCGATAAAGAAGCCACCATCCTCAATTGATAGATTTTCGCTGTAAATTTCACCTTCAATTATGCCATTTTTTTGAATTTTAATTAAGTTAGATTCAACTCGACCATCTATTTTACCATCTATAATCGATTTTTTGGCTAATATACTACCGGTCAACATGCCATTTTTTGTTACAATAACTGTATTTTCCTTACATAATATATTGCCAATATATTTACCATCAATAAGGATGTCTGCATCCGAGACAATATCTCCGGTGAAACAAGTTGCAGAGCATATAATGGTTTTGTTGTCATTTTTATTTTCAAGATTATTTTCTTTGCTTTCTTGGTTTTTTGTTCTTTCGACTTCCCGTTTCTTAAACAAAATATTTCTCCTAAAATAATAGATAATAAGCAAGCTAGAGATTATTCCGCTGCTAAAGCAAACCCAAAAGAAACCCGTAGAATACATGATGATAGAAAAGCACCACGCAACAATTGCTACGTTGATTAATCGCACATAGTCCTCCACCGGATTTTAATTAACTAGCACAGTATTAAATGCAGAATTTATGATGCGTAGAATAAAAATTTTTTGTCATCTCCATATAATTTAAGTCATTAATTATTTCACTTTAATTTAAAGTGGATATTAGTGTTAAAGTTTTTACTATTTTTTTGTTGATTATTATTTAATCTGTTAATTGTTTTTTAAATTAAATGAATTTTTTATGTTTTCATATTGTAAAATACAGATGGCTATTTTATAAACAAAATAAATAACATTTTTTTGTCCGTTATAAAATAACTAAATTGCAACAAAATTAATCATTATTAATAATATTGGTTATATAGTGGTATAGTAATGAATTATTGGCTGGAAATGTCGACCTAAGTTATAATTTTCATACTTTTATTCTAAAATAGAGAATAACATAAATTACACTTATATTACTGCAGTTAATTCTTAATATTACAAATGACATCTGTTAGTATTTGATAACATCATAAGTGTTATTTTGTTATTATTATATAATATTTTTGATAAATGTTTTAAAATAGTATTATTATATTAATAAGTCACTAATCTTATATATGTTAGCCCCTTCTTCGATGTTATTTCATTTTTAAAAACAGCTTTAATTATTGCTTAATTTACATTGATAATCTTGAATTGCACCAGCTGAACCGAGATTAAGATCGAGTAATTTTAGTCGATTGCTAATAAAATAAATTCATTTTTTTGACTGCTAGGTATCATAGCTAAGCCATAATATGCAATATCATCCCCTTGCTCGGAGACATATTTTGCTAGATAATTAAAAGGTGAGATTTTATTTATGTCTGAAGCAGGTATTTTAATGGCTATATATCTGGCCAATCTTAATAAAAGAGAATATTTTGAAAACTTCAAAGAAAAATTCTCAAAAATTAGAGAACATACTGACTATAAAAAAATAATAGATAATAATTACAAAATTACAAGTAAATTAAAATACTGTAATATCAATTTATTATCAAATTTTAAAAAAATAGCTATTGGCGACTGAACGTAAAAATGAGATTTCCTTTTGTGGAATCCCAAAAGCAAATAACAAAATCGTGATAAATCCGGTCATCATTTTTTACGGCTGATTAACTCAAGGATGAACAATTAGAGTTATTTATACTCATGTTATCAAAGCCTTTGAGATGTTTGGATAAATTAGTTTATTGCCGGAATAATAATCATTAAATTGCTAATTTTAAGTTTTCCTTTCCCTATGTATATATAACAAATTAATATATCGCCAATGCCGGCGAGATAACGTATTCTGGCTATCTCGGATGATACAAGGAAGATCCTGTCAAAAATCCGACTGCGAGCTTACAGCCGGCAGTGTGACTAAAAAACAACCTCCCCATTATAGCTTGAGTGCAAAACAATCCATTTAGATTTAGGTTACCGCGCCGCGCCCCCCCCCCCTCCTGCTCCATGCGCTTCAAAAGTTTGAAATCCCTAGCAGTTAAATTGTCTATGTTAACTCCTTTGTAGTTTAGGTTTTAATTAGGGGTATTACCTGATGTCGCAGCATGCCATCTTCTTGCAATAGTATCTTAAGATTTCGACCGTAGCTAGCGCAAACTTGATCAGACTGACAATGGACTGTTAAAACTGACATGAGAGAACTTCAAAAGTCGACATTAACATAATCAACCAAATTAGAGAAGGATTACTAAAATGACTACATCACTTAATACTTACTATAGAGCTTTTCAGGCCCCAGATAACCTGGCTTTTGCTGCAGGAAACTATGATAATTCCACTATGGCAAAATTTGCCAAGTGTGCTATCGGTGTTCTCACCTTAGGTCTGGGATATGGTATCCTCTATCTTATAGAACACTACTCAAATGTAAATCCCAAAATTCAGCAGTTTTGTCATAACGCCAAAGTTATTAAGAATGAATTATCACAGGCAATTGAGGATGGTAAAGATAATATAACAGTCACTTTAGATAATGGTCAGCAATTAACTATTCAACAAGACGGTAGCAATTTACTGTTACGATCTCAAGACGGACAGACGCAAATGTTTAATGAAATGAATTTGGGAAAACTTTATAACAAAATCGCTAACGACATGCAGGCCAATCCTGGAATCTATGGAATAGAATTACCTAAAGAAATTACTGTTAATAATTCATCAGAACCGCTAGCTATATTAGAATTCGTAGAATTATTAACTAACAAAACATCTTATGATGATTGCTTATTGTTAAGAAAATCACCAAATGGAAATTATTTTTATCTGGCTAAAAAAGAAGAAGTGAATGAGTCCAGCAGATTACAATTTCGTGCAAAACAAGCAGCTGAATCCATTGGTGGTATGCTAGGAATAGACATTGACCAAAATTTCAGTGTTGCTGACTTATGCAGAGAAATAAAATCACGACATATCCCTGTATCTCCTAAAATCAATCAGCCACACGCTTTTAATACACCTGTATGTAGCACCCCAACGGAGGTTACCATGCGTTGGATAACTACATTAGATCGGGCCTTACAAAATGCTGCTAATCCACAGCAGCGAGAACTCATAACACATTTGTTACAAGCCCAAAAAAGTCGCTGGTTGGCACATGATATGAGTTTGGAAAAAACAGTAAAATCGCTTATCGATGACAGTAATGTACTGCGTAATCATGGATTAAACTATTTGGCAGATCGGGCGTATTGCAAAAATTCTACTGAGACAGACTTGGCATCTCTTTTACCAGGCAATGAAAAAAATCTTCCTTTGACCCGCCTACACGATAATATCTATGGCCGATATTTTGAATCAGTATGGATTGCAGAGCTTGTCAATAATCCACCTCAAGAGGTGTTGGCAGCAATGCATTCTATTGGAACTGGCATGGCTGATTTACTAGAAAAACAAAGTACGAATATACAAAAAAAGGTGATCAATTATTTACAATCCCGTGTTAATAAAGATCCACGCTTTTGGTTTAATCAAGTGAAAGGAATTAGCCAATTTCCTAAATTGGGGTGGCCAGCCTCGAAAAAATTACTTATGGAATTATTAGGCAATGAAATAACCAATGGATTTCAAAGTATTGCCATACCCTATTTATCCGTTAAACTGCTTAATGGATTTACCCAAAAATGCAACATGGCTAGTCCCGAGTGGGCTTGGAACAAACAAATTAATTCGAATTACAATTACGTACTTAGTCCACACCGAGGACGCACTGAAGTCTCAAAATCCCAACGCGGCGACAACCCTAACATCCCAAAACATGCTGTTTCTTCTGCTGCAGGCATAACGCTAAGACATCAACCAAACGCAGTATCAGAAAGTTGGATGACCATAACAGACAGACCTGCATTGCATTATAAACCTGAAATACAAGCCCCAACAATTCCTATACTTAAGGCACTGTTAAATGGGACCTCTTTTAGTGCAGGGATATCTGGCTCAACGAATATCATGCTTGGTATTGTGTCTTATTTGCAGCATGAGCAACAACGAAACATTGATCCTAAGTCTGCTCTGCTGGGCACCATGATGTTTATGACCTATGATGGCGGGCACTCACCGCACGAAGTTTTATGGACTGCTAACCAATTTGGACCAAAAATTGGACTTGACTTCAGCACACAACTAAATAAGGAGACTGCAGAGCTAGAGCCATTAAATTTTATTTCCGATTATCAGCTGTTCGCCAATATGTATAACAATACCGGCTGTGAGGAAGCCATGACTGACGCAATGTCTCTAGCTTTTGAAAAGACGATGGCGCATTGTGAAAAATTAGTAGACGATAATGCCTATAATTAATGTTTGGCTAACATTAAAATCTAAATAATTTTGCATAGTAAATATCATTGACGGTAAAAATATCCCCTGCGGGGCGAGCATAGGTTGCTGCACACATCATAAAAATAAACCAGGGATCGGTGCATGGATTGTATAGATAGTAAAGCAATATTCGAGCAGCAAGGTGGTATTTCTACCGATACTATTCTGCATTCTATATCACAACGCATAGTCAGGTATTTATCAATCAGCTGGCTAATCTCAGATAATTTTAAAAAATGGCTGAATAATGTGGAGTACTACTGTGCTCAAGACCATTAGTAAACAACATTAAAATGTCCGGTAAAAACCAATTAGCTGCGACTATAGCTTGAGCCATTATTT
Organism: Arsenophonus endosymbiont of Dermacentor nuttalli; assembly: GCA_048493715.1. GTDB lineage: Bacteria > Pseudomonadota > Gammaproteobacteria > Enterobacterales > Enterobacteriaceae > Arsenophonus. Next base: position 10,246 of record JBGDCZ010000045.1, on the reverse strand, counting down.
TTCCATATCACTTAACATTTACTTTCTAAATTAAACACCTTATCCACAATAACTTTTGCAGTTAATAAAAGTTATTAACTCAAAATTATATAAATGATAATGAACGGATTTAGATCATGATTAACATTAATAATACTATTTAGCCTGATAAAATGGCTAATTCGATTGAATTTCCAGCCTTATCAGAGCTATACCTATCAAATCACTTCCATAGTAACCAAAAACCTTTATGAAAAGTAAATAAACGCCATCTACCCCCGCAGCATTAAAAAACTGCTTTTCATCGGTAAAAGCTTCTAAAGGCGCATTCCAGGTTAGTGATAACATATATTTCTTGCCTTGAATTAATCCACCCGAACCATATTTCTTACTGGCATCTTAGCGGCTACACATCGCTGGCATACAATAAACCTTACCCTTCGGTAAAATTTCATCCATATATTTTTTTACCGTCCACGGGGCGTCCATCCTCCACCACCCCGGCATCTGCCAAATAATAATGTCGGCCAGTAAAAATTTTTGCAATTCATCTTTAATATTATATTGGTTATCAGTACGGACAATTTTGATATCATGACCTAAATCACGTAAGAAATTTTCCGCCACTTTAGTTACTGTATGATTTAATTGACCATTAGGGTGTACAAATTTTTTTGCCCCATTGATAATTAGTATACTACTCATGATAACCTCTAGTGAAACGCTTTGTAATTATAATATGCTGAAAAAAAGCGTGCTGAAATGACTTAAGTGTATAAAATTATTTGCCTATATAACAATAATCAGCCTAATTGCTAAAATCACCACTAAACAAATGGTATTATTTTTATGTATGGCTAAAAATTAATTTTAAAGTTAATTAATTTGGCCTGTCTAAGCATTAGTAACTACCGGTAGGAATAATATTAATGAAAGCAAATTCTGAAGAGTTGATAATTTTCGTTTCAGTAAAAAGCTTGGAGTCAGTTTACTTAATCACACCACTCGTCAGCTCAGTTTAACCGACGAAGGTAAATATTATTTCAACCGTATTCAGCCTGCTCTTCAAGAAATGAAGAGCTGCAGAAAATGAACTAATGGAGTCTAAAGACACGCCAAGTGGTCTACTACGTATCGATGCCGCAACTCCTGTGGTATTACATCTACTGATGCCCATGATCAATGCTTTTCGTTTACGTTATCCGGACATCACCATATCGTTGATCTCCTCAGAAACTTATATTAATCTAATCGAACGTAAAGTAGATATTGCCATCCGTGCAGGCAACTTAACTGATTCCAGCTTACGCACCAGGTTACCTTTTACCAGCTACCGAAAAATTGTCGCTTCACCACGATATTTGCAACAATTTGGTGTACCACAGAATATTGAGCAGTTGAAACAGCATATTTGTCTTGGTCTTACTGAGCCTGATTCCCTTAATACCTGGCCAATCTCTGATAAAAGCGGGCAACTACATATGATAACAAGCAGTCTTTCTTCTAATAGTGGCTAAACTCTTAAGCAACTCTGTTTAACCGGTAATGGCATAGCCTGCCTGTCCGATTTTATGATCGATAACGAAATTGCTAGTAGTGAACTTATTGAATTATTTGCGAAAAATGTTTACCAATTGCCATGCCTTTTAATGTAGTCTATTACAGCGATCAGGCTGTCAGTATGTGGATATGAATATTTATTGATTATTTGATTGAATATTTAAATAGCTCCCACAGGAGCTAAAATAAGTCAATATCTTACTATATGCTGACAAGAAAATTTAGTTATCCCACTCGGGAGCCAATCCTTCGGGACAAACCAGACGTTCATTACGATCAAGCGTTGCGATAGTTCAATCTGATTGGTAGCAATATGTTCTATTCCAATAGTGGCCATAGCTTGTTGCATCAAATTAATGGTAAAGTTCGACACGCCAATTTCACGTGTTAACCCCATTTTTTGCTGCTAATAAAGCCGCCATACTTTCCTTAACACTAACGGCGTTAATTTGGTGATGGCCAATGAATTAAGGTTAAATCCACATAATCGGTGTCTAGTTTGGTTAAACTTTGTTTAAGACTAGGAATTAATTTTTCTTTACTCTGATTTTCTGTCCATATTTTTGTGGTGATATAGATATCTTTACATTGTACCACACTCTCTTCTATCGCTTGCCCTACTTCAGCTTCATTATCATAAAGTTGTGCCGTATCAATTGCCCGATATCCCAATCCAAGTGCATTTTTTATCGATGAAATTACAACATCACCTTTAAGACGAAAAGTCCCTAATCTAAAAGCAGGAACTGACATAAAAACCTCTCAGCATTAAATGTAATGAGTGGTTATCGTTAAAAATTTATGATTAACAATAAGGTTTAAGATTGGTACAAATTTTTTGCTAATTGAGCAATAATACAAAATCAAGCGTTATTTTTTAATATATTTTAAAGTCCATATTTGATTACATTAATTGGTATTTTATTAATTAAAGTCCTTTTTTTAGGACATTAAAAAATGAAACAACAAAGCTATCATAATGTGCTAATATATACTCATAAATGCCATTTTAACATCTTAATGTGCTTAAATGAGGATACTATGAGTACATTTAAAAAATCAGCTGCAGCTATTGCAGCAGAGTTAGGTGAACGTTTGAAACAAGCTCGATTAAATCAAGACTTAACTCAAGCTGAAGTTGCTGAACTTGCCGGCCTTAGCCGAAAAACCGTTCTAAATACGGAAAAAGGTAACGCCCAATTAGAGATCTTCGTCGCCATAATGGCGGCATTGAACTTACTTGAACAATTGGATCTGTTTTTGCCTAAACAGGACATCTCACCTATCCAACTTGCTAAGTTACAAGGTAAAAAAAGACAACGCGCATCTGGCCATAGAAAAAATAATAGTGAGGATCGAGCAGAATGGTAATGGAAGTTATCAATGTCACCTATAAACAACATGAAGTGGGAGCAGTAAGTTTTGACACTAGTAAAGGTTTAGGGTTCTTTGAATATGATGTCGGCTTTATAAAACACGGGATCGAATTATCGCCATTGAAAATGCCATTAGCTAAGCGAATTTATAGTTTTCCGGAATTGGATTTTAATACCTTTAAAGGGTTACCTGGCTTAATTGCTGACTCGTTACCAGATGACTTTGGTAATGCGGTACTCAATGCTTGGGTTGCCACAATGGGTAAATCGCCTGATAACATTACACCATTACAACGACTACAATATACGGGCAAAAGAGGTATGGGTGCACTAGAATATGTGCCAGCAACTAGAATAAAAAGTCTTAATGCCTCACAACAAATTGAGATCAACTCCCTGGTGGCTATTACCCAAGAAATTCTCGATTCACGGCAAAATTTTACAGTTGAGTTGCATAAAAATAGCCAGGAAGATCGCGAAGCGATGATGGCGCTACTTTCAGTTGGCATGAGTGCTGGCGGAGCAAGGCCTAAAGCCGTTCTCGCTTTTAATCAAGATTTCACTCAAGTTCGTTCGGGACAAACTAATGTTCCGTCAGGTTTCACCCATTATCTAATAAAATTTGATGGTATTAGCGAACATAACAAAAATCAGGAAACCTTTGGTGATCCAGTCGGTTTTGGTGCCATGGAATATGTTTATTATTTGCTAGCAACTTACTGTGGCATAGAAATGATGCCTTGTCAGTTACTCGCCGAAGGCAATAGACGCCACTTTATCACCCAGCGCTTTGATCGTTTAGGTAATAAAAAACGCCATGTACAAACATTAAATGGTATTGCCCACGTTAATTACAAAAAAACGGGTTCCTTCTCCTACGCTGAGCTATTGGGTGTTGCCAGGCAACTAAGACTTTCAGCCAAAGAAGCTGAACAGCTACTAAAAAGAATGAGCTTTAATATTATTGCTCGCAACCATGATGATCACTCAAAAAATTTCGCTTTCATGTTAAAAGGCGATAAGTGGATGCTAGCTCCCGCCTATGATTTAGCTTATAGCTACAAACCCGGCAGTAAATGGATAAACAGTCACTGGATGAGCTTAAATGGCAAACGTGACAACTTTTCTCGCCAGGATTTTTACTCATTAGAAAAATTAAGTCCCCTCTTTAGTCGGGAAATGATCAACGGCATTATTGATGAAACGATAGAAAAAGTTTCTGATTGGAAAAAATTGGCTACTGAGTTTGAAGTACCTAATTCACTAATTCAGGAAATCCACGCAAATTTGCGATTAAACATTTAATATTGGCACCATTTTCCAGCCCAATAACTTACCTGTCAGGAAATTAGCCGAACAGACTTACCTAACATTTTAATTATTAATTCTCAGTTTTTTACCATAATTAAGAAAATTCAATTTGAGGCATTAATTTTAAGTAAATAAACACAAAATCCAGTTGTTACGGTAGCAATAATATTAATTATTTGGACTGCTACTGTTCAGTAGAAACCTCTTCTCTAACCGCCTACTATCTGCATTAATAAATCGATGTTTTTTTAGCAATTACGGCTGATCTCTCATTCTCTCGCTCCAGCTTTTTGTAAAACTTGAACAAGTTGCTTATAACCTTTTTGTTTGGCTAACTTCAATGGTGTATTACCTAAACTATCAGTTAAGTTAACATCAGCCCCACCATTAATTAATCGTCGCACAATATCGACGTATTTATTACTACCATCATCAAGAATTATAGCTTCAATTAATGCTGTCCAACCTAGATGATTAACATCCACTCCCGCATCAATTAACATTTGTACCACTTGTTGATGACCACGTTCAGCAGCGGGTATTAGAGCTGTTCCACCATAACGGTTGGTACTTTTTAAATCAGCATCATGAGTTAATGTCATGGTTAAAATTTCTTTTAAACCCTTAGCACCAGCATAGAGGTAAGGTGAATCCAGGCTAGCATCTTTCGCATTAACATCTGCCCCTTGTTCAATCAGCACCACTTGAATTTGATTAGAATGGGTCGCTGCCATTAATGGTGTTCGTAAGCGCCAATCACGTTGTTCTAGATTAGCGTCATTTTTAATCGCTTTTTCAATTGCCACTAAATCGCCAATTTCGGCCAGCTTAATTAGGTTTATTTCTGATGAATGAGCCATCGCACAGGCTATTAATAATAGAGACAATACTATTCCTCCTAACATCCGTATTGGAACAAGGTATTTTTTCATATCCGCACCCGCCAAACCTTCACTAATTTGTTAAAATAATTATTAATCAATAACACTAACTTACGTTATAATCTATGTATTTAAATTGATATTTATTTAAAAAAATAAATAAATTATTTATAATATGAGTATAAAAATAAACCAGACTTTTAATATAATTAATTTCAAGAATAAATTTCATGAAATTAAATTTACTAAAAAAATAAAATTGTGATTAAGTTGCATTTTATTCTATAAGTTATACAAAAGTTTTTATTTTTAGTGAGTTAACTTATATAAATTTTGAATATCAGCAAAAAGACACTCTATTGACCGATTGTGACTAAAGGATCTCTACGGCCTTGATGGAAAAAGCCTACCAACTAGTTCCTAACTTAATGGATCATAGCATTTTCAATGACTGGAAAATTGATTACTTGGAACAGGATATGCCTTCACTTGTATCGTTATTTTATCTGCTCAAATGAACGTTTATGCTAGAAAAAACCTTAACAACACATTGCAATAAGTTATCCCTCCGGCCTGGCAATAAAGCCACTGCAGGTAAATATCTCAATCGCATCTAATAAAAAAACAACCCCTCGCAAGGGGTTGTTAACCGTTGAATATTGTTGTTATATGGCTATCAATATAAATAAATTTTTATTTCATGCTATTCATCAGATATTGACTGGCACTAAGTGATGCTTTCGCCCCTTCTCCGGCCGCAATGATGATATGTTTATAAGGAACAGTTGTACAATCACCGGTGGCAAATATGCCTTTTATATTGGTCTCATCTTTGTCATCAACCTGAATTTCTTCCATTGCATTACGCGCTATGACACCATCTAACCACTGGGTATTAGGTAGCAAGCCAATTTGGACAAAAGTCCCCGCAACCGCTAAATCATGTAGCGAACCATCCAGCCGATTTTTATACTGTAACCCGGTCATTTTACTACCATCCCCCTTGACTGCTAGGGTTTCGGCCTGCAAAATAATATCCACGTTACTTAAACTAGCAAGTTTCTGTTGTAAGACAACATCTGCTCTCATCTCAGGGGCAAATTCTAACAAAGTAATATGCTCAACAATACCGGCAAGATCAATTGTTGCTTCAACACCAGAATTACCTCCACCGATCACAGCAACCCGTTTGCCTTTAAATAATGGCCCATCACAATGGGAACAATAAGTTACCCCTTTAGTACGATATTCTTTTTCTCTTGGCACATTCATATCGCACCATTTAGCACTAGTGGCAATGATGCTGCTGCGAGAACTTAAGGTCGCCCCGGATAATGTTTCAATCTTATGTAGCTGAACAGCCGTATCGGCAGGAATAAGTTTGGCCACTATTTGTGAATCGATAATATCAACATAGTCATTGACATGACCACGTAGTGCCGCTGCTAATTTGGGTCCTTCAGTTTTCGATACAGAAATATAATTTTCAATATCAATAGTACCTAGTACTTGCCCTCCAAAACGTTCGCCAATAATACCGGTACGAAGACCTTTACGAGCCGCGTAAATAGCGGCTGAAGCCCCTGCCGGGCCGCTACCTACAATTAATACATCGTATACTGGGTGCTGATTTAGTTTTTGAACGGCATTTTTTTCAGCATTAACATATATTTTAGTGACAATGTCACGTAAAGTCATTCGTCCTTGGCCAAACTCTTTGCTATTCAGAAAAACGGCTGGTACAGCCATAATATTTAGTTGCTGAACTTCATCCTGAAACATTGCCCCATTAATTGCAGTATGAGTAATATTAGGATTTAAAACAGCCATTAGATTTAAAGCTTGAACAACATCCGGGCAATTATAGCATGATAATGAATAATAGCTTTCAAAGTAAAACTTTCCCTCTAATTGACGGATCTGGTCTAATAATTCTATCTCTTCTTTTGCTAGGATGACCGCCAACTTGCAATAATGTCAGGACTAATGAGGTAAATTCATGGCCTAATGGCAAACCGTAATCCCGTATCTTGACCCGGATTAGTAATTAAAAATGACGGTTTGCGTACCGCTAAATTATTAGCTTTTAGTGAAAGTTATTTTATCTGAAAGTGTGCTGATATCCTGTAATAATGCGTTTATCTCGGTAGATTTTTCACTTTCATCTAATGTTGCTATCAACTCAACCGGCAGGGAGTAATTTTTCTAAGTAGACTTTAAGTTGAGATTTCATATTGCTATCAAGCATTGTTCTAACCCCGAAAAAAACGGGTGCTATTGCACCCGAACATAATAAAATTACTCACAAAGTTTTTAATTAGATTTTTCCTACCAAATCGAGTGAAGGCGACAATGTTGCTTCCCCTTCTTTCCATTTAGCTGGGCAAACTTCCCCTGGATGGCTTGCTACATACTGTACAGCTTTGATTTTACGTATCAGATCAGATGTATTACGTCCAATACCTTCAGCAGTAATTTCCACTGCTTGAATAATGCCTTTCGGATCAACAATAAATGTGCCACGATCAGCCAAGCCTAATTCTTTCTCTTCATCATTTTCTTGATATTTACGCATCACTTCAAAATTACGCGTTAATGTCCAGCTCGGATCACCAATCATGGTATATTTAATTTTACCAATCGTGTCTGAGTGACTATGCCATTCTTTATGAGTGAAATGAGTATCCGTTGAAACCGAATAAATTTCGACACCTAGTTTCTGGAATTCCTCATAGTGATCAGCTAAATCGCCTAATTCAGTCGGGCAAACAAAGGTAAAATCAGCAGGATAAAAGAAAAAAACACTCCATTTACCTTTAATATCCTTTTCAGATATTTCGATAAATTTTCCATCTTTAAATGCGGTATTTTGAAAAGGCTTAATTTGTGTATTAACCAAAGACATCTTACTGCTCCCTCCTATTTGATATGTACTCAATATATAAACATAGAGATATTACGTCTAATTTCTTATTACGTCTAATTTCTTTATGCTATTAATTCAATAGGTATTACTTATTGTAGGGTAAATATAAAATGCAAAAAAAAAAAAAACGATGAATTAAGTCAATTTTTATTTGAAAGATAATATGTCTAAATTGACTTTGATAGGATTAACAATTAGAAAATAGAATAAAAAACTACCACTGTTGTAATTACTTATTATTGACAACTTTATTAGGTTCTTTTTGCGCAGTAATTAAAATTTTGTAAGTACAAAAAATGATTGTTTTTGGTACGCGATAAAAATTCTTCGGCTGACTAACAGACTAAATAACAATGACACCGACACGCAACAACTGTTTTTTTCCCCAGCTGTTGATAAAAGTAAACGATGATTCGGTTTCGGGGACAATAAAATAATTCATCATTTTGCCAGTGGGAATAAAACGTAAATAATTGGGCTTGCCCAATACCGTAACTGGATCATGATAATTTTGATGAAATTTGTCTTTTTCAACAAGATATTGCTCATTACCGGTGGCAGGACAAATATTTTCAACCACCCAATCACCATCCTGCGCTGGTGGAGAGATTGCTTCCGTTCCAACACCTTTAATAGTTGTCTCAATAACTTCACCAGGAGTAGCCAAACGTGCATAGATCGACTTACTTTTTTTGCGCAATGCCAGTTAAACCCTGTTGTTGTGCTTGCTTAAAATAAGCCACAATATCTTTCGTTGGATACTGCTAAAGATACCTGTTCATCTGATGCATACACTGTTAAAGGTAATAAAACCAGCAGTAATTTTAGGCAATTTGACGGTTTATTTATGTAATTTAACAATAAATATTTAAGCATAGAGCAGCTCTCTGTGAGATTAAAAGAATGCTAAAAATATCAATATCAAAAGTATTCATTAACTAATACTAGTTTACCAATTAAAGCACCTGACTACATATAAATATAACGATGGGCTTTTTCTGCTTGTTCTAATGGATAAGTTTTAGCAAAAATGGGCTTAATCTTGCCTGAATAAATCAGTGGCCAAACCCTATTTTCTAACTCGGATGCAATCGCTATTTTTTCCACTAAAGTTCTTGCCCGCATTGTTGAACCAGTATGAATTAATTGCTTAACCATCAATGGACATTAAATTTAAATGCTGCGGTGCTCCACGCATCATACCAACTTGAATAAAGCGCGGCTGCTTCAATATAACTAAGATCACCTATTTGTGGTAAAGCGATAGCATCATGCACCAGACAATATTCAGCATAGCCGCCTCCAGCAACTAAAGCACAAACTTTATCGCCCTTGTTCCAACGCTGACAACTTTCCCCCACGCTAACCACCTCACCTGCAATTTCTAAACCTGGTATCGGAAATGCATCAGCTGGGGGCGGATAAACACCCATACGCTGAAAAACGTCAGGGCGATTGACACCAGCGGCGGCAACACCTTAACCAGTAAATGTGATTTTGGTGGTTTTATGAGTGGTAATTGTGTAGGTTTAAGTTTTTCCGGCCCGCCCCGCCTGGCCCAACAATTTCTATAGCGAGCATTATTTTTAGTAAAGTATATATATGGCGCGGCATTCAATAATAACTCCGTTAGTGAGTTAAATCAGTTGATTATTATACTTGAGTGTGGCAAAACTTTCCTCTAATAATTTAATCAATATTGCATATATATTATTTGCCAAATATAAAACAACGAATAGCTTGCTCAAAAATACCATTGGGCAATTAAATCAAATTCAGTTAATTTATAATTGATGCCATTTGTTTCGTGAAGAAATCTAGTACCAAGACTAACTTTATGATTTATTTTATAATTTATATTTAATTCTACTTCTATAGCATCAAAATTTTTCATTTCTATTTAATATTCTATTACTAGAAAATTGACTTAGATTATTAAAATAAAATTTTTTAGGGCTAATCGTGGTTATAAAATCTATTTTCAATTTATCATTTATATTATTTTTTTATGGTTTTAAACACTTATTGGTGACAACGTCACTTATTGTATTACATATATTACTTATCGTTAAATTGGATATAGGATGATATTGATTTTTAATATCAATAAGATAATTTATATAACACTTCATTGACATAGAAGGTATTTGTTTTTATTTTTCCTGGAAAAATACGGTGATTTCCTTAGGTTAAGGACAAAACTTTCCGTTGAG
>JBGDCZ010000044.1:0-20198 GCA_048493715.1 Arsenophonus endosymbiont of Dermacentor nuttalli | reverse complement strand
TTTTTATTTTTTTTATTTTTTTTATTTTTTTTATTTTTTTTATTTTTTTTATTTTATGTTGTATGGTGTTTTTTGGCGATGATAATTTATTGATCCATTAACTGATTAAAATATCAATTAGTTATCGCTAGATTAACCAAATAATAGGCTAGCTATTTACATTAACTTATTGTTATTTTTAAAAATTGAATATTTATAATGCCTGTTATTTTCCACAAACTTAAATATTAATTATGGAAGATAATAGCTTATAAGATAGTAAGAGAAGCATAGAATTGTTTTTTTTGATTAATACTATAATTAATAGGTTAATGTTAGTTTAAATCATTAATTCTAATTAGTTATATAAAAATATTATTTTAATCTAAATGATAAAGAAATAGCGTAAATAAATGTTAGCATGGCATTGTGGCAGAAAGTATTTTTTGAGGCATAATATGGTTCAATTAATTTACTGGGAGAGTTGTTGTGTCAACTGAAAAAAACCAAGCTAGTCATCCGTTGATAGAACAATTTCTCGATACTGTTTGGCTTGAACACGATTTAGCGGCTAACACGCTTTCTTCTTATCGTATAGATTTACAGACATTAGTTGGCTGGTTGTCACGTCATGGCTATGATCTGCTTACGGTGGAAGTCATAGCTTTACAAGCTTTCCTAGCTGAACGGGTAGAAGGTGGTTATAAAGCAACCAGCTCAGCTCGCTTACTTAGTGCCATGCGCCGTCTATTCCAATATTTCTATCGTGAGAAATTACGTCTCGATGATCCTACTGCCCAATTATCGGCACCTAAACTTCCTAAGTGGTTACCTAAAGATCTCAATGAGAAACAAGTTGAAGATTTACTACATGCTCCTACCATTAATGATCCGATCGAATTAAGAGATAAAACAATGCTTGAAGTACTTTATGCATGTGGATTACGTGTTTCTGAACTGGTTGGGTTAACATTAATAGATATAAGTTTACGTCAAGGTGTGATTCGGGTAGTGGGAAAAGGTAATAAAGAACGGTTGGTACCTTTGGGTGAAGAAGCTATTTATTGGCTAGAAATTTATTTAACGGAAAGTCGTCCAATCCTGCTTAATGGATTAACCAATGATGTGTTGTTTCCTAGTAAAAGGGGGACTCAAATGACACGTCAGACTTTTTGGCATCGTATTAAATATTATGCAGCGATTGCTGGAATTGATAGCGAAAAACTTTCTCCTCACGTATTAAGACATGCTTTTGCCACTCATTTGCTGAACCGTGGCGCAGATCTTCGTGTAGTACAAATGTTGCTTGGACATAGTGATCTTTCTACCACACAGATCTATACCCATGTCGCGACAGAACGATTAAGGCAATTGCATCAACAACACCATCCTCGAGGTTGATTGAGGATCAAGGAAATTTTAAATGAAAAAAAATATCATATGGTTAATTGGTTTTTTGGCGGTCTTGTCACATCCTGCACTGACTGATGATGTGGCTATCAAAAGAACATTGAATAAAATGGGCATAGAAACTGAGAATATCCATCCATCACCTATTGTAGGTCTGAGTACAGTTATTACTAATCAAGGGCTAGTTTATGTGACTGAAGACGGTAAGTATTTATTAGAAGGGCCTATTTTTGATTTAAGTGGGCAAATGCCGGTTAATGTTACCAATCATATTTTGGCAAAGAAAATAGAAACCATGAGCGATCAGATGATCATATTTAAGGCACCAGAAGAAAAATATGTGGTCACCGTGTTTACTGATGTTACATGTGGTTATTGTAAGAAATTTCATCAAGATATAGCCGAATATAATAAAAAAGGTATCACTGTTCATTATTTGGCATTCCCTCGTAATGGTCTTCACCATGAATCAGCCAAAACTATGACATCTATCTGGTGTAGTGCTGATCGACAAAAGGCATTAACAGACGCTTTTAAAGGTGAATCAATTTCTCCTATTGCAAAATGTAAGACGGTAGACATTAGTGCCCAATTTAACGCAGGGCATATGCTGGGTATCAATGGAACCCCAGCCTTAGTATTAAAAGATGGCACGGTAATACCAGGTTATATGACTGTAGCTGATTTAGCTAACGGGCTAGAAAAGCTTAACAAAAAATAATAATGAGTTAACAATAAATATGAAAACACAGCTTCGTCGCCGACCAAAAGCAGATAATAGCCAACTACCTACTCATATGCCTCCTATATTACGCCGTTTATATGCTATGAGAGGAGTATTGTCAGAAAATGAGTTAGAGACAGGCACAAAAGGATTACTTGATTACCAATTACTGAGTGATATTGAAATAGCGGTTCAGCTGTTAATTACTGCGTTGAATGAAAATTGGCGGATTATGGTGGTCGGTGATTTCGACGCAGATGGGGCAACGAGTACTGCATTAACACTGCGCGCATTGAACGCAATGGGATATAGGGATCTTGATTATTTGGTGCCAAACCGATTTGAAGATGGCTATGGGCTTAGTCCGCAAGTTGTCAATGAAGTTATTAAAAGAAAAGCGGAACTTATTATTACCGTTGATAACGGCATATCTTCCCATGAAGGTGTTGCTTTTGCTCAGCAACATGGTATAAAAGTGATTATTACCGACCACCATTTGCCAGCCGAAGCTCTGCCTGCAGCAGAAGCGATTGTTAATCCTAATTTAGCTGATTGTCATTTTCCATCAAAAGCATTAGCGGGGGTTGGTGTTAGTTTTTATTTGATGTCGGCATTGCGTGCTGCATTACGCCAAGCCGGTTGGTTTGAACAAAAGGCGCGTAAGATGCCTAATTTGGCTGAATTATTAGATTTAGTGGCATTAGGTACGGTGGCAGATGTTGTTCCTTTGGATAGTAATAATCGTATTTTAGTGTATCAAGGTTTAAATCGTATCCGGGCGGGACGTTGCTGTGCCGGTATCAAAGCACTGATTGAAGTTTCTAAACGTGATGTTAGACGGTTGGTTGCCAATGATTTAGGTTTCTCGCTAGGGCCGCGACTCAATGCTGCTGGAAGATTAGATGATATGTCACTCGGGGTGGCACTATTATTGACTGATGATATCGTTCATGCCAGAAAATTGGCGACTGAATTAGATAACTTAAATCGTACCCGCCGCGAAATTGAGCAGGATATGCAGCAAGAAGCGTGGCGACTTTTTGAACAAATAGAAAAAAAACGCCATCAATTACCCAATGGTTTAGCACTTTATCACCCCGAATGGCATCAGGGAGTAGTGGGAATATTGGCTTCCCGCATCAAAGAGCGTTTTCATCGCCCAGTTATCGCCTTTGCGCCCGCAGGGGAAGGGATTTTAAAGGGGTCAGGGCGTTCCATTTATGGTTTACATTTACGTGATGCTCTTGAGCGCTTAGATACGCTTAATCCCAGATTAATATTAAAGTTTGGTGGTCATGCGATGGCTGCTGGATTGACGTTAGAGGAACAGAAATTTAGCCAGTTTCAAGAGAAATTTTCTAATCTGATGGCAGAATTGTTGGATAAAGATATGCTTGAAGGGGTTATTTGGAGTGATGGTGAGTTAAATAATGAAGAGTTGTCATTACACATTGCTGAACTAATCAGAGAGGGTGGACCATGGGGGCAGGCTTTCCCTGAACCGGTTTTTGATGGCAAATTTCGACTATTGCAACAACGCCTTGTCGGTGAGTGTCATCTAAAAGTTATGTTAGAGCCATTGGCTGGTGGTTCGATGATAGATGGCATCGCTTTTAATGTTGATACCGTGTATTGGCCTGACAACAGTATTAAAATGGTCGAATTGGCTTATAAGCTTGATGTTAATGAATATTGTGGTAGTCGTAATATACAGTTACTTATTCAGCATTTGTGGCCTTGTGAATAGAATATCAGCATATGCTAACGGTAATTGTTGACAGAAAAAGATATGGCATCGCCATGCTTTCTTGAGTAAATAATCAATATTTTTCTGCCACTAATTTGTTAGTAGTTAGATTAAAGACATTATTTTATTTTGGCATTTGCCGGCTAAAAGTGGCTATTAGGAAGGAAAAATGGTTTATCATCGAGCATATTGACTGAAAAACTATAATCCAACGATCAGATCCTCTACAATAAGCAGCTTATATTTTTATGACTATTAATGAAAATAATATAAATAAGATACAAAGGTATGTTTGAAATTAATCCAATAAAAAGTCAAATTCAGGATCTGTCTGAGCGGACAAAGATCTTGAGGGGGTATCTTTGACTATGATGTCAAGAAAGAGCGTTTGGAAGAAGTAAATGCTGAACTTGAGCAACCCGATGTATGGAAACAACCTGAACGGGCTCAAGCTTTGGGTAAAGAGTGTTCTTCTCTTGAAGCAATAGTAAAAATAATTGACGCGTTGATACAAGGTTTAGATGATGTATCTGGTTTGCTTGATCTAGCGATAGAAGCAGCTGATGAAGATACCTTTCATGAAGCTGTCACAGAGCTAACGCAGCTAGAAGGAAAACTTGCTCAATTGGAATTTCGTCGCATGTTTTCAGGGCAATATGATAGTGCTAATTGTTATCTTGATTTACAAGCAGGCTCTGGGGGAACGGAGGCACAGGATTGGGCTAGCATGTTAATGCGTATGTATTTGCGTTGGGCTGAGTCAAAAGGTTTTAAAACAGAAATCATTGAAGCGTCAGATGGCGATGTTGCTGGTTTAAAGTCTGCTACCATCAAGATTATTGGTGAATATGCATATGGCTGGCTACGTACTGAAACAGGTGTTCATCGTTTAGTGCGTAAAAGTCCTTTTGATTCAGGCGGTCGTCGCCATACCTCTTTTAGCTCAGCCTTTATTTATCCTGAAGTGGACGATGATATTGATATTGAAATCAATCCGGCAGATTTGCGTATTGATGTTTATCGAGCATCAGGGGCTGGTGGTCAACACGTAAATAAAACTGAATCAGCGGTACGTATAACCCATATTCCTACAGGTATTGTTACGCAATGTCAGAATGACCGTTCTCAGCATAAGAATAAAGATCAGGCCTTAAAGCAACTAAAAGCAAAATTATATGAGCTGGAGATGCAAAAGAAAAATGCTGATAAACAAGCATTAGAAGAAAATAAATCTGATATTGGCTGGGGTAGCCAAATTCGTTCTTATGTGCTGGATGATTCTCGAATTAAAGACCTACGTACAGGTGTTGAAAATCGTAATACACAAGCTGTACTGGGTGGTGATCTGGACAAATTCATTGAAGCTAGCTTAAAAGCTGGCCTATGAGGAAAAAAGATGTCTCAACAACAACAGGGTATTGAGCAGTCTCTTGATTTAAATAATGAATTAAAAACCCGCCGAGAAAAATTGGCCGGATTGCGTCGTAATGGCATTGCTTTTCCTAATGATTTTCGCCGTCACTATTTATCTAGCGATTTACATGGTAAATATGATGATAGGGAGACCACAGAGCTTACCGCACTGAATATTGACGCTTCGGTTGCCGGGCGAATGATCACACGACGTATCATGGGCAAAGCCTCTTTTGCTACTTTACAAGATATGGGAGGACGTATTCAGATTTATATTTCTCGTAATGACTTGCCTGAGGGTATTTATAACGAACAGTTCAAGAAATGGGATCTGGGTGATATCCTCGGTGTTAAAGGTAAATTATTCAAGACCAAAACAGGTGAATTAACCATCCATTGTCATGAAATTTATTTATTAACCAAAGCATTACGCCCTTTGCCAGATAAATTCCATGGGTTAGCAGATCAGGAAACACGTTATCGCCAACGTTATCTTGATCTTATTGCTAATGATGCATCACGGCAGACTTTTGTTGTGCGTTCACGTGTACTCTCTGCTTTACGTAACTTCATGGTTAGTAAAGATTTCATGGAAGTTGAAACACCTATGATGCAGGTTATACCTGGTGGTGCCGCGGCTCGTCCCTTTATTACCCATCATAATGCGTTAGATATTGATATGTATCTGCGTATTGCGCCAGAACTTTATCTGAAACGTTTAGTTGTTGGTGGATTTGAGCGAGTTTTTGAAATTAATCGTAATTTTCGTAATGAAGGCGTTTCACAGCACCATAATCCAGAGTTTACCATGATGGAACTTTATATGGCTTATGCCGATTATAAAGATCTTATGGTGTTAACTGAAGAGTTATTCCGTACTGTGACTGAAGAAGTGTTAGGCACAACTCAGGTAAAATATGGGGAGTATTTATTTGATTTTGGCCAGCCTTTTAGCAAAATGACGATGAAAGAAGCGATAGTCAAATATCGGGCTGAAACAGATTTGGCTGATTTGGATGACATGGCTAAAGCGACCATGATTGCAAAATCATTGAATATTGAGATAGAAAAAGGTTGGGGTTTAGGTCGCCTGCAATGTGAGATTTTTGAGGCCATTGCTGAAAACCATTTGATCCAACCGACATTTATTACCGAATATCCAGCAGAAGTGTCGCCACTGGCTCGACGTAATGATAACAATCCATTTATTACTGATCGATTTGAATTTTTTATTGGTGGTCGTGAAATTGGTAATGGTTTTTCTGAGCTTAATGATGCCGAAGATCAAGCTGAGCGCTTTGCTGAGCAGGTTCGTCAGAAAGATGAAGGTGATGATGAAGCCATGTTTTATGATGAGGATTATATCACAGCGTTGGAGCATGGATTACCACCAACGGCCGGTTTAGGTATTGGTATTGATCGTATGATCATGTTATTAACCGATAGCCATACAATTCGTGATGTTATTCTTTTTCCTATATTGCGTCCAGGTAAATAGAGTCCAATTGAATAAAAAATGCCTGGCTTAAGCCAGGCATTGTTATTTTTGCATGATCGATTATTTGTCATTAGTGTAATATTTAACTCCGATACGGATGATCTCCCGCCCTTGCGAGCGCCGATGTTTATTGGTATCACGCAGGGAATAGATACAGCCACAATATTC
Source organism: Arsenophonus endosymbiont of Dermacentor nuttalli (assembly GCA_048493715.1). Lineage (GTDB taxonomy): Bacteria > Pseudomonadota > Gammaproteobacteria > Enterobacterales > Enterobacteriaceae > Arsenophonus. The sequence goes on along the minus strand of JBGDCZ010000044.1, from coordinate 13,259 downwards.
TTGTTGATAAAATTGCTCGCGCTTACTAATTTCGACCATTCTTGCTGACCCACCTTGTTTACGCCAGTTATAGTCCCAGTAAGTGAGGCCATCGTAATGACTAGTGACACGCTTACCACAGTCATTTATTTGTTGCATATTTTTCCAGCGGGAAATACCTAATGAACTGGAGATAATCCTAAAACCATTCTCGGCAGCATAAAGGGCAGTACGCTCAAATCGCATATCAAAACACATAGTACAGCGAATTCCACGTTCAGGTTCTTGCTCCATCCCTTTAGCGTGAGCAAACCAGTTATCACTATTATAGTCAGCATCAACAAACGGCACATTATGTTGCTCAGCGAAACGTATATTTTCGTTTTTACGGATCTCATATTCACGCTGCGGATGAATGTTTGGATTATAGAAAAAAATAGTATAATCAATACCTGAAGCACTTAGCGCTTCCATCACTTCACCTGAGCAGGGGGCACAACAAGAATGCAGTAATAATTTATTGGCGCCATTAGGCAGCGTTAGTTTAGGACGGGTAAATTTATCCATAGTTGCAAATTTTATAGTAATCGACGATGGTGTTAATAATAACAGTAAGCGAGACATATATAATAGTCTTTTTATTTTTTGGGCAAATTTGTTTGCCTGAGGTGCTGATGAGATTTATAACTAATAGCAATTACTAAAGGATCCAACAACAGTTTACTTAAAATAATTTCAATATCTCCTGATGGTTATAAAAATTTATTTTATTAAGCATTAGATTAATACAATATTAGATAATTTTTATTATGCTATTGGATAATATAACTATCTATCAATTAAAATACTTTTATCTTAAATATTAAGATAACATGATCTTAGCTTAGCATATAATGATCTAGTGAATTAGCATTAAAATACAAATATCTCCTTGCCATTGTCGGCATGGAGGATATTAACAGTTAATTTTTTTAATTTAGTTTTCGAGTGTACATTCCCTGATATTAACAAAAGCACCAGGGCTATTAGTTTATATAACTCTTTGGCTTGGGCTTCAGTGTCTTGTTTGCTAGATGTAGTGAAAAACTTATCCCAGAGGCCTTGATCACTATCATCTCCGTAGTTTCCTTTGCAATAATATTTTTTATTTTGCTCTGCAGTTGCTGTAGCGGCAATTACAGTAGATGAAAAAGTTGCTACCATTGCGGAAGTTACTAATAATATTAATAACCCACGTTTTATAGCAAGATTCATATTAAGTTCCTTATGTTAATATAATATTTACTCATTTACTTATACTTATGGATCGATAGTACAAAAAATAATCATATAAATGTAAAACATTTGTTAATTTTTTATCTAATTATTTTTATTTATTTAATCGAGGTAGATGAGCTGTAACTTTGTTATAACAATTCATGGTGAGAAATATTACCATTATGGTTTTTAACGATATTTTATATATAAATTTTTTATTATATCAAATATATTAACTTGCTAAATATCAATTAGCAGAATTAAAATTTATCATATGAAAATAATTTAGTATGGAATTAATAAATTATTGCTATGTTCCATTATCAAAGCAGATAAATATTTATTCTTTTATCATCATGAACAATAGGCTATTAAAAATCAGATTAATTTTACTATTTGTCGTGATCGATAATATTGTTAATAGCAATTTTTCATCATTAAAAATAAATAATAAATGTTAAATATAAAAATTATCACTATTAACAACTTAGTGGTAATTATTATGAAATAATCATTGTCAATTAGTGACTATAATTTAAAAATTCACTGTTTAAATTTGTTGTCATTATTAATAGTAAATGGGGTAATATAAATTAAGCAATAACTTTTATTAATATTAAACTTGAGTAAGTTAGTGTGAGATGGATATAGTAAAAAGTAGTAAACCAAGAGGAGCTGGTGTTAGTGAAAAAATTATCGGCTTTAGCATTCTGTTATTACCCATTGGCTGTAGCAATAAAACCCACCATACACTATCATCTTTTAGGGGGATGGGCAAATAACACCGACTGATATCCCAGTTATCGATCAAACGAAAAAACTTTTTCCTATTGTTAATTATCCACAAAATAGCGCTCGCTGGATCCCGCCCAATGCTCCTGATTACCGAAAGCCATTTTTAAGACAAATACAACAAAAAAACGCCTTTAATTGGTTGTTGGCGCACTATTTTGCTAATGAATCCCCCTGGGATAGTGATTACATTCAATCAGTTTTATAGCTTCCAGAAGGCACGAAAAAAAATTATCGTATTTTGCCGCAAAATTTACTGCAGCCAATGTGAGCTACTATGGCGAAAATTTTCAGCTATTAGATGCAAGCTAGAAAGCAAAAATGCAAAATTTGGTAACAGTGCCTATCGCCGATCAATATAATCCTGCTGCACGGGGGATCACTTTGTGTGAAACAGCGGTAAGATTTCTACCGACCGTATTTACTGTGCATGGCAATATCGAGCATTTGCGGCAGCAAACTAAACAGCGCTGGCAGTTAGTCGGCCATGGCCGCGATAATCAGCTTGATGGAGAGCATGTCAGCCTGGCTTGGCGCTAAACCTCTGGCACAGCAATTAAAACAATTAGCGACTGATCTGGTGATGACTGTGGCGCCAAAATATATCAATTTTGTTGGTTGTTCGTTGGCTGATGATAAGCAGCAGTTCAGTTATGTCAGAAAATTTGCTGAGGCTTTAGATGAAACTAGTCGGCCTTATGCTGTCTCTGGCTATTATTCTAAGCATATGGTCAGCATAGAGGGCAGAAAACGATTGACGGAAACAGGTAATAAAACCACACTATTTTTTAACAACGAGAAAAATGATTGGTATATAGAGAAAGTGGTCGGCAAAATAGTCAATAGTCTGGTAAGAAAAGGGATAGAAAAAGCGACCTTAGATGATCCTTCAAGGCTAGGGTCTGTTTCTATAAATTATTGTCTTTCATTAAGCTGGCTGAGCAATTTCAGTCAACCATGATCCAGTTTTATCATTATCATCAATTATCGCTACAAAAGTGGCTGTCGCTTTTCATTAGTTTTAGCCCAAGTAAAACTCTCTCGGGTAGTTATGATTTGCAGTTCATTAATAAATAATTAGACAAATCAACTAAAGAAATTGGTCATTAACAATCAACATTTTATTGAGTTTATTAATAAATATAATCAATATTTGGCCATGATCACCAAAGCTTATCATTACAACGGAAAAACATTAGCTTTACGAGATAATATCACTGATGCTGAAGGGGTACATGGATTAAATGCCGCTTTCCTGATCAAAGAATAGTTGCCGTGCTTTGCCAATAAAAAACGGTTTGGAGTAGTAGATAATGAGTTATCAGAAACCCTTAATACGGCACTTAATATACACACTTATGTCAATTTGACGCAGATAGCTCTTGGCAAAGTGGAAGATACCCTGCGGTTGGTCAATTTATATCAAATGGCGGCGTATCAGGGGAAACAGGCAACTAAAGGATTATTAAGCGAAGTATTTCATTTTCATCGGGCGACTGATTTTGTATTAAATTTTAGTAACATTGCTTTGGATAGTATTGAGTTAGCTAATGCGCAAAATGATCTACAACGTGTGGTTTTTAGTGCTCAGGTAGGTGTTGAAATTACTAATTTAGCGATTATTGTCATAGGGGTAGGTTCTACATACTAGGGGGTAACCACCATTGCTGCGTTTGCTGGCGCCTTATCTGTCCCGTTAACAGGGTTAGGGGTTACCGTGTTGGCAGAAGCGTTTGGTAACATAACCCAAAATGTACAAATAGTAGGCAACTATTTTGCTGATATTGATTTGGCTTATAAGCAAGGTGGCTATCGGCTGATAAAGAAAAAAATTGCTGATAGTGATGCTGTGATGATTATGGAGCCGATCCCACCGGGGCAGTTATTACCGAGCTAGATTTACACCAGAATAAGCTGACCTTTGATAGTCAATAATATCTATCGTAATGATTCCACTTATGCGGGCGGCTCAGGTAGAAGTAATTATTTCTTTTTTTTTGGACTAATCGTGAACCAAATCAAGATAAAAAACAGGTCATCAACATTCGACAAGGGTTGGGTTATCAGCATAGTCAGATTAGTTATGAGCCGAGTGATAATGTTCTGATCCTGCCGGGCACGCCTATCACCTACTTGAATTACGGATATATGATTTTACCCTTTGTCACTTCACGCCATGATAGAGGGTTTGAAATATTAAGGAAACAGCAACAAAGATGGCCGATTTGATTTTTATGCTTTTCCTAGCGAACGGGCGGCATATAAAATTATGCATGATTATATTGTAACCTAAATCCAAGTGATTTTGGATGATCTCAATCAGGAGCTGGTATGTGCGTTGTGTCTATACCGTTGAGGATGCAGCGTTGAAATTGGTTGTGATTAATGGTGATCAACGTTTATTGACAATGTTAGATGAGATTAAACAAGTAGCAGATTCTACGGTAGAGGATAATAATACTGAGCTGTTATTATCTGAACGTACTAAAATTCCTTTTTTGGAGGTAGATGCCCAATATGAACTTGTTTCATCAACTGCTCTAGTTGTCAGCAAGTGGCTAAAACAGTCTATTTATCTGGTTATATTGACGGACAAGAAAAGCATTATTGGCTAATAACAAAAGATAAACATGTACATTAAGTGATCAGCTTAAACCTACCCAAAATAAAGCCGCTAGAGGCTGAGCCGCTGAACCATGCAAATGATCTGAAAGATAGTCAATCGCTATCAGAATTTATTCTTGCTGCGGCAACGAAGGGTGAGTCACCCAGTTATTATTTTTATAATCCACTAAAGCATGAGCTTTATTTCCAACCAGATGATGGTTTTTCTAATAGCCAGGCGCAATTAGTCGCAACCAATATTAAATCGCTTTTTCCCATCAATAATAAACTATTTAGTCTGCGGGATGATGGGGTATTTAGTTTTGTGGGATAACCAGGGAAGAAATGTATTACTTGGCGTTTCCTATGATTGGTTACGTAAACATAGTGCATGTTAAGTTAGAGTTGGATAATCTTATTTATAAAATACCATATTCAGCCGATTATATAATATTGCAAGGGTTGCAGGATCGAGAAGGAAATTCAATAAGAGCTTGGTATGATAGTATAGCCACCCAGATGTGGAGGGCGGTGCCAGTTTAGATACTAATCATGATCTGGTTTACTTAGGTTTATCCGCAGATCGGCGAAACGCATTGATTTATGATAACGATGAGCAACAGCAATATAGTTTTTTACAACCAACTACAGTTACATTGACGCCGACCGAAAGCGGACTGTTGATCTCGGATATTCCGGCCGATCCTTTATGGGCGATTTTTACTTAACAGTATGGGCAGGCTGGCTATTATTTTGTGGTAAACAAAACAACTGATTTTAATAATGATTAAATCAGTTGAGTATTAATTTTTTTGAGCGCAAATTTTGGCGCAAGTAGCCCGATAATTTATCTTTATTATTACGGTTTTTTATCTATTTTAACCAAGATTAAGGTAGCTTTATTATTTTACATTGCGCGGATAAATTATTGTCAAACAATTAAACACCGGGTTTTGTTAAATAATCGAGAATTGGCGCGGCAATGTAACGTTAGATTTTATCGGCACTATTACACATTATGATCTTATTTTTTACAACCTGCTGCATCGCTTGTTTACCTGGGGTGATGTATTTGCGCGGATCGTTAGCGTCAGGATGTTCAGATAAATATATTTTTACTGCTTTGGCGAAAGCAATTTTTAAGTCAGTGGCCACATTTACTTTGCAGATACCCAGTGAGATAGATTGACGTATCATCTCTTCAGAAATACCTGACGCGCCATGTAAAACCAATGGAATATCTACCTGACGCTGGATTTCTGCCAGACGTTTAAAATCAAGATGAGGTTCATCGTGATAAAGTCCGTGGGTAGAGCCGATAGCAACTGCTAGCGAATCTATTCCTGTTTGCGCCACATATTTCTTGGCAGCTATCGGATCGGTATAAAAACTCTCTTTACTACTGACAGTTAAGTTATCTTCTTGACCACCTAAGCGTCCTAATTCAGCCTCTACACTCACATCGTAACGTTGGCAAAATTGGACAACATTAGCCACTGTATTGATATTTTCTTCAAAAGGGAGATGGGAGGCATCAATCATTACTGAGCGAACACCTGCTTTGACCTTATAGCAGATATCGGTTAATTCTTCATGATGATCTAGATGGAGGGCCAGTGGCAATTTATTTAATGCAGCGGCTTGGGTGCAAATAGATACCATGTACTCAAGGCCGGCGTAGGTAAAGGTACTTGGTGTACCGGCCAAAATGACCGGTGAAGCCATTTTGGCCGCAGTTTCAACAACGACTTGAATAGTTTCTAAATTATGCACATTAAACGCGGGTATCGCATATTGCTCGCGTTGGGCTTTTTTTAGCATTTCTCTGGTAGAAATTAAATACACGGTAACTCCTTAAATACCATTATTATTATGGAATGCTTTATTCTGTTGTTGATGCCATAAACTGGTTAACCCTTTATGACCAAAATACAGCGCCATATCACGAAATTTTTCTGCATCTATTGTTGGTCGTTCCAACATCATTTCGACGGCCATTTGCATATTAGTACCCGTCAGGACTTGCCAATGTGGATGTGTCAATGTTAACTGTGCGGCTTGATTAAATGGTGTCCCGCCTAATAAATCAGTAAGAAATACTAAGCCGTCACCGATATCGCAGGTTTTACTGGCCTGGTTTAATGCTTGATGTAAAGCCTCAATTGACATGTCTTCAGGAAAGTCAACGGCAGTACACTGCGATTGTTTACCAATAATTTGCTCGATTGCCTGCATTAAACCGCTAGCAAAGCCTCCATGGCCGGTAATGACAATGCCTAACATGATTACTCCTTATAAGAATCCAACTAATTTACCTATAAGCCCAAATATGACGGTAATTCCAATCATTTTCACTGGGGAAAATCCCCGTTTTAAAAAAGCGTAGACTATTAGTGTGAAAGTAAGTGGTAATAAATTGGGCATTAATTTATCGAAAATATCTGTTTGTAATGCCACCTTGGCCTCGCCGGCCTTTAGTACTAACGGCGTAGAGAGATGAACATAAGAAGCAACCAGAGCTCCGATCACTGTCATACCGACAATAGAGGCAGCATGAGAAATATTTTTGGTGTGGGTTTTGAGTGTCGCAATCGCTTTAATTCCTGCTTGATAACCATAATGAGCTAAACCAAATCGTAAGGCAAAATGAACAATATTAAATAACAGCAGGAAAACGATCGGGCCGAAGATGTTGCCTTGCAGAGCGAGTGAAGCACCGATACCTACACATATTGGTAGTAGAGTCAACCAAAATAAAGCATCCCCAATGCCACCTAATGGCCCCATCAAGGCAACTTTAATCGCACGGATAGTAGAAATTTTTTCTTTACTACGTTCCATTGCTAATATTAAGCCGGATAAAAAAGTGATATCAAAAGGGTGAACATTAATAAATTCCATGTGCATCTTCATGGAATTGGCCAGATCTTGTGGATTTTTGTGAATTTTACGCAAGGCTGGAATGAGCGTATATAACCATCCACCGGCTTGCATCCGCTCATAGTTAAAAGAAGCTTGCAATAGTAGTGAACGAAGTGCCATGACATTGATGTCATAGGATGTTAATGTTTTTCCTGGTGTAGTATCAATATAGTCATCACATTCAACCTGACTAGTGGCAAGGGCTTGTGCCATACGTTTTTCGCTTTTTTTTACCATTCCCTTTTCAGATCCATTAAATGCCATCATTCATCTCCTGTTGATTAGTTTCTGATCGCATACTCGCTGTAGCACCATTATTATTACGAGAGCAATTAAAGAAATCGATTAAAGCGATAGCAAAAGCACCTAAAGCAACGGCGATAATCGGTAGATTAAAAAAAGTGACCGCGAGAAAACCTAAAATAAAATAAGCAATATAAGTTTTTTTCATCATGATTTTTATTAGTAAAGCAAAACCAATTGCAGGCATCATACCACCGGCGATAGCCAGTCCATCGAGTAACCATTGCGGTGCTTTTTGCACCATAGCACTGGCTGCATCAGCGCCGAAGTAGATAGGTAAGAAAGCAACTGTAAAGTAAAAACAGAACAGAATAATAATGCCAAAATAATTTACCCACTCAACGCCACGCCAATTAAGATTCTTGACCATTTGATCACATTTATGCATCATCGGTGAATAGAAAGTAAACAATAGGGTAATGCAACCTTGTACCGCAATGGAAAAGGGAATGGCAATACCAATAGCAATTTTAGGATCAGAACGGGTGAGAATAGTGAAAGCGGTGCCAATGATACCGCCGATAACGACATTAGGTGGTTGAGCTCCAGCCAGAGGAACCATTCCCATCCAAACCAGATCTAATGTTCCGCCAACTAATAGACCAGTCTGAAAATCCCCTAAAATTAGCCCTACAAGTGGACCTATCACAATCGGTCGATGAAGATGGGTCAGCCCATTAAATAGGTCAACACCAGCAATGCCTGCTAATGAGGCGATCAATAATGCATCGACGAACATATTTGTCTCCATTAATTTAGCAGATTTGTAATATTTTCACCGATTTCGTCTGGTACACGACGAATTTCGCAGGTGATACCTAATTGGTTTAGTTGATGAAAAGCGTCAATGTCATTGTTATCAACAGAAACAGTTTTGTGGATCTGTTTTTTTCCTTTACAGAAGTGCATATTACCAATATTAACAAAATGGATGGGGACACCTCCTTTTACCAGTGTCAATACATCTTGAGGTGTTTTACAAACAATGAAAATTTTCTGCCGATCTGCTGCCTTATGAATAACGTCAATTGTTTTTTGTAAGGTAAAATAACGGGTTTGCACACCTTCGGATACCACCATATCCATTAGCGATTGTTGGACGGGATCATTGGCAACAGCGTCGTTGGCAACGACCACTAAGTTAGCTCCGAGTGAATTAGTCCAAGTGATTCCGACTTGACCATGGATCAGACGATTGTCAATGCGAGTCATTAAGATGTTTGGGGAGGACATATAAACTCCTGTATTATTGTTCTGGTTGCATGTAGGGATAAATATGGACACCTTTTACTACCCGGTTTACTTCACCGGAAGGGCAGGGGTTGTCAGGTGATAGACCAAGATATAGTGAAGCTTCGACAGCGATTAATTGCAAAAACAACAGGTAGGGAAAAATAAGCCAAATATCAGGTAGAGTAGTGTTTAGTTCAATGGCATTGCTATTGGCTAGACTACTTAGAACCAAGATTTTCTTAGCTCGACCATCATGTTTTAATTCATTAAGTAAATCGAGATCATAACGTCGGCAATGTGCCTCTTTAGAAAGTAAAATAATGACTAGCGTTTCTTCATCAATAAAAAATTTTGGCCCATGTCTTATACCCATAGTTGAATCATAGCGAGTGGCTACTTGGCCTGCGGTTAGCTCTAACATTTTAAGTGCACCTTCCTCGCTAATACCGGTAAAACAGTGAGAGCCCAAAACTAACATACGGCTGAAACCTTGTTGGACGATAGGTTGAATAATGGTTTGCCAGCTGGCGGCCTGGTTTTCACACAAGGTGGTTACGGTAACAAGATTTTGTTGTGCGTGGCTCAAATTTGAATTTCCTAATAGCAATATCGTTGCTAATGCCATACAGCTAAAACTAGAAGTCATGGCAAAACTGCGATCGTTTGATCCCTCAGGCATATTGAGTAAACAGACATTGGTTCTGTTTTGGGCGTAAAGTGTCAGGGTGCTGTTGGGGTTACAGGTTAGTATCAAATGATGGCATTCAGATAACAATTCATCCGATAGTTTTATGGCCGCAACGCTCTCTGGGCTATTACCAGAGCGGGCATAAGAGACTAATAAAGTAGGTTTGCTTTTGTCCAGATATGACCAAGGTGTCGGCACAATATCGGTTGAAGCAACGGCATAAACATTTAAATGCATATACTCGCGTAACCAAGGCGCAATGGTTTTGCCAACGAACGCTGAAGATCCTGCGCCACAGAGAATAATTTGTAAATTAGCTTGTTTTAGTAGTGGTTGAAGGAAGTTTTGCCAGGGTGATGGATTATCTATTAAAGCTTGATACAGGTTACGCCATAACTGGGGCTGTTGCTGAATTTCTTGCACGGTATATTGTGCGTTATGGTTTTTAAGCCATAGAGGATCATATGAGAAAAAAGGGATCATAACACAACGGCTCCTTCTGTTTTTGTCTCGCAGGCGATTGCATAATGTATTAATACCGAGCGAATTTTATCCTTTACCCATTCTTTCGGATCAGTTGCTGATAAGAGGCCTGCATTAATTGCTGCCTTTTGTTCAGGCAGGTACTGGCTTAACATAGAGAGGGGTACTGGATTCTGGCGTAAGTTGGTTAATAACTTTTCGACCGCCTTAGCGACTTTAGGGTTAGTCCAGTAATAGCGGATACGGTCGCTCAAACTGTATTGACGGTCAATATATTGCTGATGCGCATTATCTTGATAATAAGGACGCCAGTAATTTGGTTGTTCATACATCACTTGCTCAATAGTTTCTCTGAGATGTGCAGCAATATGTTCTCCATTCCATTCACGATCTAATTTATCAAGGGCAAATAGACCTTCGCGCAGGGCAAATGTTAATGCTGGTCCCACTTTTAGAATAGCGAAATGATCGCGTACCAAATTTTGGTAGCTTTGTGGTGTTTGATAATCTGTTGAGTGAGCTTCGTAAACAATATGAGGATGGGTTTCTATATATTGGCTAAGTGCTTTAGCTTTTTCTGGTTGATAGTGTTCGACTTGATGATGATCAAATTCAACACCAGGTTGAACAACCAATGCAATGACTCTCGGCCAAACGTCGGTCAGTCCAGTATTGTGCCAGGTGTTTTGATGGATATTAAGGGTAGTGGCAGCGGCTTCCGGTGAAGTGATTTGTATTTCGGCAAGCTCTGATTTAGCCCCACCAGGCACAGGAACTTCAGTACCAATAACATAAACTGGTGCTTTACCGCCGTTTTCTCGCCAGCTGCACTCGGCGACCGCGCACAGGCGGGCTGCACGTTGAGCGACAAGTTCGTCTGTTAAGGGGGTTGGATCATCGGCACAAGGCATTGAACAATCCAGATGAATTTTTCTAAATCCAGCTTTGACATAGTCGTAGATCAGAGTTTCAGAAAATATCATCGCCTGTTCTGCACTATGATCTTGCCAGACATTAGGCCCTAAATGATCACCGCCTAGCCAGATTTGTTGGCTGGGAAAATCCAGTTGTTTAGCGATGTTGAATATTTTGTTGCGAAAATCCATAGGTTGCATGCCAGTATAGCCACCAAATTGATTAACTTGATTGGAGGTAGCTTCAATTAATAGCGCAGTTTTTCGTTTTTTTGCAACTTGAAAAGCGCTTTCTAAAACCCAAGGGTGGGCAGAACAGACAGAATAAATTCCAACAGCTTCGCCGGATTTGTGGCGATGAATAAGTTGTAGTAGCGATTGCATAATATTTCCCTGCTAGCTGATGTATATTTGATTAAATTAACAAGGTGTTATTCGTCAACAATAATGACATTTACCCCATGTTCAGTCAGTGTTTCACGGTACTGTTTTGGGATCCGAGTATCAGTAATGAGATAATTAATTTGCTTTGTTTCACAAATTAAACAAAAGCTTTTGCGGCCAAATTTACTGCCATCGGTTACGACAATAATCTGATGTGCCACATCACACATAATACGATTAAGATGGGCTTCTCCTGCATGTGGGGTTGTAATGCCAGTTTCTAGGTCAAACCCATCAACCTCAAGAAATAAAATATCAAAACGATATTGCGCAAGCTGTTGTTCGGCGGTTGAACCATAGAGTGAGTAGGAGTTTTTACGTGTATTGCCGCCTACAACTATTACATCAATTTGCTCAAGATTGGCTAATTCATATGCGATATTGAGTGCGTTGGTCACCACGATCAGTGCATGATGGTTACGTAAAAAAGGCATGATTTCCGCGGTTGTTGAGCCTGAATCGATAATTAATGAATCGCCATCTTTTACAAACTCGGCAGCTTTTGCGGCAATCAATATTTTTAGCGCTCTATCTATTTGACCTTTCACTTGAAAAGGTCTGTCGAAAGCAAATTTATTATTTGCCATTGCTCCACCATATGAGCGTAATGCACAGCCTTTTTTTTCTAGATAACGTAGATCATTACGAATGGTTACCTGGGAAACATTAAAACGCTGGCTTAGGGTTGTGACATTTACACTACCATCACGGTATAACATGTCGATAATGGTTTCACGGCGTTTTATTGTATCGGTACTCATTTTAACTCCTGTCACGTTATTACGCGGAGGTAAATTAAAGAAATTAAAGTTAATTGCACAAACAACGCGTAGTAATTACAACAAAAGCAAGTAAACGAAACTGTGATCCTGATTAAAGTTCATTTTTATAGCATATTTGGCTTATATTACTTTCTGTCTATGTCAAACCGAAAGCAATATTATTACGCTAATTTTTTTATTAGCAATATATAAAGCTAGAGAAGATGGTGTTTGATAAAAAATAATTATCAATTAAAACGAAAGATAATTTATATATCACGACATCATAGTTTATACACTAATATAGTGATATAGATCACAAAATAAAAAAATAAATAGCAATATTGTTACTATACAATATTTATTATTTTATTGATTCTAATTACGTTAGAAACAATAACGTTATTGGTTAAATTGAAGTGATTAACAGCATTTATGCTTAATAAAATAAGTTATTTTAATATTAAAAAATAAACTGTTAGCCAAGATAAAATAAAAAAATTTTTTGAATTGGCTATTTAACTATAATTAAAAAATTAATAATAAATAGATAACAACATTTTTATTTATTTAAAAAATAAAATATTAATCTTATTTTTCAGATTTTAATGGAATATTGTTTTTAGTTAAAAAATTACGTTCGCAGCAATACTCAAATCAGCTAGTGCTGTTATTTTCTTTATTAGTCAGAGATAAAAAATATTATTGCACCTATTTCATGAAAAGTATAATTTTGTTATTAAAAATGTAAGCTTGAAGCTAAGTTTATCTTTATCAATGGTACAGTAAGCTATTTTTTTACTATAACTAAATTAGCCATTGGTCATTACCCACTATATGAACGTATCCCGTTTGCAAGGCTTCCGTTATTTTGACATT
>JBGDCZ010000043.1:0-20421 GCA_048493715.1 Arsenophonus endosymbiont of Dermacentor nuttalli | reverse complement strand
GTTATACGTTATACGTTATACGTTATACGTTATACGTTATACGTTATACGTTATATGTTATATGCACAATATCGAAAAAATAGAGTTATTACCCTACCATGAGTTGGGAAAACATAAATGGCTAGCGATGGGTGAAAAGTACCAGCTAGCAGACATCAAGCCGCCATCAACCGAAACGATGGAGCGGGTAAAACATATCCTGCAAGGTTATGGACATAAAGTCGTTTATTAACTTGTTAGATGGGTGATAAAAAATTCTATTATTTATCGCTCCGAATCAATCGTGCTTTTTACACTGAGGTTCCAGCGAAAAAAGTCCATTATTAAAAATAACACTGATATTAATCTGCTAATGCCGGTCGATTGATAACAAGGCGTTGAAATTGTTCTCTTTACTTGCTGTCTTTAGATGCTTAATAGACTAAAAGCGTGGTGGCAAAAGCAAAAGAGTCTGGTTTTCATAAGCCAGCTTTTGAAAATCACTAGCATTGCCAAAATTTCCACCTCGGCTTTTATACGTCACAAGTTGGTATTTCTCCGCTACTTTAACAACCGGTAAACCATAAAGTGGTAATGGATTTACTTCAGGGAAGTTTGCTCCATAAACAAAATCCTCTGTATAAAGTGCTGCATGGGAGAATTCGTAAATCATAATGTGAGTCATAAAATCATCCCCGACTCTTTTTTGTGTCGTATACCATTCTTTAACATTTGATTCCAAATATATTGTTTCCTTCTCGTCCTTATAGGATACCTCTTTCTCAGTAAGTAACTTTTTAACTTGCTTTTTGCCTAAAAATTCGGCATCACGCTCAACTTTTTTTATCGCCCCCCAATATCTCCAATATGATTCACGCTACAAACGATTTACTGAAGCTATGGGTGCCTCTTTTGCATTAGGCAAGATAATTAAATTTTTATTTATATTAAATGCTTTCATAAGCTCTTGCATGTCTGCTAAATCTTTACTCCATTGCTTTTTAAGTTCCCCCGAAGCATGACCAAAGAAAGTGGTCGTCACCTGGTCAACCGCGTCTTTATTTTTTTAAAATTTTTTGTGCTTTATCAATCGCCTTGATGGCATTACTGATACTTTTAGCGACATCCTTTTTCAAAGACGGCGCCAGCCCTTTTTCATCAACTAAGGTGACTGGATTATTTTTACACATCCGATAAAAGTCTAAGCCATCCACGCTACCTGCCGGATCAGCACTTAACCAGCGCCCAACCCATGGCTGGTAATAACGATAGCCGTAATACTAGAACCCACTGGCATCCAATTCTTTGCTTGAATAGCGAATGGTTTTATAATTGACTTTTAACTGATTAGTGGCTAACAATACCGAAGTACCGCCATACGAATAATACTCTTCCTGGCTGATAAGCAGCCCATTGGCATCTACCTCTAACCGGCTACTACCTAACTGGTCATCATAACTGTAGCGTAACTGATCATTATTAATCTCCGTCGGTTTACCTATCTCCCAATGCAGTGCCCATACCTGAGCCGGCCCGGCCGCCTCACCAATAAGCGTGATCTCCAGCAATTCTTTCACTACATTACCATTGGTTGTGATACGCAGCTCAGCACTGGCAAGATAAATCACTTGCTGAGTCTGACTACTATTGCCATTTTGTCTGTCACTGGTTTTTATTACTCGTTGACTATTAGCATCGTAACGATACCACTCCATATCGGCGGGTTGTTGGCTATGTGCAGCTAAAGTTACCGTTAACAATTCTCCACGCGCAGTCCAGATCAACGTTTGCCCTAATAACAATTGCTATTGATGCCCACCAAGGGTAAACAGACCGTCTACCATGGTTGGATCTTCGGTTAATGTACTCAACACCGCCCGATTGGTGCGATCGGATACGGTAATATTGACGGTGTAATTATTGTTACTCGCCGGTGCACTATAGCGTATTTGTGATAAATTACCGCCATTGTCGTAACTATAAATACGGGAATAGTTGGTATAGCTGTTATTATCGATGGGAGATGGTGGCGGTAATTGAGTGCTTTGTTGACCAATGTTGGCCATTTCCCGTCCGGTAGCTTGAACCAGGCGGTAGAGACTATCATATTGATAGTTATTTTCAGGCACAATTTTCTGATTACGCCAAAAACGAGTCGCCTCAGCATCGTTGGTGATCCGCAGCACATTGCCTACCGGATCATATTCATAGCGCAGATCTTGCAATATTTTTACCTCGGCCATATGATCAACCGGCCGTTCAGTTTTTATGTTGACTAGACGCTGAGTCTACGCTTCATAAGTGTATGAAGTCACCACCCCATTGCCATGTTCTTCGCGTAATTTTTGCCCATTGGCGGCGTAGGTTAATGATTTGACAATCACCTGTTCACTGCCTGTTTTGAGAGTCAGCCAGCTCTCCATCAACATACCGGCTATATCATACGCCTGCCGTTGAGTATTACCCATAGCATCTGTGCTAGTCAATATCGCACCGGTGGCATCAACGGTATAGTGGTTAGTAAAGATAGCCGGCGATAACCGAGCATCCCAGCTGGACTCATCTTCTCACTGCCAGTTAGCAGCCAAATCATCCTGTAATAAACGGCGTGAAGTTGATAGCTAAAATTGGCTTTGATGGTATCATCGGTTTGCGACTGTTCATATAACCGTGGATCAATACTATGCGCCAAAAAGCCAAGCGTATTATATTGAATTTGTCTGACAGCTCGACCGCGATTATTTTGTACCAAGATAGTGGGTATATCTTTAAACAATGATGTTTCCATTCTGCCTTCTTTCGTTGTTGAGTATTATTTTTTACTCAGTAATCAGGAAAACGTATTTGTTAAACATATTCAATTGATATTTTTTTATTTACACAGTATAAATAGAAAAACTTAATTAAAGCTAATAGCAAGCAAAAATTATCTTATTTAGGATGAGGAATAAGTAGTAAGTTAACTAACTATTTTAAATCTGATAAGCAGTCAGCACTTTTTTAATGCGGCATTTATTAATAAATAAAGCTACTTTATAAAGTAGCTTTACATTATGTCTTGCTTCCATCAAGTGAAATTGGCTTCGCTAATAGCGCAAATAAATTGAGTAGTCGATCATTGTCTCTGCTATCTTAATAAGATCTTGTGCTGACATTAACCAATATACTCTAACCCCTTCATATATGGCCGCAAAACTTCAGGCACTTCAATCCGCCCATCAGCTTGCTGATAATTTTCCATAACAGCGACCAAGGTACGGCCAACTGCCAAACCTGAGCCATTCAAGGTATGAACCAACTGCGGTTTTTTATCCTCTTTATGACGGAAACGAGCTTGCATGCGACGCGCTTGGAAATCGCCGGTATTTGAACAAGAAGAGATTTCGCGGTAGGTATTTTGGGTCGGTAACCATACTTCCAGATCATAGGTTTTACAAGCAGCAAACCCCATATCGCCGGTACATAAGACAATTTTACGATAAGGTAATTTTAGCAGTTGCAATACTTTTTCTGCGTGTCCAGTTAATTCTTCCAGTGCCGCCATCGATTTTTCTGGCTCAACTATCTGTACTAGCTCAACTTTATCAAATTGGTGCATACGAATCAGACCACACGTATCGCGGCCATAAGAACCGGCTTCGGAACGAAAACAGGGAGTATGCGCCGTCAGCCGGATCGGCAACATATCCGCCGCTAAAATTTCATCCCGCACTAAATTAGTTACCGGTACTTCAGCGGTAGGGATTAATGCATATTGCTGATTTGATGCTTGTTCTTCCAATGGTTTAGTATGAAAAAGATCTTCGCTAAATTTGGGTAACTGGCCGGTACCATAAAGCGTTACATGATTTACTAAATAGGGAACATAAGTTTCCACATAACCATGTTGTTCGGTGTGTAAATCCAACATGAATTGCGCTAACGCCCGATGCAAGCGTGCTATTTGACCTTTCATAACCACAAAACGGGCACCAGTAATTTTTACTGCTGCTGGAAAATCCAGTCCGTCGGTTAATTCACCTAAAGCAACATGATCTCTAATTGTAAAGTCATATTGGCGAGGCTCTCCCCAACGACTTATCTCAACATTATCGCTTTCATCTTTGCCGTCTGGTACACTTTCATCTGGTAAGTTAGGTAAACTTAAGACAATATCACGAATGTTATCCTGTAATTGTGTTAATTTATTCTTAGCACTATCCAGCTTGTTACCTAATTGGTTGACTTCCTTACGTAAAGTTTCAACATCTTTACCGTGCGCTTTTGCTGCACCTATTGTCTTCGAACGGGAGTTTCGCTCTGCCTGCAAGGTTTCCGTTTTAATCTGTAAATCTTTGCGCTGTTGCTCTAGTTTACGCAATTTATCTACATCGAGAATAAATCCTCTACGAGCCAGTTTTTCAGCCACTACGTCTAGCTCAGTACGCAGTAAATTTGGATCGAGCATGCTTATCCTGTAAAATTATTATTGTTTAATAAAAATAAAAAGAACCAATCAATCTTCTCTGATGGTTAAAACTTTTTTCGCCTGAGCTGGCTACATTACCGTATTGAGATGCTTAACGATAGCGCTTTATCGGGCTATTTTGATCCAATTCTGCCAGCCAGGATAATTTTTCGCCAATTTTTCCTTCTAAGCCACGATTTGATGGATAATAATAACGTGTTGCTTGCAGCTCTACCGGCCAGTAATTTTCACCAGCAGCATAAGCATTAGGTTCATCATGAGCATAACGATATTCCTTCCCTACACTCATCTCTTTCATTAACTTAGTCGGCGCATTACGTAAATGAATGGGTACCTCATAATCTGGTTTTTGTTTGGCATCAGTTAAAGCGGCCTGAAAAGCAGTATAAACGGCGTTACTTTTAGCGGCGCAAGCCAAATAGACAATCGCTTGCGCAATGGCACGCTCTCCTTCTGCTGGGCCAACGCGAGTAAAACAATCCCATGCTGCTATCGCAACTTGCATCGCTCTCGGATCAGCATTACCTATATCCTCAGAGGCAATAGCCAGTAGACGCCGAGCTACATACAACGGATCACCACCAGCAGTGATAATGCGGGCATACCAATAAAGCGCAGCATCAGGAGCCGAGCCACGAACAGATTTGTGTAATGCTGAAATCAAATCATAATAATGATCACCTTTATTATCAAAGCGAGCACTTCTTTCACCACTCACTTCCTTTAATAAACTAACAGTTAATATTCGCTGATCTTTATCATTAATTTCAGCCATATCGACCATCATTTCCAGTAAATTCAATGCTCGCCTGGCATCACCATTCACTAATTGTGCGATCATGTCACGAGTATCATCCGGCAAGATAATATTCTGCCCACCATAACCATGCTTACTATCCGCCATCGCCTGCTGCAAAACCGCAGCAATTTCTTCATTAAAAAGCAATTTCAGAAGATAAACACGGGCGCGGGAAAGTAACGCTGAATTGAGTTCAAAAGAAGGGTTCTCTGTTGTGGCACCAATAAAAGTCACCGTGCCATCTTCTATATAAGGTAGAAACGCATCTTGTTGACTTTTATTGAAGCGGTGAACTTCATCAACAAATAAAATCGTTCTACGCCCTAGTTGTCGATTTTGACGAGCGATTTCAATAGACTCACGGATTTCTTTAATACCCGAGGTTACTGCTGAGATCTTTTCAATGGCAGCATCAGCATAATGACCAATAATTTCAGCCAGAGTAGTTTTTCCTATACCTGGAGGCCCCCACAAAATCATAGAATGCAGTTGCCCAGCACGAATAACCCGCGCTAGTGGCTTGTCCTTAGCTAATAGATGTTGCTGACCAATATATTGCTCTAAGTTGATTGGCCGCATTTTTGCGGCCAATGGTTGGAGTTCATCCGGTGAAAAGTCAAGTGACAAATTACTCACCTCCTTGACCTTTGATCATCAACGGTCACACCTGGTGACGGTACAAATTTAAATGTATCGCTATCAACATGACTATTTTGTAGGTCTTTAAGCTGATATAAGCTCCTCTGGCCATCTTGCTCTACCGCAGAAAACTGTTGGATTGTACCATCAGGCTGGACAGTAATTGAAAAACATTTCAAATTTCCCTTATTTTGCGTTGCTGTCAGTAGAAAATCATTACCATTTTGACTAATTTGATAACGTTGCCAATCGCTAGGATCATTACGAGTGATCAACATAAACGGCGTATCAGTCGTCGCCTCACTCAATAAAGTTACCGTAACCTGTTCAACAAAGGGATTATAAAACCAAAGATTAGTACCATCAGAAATTAACCAACTTTCATCAGGCGATGTAATATGCCAGTTAAATAAATTTGGCCGTTTAATCCATAACTGACCCTCACCTTGCTGAATGAGATTACCATCGACACTGGTTACCTTTTGCATAAAATTGGCATGAAAACTATTTATTTTATTCAGGCGCATTTTTAGTTCAACGGCAGCATCTGCCCATATCTGGCTAATATGCAAACTTATTGCTAACATAGCTAACGTTATCAGTTTTTTCATCAAGTGAATGACCTTTATATTCATCATATTTATTAGTTTTAAAATATTAAATTAAATCAATGTTCGGCTGTTGGTGGTGATAAAACTTCACGATTACCATTGTGGCCTGGCTCACTAACGATCCCTTGCACCTCCATCTGTTCGACAATCCTGGCGGCACGATTATAACCTATGCGAAATTGACGTTGAACGCCCGATATTGAGACACGCTGCTTCTCCGTCACAAACTCGACAGCTTGATCGAACAGTGGATCTAACTCCTCATCACCATTTTCATAACCATTACCACCGTCGCCATCATCACCACCTTTTATAATATTATCAATATACTCAGGCTTACCTCTAGCTTGCCAATCTTTAACAACATCATGAACTTCCTGATCGCGGACAAAAGCGCCATGAACACGCATTGGAATAGATGAGTTAGGTGGTAAATAAAGCATATCACCCATGCCTAATAAAGATTCAGCACCACCTTGATCGAGGATGGTACGAGAATCTATCTTACTTGACACAGTAAAAGCAATACGAGTGGGTATGTTAGCCTTAATTAAACCGGTAATAATATCAACAGATGGACGCTGGGTCGCCAATACTAGGTGGATCCCCGCCGCACGAGCCTTTTGTGCCAAACGCGCAATTAACTCTTCTACTTTCTTACCAGCGGTCATCATTAGATCAGCAAATTCATCGACCATAACAACAATATAAGGTTCTTTCTTCAGTACTGGATGTTTACTATCCATGCTATCACTGGGTTTCCAAAATGGATCTGGTATCGGACACCCCATGCGTTCCGCCGCTTTAATTTTATCTTTATAGCCAGCCAAATTTCTTACCCCTAAGGCAGACATAAGTTTGTAACGCCGTTCCATTTCATTAACACACCAACGTAATGCATTAGCTGCATCTTTCATATTAGTGACAACTTCAGTCAGCAAATGAGGAATTCCCTCATAAATAGAAAGTTCCAACATCTTCGGATCGATCATGATAAAACGGACATCCTCAGGCTTTGCTTTATACAAGATACTGAGGATCATGGCATTAACGCCAACCGATTTACCAGAACCGGTGGTGCCGGCAACTAACAAATGCGGCATTTTTTCTAAATCTGCGATAACTGGCTCACCTTCAATATCTTTACCTAAAACAATGGTCAACGGTGATGAGTTACACCGAAATTTATCACAATCAAGGACTTCACGTAGATAAACAGTTTGACGCTTTTTATTGGGTAATTCTAATCCTACATAAGGTTTACCCGGTATTACCTCAACAATACGTACTGCTGTTGCTGATAACGAACGCGCTAAATCTCTCGATAAGTTAGAAATACGTACAGCTTTCACTCCAGGCGCTAAGTCTAACTCAAAGCGAGTAATAACAGGCCCAGGCGAAAAACCAACAACTTCAGCTTTTACCCGATAATCACTTAAGCGCGCTTCAATCAAACGGGAAGTTTGTTCAAGCGCAAACATATCAACTGGTTCATTTTGTTTTGGCGGGCTGGCAAGTAAATCTAATGATGGCATAGTCGTTGTGGGCTTGGGTAATGGTTGATCATTACGTACTAGAAAAGGATGAAAAAGACTTCCCTGCTCAGATAATGCTTGCGCTAAGTTTTGTTCTTCATCTCTGGCAGATAAAGATGTTTCGCTAAGATCTTTAGCTAGCTGCTCCTGCACTAGTTCTTTGTCGTCTTCCGGTGGCCATTTATGTTCTATATTCGGCTGGGTTTCAGCTAATGAATTTAATTGTGTCTCATCAGCGGTAATCGACGTGTCATTAGAATCAATTTTGTCACTTTGTTCATTAAGATTATTCGTTATATCAGTGTCATAACGTTCATATTGCTGCTGCACAAACTGTTCACGTAATTTATCTTCATTCCATTCATCAATAATAAACTCCGTTCTGTCAGCCTGGGTCGCTAGATTTTGATACGATTGTTGTTCGCCATTCTCTTGCAATTCTTGGTCTTTTTGGGTCGACAGACGGTTACCATAAAGCTCACGACGCGTTGGTAAGCGAACAGGATTAGGACACGGAAACTCTGGACCAATTCCCTTTTTAATTTGCGATTTTACTGGTGTAAATGCAGTACTGGTGCCAGTCTCGGCATCTATTTTAGTTGCTGGTGATATTAATGGTTCAGTCAGATTGGCGGTTTTGGCTTCATTGCCAGTTAGAGTAGTGATATTGGGATTTACCTGTCTATTTAGATTAACATCATCATCCATTGGAACCGGTATATCTGAAGGTTTACTCAAGATATCTTCATCATATTTTTCTGGCCGGTCTGGCTGAATATCAAAGGCAGCATTGGCTTCATCAGGAGTCAGTGACTGTGCGGTAGCTCGCTGCAAATCGATATTTCTATTAGTATTACGCCATCTCTCTTTCGCTAACTGATCAATCGGTGAAGTTGAAAAAAGAACATCATCAGGATCGGTATAATCTATTTTGTCTAATTTGCCATCATACCTTTTAGCAGAGTGAGATGAAACATACGCTTCTGTTGCCTGATACTTATGGTTACTACGAGTACGATTAGTAATCAGCGATATTGTTCCTAAAACTAGTGAACCAATTTTTTCTGCTATCGTCAACCATGACCAACCAGTAAATAAGGTGAAACTAATAGCCCAGATGCAAAGTAAAGCTAATGTTGTTCCTAAAATATTAAACCAAGGGAGAACCGCATTACTAAAAATACTACCAATAATGCCTCCGGAGGAAAAATTAGGGAAATCATCAATATCAATTGCCGCAAGAGCACAAGAGGTAATAATTAATGCCAGCCCACCGATCAAGCGTAAGGAAAGTACAAAAAAATCAAGACAATCCTTGTTATCAACATCTTTAAATAGATTCCAACATCCTAACAAAAAAACTAATGGTATTGTATAGGCTAAAATGCCGAAAGCCGAGAAAAGAATATCAGCTGACCAAGCACCAATGCTGCCAGCTAAATTCTTAATCGGTTCATTCCAAGTCGTCTGTGACCAGCTAGGATCGGAGGGATGAAAACTTATCAGAGCAACCATTAAAAAAATCGCCCAGACAGCAATTATCAATAAAATAATCTCTATCAGTATTTTGCCATTACTGATCTTTTTTAACTTAATGTTCTTGTCTTCTGTATATTCCTGGCCCAAAACTAACTCTCCAGGTTTTTCCTGTTGATTGAAAAGAACAACGCTGAGTTATGCTCAGCGTTGAAACTGTATGCATAAACAGGAGTGTACCTAACTTTTTCCAGTTTTGCATCTATTTGATTAACGTGTCTTAATGACCAAACGATTACTCTGTTTTACTTCTTCCATCACTACATAAGTACGAGTATCATTAACACCAGGCAGACGAAGTAGTGTCTCTCCTAACAATTTACGATAAGCAGACATATCAGGAACACGTGTTTTAAGTAAATAATCAAAATCCCCAGAGACTAAATGACATTCCTGAATTCCCTCCAGTTTTTGCACAACGGCGTTAAACTGTTCAAAAACATCTACCGCACTACGGTTCAAGGTAATCTCAACAAAAACCAATAAAGATGCATCGAGATAGTGTGGATTTAATAAAGCAGTATAACCTGAAATAAAGCCTTGACGTTCCAAACGGCGCACACGTTCTAAACAAGGTGTCGGCGATAAGCCTACTCTCTTAGAAAGTTCTACATTAGAAATACGACCATCCTTTTGTAGCTCATTAAGTATGTTCCTATCTATACGATCAAGATCTTTTCCTGGACACTTTTTGTTATCAATCATTTCGTTATCTCTCTTTTAGCTATTTTCCTATACCCATTACATTCTCTATTTTCTTTTCTTAGTTACTAAATTGGAAAAGATGCAATAAGGTTAAACTCCACCTGACCAATAGTATTTTAGTAGTATAATTCATCTTGTAGATAAATCATCTGGTTAGTTTTCAATTTGATAATAAAAGCAGGATATTTATCTATTTGTTTAATTGATGTTCAATTTCAATTAATCAAATTAGGTAATTAATCCTACAAGATGTTTTCTCAAATACACAACCGATTGTCAAAGATTATGAATAAAAATCAGAACAACATATGGAAATGAATGCATTTTTAACTAATTGTCAATAAGACATAAGGAAAATTCTCAATTTAAAATGTGATTTTACAGAAAATAATCTTTTTTCATAACTAACCGTTATAAATAAAATGTTAAAAACTAGCCAACCAAAAATTGCTATTGCATAGCTTATTTTCATGCAATCTACTTTTTTTAATTTTTCTAATCTCCTACAATCGCCACATTAAATGAAAATTATTAACAATGGAGCGTCTATGAACACCACCACTCGGAGTAAAGTCATTATCTTAGGATCTGGTCCTGCCGGCTATACTGCGGCTATTTATGCTGCTCGAGCAAATTTAAATCCTGTATTAATTACCGGTATTCAGCAAGGAGGCCAATTAACAACAACCACCGAAGTCGAAAATTGGCCTGGTGATCATACTGAATTAATGGGGCCTGTATTGATGGAACGGATGCTGCAACACGCCCAAAAATTTACCGCTAAAGAAAATATTATTAATGATCACATTAATGTGGTTGATCTGCAGCGGCGGCCGTTCCAACTCATTGGCGAGAACGGGAAATATAGCTGTGATGCACTTATTATCGCTACTGGTGCCTCAGCTCGTTACCTGGGTTTACCTTCTGAAGAAGCCTTTAAAGGTCGTGGAGTTTCAGCCTGCGCCACTTGCGATGGCTTTTTCTATCGTAAACAAAAAGTAGCTGTTGTTGGTGGTGGCAATACCGCTATTGAAGAAGCGCTTTATCTGGCTAATATCGCCTCGGAAGTCCATTTAATTCATCGTCGGGAAACATTTCGCGCCGAGAAAATTCTCATCCAACGAATGATGGAGAAAGTAAAAACTGGCAATATTGTGTTACATACTAATTATACACTCGATGAAGTATTAGGTGATAATAGCGGTGTAACCGGTGTCAACTTACGTTCAACCCAAAACAATAGCATAGAAACGCTTTCAGTCGCGAGCGTGTTTATTGCTATTGGCCATACCCCCAATACCAGTATTTTTACTGATCAATTAGCATTGGAAAATGGTTATATCCAAGTACAATCAGGAACTAAAGGTAATGCAACCCAAACCTCAGTTAAAGGTGTTTTCGCTGCCGGTGATGTGATGGATCATGTTTATCGTCAAGCTATTACCTCAGCAGGTACTGGTTGTATGGCTGCCCTTGACGCAGAACGCTATTTAGAAGAGCTTTACCGCAAATAAATGTTACTAATTGATAATAATCATTTGATTTGGTTTAACAGGCGCTATCGAAATAGCACCTTGTTATCAGTGCCATATCAATAAAAGTTGATATTAGATACAATTAAGATCAACCAGTTGTAACAATTAACTTATCACCGGTATATTAAAATCATCACTATGGATAAAAAAAAACAAACTGAGTTGGTTAAATGGCTGAAACAACAATCAGCACCTGCAAAACACTGGCTACGCTTATCCATGTTACTTGGGATTATTAGTGGTCTACTTATTGTTAGTCAAGCCTGGCTGTTAGCTACCATTTTACAAGCACTAATTATAGACAATGTTTCTCGTGAACACTTGCTAGTTCAATTTATATTACTCATTTGCGTATTTACTTTAAGAGCAATAATTAATTTTATACGGGAAAGTGTTGGCTTTGTTTGCAGTAAAATTGTTCGCCAACAGATCCGCAAAATGGTGCTAGATAAACTTGACCAATTAGGGCCGGTTTGGCTTAAAAATAAACCCGCTGGTAGTTGGGCAACCATTATCTTAGAACAAATTGAGAACATACAGGATTATTACGCCCGCTATTTATCTCAAATGTATTTAGCCGCCATGATTCCCATCATTATACTGATTGCTATTTTCCCTATTAATTGGGCGGCCGCCTTGATTTTATTGCTCACCGCACCTTTAATTCCCTTATTTATGATATTAGTCGGGATGGGAGCCGCTGATGTTAATCGGAGAAATTTTGTTGCTTTGGCCCGTCTAAGTGGCAGATTTCTTGATCGTCTGCGTGGACTAGAGACCTTACGGTTTTTTTTCCGTGCCAGCAAAGAAGTAAAAGATATTGAACAAGCAACTGAAGAGTTTCGGCAACGAACCATGGAAGTCTTGCGGATGGCATTTCTCTCCTCTGCAGTTTTAGAATTCTTCGCATCAATTTCCATTGCTATTGTCGCTGTTTATTTCGGTTTTTCTTATTTAGGAGAACTGCATTTTGGTAATTATGGTCTACCGGTTACTCTTTTTGCTGGGTTTTTGGCATTGATACTCGCCCCGGAATTTTTTCAGCCACTACGTGATTTAGGTACTTATTACCATGCAAAAGCACAAGCCGTAGGTGCAGCAGAGTCTTTATTTACATTATTAGCCAACATTGAAGAACCATCGCAACAAACACAAAATAAACAGCCTATTGCTCCGTTTCAAGCCTTAACCGTTAGCGCAAAACAACTAGAAATTTTATCGCATGACAATGTACGCTTAGCTGGCCCATTAAACTTTACTCTATTGCCAAAACAACGTATTGCCATAGTGGGTCAAAGTGGTGCTGGCAAAAGTTCACTGTTAAATGTATTGCTGGGTTTTCTACCCTATCACGGCTCACTGACTGTAAATGGGATTGAGCTTAGAGATCTGGATATGACTGATTGGCGTAAGCAACTTAGGTGGGTTGGTCAAAATCCCCATTTACCTGCACAAACGATCATTGACAATATACGTCTACATTCCCCCGTAACTTCCATGGCAGCGATCAATATGGCGATGGAAAATGCTTATGTAACCGAGTTTACCAAGCATCTGCCAGCGGGTGTCAATACTCTAATTGGCGAAAATGCGGCTCGCTTATCAGTTGGACAAGCGCAACGAATCGCTGTCGCCCGTGCTTTACTTAATCCCTGCCAGTTACTTTTATTAGATGAACCCGCAGCAAGCCTTGATATGCAAAGTGAGCAACGTGTGATGTCAGCACTTAATACGGCTTCTACTAAACAAACAACGGTTCTGGTTACCCATTTACTAGAAGAAGCTGCTGTATACGATCAAATATGGGTAATGGCAAATGGCTTAATTATTGAACAAGGCACTTATGCTGAATTAAGCCAAGCTAAAGGTGCTTTTAGCCGCCTGCTAAGCTATCGCGCTAAGGAATTATAATATGCGTATACTACGACCTTTTCTCGCGCTATATCAGCGTCATTGGTTACTACTCAATCTTGGCATTATACTAACCATTGTTGTGGTACTTGCTAGTATTGGCCTACTAACCCTATCAGGTTGGTTTTTAGCCGGCACAGCACTAGCAGGCTCGGCTGGATCGTATACCTTTAATTATATGCTGCCAGCAGCGGGAGTGCGTGGTTTAGCAATAATCCGCACTGCCAGTCGCTATGCTGAACGCTTGGTTAGCCATGATGGGACTTTTCGTGTCTTAGCGCATCTGAGGATATTTACATTTCAAAGACTATTCCCGTTCTCACCAGCTGGTATCGCCCGCTATCGCCAGGGAGATATCCTTAATCGTCTGGTTGCTGATGTCGAAACGCTTGATCACTTATATCTACGCGTGATTGCTCCTATATTGGCTGCTTTTGTTATTACTATTTTGCTCACTTGTGCTCTAATTACATTAGACTTACTTCTCGCCTTTACTTTAGGCACAATTATGCTGTGTTTGCTTATTACTTTACCCTTTTTCTTTTATCAGGCTGGAAAAGTAATTGGCCACGATCTCACTATATTGCGTAGCCAATATCGCACTTCTTTGCTCAACACCATCCAGGCACATGCTGAGTTAACTGTGTTTGGCGCATTGCCGCGTTTTCGGCAAGTATTGACAGAGCTAGAATCCAATTGGCTAAAACGCCAGCAACAGCAATCTAACTTAACAGCGCTATCACAATCTCTGATGATTGCTATCGCCGGTCTAACTGCAACCCTACTAATGTGGATGGCAGCATCTGGTGTTGGTGATCAGCATAAACCAGGTGCACTCATTGCCTTATTTGTCTTTTGTACGCTTGCGGCGTTTGAAGTTCTTGGACCAGTGGCTATTGCATTTCAATATTTAGGACAAGTCGTTACTTCGGCAAAACGTTTAACTGAATTAATTAATCAGCAGCCAACTGTGATATTTCCTGTTTCAGGTGTAAAGACTGTTAATAAAATTGAAATTAAATTGCATAATGTGTACTTCAGTTATCCACAACAACCGCAGCCAACATTAGAAAATGTATCATTAACCCTTAATACTGGTGAACATATTGCCCTCCTAGGTAAAACTGGTTGTGGTAAAACCACCCTATTACAATTATTAACTCGTGCATGGGATGTTAGCTCAGGTCAGATCTTGATCAACGGCCGTACAATTAATAACTATGATGAGAAAACATTACGTAAATTGATGGCGGTAGTACCACAGCGAACGCATATTTTTAGTGATACTTTACGTAATAATCTACTAATAGCGAAAGACGATGCAAGTGATACTTTGCTGATAAAAATTTTACAACAAGTCGGTTTAGCCGGTCTGGCTGAGGATCGAGGGCTCGACAGTTGGATCGGTGAAGGTGGCCGACAACTGTCAGGTGGGGAACAACGACGATTAGGTATCGCTCGAGTGCTACTTCATGATGCGCCTGTGATTTTATTAGATGAACCTACCGAAGGATTAGATGCCAAAACTGAACAACAGATATTAATTCAGTTGCAGCAGCACTGTGTAAAAAAAACCTTGTTAGTTATTACCCATCGCTTACAGGGACTGGAAAAAATGGATCAAATTTATGTGATGGATGATGGAAAAATTATTGAGCGAGCATCACATGAGGAATTATTACAATTGAAAGGGCGTTATTTCCAATATTACCAAGCCAAAATAGCCCTAACATCTATACAAGATTAGTTAATAGGATGGTTATATGTTTCAGCTTGATGATGAATCTTATATCTTTCCAGCACCAGAATATGCTCTAGATGAACCCAATGGTTTACTGACCATCGGTGGGGATCTTGCTGTCGGCAGATTACAATCTGCCTATTATGAAGGCATTTTCCCTTGGTTTAATCCAACGGAAATCTCATTATGGTGGTCACCAGATCCACGTGCAGTGCTCTTGCCGGCAGAAATACATATTAGCCGAACAACTAAAAAAAAAATGAAAAAAACGTCTTATATGATTACTGTAAATCATGACTTTGAACAAGTTATCGCAGCGTGTGCGCAACGCCAGGAAGGAACCTGGATCACCCAGCAAATAATAGAAGGATATACTGCCTTACATCAACTTGGCCTGGCCCATTCCGTCGAAGTTTGGCACAAGGCTCAATTAATTGGTGGGCTCTATGGCGTCAATGTTGGTAAAATTTTTTGTGGTGAATCAATGTTTAGCCGTGTTAGTGACGGTTCTAAATATGCTTTTATTGCTTTTTATCATCATTTCCTGCGCTTTGGTGGTAAACTATTTGATTGTCAAATACTTAATACACATACCGCCTCTTTAGGTGTGAAAGAGATCCCACGAGTACAATTTTTAAATTACCTTTATCAATACCGTGATCAACCTATTGATAAAGCGTGTTGGCAGAAACAAACTATAAGTTTACACAATGCATAAGATAACTAATTACTTTTAATAAAACTTAAAAGCATTTTTAGCTTAAAGCAAGACAACAGATAGCTGGTTAAGCATCATTTTAAAAACATATAGACGAATAACTGATTCTATTGCAAACTCACTTCGATTGTTTGCAAGGACATATTGCATTTATTTTTTATCATTACGCGTTGTTCAACGCCGTATAGTTGTTGTATGTTTTTGTACTATAAGACTTTAATTACTATAATTTTTGTATCTTGATAACAAGAAAAAGTGACTTTAAACTCGACCCTCCTTTACATAAGGAGGGTTTTTGGGCATTATCTTGCCCGTAAAAAACCTGGTGATTAACTTAGAGGATTAGATGGCAAAAGAAGACAATATTGAAATGCAAGGTACAGTACTAGATACATTGCCCAATACCATGTTCCGTGTTGA
Source organism: Arsenophonus endosymbiont of Dermacentor nuttalli (assembly GCA_048493715.1). Lineage (GTDB taxonomy): Bacteria > Pseudomonadota > Gammaproteobacteria > Enterobacterales > Enterobacteriaceae > Arsenophonus. The sequence continues at coordinate 3,824 of JBGDCZ010000043.1, read as the reverse complement.
ACTAGAAAATGGACACGTAGTTACGGCGCATATTTCTGGCAAAATGCGTAAAAATTATATACGTATTCTGACAGGCGACAAAGTAACTGTCGAGTTAACACCTTATGATCTGAGTAAAGGCCGAATCATCTTTCGTAGCCGTTGATCGCCTCTTCGCTCAGCCCCGGCCATAGACGATGGAATATCGTCTATGGTTATAAACCACCTGTAATTAAATTATTGCGTCCTCTGGTTTAGTTTTATGCATCCCTTCAAAATGATAAGTTAATTTTTGCGTCTTCTTATTAACATCGATCTTAACAGCACCACCATGACTTAACTGACCAAATAAAAGTTCATTGGCTAAAGGTTTCTTCAGATTATCCTGAATCACCCTGGCCATTGGCCTAGCTCCCATCGCCTTATCATAACCTTTAGTACAAAGCCACTGACGTGCCGCATTACTGATTTCAATTGACACTCCTTTTTCATCAAGTTGGACCTGCAACTCAACAATAAATTTATCAACGACTTGAACAATAACTTCTGGAGTTAAGGTATTAAACCAAATAATACCATCCAAGCGATTACGAAATTCAGGGGTAAAAATTCGTTTTATCTCTGATAAAGCATCGGTACTATTATCCTGCTCGGTGAAACCAATAGATTTCCGTTGGGTTTCTTGTACACCAGCATTGGTTGTCATCACCAAGACGACATTACGGAAATCGGCTTTACGGCCGTTATTGTCGGTTAAAGTTCCATTATCCATCACTTGTAATAAAAGATTGAATACATCCGAATGCGCTTTTTCTATTTCATCTAATAAAACAACGGAATAAGGATGCTTGATGACTGCATCAGTCAATAAACCACCTTGATCGAAGCCCACATATCCCGGTGGGGCACCAATTAATCGGCTAACGGTATGGTATTCCATATATTCTGACATATCAAAGCGTAATAATTTAATATCTAATGCCTTTGCCAGTTGCACGGTGACTTCTGTCTTACCGACACCGGTTGGCCCAGCAAATAAAAAGGCACCAATAGGTCTATGGCTACTACCTAACCCTGCCCGGTTCATTTTGATTGCTTCACTAAGCGTTTGAATTGCTTGATCTTGACCAAAGACCAACATTTTCAGTCTATTATCTAAATTTTTCAACCGCTCTTTATCGCTGGAAGAAATTGTTTTTTCAGGAATACGGGCAATGCGGGCGACAACTGACTCTATTTCTGTTACACCGATGGTTTTCTTACGCCGGTTTTGTGGCATCAAACGTGTTCTTGCACCAGCCTCATCGATAACATCGATCGCTTTATCCGGTAAATGGCGATCAGTGATATATTTTACTGACAAATCTACCGCAGCTTTAATTGCTTTTGGACTATAACGAACGTTATGGTGAGCCTCATACTTTGGCCGTAATCCATTAATAATCTGTACGGTCTCGTCAGCAGAAGGTTCGATGATATCAATCTTTTGAAATCTTCTTGCTAGAGCCCGATCTTTCTCAAAAATATGATTAAATTCTTGATAGGTAGTTGAACCCATAACCCGGATCCGCCCACTCGATAGCAATGGCTTAATCAGATTAGCGGCATCAACTTGTCCTCCAGATGCCGCCCCAGCACCAATAATCGTGTGAATTTCATCGATAAAGAGAATACTTTTTTCATCTTTTTCTAACACATTTAATAATGCTTTAAAGCGCTTTTCGAAATCACCACGATACTTAGTACCGGCAAGTAATGAACCTATATCCAGGGCATAAATAGTATAATCTTTGATCACTTCCGGGATATCATTTTGAATAATACGCCATGCAAGCCCTTCCGCAATCGCTGTTTTACCCACCCCAGATTCACCAACTAATAGCGGATTATTCTTTCGTCGCCGACAGAGAACCTGAATTGTTCTCTCCAATTCTTGCTGACGACCAATTAAAGGATCAACTTTGCCGGCTTTTGATAATTGATTAAGATTAGTGGTAAAGCTTTCCATCCGCTCTTCAACACTAACCATCTCTTCATTTTGATAAGCAGAATTAATAGAATCTGAATGACTATTATCAGTCTCACTACCTTTAACCATGCCATGAGAAATAAAATTAACAACATCAAGCCGGCTTACATCATGTTTACGCAATAAATAGGCAGCTTGGGACTCTTGTTCGCTAAATATAGCAACCAGCACATTGGCACCAGTAACTTCATTACGACCAGATGACTGCACATGAAATAAGGCGCGCTGTAACACGCGCTGAAAACTCAATGTTGGTTGAGTATCCCGGTTATCATCCTCTGGCAATAATGGTGTTGTTTGTGAAATAAAATGCTCCAACTCTTGTCGCAATATCACAAGATCAACTTTGCAAGCTTCTAAAGCTTCCCGGGCCGATGTATTACTGAGTAACATCAGCAATAGATGCTCAACCGTCATAAATTCATGCCTGCTATCTCTTGCCTTGGCAAAAGCTACATTAAGATTAAGTTCAAGTTCTCGGTTAAGCATAATCACCTCCCTATAAATTAGTCTAATCAGACTTCTTCTATCGTGCAAAGTAATGGATATTCATGTTGTCTTGCATAAATATTAACTTGCGTGGCCTTTGTTTCTGCAACTTCAGCAGTATAAACCCCACAGCTCCCTTTCCCATGAAAATGAACATCTAACATAATTTGTGTGGCTTGCTTTTCATCAAAAGAAAAGTATTTTTTTAACACTTGTACTACAAAATCCATTGGCGTGTAATCATCATTATTTAAAATCACCTGATACATTGAAGGTGGCTGTAAAATGGACTCAACTTGTTCCTTGAGCCTGACATCCGTCTGAAAATCTGCTTGGCACTCACTCATTAGGTAAAATCCGATTAAATATTTTAACTATACAATTTTTCTTGATTATTCCTAGTTTATCATTTTGCTCCCATTTATGAGCAATCATCCTTAAAAAAGTAAATAATAAAAAATAGTGACCTATATAGTTATCTAAATCAAATTTTAACAACTGAATCACTATCTGCGAATATAGTACACTTGACGCCATGTATCTTTTTAATACAGTATATTTTATGAACAAGCAATTTTTAGTTCGCTGCAATATGAAATGAGCTGTTCATCGGCACTTGTTTGATAAAACCCTATTATGAAGGATGATGTATGGAAACAGGTACAGTTAAATGGTTTAATAACGCTAAAGGTTTTGGCTTCATATACCCCGAAAATGGTGGCGAAGACATCTTCGCACACTATTCCAGTATCCAGATGGAAGGGTACCGTACATTAAAAGCTGGACAGAAGGTCAATTTTAGTTCAACTAAGGGACCTAAAGGTAATCATGCCTGCCTTATTATTCCTGTAGAAAATGAATAGTAGGTTTTCATTACCTTTAATCATTTACCATTTTAATTATTGCTCCCAAACTTTTTTTGGGAGCATATAAATCCTTATTTTTCATTCTATTGCCAACGCATCGACGGGATTCAATTTGGCCGTATTTCGGGCGGGTAAAAAACCAAAAATTAGGCCAATGACTGTTGAGCAAACCAAAGTACCAAGGAGTGGCATCATACTAAAAACAAATTGCCAATCCGGTAATATAAATCGAGCAATAGTCGCCACAATAATAAGAGAGTAAGATCCCTAGAAAGACCGCTAAACAAACAAATAAAAATCGCTTCTATCAAAAATTGTTGCATAATATCGCTATTACGTGCGCCGATCGCCATGCAAATACCAATTTCTTTAGTGCGTTCTGTTACAGAAACCAACATAATATTCATAACTGAACCACCGCGGGAATCTTGGAGACTAACTAGTTAGTCAAAAGGAGAGCC
>JBGDCZ010000042.1:0-20513 GCA_048493715.1 Arsenophonus endosymbiont of Dermacentor nuttalli | reverse complement strand
ATCAACTGCGGTTTTAGTTACATCAGCACCAGTATCAGCAGCAGTTTTAATTACACCAGCACCAGTATCAACTGCGGTTTTAGTTACATCAGCACCAGTATCAGCAGCAGTTTTAATTACATCAGCATCAGTATCAACTGCGGTTTTAGTTACATCAGCACCAGTATCAGCAGTAGTTTTCATTACACCAGTACCAGTACCAGTACCAGTATCAGCAGCAGCACCAGTATCAACTGCGGTTTTAGTTACATCAGCACCAGTATCAGCAGTAGTTTTCATTACACCAGTACCAGTACCAGTACCAGTACCAGTACCAGTACCAGTATCAGCAGCAGCACCAGTATCAACAGTTGTATTAGCTGCATGTGTTGCTGTATCAACAACAGTTTTAGAAAGTTCTAAAACTTTATCAACTCCAGGCAGTATTGGGTTAGCGATAGCTGACATACAACCGAATGTTAAAGAAGAAATGATAGCAAATACATTTGTAGATAATTTCATTAGTCACCTCAATTAATAGTTATGTAACTATATTAATGATAGATGCTTATTTTAATGTTTCAATAACTTTTTTTTAACATTAGAGGACAAACATACCGCTATAATTTATAATGCAACTACAACTACTTTAAAATAAAAGTATTTTTCATTGATATGTCTGGCATGACTAGATTATTTTTAAAAGGATATTATATTATTTGTATAAACTAATTTTTGGCTTTTACCTGTAGTAAGTTGAATATTAAAATTTAATGACTAGCAATCTCCATATATCTATTAGTTACTAAGCTACGATAAGTTATTGATGATCTTGATGGTATAGTGTCCACTCTTCGATGCGAACACTACTAGGTAGGTGACAATAACCGACTTCCCCTGTAGCTGTTGTTACAATTTCAGTTTTTCCTCCTTTTTGGACACAATAAACTGAAGCAGGATTTGCCATACCAATCGTTTTAGTGGCAATTGATGATTTTTTTGTATTACTACATCCGACGAGGTAAATAAATGTTAGTAGTAAAAGTATCTTTTTCATAAATTTTTACTCACTGATATGCTTAATGAATAGATTAATTATAGTATACAAGTTATGCTTTTATTTTTTAAACAAAGAATATATCATTTAACTACGGACTGAAATAATCGATTGTTAGTTAAAATTTTTTTGTCAAAATTATTTAGTTTGCTAATGTAAATATTTATTTTTCTATTTATAGTTTATTATCTTATTTCTAATAATTATTTTTTATTTTTACTTAATTGAAAAATATGATTATTACAAATAAAGGTTAGTTTTTTATTAAAAGTAGCTTGTACAGTACCGTATAGAATATTATATATTTTATATCAGTTTTTATTTTAAAATATATGAATGACAGTTTTCATATAATATCAAATAACTTTAATAAAAGTATCAAATAAAAGGATATTTATGAATAATAATAAACCATTCTCAACCGGTGTTATTTTTTATAAAGGAAAAAATTATACTGGTGATGGATTTAAATATGTTGAATCTAATCAAGAGCATCGCTTTACCGAAGAATTTAATTCTGTTATGGTTTGTACACTTTCACAAGTTCAAGGGTAGAACGATTACGCAGCTAATAATGCCCCTGGCAACATAACAAAAATTTGGCAATATGATACACCTGATCTATCAGATATAAGAGGCTTATCGAGATTTGCTGTATTCCCTAAGTATACCGATATACTAGCAATACAACTTAACAATAATAATACAGGAAATAATGTATTTTATCAGCTTGTTTTTAATATTTCTTTTATATGTAATCCAATTTATATTAAGGCAAATACAGATTACCAATGTATTGATTCATTTCTACAAGATGGAAATTTGTATAATGCCAATATTTCTATTATTAGTAATCAAAATAGGCCAGCCATCCATGGTCAAGCTGGTTTTAAATATAATATTTCGTCTAACGAAATTGAGATAATGATATCTAATCAAAATTTTCCACCCATGCTGTCATTTCAGAAAACAGAAAGAAATAGATTTTGTCTAAATATTAATCATGCTTAATATAATTTTTTAACAACAGATTAAATTATTTTAATCTGACAGAAATACTCATTATTAATATAATATCTGTCAGATTGAATTTTATCAATTAAAATTAAAACAACCAACTTATAGATAGATTAAAAATTTGTTACTAATATATTTGATTATGTTAATACGTAAATCTTACGGGTTCTTTGTTTCCCATTTCTTTAAGGATAATATTGGTATATTCTACAATTGCACCTCTTTCATGGTTGTTATCTTCGTCAGGCAGCATTGTGAAATGCATGGATGATTTCGTGCATAAATGTACGGGTTAAGCTAAAAGGGGCATAATTACCATTTTCCAGTTGATAATCATCAGTAAATCGCAAACAATTTGTTGGATCGGTATTAAGAGATATAATTTTTTGCCATTTTCAGCTTCTATATCTTCTGCAGTTACTGTCGTACTAAAGGTATTCTGGGTCGATAAATACCATTTGTCACCATGACGCAGATTGGTATCATAAGCATAATTGAATAACCGTCTGAAGGTCGGACTTTCATCATAAGCACAGCTCATGATAGTAGATAGCTCATTATGACATAATAGATATTGGTGTTTATCTGTTTGTAACTCAGGATCTTCTTGACAAAAATAATGATTTTATCTGTCCCGATGGATGTATTTTATTGCTATTAGTTGCAATCTTGTCATGTGACTTTCTCATTGGTAAGGGATTAATTAATTGTATTGTCAAATCAGAATATTTAACGGCTAAATTTTTATCGTTATTATTAGATACGAGAGTGGATTGACAAGACGCAGTTATTTTATTATTTAAATTAACAGGAAACATATTTAAAGTTTGCTCTCTATATCTAATTGTGGCTATTTAAATTTATCATTATTTTAACAATATTATATTTTCTAACTAATAAATTTCAATTTTACTATAGTAATAGCTTGGTTAGAGGTAAAAGCATAAAATTTAATTATCAACAAATAGATAGCTTATTTTAAAATTATATATTAATTTAAAGAGTGATAAATTGCTCTGCAATTTAATGAATACTCCTTACTAAAATAAATTTTGTCAATCTATCAAATATAGCAGGAATGGATTTCCTTAAGTGGCTTAATATTATGTCCTATATGCTTAATATGGATTGTCGTTATATTATTTTTAGTTAATTTTTTCTTAAATGTATTAAAAAAATTACTTACAGATTTGGCCGATGGTTCAATGACTTTAAAATAGTTACCAGGTAATGCGATAATTTCTTTTAGTCCATTGAAATCTGCTTTGATAAATTTATTATTTTTGTCCTGAACAATAGTGGTATATGCAGAAAAATCAACTTTTGCTACTCTAAATTGTAGTTCCTCTTCGGCTTTATTTGCGATTGTTAATTGAAATATAATTTTCCTATCGTTTTCGTTATCACCATGCATAGCGAAGTATTGTGCAACATTTTTATTGGAAGAAAAAAATACATAGTCTTGTGTCTTGTAGGTAACCGCTATCCTGTATTTTTGGAAATTCCGAGTCTGGTACCGATAACCCTCTATATAATACAGTCGCGGTAGTCGATGAGAATTTTTCCATTTTTGTGGCGACAATGAGAATTTTATTTTTAGCAATAAGCTTCATGTCGTTGCCAGCCGCTATTTTTTGCTTGTTCAGGGTAGAGAGTGAGGTATTTTGTAATGTTCAACTAAAACCGCCAGACGATTGAAATAATACTCTAATATCTTCTTGTCTGTAATTACCTTCTGAGATATCTTTCTTTACTTGTATATCTATTCGGCTATCGGCAGAACTTTCGATAATAAGTTTTTCTTCAGATGTAAAGTGATTAGGTAGAATAGGAGTTCGATCATCAGCATCTTACCATGCTGTTGGATTATTTTTGGCTATGCAAATGAATTTAGTTTGTCCATTGTTGCTCCTATGTCATTGTTTAATTTATGCTTGAACTGATAGAGGTAATAGTACAATGCTGTAATATCATATTCTTTACCATAGAGAGGGTTAGTTTTGTCGTTTATGTTATTGGTTTAACATCTCACTTTTATGGTGTGATTTATCTGTTTTCTTATTTAAAAATTAAAAAGCGATTTAATAACTGTGTGAGAAGATAAACATAAGCTTTATTTTGCTACTTTATCTGAAGAATAAGTATAGTTAGTAGCTCTATCATATTGTAAATAAGTTACTTAATAACATACAGATAAAATAACTTTTTACTAGTCTCTTATTTTTCTTTGACTAATAACATAGTACAATAAACCTTAACTTGAGATATCTGTTCATAAAATAGAGTATGAAATAAATTCAGACAATATTAATGTATGGATAGTATAATAATTTAAAATAAATTTTGCTTGAGATATATTTTTGAAAGTCACTAATAATAAATTCCCTTTATAAAATTTATCTTATAATTAAGATATTAAGAAATAAATTTAGCTATAATTTTTAAAATAGTAATCATAGCGGAGATAGTTTTATTCTATAGTTTTCTCCCAGTTATGTTCAATACTATTTTCATTTGAATTAGAGCTTCTAACTAGAATTGTTTCATTATTTTATACTAGATAGCATTTAGTATAATTGATATCAACTGAACAAGGTAAATCGGTTTCTTTATCTATCCAATGTTTAATATCAACGCTAGCTTGAATAGTTATTGAGTTAAATATAATAAAAAAAAATAGTAAAAAAATTATGATAAATAGCATTGGTTTTTTAATAAATAATAGATTGCTAGCATAACTAAACGATGTGATTGTTAAGACTTGCGTGTCTATCTATTTACTTTATCTTCTTATGAATGTAACCATTATTATTAATAATAATTAACTAATTTTATATAGTATTATAAAAGGATAGCAGAGGGTTTTACTTATTTACCAATTTATTATTGATATAAACTAACTTTTTTCCTAATGTTATAAGGTTATGGTCGATCTTACCGGTTTAATTGCTATAGTCTGAGCGAGATATTAATGTGTTTAATACCTTATATCCAAGTTAATCCAACAATATTTATCTTCTGTGGCGGTAGCAGTTAAATTCATAATCAGTATCTTTAAGTACAATTAAGATAACTATAACGGTACAACAAATGCCATCTCCTCTGTTATCTAATTTTTGCTCAAGCTAAAAATCATATCTGGTAAAATTCACTAATTGCGATATTTTTTAATTATTTAACATTGTTGTTTTTCGTTTATATCAAATCATATCTTACTATTTGCTATGCTATAGTAGATCTATTATTTAATAAGCTTCATTATGAATATTAAGTGAAGATACAAGAAATTAAATGCGGTAAATAATTTCAAAAAAATAAATATTAGCATATTACTCTTACTTTTTTAATATTTAACATATATAATTCTTGTTAATATCATGTTTGTAATTTATTTTATTTTAAGTTTATTAATTTAAATGTTTATTCTGTAAAAATTTATTTAATTAGCTTACAATGCCGTAATTACTATGTTATTCATACTTAAAATCTTACTGGTTATAGACCTCCTATTTCTTTAAATAGGATCTTGGTATATTCCATAATAGCGCTCTTTCATGTCCATAGTCTTCATTGGAAAGTATTGTTAATATATGGGCTATTTCATGCATAAATGAACAATCAAATTAAAAGGAACTAAACTTCTATTTTCTGTTTACTATACATTTTCAGTATCTGGCCTATCTATTTGAGCCATATTTAGTAAAATCATTTTTTTCACCAGCAGCTGCTATTTGCTTAGCTGTGATAATCGTGCTAAAAGAGCCATGAGCTGATAATATCCTACCTCTATCATAGCGGATTTTTGGTAAGCATAATTGAATAACCTTTTTAATGCAGGACTTATTTTTGTTATAAGTCAAAAATAAATTGATATTTTTACTGAATATTAATGATTGGCTTTATACTAGATGATGATTTATTAAAGTTCAGGGCGATTTTTATATATAAATCATTAATATTGATGAAGTTTGATTATAAATGTTACCTTTATATTTGATTTATATATAAAAATTAGGATGAACGGAAAATATTTAAATTGAATCTTAAAATTTGTAAGCTACTAATATCAATTGGGCTGGTTTTTGGGAAATAATTTAAACATTAGTAGCTTGATTTCAACATTGAAAAATGACTTTATGTACCTTTTCTAAAGGTTAAAACAGATATAGCTACCTTGAATCAGATGTTTCTGTTGATTCCGGAGAGGGATATACTTCACGCATGTTACCATTTATACAAATTCCGCCTTTTCTAGGATCTTTCACACAAATATCTCTTTCACCTTCTTTCTTATCGTTAAATCAAGATGTTGCTTGTACGCAACCTTTATCTGTTGGGACAAGAACATAGTTTTGTATTGTCTTATCATTAGCTAACGAGCTAAAACTAAATCCTAGGACAGCTGTAATAGAAAGGAACGTGCATAACAGCTTCATAATTTATCCTTTAAAATAAATGAAAACCATGATAATCATATCATTATAATTTAATATTTAATTAACAATTTATAAATTAAAATTTAATCATTAACATCGCTATTGGGTGTTAACAATGTAAGGTTTGTTACATTAGTGCCTAATTCTGCGTGGAATTATCTCTGCTTCATACGTCAGGGTGAAACTTTATAAGTGTAATTTTGGGACTAAAAAGAGTGCAAAGGAAATTGATAACTAAAATAGTCAATAAGATTAGTTAATAAACCAGTATTAACCTCGTCAATCAGGGTATGATGAATCGATATTTATAAAAAAAATTAAAGCTAAAATAGTTATATGTAAAATACATTTGTCGATACTAAATTATCAATATAACAAGTTGATGAGTGAATTAAATCAGTAGGCATTACTCAAAAACACATATTTAAACATAGTAGAAAAATTAGTATATAGTTGACAAAATAGAAGTCGATTTATTATTTACCTCTTCCTGATTTTTTTAGAAGAAGTATGTCTATTTTAATTGATTATAAATTTAAAGGCATACAGTTTGATTTTTCATATATTTTAACCCAAGGCAAACTAACTGATCAGGAAGTTTTTTTTGGTAATTCGTCGAGATTTAGAGGAATGAACCTTGGTTTAACTGGATTAGTTGTATTAGTTCGAGCAGTTGGATTTGCCAAAGTAAAATCGCTAGCTCCTCTGGAAAATAATAATTAATAATACTTTGCCTAATTTATTCATGTACTCTCCTTATAAATGAAAATTGCTATATTAATAGCAGTTAATTTAATATATTAATAACATAACAGTTAGTTACGTTTGTTGCTATATTATTAATTATTTTTGTGATGTATTTATTATCAATATGGGTTTATTATGTTAGATACGGCAGTTTTGGGAACTGAGGGAAAAGATAAGAAAAATTTAACAGCAAAGCTAAACAATTCAAATAGCAAGCATGATAGATAACAACTAAATGTAGTAAAGGACATGCGTGAGTCGGTCTTTGGTAAAAGAGCGGTAAGTTTTAGATTAGCCTCTTCAAATAAAGAAGAGGTTGAATGAGTTTAAGTTAAATTAGAGTATATCTTTGTAAGGAACAGTAATCAGTCCTTCACTTGTTGTATTATAGCAATAAGGGTTTTTATCAGGATCGGTCCAACATACTCTTTCTTTTCCATTAAATTTATCTTAAAAATATCTATTTTGGAAGCAGGCTTATACTCATTAATCGCTAAACAAAGAGATCTAAATCCAGCCAATGTCACTATAATAAACATCTTGAGTAAAGATTTCATAATTTATCCTCTCATTCATTAAATGAAAAGCATTTAAAATTAATCACAAGATACCTTATTTGCCGCCTTACTGTTCTCAAAGTCAAGAATTAATGAGCTTCAGGCAAATCGTGGCTGGGTGTATTTATAGAAATACATATATCAGGATTGTTGAAAGGTATAAAACATCTATATGTTTGTTTATATCACTAGTTATATTGTTATTTTTAGCTAGAGATCACTAACTGAATGCTAGAAAAAAGTAATGGTAATAATTTTGAATAATAACTTCATAATTCATCCTCCAAAGGAAAATAAAAATTATTACTAATTAATACCCATTTTATATAATAACTCAATAACATTATTGTAAATGCAATAATGTTTTGTGGAGATGTGAGTATGGTATTTTTTATATGTTTTCATATTGGTTGGTGCTAAAAATCATCTGTTAGAGATTAAACAAAAGCTTTTTTCAGAATAAATATAAAGCACAGAATAAATACTTTACCTTCAACGTAAATGACCCAAGCGCTGCTGAACTGGCGCCTGACGCTGAGCGAAATTACTCCGTTTCAGACGCCAGCTCGAAACCTTAGAAGCGCAGTTTTTGGGACTTAGAGAAAGAGTCAAAGAGATTTATAAGCATGATGGTCGCGAAAATATCAAAATTAGAGGATGAAAATATCAAAATTAGAGGATAAGGAAAGCAAGTTTATTCTCCTTATTTTCAATGGAAGTAGATATCATTTATAGATTCTACCAATTTAGTCAGATATTAGTGTTAATCCGTGATTGGTGTTAATTTATGGATATATTTTCAAGGTTATTTTCATCTACGTTATATATGACAACACTTTTCTCCAGTATTTGTTACTGTTCTTTGAGAGCAAAAAGGTTTCATTTTGCCAGAACTATCAGCAATATATGTATTTGCCATAGATTCAAAACCGAAAGCTAAGATATATGCAATAGTAAAGACTTTCAATAATGATTTCAAAATTTATTCCAAATATAAATGAAAATTGTTTAGGAAATGTGATAGCAAAAATTTTAAATAACGATTTTATAATTTATCATAAAATAATTAGTACAATCATTTTTAATAAGCTTATTACTTTATATCGTTTCCTATATGCGCTTTTGGTTTTAGCTCTAAATGACCGTTTTGATCTAAGCAAAAATATTTTCCACGATCGGTATGGTATCGCCACAAATTTTAGCGAACTAGCTTTATTTTGCTTATCATTGGCAAAAGAAAAATAACTTAATGAAGTAAGAAATAGTATCGGTATTACTTTTAACCAATTTTTCATTATTGTTTTCCTCTTTATTTATTTTTTATACAAAACAACCAAGTAAGCATATTAGTAACAATTGGTTGTCAAATAAATTTATTTTAAATCATGTTGTTAACATTGTGAAGTAAGGTAAGGTTAGTAGAGTTTTACGTTAATTTTTTATATGTTTTAAATTTAATTATTTTATAATTAGTTATAAATATATGTAAATTTGAAAACACCACCTGTGGGTGGTGTTTTATTATGTGAGATAGGATTAGGCCTAACCTTGATGATCTTGCTAGAAAGTTGCTTAGCCTTCGTAAACAAATTCCCTTTGCACAGCTCAGGCAATGAAAGGGTTGTGAGAAAAATAGAGCAGGTACAAAAGGTTGCATTACAATGAAATTTAGAAAATCCGACACCTTTTACGATTAAATCAGTGGGCTCCAAAGGTGCGTGTAAGGATGATTTACGGGCAAAGGTTATTCGTGATATTGCAGCTAGCTATCTTGAACCCTTTGAAGTGGGTGGTGTTCATAAACTTAACAGCTCAGCATTGTTGAATCCTAAAAATGTCAAACTCAATAAACACGGTAACTTGCCGCGTAATGAATTAAGTCAGTTAAAAAGCAAAGATAATGTGTTTATTGGTGGAGTCAGTGGCGTATGGCAATGTAAGAAGGCTAAGAAAGGAAAGAAAAATAAAAAACGGTTAAAACCTTCGCCTAATGGTAGTCGTAGCGAAAGACAAAAACAGCAGGCACAAATTGCTTCTTTGATTTGGTGACGCACTGCCTGTTGAACCTGTATTAGGTTATCAAGATAGAGCACAAAAGATAGCTCAGGCAACCACAAGAAATTGATTGGGTGTTTGATGAAGTAATGAAAACAGCAAAATCGAAATAAAGACTATCCCGAATATTTTAGGTGGGGCTCATTGCTAGCATTTTTTTCACGGGCTGGAGTATACATAGAAAAACATTCTATTTTGCCTAAAAAATATTTTTTTCCTTTTATTGCAACTTTACATATATAGCGGTAGAAACCATCAGAACTTTGTCGTTTTTCTATGGTATAATAAGCCATCATCCTTTCTTAAATCTTTATAGCACGCCAAATATCAGGAATACTAGATGGGGGCTAATAACGAAAAACAGACCAAAACAGCGAAAAATGCACGACAACACAACTGACACAAAATTAACCGCAAGCATCCAATTAACGGGATCTAACGGCTATCATAACCACCATCGATTTAGCGTGGCGCCGATGCTTAACTGGACAGATCGCCATTGCCGTTACTTTCACCGTTTATTGAGCAGAAAAGCATTACTTTATACAGAAATGGTGACAACTGGTGCAATTATTTATGGTAAAGGGGATTATCTGGCTTATAGTGAAGAGGAACATCCGCTTGCTTTACAATTAGGAGGCAATGAGCCTACCGCATTGGCCAATTGCGCAAAAATAGCTCAGCAGAGTGATTATGATGAGGTTAATTTAAATATTGGTTGTCCTTCGGATCGGGTTCAAAATGGTCGTTTTGGTGCTTGCTTGATGCGGGAAGGCCAGTTAGTGGCGGATTGTATAAAAGCAATGCAGGACACAGTGACGATCCCGATAACAGTAAAAACTCGTATTGGTGTGGATGATGACGATAATTATGCTTTTTTAACCGATTTTATTGATAAAATTGTGACAGATAGTCAATGTCGTTTATTTATAATTCATGCGCGCAAAGCGTGGTTATCGGGTTTAAGTCCGAAACAGAATCGGGAAATACCGCCTTTAGACTATTCACGTGTCTACCAATTAAAAAAAGATTTTCCTCAGTTAACGATAGTCATTAATGGTGGTATTAAAACCATTGATGAGGCTAAACAGCATTTACAGCATCTTGATGGTGTTATGATAGGGCGGGAAACTTATCAAAATCCTCTATTATTAACTCAAGTTGACGCTCAATTGTTTGGCCAAGGTAACGGGGTTGCTGATCCGATTGCGGTGGTACAAGCAATGTATCCTTATATTGAACGACAGTTAAAACAAGAAACTTATTTAGGGCATATTACTCGTCATATGTTAGGGATATTTCAGGGTATTCCTGGTGCTCGTCGGTGGCGCCGTCATTTGAGTGAAAATGCTCATAAAAAGGGCGCTGATGTTACCGTTGTTAAGCGGGCGCTTGAGTTCATAATTGGTAAATAATTTAGCAAGCCAGATCATTTTATCTGTTCCAGATTTGGAAGAGCTTAATTAAAGAGAACTAAAACACGTTCAAAATTAGCACATAATTAGAGTTTTTGACTGAAAGTGGCTCTATTTTATCTTTTGTTCTGGTTGTATATTTTCCATGTTGGCAAATTTTGTTTGCCATAATGATAAGTAGCTTGAAATTCATCACAAAAAAGCGGTTATGTGCAATCAACATAGTGGATAAATATATTGTGCTCTTGATGACTAGTCGACAGCAATAAAACACTGTTAATTAAAAGACTTACTAATCAAAGAATTAGTTAACTATATAATTATTCGCTAATAAATAATTTGAAAATACCATTTGTCAATGGTTGTAGCTAGCTAGTCGGTAATTAATTAGCAATGATTAGCTGTTTTTTTTCGGAAGGTTAAGATTTATTACCAATATTTTGCTATGTTTGATTAAGGAATATTGCAACATTTTCAGATTTTCTGTAAAACAGAAAAGTGAAAAATAGTTGAGGTTTAATCTCACATTAAATGATCAAATTGTCACGCAATAGCAGTAAGTAGCATATACTGATGAGCGGCTCTATTGATTAATGGGTAAAGAAAGTACTATGGCGAAGAAGTATTCCGCAGAAACCGTATTTATTGGTCAGAAAGATCGTCAAATAGAGGGGCTAAAAATGCCACCTCACTCCTTAGAAGCTGAGCAATCTGTACTTGGTGGATTAATGTTGGATAATGAACGCTGGGATCATGTATCTGAACGCGTAAACAACGCAGATTTTTTTAGTCGCCCACATCGCACCATTTTTGCTGAAATGCAACGTCTGCTTGAGCAAAGTAGGCCAATTGATTTAATTACTTTATCTGAATCGTTAGAGCAGCAAGGGGAGTTGGATAGTGTCGGTGGTTTTGCCTATTTAGCTGAATTAGCTAAAAATACGCCAAGTGCTGCCAATATTAATGCTTATGCTGATATCGTGCGTGAACGCGCGGTTGTTCGTGACATGATTGCAGTGGCTAATGAGATCGCTGATGCCGGTTATGATCCTCAAGGTCGCACTAGCGAAGAGTTACTGGATTTAGCCGAGTCACGTGTTTTCCAGATTGCAGAAACTCGCGCTAATAAAGATGACGGTCCAAAAGGGATTGAAGAGATCCTGTCTGAAACGGTGGAAAAAATTGAACAGTTGTATCAGAAACCACACGATGGGGTGACAGGCGTATCTACCGGTTACCAGGATCTTGATAGAAAAACAGCAGGATTACAAAACTCTGATCTGATTATCGTGGCTGCTCGTCCTTCAATGGGAAAGACCACTTTTGCGATGAATTTATGTGAACATGCGGCAATGACGGAAGAAAAACCAGTTCTGATTTTTAGTCTGGAAATGCCAGCTAATCAAATCATGATGCGTATGTTAGCTTCTTTGTCGCGTGTTGACCAAACGCGTATTCGTACTGGTCAACTTGATGATGAAGATTGGGCGCGTATTTCCAGTACTATGGGGCTTTTGATGGAAAAGCGCAATATGTATATTGATGATTCTGCCGGATTAACACCGACAGAGCTTCGTTCACGTGCCCGTCGCGTTTATCGTGAGCATGGTGGTTTAAGTTTAATTATGATCGATTATCTTCAACTGATGCGTGCTCCTTCCATGTCTGATAATCGTACTCTTGAGATTGCCGAAATTTCCCGTTCCCTTAAATCATTGGCAAAAGAGTTACAAGTGCCTGTGATTGCTTTATCACAACTTAATCGTAGTCTGGAACAACGAGCGGATAAAAAACCAGTCAATTCAGATTTGCGGGAATCCGGCTCGATTGAACAAGATGCAGATTTAATTATGTTTATCTATCGAGATGAAGTTTATAACGATAATTCAGATCTAAAAGGGGTAGCAGAAATTATTATTGGTAAACAGCGTAATGGCCCCATTGGAACAATACGTCTTACCTTCAACGGACAATGGTCACGTTTTGATAACTATGCAGGGCCAATCTATAACGACGAATAATCAATCTATTTAATTTAATACGGAGAGTAAAATGAAAGCGGCAACCGCTGTCATTCATCGCCGCGCTCTGCGTCATAATTTACAACGAGTTCGGGAAATTGCGGCTCATAGTCGCATAATTGCTGTAGTCAAAGCCAATGCTTATGGGCATGGTTTATTAGAAACGGCACATACAGTTAAAGATCTTGTAGATTGTTTTGGTGTTGCTCGTATTAGTGAAGCAATAGCATTACGTGAAAATGGCATTAGCAACCCCATCTTATTACTAGAAGGTTTTTTTGATCTGGCTGAATTACCTATTATCACCAGGCATGCGATTGACGTTGTGGTACAAGGTATTGAACAACTTGAAACTTTAGAGCAGACAAAACTGGAAAAGCCGATAAAAGTTTGGATGAAACTGGATACCGGCATGCATCGTTTGGGGATAAGACCGGAAGAAGCGGCAATATTTTATACTCGCTTAATGGTGTGTCAAAATATCCAAAAACCTATCAATATCATGAGTCATTTTAGTCGCGCAGACGAGCCTGACTTCCCGGCAGTAACTAATCAGCAATTGGCTTGTTTTGATGCCTTTATAAAAGACAAACTAGGTGAAAAATCGATTGCTGCATCGGCAGGTATTTTGTTATGGCCGGCATCACACTTTGATTGGGTGCGCCCTGGTATTATGATGTATGGTGCTTCACCGCAGGAAGGTAAACAAGGTAAAGATTTTGGTTTAGTACCGGTTATGACTCTTAAATCTAATTTAATTGCTATTCGGCAACATAAAGTAGGAGAACCGGTTGGTTATGGTGGTGTTTGGGTTAGTGAGCACGATACCTATCTTGGTGTAGTAGCGATTGGTTATGGTGATGGTTACCCTCGTAATGCTCCTTCAGGCACACCAGTACTCATAAATGGGCGCAAAGTGCCTATTGTTGGTAGAGTCTCTATGGATATGATCTCAGTAGACTTAGGTGTTGAAACCAATGATAAGGTAGGTGATGAAGCTATTATATGGGGCGATTTATTGCCGGTTGAAGAAGTAGCGGCATATACCGGTGTGAGTGATTATGAATTGTTTACCAAGCTAACCTCTCGTGTGACAATGGAATACCTGGACAAATAAATTTGTAATCCGTTCTTTAATTAAAAATATGATGATAGTGGGGAGAATTTTAAGTGTTTCAGAATGTTGATGCTTTTGCCGGTGATCCTATCATTGATGGATGAATTTAATAAAGATTCACGTAAAAATAAAATTAATCTTAGTATTGGTCTTTAATTATGATGGCAAGGGGAATACGCCCCAACTCCAAACAGTGGGTAAAGCGAAATCGACGCTTATGCTATGGCCTCCCTCTATTTGCCGATGGAGGGGCTACAAAATTACCGGTTAGCGATTCAAAAACTGCTATTTGGTGCTGATAACCCTCTTATAAAAGAGCAAAGAATTGCAACAGTAAAGACTATTGGTGGTTCTGGGGCGTTAAAGCTGGGGGCAGATTTTTACACCGTTATTTTCCTGACTCAGAGGTCTGGTGTAGTGATCCTACATAGGAAAATCATGCTTCTATTTTTATCGGATCGGGAATTAACGTCCACTATTACCCCTATTTTGATGCCGAAAGCAAAGGGGTAAAATTTACTGAGATGCTGGCAACATTCAAACAGTTGCCAGCAAAAAGCATCATCTTACTCCATCCATGTTGTCATAATCCGACCGGCTCTGATTTAACACCGCAGCAATGGGATCAAGTAACCGAAGTCGCAAAAGTGCGACACCTTATTCCCTTCCTTGATATGGCTTATCAAGGATTTGCTAAAAGTATGGATGAGGATGTGTATGCTATTCGCACTATGGCTCAGGCTGGATTACCGGTATTTGTCAGTAATTCATTTTCAAAGGTTTTTGGTCTCTATGGTGATCGGGTTGGTGGTTTATCTGTTATTTGTGAGGATCAACAACGCTGTGAACTTGTATTTGGCCAACTTAAGTCGGGTGTGTGTCGTCTTTATTCAAGTCCCCCCGTGAATGACGCTAAAGTTGTTGAACATGTTCTGACAAACGACTCATTACGAGCTGAATGGTTAAGTGAAGTCGAATCGATATGACTGCGCATCTTTGCGATGCGTTCGATGTTGGTTGCCAATTTGAAAAAAGCGTTACCAGAGAAAAACTTTGATCATCTGTTAAAGCAGCATGGTATGTTTAGTTACACAGGCTTTAGTCCAGAACAGGTTGAGTGTTTACGTGATGAATTTGCTATATACCTGGTTAGCACCGGACGTATTTGTATGGTGGGTGTTAATCAACATAATGTTCAACGTATAGCCCAGGCTTTCGTGGCGGTCAGTCGTTAACTGAATGTAATTACCAGTAATCATTCTATTAAAGCCAGTGATTATTTAATGACTGGCTTTTGTTTGTTAAACATAAAATTATTTAAATCACATTTAATTTTAAGAATAAAAATAAGATGGCGCTAATTTAATATAATTTTTGAATTTTAAATAGAATTATTATTTTATTTAAATAACCAATTAATTTATTGATATATCATATATTGCCTATTAAATTTTTTCTTTCTACTTTTGTGCGATAACTTTCACCTTCATATTTATTCAAAAATAGAATATAAATAATGCTATGAAAAATAAAAATGTTCGTTATAGCAAAAAGTTAATTTATCTCATCGCTGGTTATCCCTCTGTTGCCGGTTTTCAGTTCCACTATCCAACTGGTGAATGATAAAACCGAGCTAACTGTTAAAAATCAAATTCCTATCATCAATATAGCGGCTTTTAATCAGGCAGGTATTTCTCATAATCGCTATCAGCAATTCAATATACCGTCACAAGGCGCGGTGCTGAACAATACGATCCGAGCAGCCAATAGTCAACTAGTCGGTCGGCTGGCTAAAAACGAGCAGCTTGGTGAGCGGGCGGCAACTTTGATCATTAATGAAGTAAACGGTTTATTGCCTTCCCAACTTAATGGTAAATTGGAAATTGCCGGTAGAAAAGCCGCTGTGATCATTGCCAATTCTAATGGCATAAGCTGTGATGGTTGTAGTTTTAGTAATATCGGTGGATTAACCTTAACCACTGGCCTTCCGGTATTTAATCAACGAGGCGAACTTGCTCATTTGTGGGTGAAAAAAGGCGATATCACTATTCGTAATAAAGGGCTTTATAGCGGCAGTCAGGATTATGCTGAGATGATCAGTCGTAATATTATGATTAATGCCAGTATTCTCAGCAAAAATATTAGCTTACTGCAAGGTACTAATACAATTAATTATCAGATCGGGCAGGTTTCTCAAATAACTGGCCAGAGCACAAAACCGCAATTTTCGGTTAATATTACTGAACTTGGCGGCATATATGCTAATCGCATTAAAATCATTACAACCGAGCCAGAAAGTGAAGTTAAGCTGGATAATATTAAAACCAGTGAAAAAGATTTATTTGTTTCTGCTAAAGGAAAACTGACTTTAGTTCATATTAGCACTAAAAGGCATTTAATCGCTAAAGCACATACCATTATAATTCCTGCTACCAGTAAAATTTTATCACAGCAAGATCTATTACTTGAAAGTGATAACCTAATTAATCGAGGTAAATTAGCGGTTAAACAAAATATTCATTTATTTAGAATATCATTGACAATCAAGGTGAAAACGCTAAAACATGAAACATATGACTATCTATGGCTGCAAAAAATGCTCAAGGTGAGCCAAGTGAAAGCATTGAAAATACTGCGGGTAATATTTCAACCCAGACCGGTGATCTGATCCTGAAAGTCAAACAAGTGATTAACCAAAGCAATAACCCTAACATCACTGGACAATTAATAACGCCGGGTAGTAACAAAGTTAAAGAGTATGTTGTCAGAGCAAGTAGCGGCTACCCAGGAATATTCGAGACTACTAGTTACACAAAAAGTCTAAAGCCTAATTATCAGAGCAATGGAAAACAGTGCTGGTTTGTGAAATCGCTCCGTTGTTAACGCAATATGTTCAACTTGATAAAACGGCTTATACCTTAGCTTCCCCTTTAGTAGTCGGTCGAATTTTTGCCGGTAACAATCTTCATATTAAAAGTAATCAATTAGTTAATGATAAATCCGCTATTTATGCGAGAGTGATATTTATTTGCACAGTAAAAATGTTACCACCATTAGTCAAAAATTGGGTGAAAAATCTGTCTAGGTGAGTTTGCAAAATGCGCTAAATGAATCGGCTAACCATATAATTAAATGATTTTTATATCAGGTGTGGGGTTAGATACCAGCCCATCATGCTTATGAAAAAGATAATTATGATGATATTCGCATCCGTTATTTTATCGATAATGGCGAATATATTTCATTTATACCTAAAGAAAAAGCATCTTATGCTCCATTGACTTTCGCTGAGAGCTACCGCCTTACTGCCCATTAACTAGCCTGAAATGTGGCTTTGGCAGGATAAAGATTTTTTAGCGGCCAGATTTTCAGTTTCGAACAACCTTTGTTATCAGTGCTGATAACATGCAATTCAATAAGGTACATCCGCTTGCGCTTAACTCAGTGCGTAAATTACATGAAAAGCACAATTATGGACATTTTTTAGACGGAAAAAATATTACCTTACATGCTAAATAGTTTGCTGCATCATTATCAGCCCATGCGAATAATAACCTGTCTATTACCAGTGAAAATATTGCACTTAATAATAGCAAGCTTACCGCTAACAATGAACTTAACCTGATGGTTAAGAATGACATTGTGCTAATGGATACCTCCTTATCTGGCCGTAACGTGCTATAGCTTAGTAAAAATGGAGCTATCGGCTATAAGGCAGCTGAATATAACCGCTACGATGTTGATAATTTTGGGGAATCTGATTTGTTTCTGTATGAAGAAGATATTAGATACTTTGCTATAGAGCCAGAATATAAATTGATTGAGGCGAAAAACCGGCTGGATATTGCTGCGCAAGGAGACTACCTCTATGCTCAGGCCATGGAAGAGACTGAACATTTTGAAGAAAAACATAAAAAATGTAATCGCTGGACATTATGTTTAACTAAAAAAACTGAGCATCATACTCATCATGAAGTGAAAAATAAAGTAACCGAATTTCATGCCGGTAATGATATCAATTTATTGAGTTATAACGATAGCTTCTATGAAGCGACAAAAATTAATACCCAACGTAACACGACTTTAACCAGTACTCATGGCCGTATTTATTTCAAGCGATGCAGAACAAAACATGGCTTCAACCCATTACAAACTCACGGGATATCTTTATTATTACTCGTCGTGATAAAGGGGCATATTCAGCGGTGTGGCAATTGCCGACCATGCAGTATAATGGTGAGCTAAAAGTGCATGTTACACAAGGGATCCAAGTAGATGTTAGTGGCCAAAAAGAACAAACGCTAAAACAGATTATGGCCACATTAGGTAATTCCCCTGAATCTCAATGGTTGAAAGTACTGAAAAATAATCCTAACGTTAACTGGCATAAAGTCGAAAATGTTTATAAAAACTGAGATATAAGCCAACAACAGCTGCATCCGGCGGTCAGCGCTGCTGTGATCGCGATTGCGACAGGTGCTACCGCCTCTGTCTTAGCTATACCGGCAGGGATAAGTGCTGCATCAGCGTCCGGTTTGACCGGTGCAGTGGAATTGCCATGCAAGGCGCAGTTTCAGCCGGTGTACGGGCGATAAAAGAGCTTTGCAACAGCCAATCGGTCAAATCGATTATTACCTCAATGGCAATTGAAGGTTCACTGGCCGGTTTAGATACTACCATATTAAATAGCGGTGATAGTGTTGCTCAAACCACCACACCCTATAACCCAACTTTCCCAATATTAAGTGATGGTGAATGGCAACATACCGTTCAACGGGTAGCAGCACAATCACTTCTTACTTCTGGAATTGACACGGCGCTTAATGGTGGTAGTTTTAAAGATAAACTGTTAGCAGCTTTAGTCAGCCAGACAAGTCGTCAATTACATGCGGAAGGTGCCCATTTGATTGCTAAAAATGGCCAGGTACTTGGCACTTCTGGCAAACTGGTTAGTAATTGTGCGATGGCTGCCTTGAAGAGCTAGCCGGCAATGACAGTATTGGTGTGGCCGCAGGAGCCTTTGCCGCAGAATTGGCGGCCATTGGATTGGGCGATAATTATTATGTTGATAGTGCGAATCGCGTGGAAAAGATCCTCGACACCAGCCAGGTGATTGGCGGTCTGGCCGGTGCACTTGCCTCCGCTACAGCCGAAGGCGCCTATAGTGGCGCGGATGCTGGTGTAATAGCGGTGCAGAATAATTATCTCACGGCTAAAGAATCTCAACAATTAGATAAAGATTTAGCAGCTTGTAAAGCAACGGGTGGGGATTGTAGTTCAGTTATTCAAGAGTACATTGATATTAGTAAATAAGAATAGCCAGGAACTAATAGAAGCTTGTACCGGAGGTGGCGTATCTTGCGTGACTTGGGAAGAACTTATTATAGGGTATACTAATGAAGCGAATGATGCGCATCCATTACAAATTCGATTTGGTGAAAGGTTAAAGGATCCGTATGCAACTGCTTTAGTTAATTATCTTAATGGAATAGATTTGAAATTTTTGACAGAGAATATAACTGAAGGTGATAGAACTCTGGTATTGATAATGGATCCGACCTCTTGGCCTGTAGCCGTGATGGGAACAAAAGCGATAGTGACAAATAGCGTACAAAAGGTAAAGAACAATTAATCGTAGTAGGTATATCTAGTATGACTAATGCGGGGATTCAATATTTATAACTGGAGAAGTGAAACTATCAGATGTTATTGGGGCAGGAGTCATTGGTTCAATTACAACAGGTAAAGGATACAACCCAACAGTAACTTGGAATGCAGCAGGAGGTTATATACTGCTGAAATTAAAGGTGATGACCCGTTTGTTTCAGCATTATTAAGTAAAGCTGGGGCATCAGGTGGATATGCAGCTGGTAACATTATTAAAGTACCGATGGATAAAATACTGAATCCTATATCGTAACAGGATGAATGGGTTCCAACTGGGGGTTGGACTATAACTAAACCTGTTCCGCAGCACCCTCTTCCTCCTATTATGGGAAAGATGGGAGGCTCAGTAGTATCAGAGCTGGTACCGAAATATTTAGAAAAAGATCAAGAGGCTTAGTAAGCGTCTTTAAAGTCAACCTTAAATTTCACTTTTTTGGTTTAAAAA
>JBGDCZ010000041.1:0-22019 GCA_048493715.1 Arsenophonus endosymbiont of Dermacentor nuttalli | reverse complement strand
ATGTGAGAGTAGGCAGCTGCTAGACTTTGAATAAGTTAAGAAAGCTACCTTTGGGTGGCTTTTTTTATCTGAAAATATATCTATCTGCCACATAAAATTGATATAATAATTTTAATAAATTTATATCAAATAAATTTAATACTGATGCCAATTTTTTTATCAATAATATAAAGGGTATTTATATAACTCTTGGATCTTCCATCTGAGTATAATTAATGTTGTAAATTATTTCATAATATATTGATTTAACATTAGTGGTGTTATTTTTTCACTAATGAAATAACGATAATTTGCTTTTTCTAACATAATTGAATACCTGAGTATTTATCTATTGAATATTTGAAATGAAAGGATAATGATTAAGGTAAACATATGGTAGCTGAACCGATGCGAATTATTGTTGTTACAGTATTTAATGGCGAACCATTCTTACCAAAATTTTTTAATTGCCTTGAACAACAAAAACTAGAAAATTGGGAGCTTATTTTAGTCAAGGATGGTTCTACAGATAACAGTGCTTTATTATTAGAGGAATGTATAGTGCGATTTCCGAATACTAAAATTATACATCAGGGAAACTTAGGGGTTTCTGTCGCCCGAAATGTAAGAATGAATGTTGCGACCGGTAAATATATAACTTTTCCTGATATTGATGATATTATTCATTTAGGTATGTATAACCGTTTATTAGAGTTAGCAACACTTGGTGATTTAGATGTTGCAATGTGTAATGGTACTTATATTTATACCGACGGCCCATTTCTAAATTAATTTTCCCGTTAAAGAAATTCCCATCAATAGGCATCATTTCAGTTCCTGAATGGTTACAAAAAGGGTTAAGTTCACGTAAATTTTTACATGTTACTTGGTTGAATATATAAATTGAGTTTTATTCGTGAACATCAGTATCAGTTTGAACCGCAACTTCATCATCAAGATATACCTTGGACAACAGCAATATTACTTAATGCAAAACGCGTTCAGTTTATTAATGAATCTTACTATGATTATTTTATTCATGATAAATCAGTTTCTCATTCGTTGAGTGGTGATGCTTTACGGGTACGTAAGGTTAATACTTATTTAAAAATTATTGATATATTAATGGATTTTTATCAAAAATATCCTAATGCTGTAAATCAAACATCCGCTTGTTGGTGGCAGATTGGTGATGAGTTGAATGAATCAAATTGTTCTTTTCTTTACAAGATCTTATGGATCTTAGATAAATTTCCCAAGTAATGAATCATGTTTGCCACTGTTTGTTTAAACAAACAGTGGTAATTTTTTGTATCAGTGTTAAAAGATAGTTGATGCTATTTTTTAAATTAAGAGATAACATTTTTCAGTAAATAATTTAAATAGCGCGATCTATTAATATAATGAGTTATATGACCAATAAATAACATGGATAATTAATGTTAACATTACTTGAATTATTATCATCAGTGGCTTTACTAGTGTGGGGCACATATACTGTCCGGACTGGTATTATGCGGGTTTTCGGTACTGATTTACGTCGAATATTAGGACAAAGTATCGGTAAAAAGTCACGGGCTTTTTTAGCTGGTATTAGTGTCACTGCTTTAGTACAAAGTAGTAATGCGACGGCATTATTGGTTATTTCTTTTGTAACACAAGGTTTAATTTCTATCACGCTCGCTATGGTGATTATGTTGGGCGCGGACGTCGGTACCGCGATAATGGTCCGAGTGTTAACTTTTGATTTTGCATGGCTATCACCATTGTCAATTTTATTTGGTGTTATTGCTTTTCTTAGTCAGAAAAAAAATCGTGTTGGTCAATTAGGGCGAGTTGCCATAGGTTTAGGGTTAATTTTATTAGCTTTGCAGCTTATTGTTAATTCAGCAGCACCGATTACTAATGCATCAGCTATACAAGCAATTTTTACCTCTTTAAGTGGTGATACTGACTTAGCACTACTGGTTGGCGCTGTATTTGCGATGCTCACTTATTCCAGTCTGGCGGCTGTTTTGTTGACTGCAACATTAAGTGTAGCAGAACTAGTGCCGCTTTATATTAGCCTGTCTATTGTTATTGGTTCAAATATCGGTAGTGGCTTATTGGCTCTGATAGGTAGTAGTCGGCAAAGAGGTTTAGCACGCCAGGTGGCTTTAGGTAGTTTGTTATTTAAACTCATTGGTGCGATGTTGGTTTTACCATGGATTAAACAATTATCTGCTTGGATTGGTCAGTATAATTTTAATGCGTCTGAAATCGTGATCTATTTTCATGTGTTTTATAATTTACTACGTTGCTTAGTTATGCTGCCCTTTGTCGAATTCATGTCGCGTTTATGTCAACGTCTTGTCCCTAATACTCCAGAAAAAACTGAGGTTTTTGCGCCTCGTTATTTGGATAAAGGTGCTTTAGAGACGCCGTCATTAGCCATTGCTAATGCAGTAAGAGAAACATTACGTATGGGAGATGTCGTTGAGCAAATGGTGCAACGTTTGGCTGAAGTCCTGAATGGTAATAAAATACAGCGGCGCTATATTGGGTATTTGGAAGAAGAGATCGATATGCTACATAGTAGTATTAAACTCTATCTGGCTCAAATTCAACAAAATGAGTTGGGGAAAGCTGATTCTCGTCGCTGGGCTGAAATTATTGATACCGCTTTGAATTTACAGCAATCAGCAACTATTATTAGTCGTATGGCTACAGAAATAGTTAAAAAAATATTTGACAAGCAATATGTTTTCTCACCTGAAGGCGCTAAAGAACTGAATATACTCATAGAGCGTTTGCAGAATAACTTAAATTTGGCAATGTCGGTGTTTGTGTCTGGTGATATAGATAATGCCCGTCGATTACGAAGAGCTAAGCATCGATTTCGATTATTAAATCAACGTTATGCTTATGCACATGTTGAGCGCCTACATAAACAGAATGTACAAAGTCTAGATACCAGCAACTTGCATGTTAGTTTACTTGGCGATATGAAAAGATTAAATTCGCTTTTTTGTGCGATTGCTTATCATGTGTTAGAAGATGTGAGCGAAAACCGTGCCGAACAAATTAACCAAGAAAATGATAAAAATATATAATTAATTACTTAAATGATAATTGGAACTTTAATGACTAACACATAATTTAAATCATTACCTTTATGAAATTTGGTCATTTAAAATAAATTATTTACGGATGCTATATTAAATTCACTATTAAAGAACGTTACTACTTCCATTCTTATCTCAAACGTCCTAAAAATGAAAGTGATAACAATGCATTAGATAATCTTTTAACAGTTAATTATTTTAGTCAAGGTTGGTCATATGAGATTCAACGATATTTACTGGCCTGATAAATTTTGAATTTACCTGTTTGAGCCAGTATTTCATGGCGACCAAAAGCATTATCTAACCAATCTGGATAAGGTAAGAAGGCATTGGCAACTATTCTGAATTTTCCACCTGGTTTTAGATAACTAGGTGCTTGTTTTATGATTGTTTCAGCGGCTGAATAATCTGTTTTCAATCCATCATGGAATGGCGGGTTACAAATTATCCAGTCGTAAGTATCTTCAATGGTAGAATAGGTATCACTTGCTGTGACATGGCCAGTTAAGTCATTTATTTTTAATGTTTCAATAGATGAAATTACGGCAGCAACATGAGTATCACAGAGAGTTAATTTTATGCTAGGATTTTTCTTGCCAATAACCGTGCCTAGTACACCACAACCGGATGCCATATCTAATAACTGACCTTTTATTGGTGTTTGAAATGTAGAAAGGAGTAGTTGACTACCGGTATCTAGTGCTTGTTGACTAAATACTCCTGGTAGTGCTTTGATAGTAATATCAGCTACCTTATAAATATTCCACCAATCTTGTAAATGAAATGATGGTTTTTTTTCTAACTGGCAATAATAGAGGCTGCTGCGTCGTGCTGCATCAATTTTACGTACACAACCAATTTCTTTTAAGATTTTATCGACGCTATTTACGCCACTACGATTTTCACCAACAATGAAGATATTACTACCTATAGGTAAAACTGAGCAAATATTGTGTAGTTGAAAATTGGCTTCTTGTTTGTTTTTTGGCCAAAAATAGATCAATGTATTAAATTGCTCGGCCAGGTTTTTTGCCAGCGTTAAGTCATAATGAGCATTTTCGCCCAGCTGTTTGTTAAATGATAACCAGTAGTGATATTGACTAGTTAAGATATGTAAAATTTCAGCGCTAATTGCTGCATTAATATTATCTTGTAGGTCACCAGCGATTAAAACACGACGGCCAATAAAATATTCATGATGACGTAAAATCACTTCACTAGCGGGCGTCAGTGAAGACATAAATTTCGGCTCCTATGTTACTTTATGATTTCTTATATAGCCTATAATAGGAAAAAAATCGCCGCGTGGGGCGCAAGTAAAAACATCTCTCGTAAGAGCGGTAAATTTTGATAAATGAGTGAAATACAAATTTATTATCACGATTGTATCACTATTATTAGATTTCAATCCAATGGTTCCTTTTCAACAAATATTTGGCGATCATTTGTGATTTGTCACTTAATAATTTGGGTGTCATTCATATTCTATTTGTAGTATAGATTTAGTAAAATAAATTTCTTATGGCGAAAAATGCTGATCGCGCTTTATATTACTAACTTTTGCAATTTATCGATAAGGTTTTTGCCGGCATGCTTTATTTTGATTTATGCAGCTCTGTTTGATAAGGTAGACTTGGTATGTATCGTTGTGGGCTAGTTTGATGACGGTTAGAGATCAGTTACTAAAGCGAATGGGAATTATGCAATGGGCATTACGCAATCCGACGGTATTGCGTGGCGAGCATGCAGTGTCTATTCCTGATTCTACCCAATTAGTTATCATCTCTGATGAACGCATTGATTTAAGTAATATTTTTGTTAAAGATATTTTACGGGCAATGATGATA
This sequence comes from Arsenophonus endosymbiont of Dermacentor nuttalli, assembly GCA_048493715.1. Classification (GTDB taxonomy): domain Bacteria; phylum Pseudomonadota; class Gammaproteobacteria; order Enterobacterales; family Enterobacteriaceae; genus Arsenophonus. The sequence continues at coordinate 17,089 of JBGDCZ010000041.1, read as the reverse complement.
GATAGTCGTCAGGTAGTTTGTCTCTTAACTAAAGAGATATCGCTGTTACCTGAAGAAGTTAATTGGCCTTGTTGGATCTTAGGCAAACAATTATCAATCACTTCAAAGAAGTGGCTAATCCATACTTTGCCATTGGCAGAAATTTATTGTAATCCTCAGTCTAAACGAGCTTTATGGGCGCAAGTATGCCAGTATGAAAATAATTTCTAATTTAGATCAAACTGATTTGGCATCTGCATTTGCTATTGAAAAAATAAGTCATGCTTTTCCTTGGAGTGAGAAAATTTTTTACAGTAATCAAGGAAAGCAATATTTTAATTTAAAGATCAGTTTGCAAAATCAATTAATTGGCTTTGTTATTACACAATTTCTGCTCAATGAAGCAACACTATTTAATATTGCTATTCATCCTGATTATCAAGGTCAAGGTTATGGAGAGTGTTTACTTCGTTATTTGATTGATCATTTGTCAAATAAGAGCATTCAAACTTTATGGTTGGAAGTCAGGCAATCAAATCATGCGGCAATTCACCTATATGAAAAACTTGGTTTTCATATTGTCATAATAAGAAAGAATTATTATCCGGCGGCAAAAAAACGGGAAGATGCGGTGGTTATGGCGCTGACTATTATGCCGGACAGTATGTCTACTTTATGAATATAAAATAGCTTAATTAAGATAAAAAATGGTTTACATTCGATAATAGCACCATTGATAGATGTTATTAACTGGTAATTTGTGTGGCAAAATTATCTTAATAGTCTATTTGTAATGAAACAACATAGAGAAATTATCCCGCTTTTTTATAAGAAATTTAAATGCATTGGGGATCAGTGTTTACCACATTGTTGCCGTGGCTGGACGATTAATATTGATAAAAAGACCCATAAAAAATATAAAACAGCGCATCAAATTGCAATCAAACAGATCAGCGATAAATATCTTATTAAATATCCTAATGGTAGTAGTACTAACAATTATTCTTATATTGTAATAAATGAAGCAGGAAATTGCCCGTTTTTTGGCAGTGATAAGTTGTGTGGCATTTATAAAACATTAGGCCCCAGTGCATTAAGTCATACTTGCCAGACTTATACACGATCAAAAACGCAACTGAATGGTTATACTAACATTCGTTAAGTTTTTCTTGTCCTGAAGTGGTTCGTTTAGTGTTATTTCAGCCAGATTCGATGAAATATGAAGAATAATACTCTAGTTAAAAATGTAAAAATTACTGAAAAACGTGTAATTGATCAGAGCAAATTGGTCACGCAGGCGCATCAGGTTATACAGTTATTTTGTAGTCGTTTAATTATGGCGGAACGTCCTGTTATTGAAGATAATCTCTATGCACTAGCTCAGTTTATTGTGTTTTTACAATCAATTGATTACCAGGTCGAGGCAAATTATAGCCAAGTTGAATGTATATTTATGTCATTAGTAGAAAAATTAACTAATGGAAAAATATATCTACAAAGAAAACAGCTAACATCTTCCCTTCCGCCAGGCATCAATTAAAATTTTCCTTGTTGCTGATTATGTTACGTTTTTTTACCACTACGGTTCGTTCTCAACGCTATTTGTTGCCGGCTTTTACCAATAACCATGCATTTTTTTGGTTTAGAATCAGCATCACTTAATCGAAGATATGGCCGGCTAGTTGGCAAAAATTGAATGATGAATAGCAAAATATTTTGTCAACCAGTTGGTTAGCCGAACCATATGTACTAAAAAACTATTTTCTTTATCAAATATACGACGAAAAGTTTGGGTTATATGATTTGAAGCAGAGTTTACGATTACTTTAAATTATTATTTTGCTGATTATTTTTATATTAAAACTTACTCTCTGTCCAATCAGCATATGATATAGAGGTATCAAAGGAAAGTATTCAGTTAATGTTTTTGTCATTATTCGACCGTTACCCAGCATTCCTTTAATTTACGCCAGCAGCTTGATGATGATGAGCTAATTAATAAACTTAATTATGGTGATGATTTATCTTGTTTGTTGTTAAATGAAATAATTTTTATTCAAAAGATCTCAACAATGTCATCTTTTTTGATGGCATTTTTATATTATTTTCTGCTTTTACTAATAGGTATATTTTTCAAACCATATGATGTAGCTAATATTTATATCAATCATGCACCGATATTAGCGAAAAAAGTCTTATAGTATTTTATAGAATGAAAATAAAAAAATAGTAAAGAACACTATCATGTAATAAGTATTAATTGATTATTTTATAAATTTATTTTTAATATATTATATACAATGATATGTCAATATTTGACTACTCTTTAATAAAGAGCATTTTTATTTATTTTAGTATATATAGATATATAACTATATAGTTTAAATTTTATTGGATAATATACAATTAATAAGTTAATTTATTATAGTAGTAATAGGTTTGCTACTTTAATTAAATAATTCATATCTAGCTAAAAACAATTTTTTGATTTTTTTGTATTTAATTTTGTCGACTAACATAAAAATGTTTTTTTAGTTAGTCGGTAATTGTTTTCAAAATGACTTTGTCGGTATATAATTTTTACCAATTTTTTATACATCAGGTTGTGTATGTTGGATAGTTATAATGAATGAGAATAGTTTTTGTCAGAAAATACAGTGGCGAAGAACATTTGCTATCATTTCTCACCCTGATGCAGGGAAAACAACGATCACAGAAAAAGTACTGTTATTTGGCCAGGCTATTCAAAAGGCTGGGACAGTAAAAGGCCGAGGTTCGAATCAACATGCTAAGTCCGACTGGATGGAAATGGAAAAACAGCGTGGCATCTCGATTACTACTTCGGTAATGCAATTTCCTTATCAAAATTGCTTTATTAATTTGCTCGATACGCCAGGGCATGAGGATTTTTCGGAAGATACCTATCGTACTTTAACGGCGGTCGATTGTTGTTTGATGGTGATTGATGCGGCGAAAGGTGTTGAAGATCGCACACGTAAATTGATGGAAGTGACTCGGCTGCGTGATACGCCTATTTTAACCTTTATGAATAAATTAGATCGTGATATTCGCGATCCAATGGAATTAATGGATGAGGTTGAAAGTGAATTGAGTATTACTTGTAGCCCTATTACCTGGCCAATTGGTTGTGGTAAATTATTTAAAGGGGTTTATCACCTTTATCGCGATGAAACTATTTTGTACCAGAGCGGCCAAGGGCACACTATTCAAGAAGTACGTATTATTAAAGGATTAAATAATACTGATTTGGACAAAGTGGTCGGTGATGATTTTGCTGCTCAGTTACGAGAGGAGCTTGAGTTAGTAAAAGGGGCTTCTCACGAATTCAATGTAGATGCTTTTTTGCAAGGCAAGTTAACACCGGTCTTTTTTGGTACCGCTTTGGGTAATTTTGGTGTTGATCATATGCTAGATGGTTTGGTCGATTGGGCTCCAACACCGATGCCGCGGCAGGCTGACAGTCGTATTGTAAAAGCCCAAGAAGAAAAATTCTCTGGTTTTGTATTCAAAATACAAGCCAATATGGATCCTAAACATCGCGATCGGATAGCTTTTTTACGTATTGTCTCTGGTAGTTATCAAAAGGGTATGAAACTTTATCAGGTGCGAAATAAAAAAGATGTGGTTATTTCAGATGCGCTCACTTTTATGGCTGGTGATCGATCGCATGTTGAAGAAGCGTTTCCCGGCGATATTATTGGATTACATAATCATGGCACTATTCAGATTGGTGATACCTTTACCCAGGGCGAAGCGCTAAGGTTTACTGGAATTCCTAATTTTGCGCCTGAGCTTTTTAAACGTATTCGTTTACGTGATCCTTTAAAACAGAAGCAGTTACTTAAAGGATTGGTTCAGTTATCAGAAGAAGGTGCGGTCCAGGTATTTCGTCCTTTAGAAAATAATGATCTTATTGTTGGTGCTGTTGGTATTCTTCAGTTTGATGTGGTGGTAGCACGCTTGAAGAGTGAATACAATGTTGAAGCTATTTATGAGCCGGTAAATGTGTCAACAGCACGTTGGATCGAATGTGATGACATAAGAAAGTTAGAAGAGTTCAAACGTAAAAATGAACAGAATCTGGCTTTAGATGGCAGTGACAATCTTAGCTATATTGCGCCAACGATGGTAAATCTTAATCTAACCAGCGAGCGTTATCCTGAAATTCGGTTCTGTAAAACGCGTGAGCATTAATTGCACATTGATTTTTTGTTACATTACCCTCACTTTTTATTAGTGAGGGAGGGGGGGGGAGGGATGTGACTATTTTAAATTATTGTATTGATTGATTTCCCCGCTGTTATAAGTTGTTAAAAATATCAGGATTAAACAGCAATAATGGATTTTAAATAACAGATTGTATTTAAAGGGTCTACTACCAGTTTCAAGGGGGAATAATCAACATAGGAAAACATATATCAGTTACACTGGGTAATATTGAGCCGTTAACCTTCTATGATAATGTAGCTAATACCGGCTAAATAGCATTAGTTTGTGAGGGTGGCGGCTAGCGTTGTATTTTTTGCAGGTGTATTGGATGAATTTCTCCGAGTTGCATTCAATCCCTTTGATATAATGATAGGGACATCGGCTGGTGCACAAAATTTGTCGGCCTATCTTTGTTAGCAGCACGGTTATGCCTGCCAAGTGATCACTCAATATACCACCAAGTCTCATTTTTTTAATCCATTACGCTTCATTCGTGGTGGTCATATGATTGATTTAGATTGGTTAATTGATGTCACCTCTCGTGATTTACCACTTGATTTTTCTACTGGATTAGCTTGCTTAGATGGCTGACGCCAATTTTTAATTAGTGCATGTCGCTATAATGATTTTAGTCCCGTTTATTTTCAGCCAACACAGGATGACTGGTTAGATATTATTCGGGCATCAAGTGCTATCCCGGGATGCCATCAAGCAAAAATACCACAGGGCAATACTGCTGCGATATGTATTTATCCTCGTTTTATTCCATTGGCACGTAATGTTTTAGCTGAACAAAATACCCCGCATATTTGCATTGCAACTGTAACTAATTTCCCTTTTGGTGGGCATAATGTTGCTGTTGCATTAACTGAAACACAAGATGCTATTGCTTATGGAGCCGATGAAATTGATGTTGTTTTTCCCTATCGGGCATTGCTAGCATGTAATAAGCACATTGGTTTTGATTTTGTTAAGGTGTGTAAAGAAATTTTTGTTATTAGTAGGGTTTTACTGAAAGTCATTATTGAAGCCGGTGAATTAAAGCAGGCTGCTCTTATTCGCCAAGCAGCCGAAATTGCCATTGGGGCCGGGCGCTGATTTTATTAAGATCTCAACTGGTAAGGTATTGATAAATGTCACCATTGAGAATGGTGAAATTTTGCTTAAGGTTATTCAAGAGATGGACGTTGTTAGCAAAGTTGGTTGTAAGGTAGCTGGTGGCGTTCGTACGGTAGAAGAAGCTGCTCAATATCTGGCTTTAGCCGATGGTATTATGGGAAAGGAATGGGTAGATAAACGTCATTTTCGTTTTGGCGCATCTAGCTTATTAACTAGTTTATTAATTACTTTGGGAAGCCCAATGGATAATTTCGCTCACGACTATTAGCTTTTACGCAACTTTTCAGTAATTATTGGTTGGCAGAAAAATGAAAGTATTTATTTTAATAACAGCAGAAATTACCTTTAGTAAAAGTAAATTTTTTAATTAATGACATCTATTATTTTTTGGCTTTAGTTGCGATAGCAAATAGCTATTTTGAACTTTGGTTATGCAATGAGTTATTTTTTGCTTAATAATGGATTAATTGAATTTGAACTAACCAAAGGTAGGTTATGAAACGTATATTCATTATGGTTCTTGATTCTTTTGGTATCGATGCAACACCTGATGCTGAAAGATTTGGCGATGCGGGCGCAAACACTTTAGGGCATATCGCTAAAGCATGTGCGCTTGGGGAGGCTGATAAGGGACGCAAAGGTAAACTCTATTTGACAAATTTATCGCGTTTAGGCTTAGGAAAAGCGGCAGAAGCACCATCAGGAACATTTCCTATAGGTTTGGATGAAAATGCCGAGATCATTGGTGCATATGGTTATGCTAGTGAGTTATCTTCTGGTAAAGATACACCATCAGGCCATTGGGAAATTGCCGGGGTTCCGGTTTTGTTTGAATGGGGATATTTTACCGAAGAAAAAAACAGCTTTCCGCAACTATTATTGGATAAGTTAGTAGCAGAGGCTAATTTGCCCGGCTATCTCGGTAATTGCCACTCATCTGATACGGTGATCCTGGATCAATTAGGCGAAGAGCATATGAAAATAGGGAAACCTATTTTTTATACTTCTGCAGATTCGGTTTTTCAAATAGCCTGCCACGAAGAGATTTTTGGTCTTGAAAATCTTTATAAGCTTTGTCAGATAACGAGAAAAACGCTAGATGATAGCGCTTATAATATCGGTCGTATTATTGCACGTCCTTTTAATTGGGAACAAGGCCGGTTGTTTTCAGCGCACAGGTAATTGTCGGGATTATTCAGTAGAACCACCTGCCCCAACCATGCTTAAAAAATTGGTTGAAGAAAAAGTCGGTGAAGTGGTGTCCATTGGCAAGATCGCAGATATTTATGCCAATGTTGGCATTACTAAGCAAGTAAAAGCAACCGGAATTGAAGCACTATTTGATGCCAGTCTTAAAGAGATCAAAAACGCAGCAGACAATACCATAGTATTTACTAATTTTGTTGATTTTGATTCTTCTTATGGACATCGTCGAGATGTTGCTGGTTATGCAGCCGGATTAGAGCTATTCGATCACCGTTTGCCAGAAATGTTGGCATTAATTGAAAATAGTGATGTTTTGATTATTACTGCTGATCATGGTTGTGACCCGACTTGGCCAGGAACTGATCATACAAGGGAAAACGTTCCTATTTTAGTTTATGGGCCGACAGTAAAACCTAGTGCATTAGGTCGCCGACGGATCTTTGCCGATATTGGCCAAACTGTGGCTCGTTATTTTGGTTTATCCCCCATGGCATATGGCAACGCACTGTTTTAAGTATGATGGGAAATATTTGTTTATATTCTCGCTGTTATTTAATAAGAAATAAAAGGAAATTTATTTATAGCTACCCCACATATTAATGCTGAGATAGGCGATTTTGCCGATGTTATGTTGATGCCTGGTGATCCGCTACGTGCGAAGCATATTGCAGAAAATTTTTTGAACGACAGTCGTCAGGTAAATGATGTTCGTGGTATGTTAGGTTTTACTGGTAATTATAGAGGTCGTCGCATTTCTGTGATGGGACATGGTATCGGTATCCCTTCTTGCTCAATCTATATGAAATATATGAAAGAGTTAATTATTGACTTCGATGTTAAAACGATACTAAGGGTAGGTTCCTGTGGTGCTATTAGTCATGATGTAAAATTACGGGATATTATTATCGGCATGGGAGCATGCACTGATTCTAAGGTGAATCGGCTAAAATTTAATGATAATGATTTTGCTGCTATTGCGGATTATGATTTGATTCATAATGTGGTAACTGCTTCTAAAGCCAAGAATATAAAGGTTCGGGTCGGCAATATTTTTTCTACTGATCTTTTTTATACACCAAAAATGCAATTTTTTGATACGATGGAAAAATATGGTGTTTTGGCGGTAGAAATGGAAGCTGCGGGTATGTATAGTATTGCGGCGGAATATGGTGTTAAAGCATTAACTATTTGTACGGTTTCTGATCATATTCGTAGTGGTGAAGTAACGACTTCGGCAGAGCGGCAAACGACATTTAATGAGATGGTTGAGATTGTGTTAGAATCAGTGCTATTGCTTGATTGAAAAAATAATTAAATATAAACAAACCAAAAAAGCAGATTTTAATCTGCTTTTTTGGTTATTGATATTGTGATTTTTAATCTACTCAATAACTATGCTTTATTTTTTTGTAATTTTATTTCTTTTGTAATGATTAGCTGATTGTTTATTAATGTTTGGTATAAAAGGTATTTTTGGCCAATTAATGGCGATGGATCTAGCTAAGACATTAGCCAAGATAAAACCGATAATCAACGCTAAGAGTAGCATAATCCTTAATAAATTAGCCATATTATCTATTTGTTTAGATCCTATACTAAATTGATGTGCATCGATGGTTAAACGTAAAAAGCCTTTTGGTTTTTCGGTATCTAAGATTGGAACAATCAATTGGTAATTAACATAGTTGTGGGATGGAGGTTGATTAAGAGATAACCGCTCTCGTGAAGCCACCTTTTCACCGGCATGTTGAATTTGAGTGCCGTCATTCAAATAGACGCTTGCATCGAGAATATATGTGCATTGATTATTAATTGCTTAAGAATGGCAAGGATCTGTTCATTATTAAAATTCTTACCATCACTTTGTATATAATTGGACAAGCTAAAGGCAACTTGCTCAGCTAGTGTTTGGGCAAGCTCTTTAAACTGTTCAACTCTGATTTGCTGTTGTGAACGACCAAAATAGCTAACTCCTTCGATTAGAATAACTAGTAAGGAGATGCAAATTAAAATGATAATTGTTTTATGTAATCGAAACTTTAATTTCGTTTTAGTCATAATAGGCTCTTTTAAACTTAGTTAATTATCATATTGCCAGAGGTTGTGATGATAAGGTAGTTTGAAAAGGAGTTTTTTTGTTGGCTAATTGTCGTTATTGGATTATAGGAGTATGAATTAATGTCGACCAGTTTAACTTATTGTTATTTGCCTAATGAGATCCAAAAGTGGCCAGGATTACCACTTTCATTAAGTGGCGAAGAAATGATGCCATTGGATTATCGGGCTGGTGATAGTGGTTGGTTGCTTTATGGGCGAGGGCTTAATAAACAACGTATTAGTCACTTTCAAAAACGCTCGGGTAACGCCATTGTCATTGTTTCTTCTTGGTGGATTGATGATTATCAAGTCGTTCGTATCGCCGGTAGTTTAACTGCAAAAATAAAAAAAATAACTGAAGAATGTAGTCTAGATGTCGTGCCACTGGGTAACATTCCCCGTTTACGTGTGCCAGGATTATTGGTGATGGATATGGATTCAACGGCAATTCAAATTGAATGCATCGATGAAATTGCTCGTCTGGCGGGAGTTGGTCTGCAGGTTACAGAAATTACTGAACGTGCTATGCAAGGGGAAATTGATTTTAGTGAAAGTCTAAAAGCACGAGTTAAACTACTTGCCGGAACGGATGTGCAAATTTTGCACAAAGTATTAGAGCATATGCCTCTAACACCAGGCTTGACCAGTTTGGTTCGTAAATTACAGTCTTTTGACTGGCATGTTGTTATTATTTCGGGTGGATTTAGTTTTTTTACTAATTATTTAAAAGAAAAATTAAAATTGACAGCAACGGTTGCTAACAGACTAGAAATTAAAGATAACAAATTAACAGGTAAACTGAATGGCAACATTGTTGATGCTAAAGTCAAAGCGCAAACGTTAATAAAATTAGCCCGGCAATATTCTATTCCAATCGAGCAAACGGTTGCCATTGGTGATGGCGCGAATGATGTAAAAATGATCTGTAGGGCGGGACTGGGTATTGCTTACCATGCTAAACCTAAAGTGCAGGCCAAGGCCAAAGTAACGATTCAACATGCTGATTTAATGGCAGTGCTTTGTATTTTAAGTGGTGCTTTAAAACATGAAGAGCGTTAAAGATCAGAACATGACAGCAGAGAGGCAATAGGCGTGGCAAAAGCAGTAAAAAGAGTATTTGTTTGTAATGAATGTGGTGCAGATTATCCTCGATGGCAAGGGCAATGCATTGCTTGTCATAGCTGGAATACCATCACAAAGGTAAGTTTAGCAGCCAGTTCTTCCTCGCGAGCAGAGCGTTTTAATGGTTATGCTGGCAACGCTGCCGGTAATCAAGTGCAGAAATTATCTGCCATCAGTTTAGAAGCATTGCCGCGTTTTTCTACTGAATTTAAAGAATTTGATCGTGTGCTTGGTGGTGGAGTGGTTCCGGGTAGCGCTATCTTAATTGGTGGAAATCCAGGTGCCGGTAAAAGTACATTGCTGTTGCAAACCATGTGTCGACTTTCATCACAAATAAAAACTTTATACGTTACCGGTGAAGAGTCTTTGCAGCAAGTGGCGATGAGAGCTCATCGATTAGGATTACCGTCCGAGCATCTCAATATGCTATCTGAAACTAGTATTGAGCAAATTTGTTTAATTGCCGAGCAGGAACAGCCAAAATTAATGGTAATTGATTCTATTCAGGTTATGCATATGGCGGATATACAGTCATCACCGGGTAGTGTGGCACAAGTGCGAGAAACTGCCGCCTATCTTACCCGCTTTGCTAAAACACACGGTATAGCCATTATTATGGTAGGGCATGTGACTAAAGATGGTTCTTTGGCCGGCCCCAAAGTACTTGAACACTGTATTGATTGTTCGGTAATGCTCGATGGTGAAGCCGACTCACGATTTCGTACTTTAAGAAGCCATAAGAATCGGTTTGGTGCGGTTAATGAGCTTGGTGTATTTGCCATGACGGAGAAAGGGTTAAAAGAAGTGAATAACCCATCCGCTATTTTTCTTAGTCGCGGAGAAGAGATCACATCGGGTAGCTCGGTGATGGTTGTCTGGGAGGGGACGCGCCCATTGCTGGTGGAAATTCAAGCGTTAGTGGATTATTCACTGTTAACTAATCCACGACGTGTTGCTGTTGGTTTGGAGCAAAATAGATTAGCTATTTTGCTGGCTATTTTGCATCGGCATGGAGGATTACAAATGTCTGATCAAGATGTTTTTGTTAATGTTGTCGGTGGGGTTAAAGTGACGGAAACCAGTGCTGATCTTGCTTTACTGTTTTCTTTAGTCTCAAGTTTTCGTAATCGCCCACTGCCGTGTGATGTTGTGGTTTTTGGTGAGGTTGGATTGGCCGGTGAAATCCGTCCGGTACCTAGTGGACAAGAGCGGATCATTGAGGCGGCAAAACATGGTTTTAAACGTGCGATTGTTCCTTTTGCTAATGTACCCAAAAAATCATTACCCAATATGCAGTTGTTTGGTGTTAAAAAACTGTCAGAGGCATTAACGGTTATGGAAGACTTTGACTAACCGGAGTGGCTATGAAACAGTTTGATTACTTGAAACATGCAATCAAGCAAACTGGTTGTACTCTACAACAGATTGCTACAGTTTGCGGTATGACAAAAGGTTATTTGAGTCAATTAATTAATGATAAAATTAACAATCCTAGCGCGCGAAAAATTGCTGCCTTACATCGTTTTTTAAATATTGAATATCCGTTAAAGCCTAAAAGTGTTGGGGTGGTATTTGGTAAGTTTTATCCATTACATACCGGGCATATTTATTTGATCCAGCGTGCCTGTAGTCAAGTTGATGAATTAAATGTTATTCTTTGTCATGATGAACCTCGAGATAGAGCGCTTTTTATCGATAGTTCTATGTCACAGCAACCTACAGTAAGCGATCGGCTACGCTGGTTATTACAAACCTTTAAGTATCAAAAAAATATTTATATTCATTCTTTTGATGAACAGGGCATAGAGCCGTATCCACATGGCTGGCAAGCGTGGAGTGAAGGAATGAAAAATTTTTTAATGGCCAAGAATATTCACCCACAATTTATTTATTCTGGTGAAGTAGAAGATATTGCTCATTATAAAAAATATCTTGAGGCAGAAGTCGTGCTTATCGATCCTGAACGCACATTTATGAATATTAGTGGCAATCAAATTAGGCAAGCTCCATTTCGTTATTGGGAATATATTCCAACAGAAGTAAAACCTTTTTTTGTCCGTAAGGTTGCCATATTAGGTGGAGAATCAAGTGGTAAATCAACTTTAGTTAACAAACTAGCTAATATTTTTAACACCACCAGTGCATGGGAATATGGACGTTATTACGTTTTTTCTCATTTAGGCGGTGATGAGATGGCGTTACAATATTCTGACTATGACAAGATCGCATTAGGGCATGCAAAATATATTGACTTTGCAGTTAAGTATGCCAATAAAGTGGCGTTTATCGATACTGATTTTATTACCACCCAAGCTTTTTGTATGCACTATGAAGGTAAGGCTCACCCTTTTGTGCAAGCACTGATTGATGAATATCGTTTTGACTTGGTGATCTTGTTAGAAAATAATACCCCATGGGTTGCTGATGGATTGCGTAGTTTGGGCAGTGATGAGGAACGTATAACATTTCAAAATTTATTGATTGATCTCTTACTGGAAAATCAAGTGGAATTTGTGGTGGTCAATTCGCCTAATTATGATGACCGTTTTTTACGTTGTGTTGAGCTGGTTCAGCAACTACTTATGATGGATGAAAATTCACCGGCCTCTAAATAATAAGGCTTGCAGTAACAAGCCTTATCCTATTTGGGTTATTTATTTACTCATTTTTTTATATTTGATGCGATGAGGTCCTAGCGCATCAGCGCCCAATGTCCGTTTTTTATACTCTTCATATTCACTGAAATTACCTTCGAAGAAAGTGACTTTCCCTTCATCTTGATAATCAATAATATGGCTGGCAATACGATCAAGGAACCAGCGATCATGGGAAATAACTAAAGCACTGCCCGGAAATTCCAGTAATGCATTTTCTAATGCTCGCAGCGTTTCGACATCCAGATCGTTGGTTGGCTCATCCAGTAGTAGCATATTCCCACCGACTTGGAGTAGTTTTGCCAGGTGTAAACGGCCACGTTCACCACCAGAAAGTTCTCCAACTCGCTTACCCTGATTAACGCCTTTGAAATTAAAACGTCCGACATAAGCTCTACTTAGGATTTCGAAATTACCGATCCGCATAATGTCTTGCCCGCCGGACACCTCTTCCCACACCGTTTTATTATTGTTCATTGTGTCACGGAACTGATCAACTGAGGCAATTTTAACGGTTTCACCTAAGGTTATGCTACCCGAGTCAGGCTGCTCTTGACCTGAAATCATACGAAAAAGTGTCGACTTGCCTGCGCCATTTGGGCCGATAATACCAACGATAGCCCCTTTGGGGATCGAGAAACTGAGGTTTTCAATTAAAACCCGCTCACCATAGGATTTGCTAAGATTTTCTACCGTTAAGACTTTGTCTCCAAGACGTGGTCCTGGCGGAATGAAGAGCTCACTGGTTTCATTACGCTTTTGATACTCAACGCTATTTAACTCTTCAAAACGAGCTAAACGCGCTTTTCCTTTTGCTTGACGGCCTTTAGGATTTTGCCGGATCCACTCCAGTTCTTTTTCGATCGATTTACGGCGGGCAGCGTCGCTGGAAGATTCCTGTGCTAAACGAGCCTCTTTTTGTTCTAACCAAGAGGAGTAATTACCTTGCCAAGGAATACCTTCGCCACGATCAAGTTCCAGTATCCAACCAGCAACGTTATCCAGAAAATAGCGATCATGAGTGATAGCGACCACAGTACCTTCATAATCGTATAGAAAACGCTCTAACCAAGCAACCGATTCTGCATCTAAATGGTTAGTGGGTTCGTCAAGTAATAGCATATCGGGTTTTTCTAACAATAGACGACAAATGGCTACCCGACGCCGCTCTCCGCCTGAAAGTTGTGCTATTTTAGTCTCCCAAGAGGGTAAACGTAGTGCATCAGCTGCACGTTCTAATTGGTTATCTAAATTATGTCCATCATGTGATTGCAAAATAGCTTCTAACTCTGCTTGTTGTTTTGCCAATTTATCAAAATCAGCATCAGGCTCAGCGTAGGCTGCATAAACTTCATCAAGGCGAGTAAGAGCATTTTTTATTTCACTGACAGCTTCTTCCACTGCTTCACGGACAGTATGGTTAGGATTGAGTTTGGGTTCTTGGGGTAAATAGCCAATTTTGATCCCTGAATTGGGGCGTGCTTCACCTTCTATTTCAGTATCAATACCAGCCATAATACGAAGTAATGTTGATTTACCCGCTCCATTAAGACCGAGAACACCAATTTTGGCACCAGGGAAGAAGCTAAGAGAGATATTTTTTAAGATATGTCTTTTGGGTGGGACAATTTTTCCCACTAGATGCATGGAATAGACGAACTGTGCCAATTTATTCTACCTTTTAGCTAATTGGATAATTTTAGATATCAATGTGTTGTTTATCTAATTTGAAGAAAATATTCAGGCACCTTTTAAAATTATGCCTAAATTGCGATTAATAATGTTAATGTGATCTTAATCGATTTGTGGATGATCTTTACCATAAAGTTTTTTCTAAATAAATGATTACCTTATTCATATTAGATTGAGCCATTTTATTCAGCAGGTAAGTTGCTGGCTGGTTATTATATACCATCCTATTTACTATCATCACTACTTTAGTTTTTATATAGGTTATTGCTTGTCAGGCATACTGGCAATAATTTTGCAATCATATGAAATTATATTTTTATGAGTATTTTTCAAATTAGTACACTGATTATATTTGTTTTCGGTAATAATATTTTTATATAGATATTGTTATCGTAGATAGGAGTGAACAATGGGGCCGAAAAAGTGCCGGGAAGAGATATTATTACTGATGATCCTGTGGTTATCTTTCCATCCATTGAGTGACTCATTGACCGCTCAACGAGAGCGTTATCAGGCAATTAAACAAACGTGGGATGCCAATGATGATAATCAAGTAGCTCGTTTGATGCCAATGTTAACTGACTATCCGCTTTATCCTTATTTAGAATATTGACGATTGACGCAACATCTTAATACCCTTTCTGTGCTGCAGGTTAAGGCTTTTATTAGGCAGTATCCTTATTTTCCGCTAAACTAAAAACTAGCAACCCTTTTGGTCAATCAGCTTGCCGAATACGGCGAATGGCAGAGCCTGCTATCTTTTAGCCCCGAACCACCAAAAGCGATTATTGCACGCTGTAATTATTACTATGCAAAATGGTAAACAGGTAATAAGCAAGTGGTATGGCGGGAAGCGAAAGAGATTTGGCTACACGGTTATTTACTTCCTAAAGGGTGTGATCAACTTTTTACCCTTTGGCAACAGGCTGGACAATTAACGACTGAATTGATTTTGCAACGTATTTTTTTAGCTATCAAAAACAATGGTACTACTCTGATTGCCAGCTTAGTAAATCGTTTACCAGCTAAAACTCAAATCATTGGTCAGCACTTGGCCACGTTACAGCAAGATCCCTCCTTTGTTGTGGAATTTGCCCGTATGGTCAAACCTTCTGATTTTAACCGGCAAGTAATATTGGAGATCTTTTGCCGTTTTGTTCGCCAATCAGTAGAGAAGGGTAAGATAGTGATCCCGATTATTACCCAAGCACAGAAAATGAGCCATAGACAACGGCAGCAATTAAACGATGATATCGCCTGGCAATATTCGCTGATGTAACGATACAGCAGGCCAAGTGGCGCCAACAGCAACTAAGCAACTAGCACGTTACGCATTTGAGCATCGATGGGCTGATTTAAGTGTACAGGCGACTATAATTGGTAAATTTTGGGATCACTTAATAGAACGTTTTCCTATTGTCTAGGAACGTGAGTTTGAACGCTATACGAAAGATAAAAAAATTGATAAAAGTTTTGCCATGGAGATTGCCCGGCAAGAAAGTGGTTAGAATCCACAAATACGTTCGGCAGCAGGTGCGATTGGTTTAATGCAGTTAATGCCACAAACGGCACAACAAGTAGCAAAATCTAATGGTATCGCTGATTATACCGATAGTCGTAATTGATTAATCCAGAAAAAATATTGAGATTGGTAAAGCATATTTAGAAGCAATTTTGTTTTAATCGTGTGTTAGCTATTGCTGCTTATAATGCAGGGCCTGCTAGAGTTAGTCGTTGGTTGGCAGTCAGTAACGGAAAATTGAATGCTATCGCTTTTATTGAAAGTATCTCATTTTCTGAAACTCGACGTTATGTTAAAAATGTTCTGGTTTACACCCTTTATTATCAACATTTTCTCGGCAATTCAGTTAATTTGTTAACAAATGGTGAAGGGATGATGAACTATTTTAGTGCTTTTTATATTTATCCAATCATAGTTTATGTTATGCTATTGTACTAGTTAAATAGTATGCGGTGGATATTATGGAAAACTATCTTATTGATCCAGCACTTCAACCTGAAGAAAATACCGATTGGCAATGTTTCGTGGAATTATTACGCAACGCTTTTCAACAGGAGTTACAGCAACCCATTTTACAATTATTCTTAACCTCAGATGAACGGATGGCTTTGGCGACTAGAGTTCGGATTATACAGGCATTAATGGAAGGTGAAATGAGTCAGCGAGAGCTGAAAAGTGAATTAGGTGTCGGAATTGCAACCATTACGCGGGGTTCCAATAGTCTGAAAAGTGCTACTAGTGAAGTGAAAGCTTGGTTGCAACAACAGTTACTCAGGTCGTAAAATGTTTTATTGTTTGCGAAACAGCTTACCTTTTGTCTGTCTTCAAACGATTAGGCAAAGCTGACATGATTTAGTCGTCATGTAGCACATTAAGTTTTTTATAAATTTTATGTTGGATAGATACCAGTGCACAAAATAAGTGCTTTTTGGTAGACGCTGGTACGGTTGAGTAAACCATTGGTAAAGAAATTAATTGCGCCTTCGCTATGTTTAATGTTAGCCATTACATCGCCTCACTCGTGGTCGGGTCGTCACGGATACTAAGTAGAATTTGTTCAGGTAACATAATACTGGCAGAACGGGATTCTCCACGAATTTTTTTATGCTCAATTACGATCTAAGCAAAAGTCATTTCATCTTCAATGCCGGCTTCTATAGCAACCCAAAATTTGCTTCAAAACGAACTTGACGTGAAGCCATAACACGTTGACGCGCATCTGTTCGAGTTTCCGTACTTACCAATCGGTTGCTGTGGTTACATTACTACTAACAATGATGCTCTCAATTTGATAATTGCCAGCACCAAAAACAGCTTCAAAGGCTAAGTTAATAGCGTTTATTTTAGCTGGATTTGCGGGTTGCTACGATTACTTTATACATTATTAATATCCTTTAAAAATTTTATTTTGTGCTGAACCACCCCGGGTTTATTGGAGAGTTTTTATTCCGTGCATTTAAACAACAAA
>JBGDCZ010000040.1:0-24059 GCA_048493715.1 Arsenophonus endosymbiont of Dermacentor nuttalli | reverse complement strand
TTTGTTGTTTAAATGCACGGAATAAAAACTCTCCAATAAACCCGGGGTGGTTCAGTATACCGAATTTGCAGGATTTAGGTAAATTAAATATTGGTGAGAATATTGAAAGAAATACTTAAATCTGATTTGTAGCTTGAACTCAAAGGAGTGGAAGACTTGCGTTCAGCAATTGCTTATGTGGATTCGGTTGATGATTATGTTAGTCGTGATTTTGATGATCGAAATACTTACTGATGAAGAAAAATATATTGATTGGCTTGAAACACAATTGGCTTTGCTAGCAGCTATAGGAACAAAAAATTACCTACAATCTCAACTTCAAGAAGAGAAATTTAGAGAACTAATTTAAGTTGCGTTCATCACTAGCTATTAAGATTTTCACAAATATTATCGCATAAGATTTTTATAAATAGATTTTATGCAATTTTTTTTATCTACGGCTTGCTCTTATCTTGAAATTACGTATAATGCATTAGACTCTTTAGTTTAGGAGTCTGACCGTAAAGGCTAGCAAGCAGTAAAGCTGCGTTAAAACAATACCTCCGATTTGGAGGTTATTATGAGAACGATTACACTCCACTATAAATTGAAATGGGTGTGGGTAGTAATTTTTTAAGTTTATAAAATAGTTGGAGCTCTGTTCTCATGCAGAACCAAAGAATCCGTATCCACCTGAAAGGTTTTGATCATCGTTTAATTGATCAATCAACTGCGGAAATCGTCGAAACTGCTAAGCGCACTGGCGCTCAAGTACGTGGTCCGATCCCGTTACCTACACGTAAAGAACGTTTTACCGTTCTGGTTTCACCGCATGTTAATAAAGATGCGCGTGATCAGTACGAAATTCGTACTCATAAGCGTCTGGTTGACATCGTTGAGCCAACTGAGAAAACCGTTGATGCTCTAATGCGTCTGGATCTGGCTGCCGGTGTAGATGTGCAGATCAGCCTGGGTTAATCAGGTCGTTGCGCGATTGAGAGGTTGAAACAATGATTGGTTTAGTCGGGAAGAAAATAGGAATGACACGCATCTTCACTGAAGATGGTGTTTCTATTCCTGTAACTGTTATCAAAATCGAAAATAACCGAGTGACTCAGGTTAAGAGCCTGGAAACCGATGGTTATAATGCAATCCAGGTTACTACCGGTAGCAAAAAAGCAAACCGTGTAACAAAACCTGAAGCTGGACATTTTGCTAAAGCTGGGGTTGAAGCTGGTCGTATCCTGCGTGAATTTCGTTTGAGTGAAAACGAAGAATTTACCGTAGGTCAAAGCATTAGTGTTGAAATTTTTGCTGATGTCAAGAAAGTCGACGTTACTGGTACCTCCAAAGGTAAGGGTTTTGCTGGTACGGTTAAACGCTGGAATTTTCGCACTCAAGACGCTACTCATGGTAACTCCTTGTCACACCGTGTTCCGGGTTCTATTGGTCAAAACCAAACACCGGGTAAGGTATTTAAAGGCAAGAAAATGGCAGGACAATTGGGTAATGAACGTGTAACTATTCAAAGTCTGGATGTAGTACGCGTTGACGCTGAGCGTAATCTGCTGTTGGTCAAAGGTGCTGTTCCAGGTGCGACTGGTAGCAACCTGATCGTAAAACCAGCTGTTAAGGCGTAACGTCGAGGAGATAGGAATGGAATTGGTAATGAAAGACGCGCAAAGCGCGCTGACGCTGACTGTTTCCGAAACTACCTTCGGGCGTGATTTCAATGAAGCGCTTGTGCATCAAGTAGTTGTTGCGTATGCAGCTGGTGCTCGTCAAGGTACTCGTGCTCAGAAAACTCGTGCTGAGGTTTCCGGTTCTGGTAAAAAACCATGGCGGCAGAAAGGCACTGGTCGTGCACGTGCTGGTTCAGTTAAGAGCCCAATTTGGCGCTCTGGTGGTGTTGCTTTCGCAGCGAAACCACAGAACCACAGTCAAAAAGTAAATAAAAAGATGTACCGTGGTGCTTTAAAAAGCATCTTGTCTGAATTGGTACGTCAGGATCGTCTGATTGTTGTCGAAAAATTTGCTCTGGAAGCACCGAAAACTAAGCTTCTTGTGCAAAAATTAAAGGAAATGGCTCTGGATGATGTGTTGATCGTTACGAATAAGGTTGATGAAAACTTGTTTTTAGCAGCCCGTAACTTATATAAAGTTGATGTTCGTGATGCAATCGGTATTGATCCGGTTAGTCTAATTGCCTTCGACAAAGTAGTTATGACTGCTGATGCTGTGAAGCAAATTGAGGAGATGCTAGCATGATCCGTGAAGAATGTCTGCTAAAAGTACTGCGTGCACCGTATGTCTCTGAAAAAGCTTCTACAGCGATGGAAAAAAGTAATACCATCGTGCTTAAAGTTGCTAGAGGTGCGACTAAAGCAGAGATTAAGGTTGCCGTACAAAAACTGTTCGAAGTTGAAGTCAAAGGTGTAAATACTTTACTAGTTAAAGGCAAAACCAAACGCCACGGTCAGCGAATTGGCCGTCGTAGCGACTGGAAAAAAGCTTACGTCACTCTGAAAGAAGGCCAACATTTGGACTTCATCGGTGGTGCAGAGTAAGTCGGAGGAGTAAAGAACAATGGCAGTTGTTAAATGTAAACCTACGTCTCCGGGCCGTCGCCACGTAGTTAAAGTGGTTAACCCTGAGCTGCATAAGGGTAGGTCTTATGCTCCATTGCTTGAAAAAAGAAACAAGACCGGTGGACGTAACAATAATGGCCGTATTACTACGCGTTATATTGGTGGTGGTCACAAACAGCATTATCGTCTGATCGACTTTAAACGTAATAAAGATGGTATTGCTGCTACTGTTGAGCGTCTGGAATATGATCCAAACCGTTCTGCGAATATTGCATTAGTTCTCTATAAAGATGGAGAGCGTCGTTATATTCTGGCACCAAAAGGTATAAAAACTGGTGACCAAATTCAATCTGGTGTAGATGCTACAATTAAAACAGGTAATGCTTTACCTATGCGTAATATTCCTGTCGGTTCAATAGTTCATAATGTTGAGCTTAAACCAGGTAAAGGCGGTCAGCTTGCTCGTTCAGCGGGTGCTTATGTGCAAATCGTTGCACGTGATGGTAGTTATGTAACTATCCGTTTGCGTTCTGGTGAAATGCGTAAAGTGCTTTCTGATTGCCGCGCGACATTAGGTGAAGTTGGTAATGCGGAGCATATGCTACGTGTTCTGGGTAAAGCTGGTGCTAGCCGCTGGCGTGGAATTCGCCCTACCGTTCGTGGTACAGCGATGAACCCAGTAGACCATCCACATGGTGGTGGTGAAGGTCGTAACTTTGGTAAACACCCGGTAACACCTTGGGGTGTAAAAACCAAAGGTAAAAAGACCCGTAGTAATAAGCGTACTGATAAATATATCGTACGGCACCGTTCTAAAAAATAATTAGAGGATAAACCATGCCACGTTCTCTCAAGAAAGGTCCCTTTATTGACCTGCACTTGCTGAAGAAGGTAGAGAAAACGGTGGAAAGCGGCGACAAAAAGCCTCTCAAGACTTGGTCCCGTCGTTCAACGATCTTTCCTAACATGATCGGTTTGACCATCGCTGTCCATAATGGTCGTCAGCATGTTCCAGTTTATGTAACCGACGAAATGGTTGGTCATAAATTGGGTGAATTCGCGCCGACCCGTACTTATCGCGGCCATGCGGCCGATAAAAAGGCCAAGAAACGTTAAGGTAGGAGGAAGAGATGGAAACTATCGCTATGCATCGCCACGCTCGTTCTTCTGCTCAGAAGGTTCGTTTAGTGGCTAATCTGATCCGCGGTAAGAAAGTGTCGCAAGCTCTGGAAATTCTGAACTATACCAACAAAAAAGCTGCTGGTTTAGTGAAGAAAGTACTTGAGTCTGCTATTGCTAACGCCGAGCACAACGATGGTGCTGATATTGATGACTTAAAAGTTACGAAAATTTTCGTTAACGAAGGTCCAACTATGAAACGCATCATGCCTCGCGCGAAAGGCCGTGCAGATCGTATTTTGAAGCGCATCAGCCACATTACTGTGGTTGTGTCCGATCGCTGAGACTCTGGAGACTAGCAATGGGTCAGAAAGTACATCCTAATGGTATTCGCCTGGGTATTGTCAAGCCTTGGAACTCTACTTGGTATGCGAATACAAAAGAATTCGCTGACAACCTAGACAGCGATTTTAAAGTACGCCAGTATCTGAATAAAGAACTGGCAAAGGCATCTATTTCACGTATCGTTATCGAACGCCCTGCGAAGAGTATCCGTGTAACTATTCACACCGCTCGTCCTGGTATTGTTATCGGTAAAAAAGGTGAAGATGTCGAGAAGCTGCGTAAGACAGTAGCAGATATTGCTGGTGTGCCTGCGCAAATCAATATTGCTGAAGTACGTAAGCCTGAACTAGATGCTAAATTAGTTGCTGATAGTATCGCTTCACAGCTGGAGCGTCGTGTTATGTTCCGTCGAGCTATGAAACGTGCAGTACAAAATGCTATGCGTCTAGGTGCAAAAGGTATCAAAGTGGAAGTTAGCGGTCGTTTAGGCGGCGCTGAAATTGCACGTACTGAGTGGTATCGTGAAGGCCGTGTGCCGTTGCACACCTTGCGTGCTGATATCGATTATAACACTGCAGAAGCGCACACCACTTATGGTGTACTCGGCGTTAAGGTATGGATCTTCAAAGGTGAGATCCTAGGTGGTATGGCTGCTGTTGAAAAGGTAGAGAAACCTACAGTTCAAACTAAAAAGCAGCAGCGTAAAGGCCACAAGTAAGGAGAGTCGCTGATGTTACAACCAAAGCGTACCAAATTCCGTAAAATGCATAAAGGCCGCAATCGTGGTCTAGCTGTAGGTACGGATGTTAGCTTCGGCACTTTCGGTCTGAAGGCAGTGGGTCGTGGACGTCTGACTGCACGTCAGATTGAAGCGGCACGTCGTGCCATGACCCGTGCAGTTAAGCGTCAGGGTAAAATCTGGATTCGTGTGTTCCCAGATAAACCTATTACTGAAAAGCCACTTGAAGTGCGTATGGGGAAAGGTAAGGGTAACGTAGAGTATTGGGTTGCTTTGATCCAACCTGGCAAAGTTCTTTATGAAATGGACGGTGTTCCAGAAGAGCTAGCTCGCGAAGCATTCAATTTGGCAGCAGCAAAACTGCCTATCAAAACCACCTTTGTAACTAAGACGGTGATGTAATGAAAGCAAAAGAGCTGCGCGAGAAAAGCGTTGAAGAGTTGAACACTGAACTGCTTAACCTGCTACGTGAGCAATTTAACTTGAGTATGCAGGCAGCAAGTGGTCAACTGCAACAGTCTCACCTGTTGAAACGAGTACGTCGTGATATTGCACGCGTTAAGACTTTATTGACTAAAAAGGCGGGTGTGTAATGAACGATAAAATCCGTATTTTGCAAGGTCGTGTAACTAGCGATAAAATGGAGAAATCCATAGTTGTTGCTGTTGAGCGTATGGTAAAACATCCTCTGTATGGTAAGTTTATCCGTCGTACGACCAAATTGCATGTACATGACGAGAACAATGAATGTGGTATCGGTGATTTAGTGGAAATCCGTGAAAACCGCCCAATGTCCAAAACAAAGTCATGGACACTTGTTCGCGTTGTAGAAAAAGCTGTTCTGTAATAGGATAGCCATTTCATAATAGAATAAACGGCTTTTAATATAAAGGGGCCGTTTATTTTTTCTGTCCATATTGATGATGTGGTGTTATAATGCTGAGCCCTCATATATGGGTAATTGTACTGCCTCTTCAATTTGTATTAGAAGAGGCCTAGTTGTAGTTGACATTTAGCGGAGCACTAAGAATGATCCAAGAACAGACTATGCTGAACGTAGCCGACAACTCCGGCGCACGTCGCGTAATGTGTATCAAGGTTCTAGGTGGCTCGCACCGTCGCTACGCAGATGTAGGTGATATCATCAAGATTACTGTTAAAGAAGCAATTCCACGCGGTAAAGTAAAAAAAGGTGATGTCCTGAAAGCGGTAGTGGTGCGCACCAAGAAGGGTGTTCGTCGCCTTGACGGTTCTGTCATTCGCTTCGATGGCAATGCTTGTGTGTTGTTAAACAATACAAGTGAGCAGGTTATCGGTACGCGTATTTTTGGGCCGGTAACTCGTGAACTTCGTACTGAGAAGTTTATGAAAATTATCTCTCTGGCACCAGAAGTACTCTAAGGAGCGGGCACAATGGCAGCGAAAATCCGTCGTGATGACGAAGTTATCGTGTTGGCTGGCAAAGATAAAGGCAAGCGCGGTAAAGTAAAACAGGTTCTTTCTTCTGGTAGAGTCATTGTTGAAGGGATTAATCTGGTTAAGAAACATCAGAAGCCTGTTCCGGCTCTGAATCAACCAGGTGGTATCGTCGAAAAAGAAGCAGCAATTGATGTTTCTAACGTTGCAATCTTTAATGTGACAACTGGTAAGGCTGATCGTGTAGGTTTTAGAATTGAAGATGACAAAAAAGTGCGTTTCTTCAAATCTAACAGTGAAACTATTAAGTAATTTTTGGAGTATACGATGGCGAAACTGCATGATTACTACAAAGACGAGGTAGTCCAAAAATTGATGACTCAATTTGGCTACAATTCTGTCATGCAAGTCCCTCGGGTCGAGAAGATCACCCTGAACATGGGTGTTGGTGAAGCTGTTGCTGATAAAAAGCTGCTTGATAATGCAGCTGCTGATTTAGCGGCAATAACAGGGCAAAAACCATTTATCACTAAAGCACGCAAATCTGTTGCAGGCTTCAAAATCCGTCAGGGCTATCCAATCGGCTGTAAAGTGACCCTGCGTGGCGAACGTATGTGGGAATTCTTTGAGCGTCTGATTTTTATTGCTGTACCACGTATTCGTGATTTCCGTGGATTATCCATGAAATCATTTGATGGACGCGGTAACTACAGCGTGGGTGTACGTGAACAAATCATCTTCCCTGAAATTGATTATGATAAAGTGGATCGGGTACGTGGTTTAGATATTACTATCACCACTACTGCGAAATCAGATGATGAAGGTCTTGCACTGTTGATGGCGTTTAACTTTCCGTTCCGTAAGTAAGGCAGGGTATTCATGGCTAAACAATCAATGAAAGCACGTGATGTGAAGCGTGCAAAATTAGCTGAAAAATTCTTTGCAAAACGCACAGAATTGAAAGCTATTATTTATGATGTGAATACATCTGATGAAGATCGTTGGAATGCTGTTCTTAAGCTGCAAACGCTGCCACGTGATTCCAGCCCTTCTCGTCGACGCAACCGCTGTCGTCAAACTGGGCGTCCGCACGGTTTCCTGCGGAAATTTGGTTTAAGCCGTATTAAAGTCCGTGAATCCGCTATGCGCGGTGAAATCCCGGGCCTTAAAAAGGCTAGCTGGTAATTATCACCAATTGAATCACGGGAGTAAAGACAGATGAGCATGCAAGATCCCATAGCGGATATGCTAACCCGTATCCGTAACGGTCAGGCCGCTAATAAAGCTGTGGTCAACATGCCTTCCGCTAAGCTAAAAGTGGCAATTGCTACAGTGCTTAAGGAAGAAGGTTATATTGAAGATTATAAAATTGAAGGCGACATCAAGCCAACATTGGAAATTACATTAAAATATTCCCAAGGTAAGGCTGTTGTAGAAAGCATTCAGCGTGTAAGCCGCCCAAGTTTGCGCATCTATAAGAAAAAAGATGAGCTACCACAGGTTATGGCTGGTTTAGGCATTGCTATTATTTCTACTTCTAAAGGTGTCATGACTGATCGTGCAGCTCGCCAAGCAGGTTTGGGTGGCGAAATACTCTGCTACGTAGCTTAATTCGGGAGGAAAGAATGTCTCGTGTGGCAAAAGCACCTGTCGTCATTCCTGCCGGTGTAGAAGTGAAACTTGACGGTCAGGTTATAACGATTAAAGGTAAAAATGGCGAGCTTACTCGTACAATTCATAAAGCTGTTGAAGTCAAACATGCTGATAATCAATTAGCTTTTGCACCTCGCGAAGGTTTTGTTGATGCATGGGCACAAGCGGGTACTACTCGTTCTTTGTTAAATGCAATGGTTATTGGTGTGACCGAAGGTTTCACTAAGAAACTTCAGCTGGTTGGTGTCGGTTATCGTGTAGTGATTAAAGGCAATAGTGTAAGTTTGTCTTTAGGTTTCTCTCATCCGGTTGAGCATGTGCTGCCAGCAGGTATTACTGCAAAATGTCCTTCACAAACTGAAATTGTGTTGGAAGGTGCAGATAAACAAGAAATTGGTCAAGTTGCAGCAGAATTGCGTGCTTACCGTCGTCCTGAGCCTTATAAAGGTAAAGGTGTTCGTTACGCCGATGAAATCGTGCGTATTAAAGAGGCTAAGAAGAAGTAAGGTAACACTATGGATAAGGAAGTAGCTCGTATCCGTCGTGCGACCCGCGCACGCCGCAAACTCCATGAACTGGGTGCAACTCGCTTGGTAGTACATCGTACCCCTCGTCATATTTATGCGCAGGTTATTGCACCAAACGGTTCTGAAACTTTGGTGGTTGCTTCTACTATAGAAAAAACTATCAATGAGCAAGTAAAATACACAGGAAACAAAGAAGCCGCAGCAGTAGTTGGCAAATTAATTGCTGAGCGCGCACTGGAAAAGGGTATCAAAGAGGTAGCTTTTGACCGTTCTGGTTTCCAATATCATGGTCGAGTCCAGGCACTGGCAGAAGCTGCCCGTGAAGCTGGCCTTCAGTTCTAAGGTAGAGGTGTAAGATGGCTCACATCGAAAAACAAGCTGGCGAACTGCAGGAAAAGCTGATCGCGGTAAATCGTGTAGCAAAAACTGTTAAAGGTGGCCGTATTTTTAGTTTTACTGCACTAACTGTTGTTGGTGATGGTGACGGTCGTGTTGGTTTTGGCTATGGTAAGGCACGTGAAGTTCCGGCAGCAATCCAGAAAGCGATGGAAAAAGCCCGGCGCAATATGAAAAACGTCGCACTCAATAATGGTACGTTGTATCATCCTGTAAAAGGTGCTCATACAGGTTCTCGTGTGTTTATGCAACCAGCTTATGAAGGTACAGGTATTATCGCAGGCGGTGCAATGCGTGCGGTGTTGGAAGTAGCGGGCGTTCATAACGTACTGGCTAAAACCTATGGTTCTACGAACCCAATTAATGTTGTTCGTGCAACACTGGATGCTTTAGACAGTATGAGGTCTCCAGAAATGGTCGCAGCTAAACGTGGTAAATCCGTCGAAGAAATTCTGGGGTAATGGACCATGGCTAAGACTATTAAAATTACACAAGTTCGCAGTTCTATTGGTCGTTTGCCAAAACATAAGGCAACGTTGACTGGTTTAGGTCTGCGTCGTATTGGTCATACTGTTGAGCGTGAAGATACACCAGCGATCCGCGGCATGATCAATTTGGTTTCCTACATGGTTAAAGTTGAGGAGTAACAGATGCGCTTAAATACTCTGTCTCCAGCTGAAGGTGCTAAACATGCACCTAAACGCGTAGGTCGCGGTATTGGTTCTGGTTTAGGTAAAACTGGCGGACGTGGTCATAAAGGTCAGAAGTCTCGTTCTGGCGGTGGTGTACGTCGTGGTTTTGAAGGCGGTCAGATGCCTTTATATCGTCGTTTACCAAAATTTGGTTTTACTTCACGTAAGGCAATGATTACTGCAGAAGTTCGTTTGTCAGAATTTGCTAAAGTTGAAGGCTATGTCATTGATCTGAATACGCTGAAAGCTGCTAATATAGTTGGTATTCAAATAGAATATGCGAAAGTTATTCTTTCTGGTGAAGTTAATCGTCCAGTAATGGTGCGTGATCTTCGTGTAACAAAAGGTGCACGGGCTGCAATTGAAGCCGCTGGCGGTAAAATCGAGGAATAAGTCACAGATGGTGAAGCACCCAGGTTTAGATTTTCAAAGTGCTAAAGATGGCATTGGCGAACTTAAGTGCAGGCTTTTGTTTGTTATTGGGGCGCTGATTGTTTTCCGTATTGGTTCTTTTATTCCTATTCCTGGTATTGATGCCACTGTGCTTGCCAAATTGCTTGAACAGCAAAGAGGCACTATCATTGAAATGTTTAATATGTTCTCTGGTGGTGCACTTAGTCGTGCTTCTATCTTTGCATTGGGAATTATGCCATATATTTCGGCATCAATAATTGTCCAATTATTGACAGTAGTTAATCCACGATTAGCAGAGATTAAGAAGGAAGGAGAAGCCGGTCGTCGTAAGATTAGTCAATATACACGTTATGGTACTTTGGTATTAGCGATATTCCAATCTATTGGTATTGCGACAGGTTTACCCAATATGCCCGGAATGCAGGGGCTGGTAATCAATCCTGGTTTTCCGTTTTATTTCACGGCTGTTGTAAGTTTAGTGACAGGAACGATGTTTCTGATGTGGCTAGGCGAACAAATTACTGAAAGAGGCATCGGAAACGGTATCTCTATCATTATCTTTGCAGGTATAGTTGCGGGGCTCCCGCCGGCCATCGGTCATACCATTGAACAAGCGCGGCAAGGCGATTTGCACTTCCTTCTGTTGTTGTTGATTGCAGTGTTAGTATTTGCTGTGACTTATTTTGTTGTTTTCATGGAGCGTGGTCAGCGTCGTATAGTGGTTAACTACGCTAAACGTCAACAAGGTCGTCACATTTATACTGCACAACGCACACATTTACCATTAAAAGTAAATATGGCGGGTGTTATTCCTGCAATTTTTGCTTCCAGTATTATACTGTTCCCAGGTACAATAGCTTCTTGGTTCGGTGATGGAACCGGTTGGGGTTGGCTGACAGCTATTTCAATGTATTTGCAGCCAGGGCAACCGCTTTATGTGTTACTTTATGCATCTGCAATCATCTTCTTCTGTTTCTTTTATACGGCATTAGTTTTTAACCCTAGAGAAACAGCAGATAACCTGAAGAAGTCCGGTGCATTTGTACCAGGAATTCGTCCGGGAGAGCAAACGGCCAAGTATATTGACAAAGTAATGACGCGCCTAACATTAGTAGGTGCATTATACATTACTTTTATTTGCTTAATCCCGGAGTTCATGCGTGACGCAATGAAAGTTCCGTTCTATTTTGGTGGTACTTCACTTCTTATTGTCGTCGTCGTTATTATGGACTTTATGGCTCAAGTGCAAACTCTTATGATGTCCAGTCAATATGAGTCTGCATTGAAAAAAGCAAACCTTAAAGGCAAATAATTGCCTCTTAATTAATTTGCTTTAGAAGTTACGGAGAGTAAAAATGAAAGTTCGTGCTTCCGTCAAGAAATTATGCCGTAACTGTAAAATCATTAAACGTAATGGTAGTGTTCGTGTGATTTGCAGCGTTGAACCAAGACATAAACAACGTCAAGGTTAAGAAAAAGCATTTTTTTCTTGCAAAGTTGGGTTGAGCTGGCTAAATTAGCCAGCTAAACTTTTTATCTAAGAAAATGTGTAACTGTTTGAGTATCCTGAAAGCGGGCTTTTCAGTACAGTTATGCAATATTTAACTTTAGGAGTGCATAGTGGCCCGTATAGCAGGCATTAACATTCCTGATCATAAACATACCGTAATTGCATTAACGTCGATTTACGGCATTGGCAAAACCCGCTCTCAGTCAATCTGTGCAGCAAGTGGTATTGCTGAGCATGTTAAGATCAGTGAGCTGTCTGAAGAGCAAATCGACAAATTACGTGACGAAGTTGCTAAATACATTGTTGAAGGTGATTTGCGTCGTGAAGTTACCCTAAGCATCAAGCGTCTGATGGATCTTGGTTGCTATCGTGGTTTACGTCACCGCCGAGGTCTTCCTGTGCGTGGTCAGCGTACTAAGACTAATGCGCGTACCCGTAAGGGCCCGCGTAAGCCGATCAAGAAATAAGTCGGGGTATTAAATAATGGCAAAAGCACCTATTCGTGCACGTAAGCGTGTAAGAAAGCAAATTTCAGATGGTGTGGCTCATATCCATGCTTCTTTTAACAACACAATTGTTACCATTACTGATCGTCAAGGTAATGCATTGGGTTGGGCAACCGCAGGTGGTTCTGGTTTTCGTGGTTCTCGTAAGTCTACTCCGTTTGCCGCTCAAGTAGCAGCAGAACGTTGTGCTGAAGCTGTGAAAGATTACGGAATAAAAAACTTAGAAGTTATGGTTAAAGGACCTGGTCCTGGCCGTGAGTCAACCATCCGTGCGTTAAATGCGGCTGGTTTCCGTATTACTAACATTACTGATGTGACTCCGATCCCTCATAACGGTTGTCGTCCACCAAAAAAACGTCGTGTTTAAGTATGTTGCGTTTTTAGGATTGTTGGAGAAAGAAAATGGCTAGATATTTGGGTCCTAAGCTCAAGCTGAGCCGTCGCGAGGGTACAGATCTTTTTCTTAAGTCTGGCGTTCGCGCGATTGACACCAAGTGTAAATTAGAACAGGCACCAGGACAGCATGGCGCACGTAGACAGCGTCTATCTGATTATGGTGTTCAGTTACGTGAGAAACAAAAAGTTCGTCGTATTTACGGTGTTCTAGAACGTCAATTCCGTAACTATTATAAAGAAGCAACGCGATTGAAAGGCAACACAGGTGAAAATCTGTTGAATTTGCTTGAAGGTCGTTTAGATAATATCGTTTATCGTTTGGGCTTTGGCGCAACACGTGCGGAAGCGCGTCAGATGGTTAGCCATAAAGCTATCATGGTAAATGGTCAAGTAGTTAATATTGCTTCTTATCAGGTTTCCCCGAATGACGTTATCAGCGTTCGTGAAAAAGCAAAGAAACAGTCTCGTATTAAGGCTGCTTTAGAGCTTGCTGAACAGCGTGAGAAGCCAAGTTGGCTGGAAGTTGATGTTGCTAAGATGGAGGGTGTGTTCAAACGTATTCCTGAACGTGCTGACCTATCTGCTGATATTAACGAACACCTGATCGTCGAGCTTTACTCTAAGTAAAGCTTAGTACCAAAGAGAGGACACAATGCAGGGTTCTGTGACAGAGTTTCTTAAACCGCGCCTGGTTGATATCGAGCAAATTAGTTCGACGCACGCCAAGGTAACCCTTGAACCGTTAGAACGTGGCTTTGGCCATACTCTTGGTAACGCACTACGCCGTATTTTGCTTTCGTCTATGCCGGGTTGTGCTGTGACCGAGGTTGAAATTGATGGTGTACTGCATGAGTACAGCA
The DNA here is from genome assembly GCA_048493715.1 of Arsenophonus endosymbiont of Dermacentor nuttalli. Taxonomy (GTDB): domain Bacteria; phylum Pseudomonadota; class Gammaproteobacteria; order Enterobacterales; family Enterobacteriaceae; genus Arsenophonus. Next base: position 10,919 of record JBGDCZ010000040.1, on the reverse strand, counting down.
CTAAAGAAGGCGTGCAGGAAGATATCTTGGAGATTCTCCTTAACCTGAAAGGGCTGGCGGTAAAAGTTCACGGTAAAGATGAAGTTATTCTGACCTTGAATAAATCTGGAATTGGCCCTGTGACTGCCGCCGATATCACCCCTAATGATGATATCGAAATCGTCAAGCCACAACATGTTATCTGCCATCTAACTGATGAAAGCGCTGCTATTAATATGCGTATTAAAGTACAGCGTGGTCGTGGGTATGTACCGGCTTCTGCCCGTATTCATTTGGAAGAAGATGAGCGCCCAATTGGTCGTTTATTAGTTGACGCATGCTATAGCCCTGTGGAGCGAATAGCCTACAATGTTGAAGCGACACGTGTAGAACAACGCACTGATTTAGATAAGCTGGTTATCGAGATGGAGACTAACGGCACAATCGACCCAGAAGAGGCGATTCGTCGAGCAGCAACTATTCTAGCTGAACAACTCGAAGCTTTCGTTGATTTACGCGATGTTGCTAAGGTTGAAGTTAAAGATGAGAAGCCAGAGTTCGATCCGATTCTGCTGCGTGCAGTTGACGATTTGGAATTGACTGTCCGCTCTGCTAACTGTTTAAAGGCAGAAGCTATCCACTACATCGGTGATTTGGTTCAGCGCACTGAAGTTGAGTTGCTTAAAACTCCTAATCTCGGTAAAAAATCACTTACCGAAATTAAGGATGTTTTGGCATCAAGAGGTTTATCGTTAGGCATGCGTCTAGAAAATTGGCCTCCAGCAAGTATTGCTGATGAATAAGATCACAGGTTAAGGTTTTACTGAGAAGGATAAGGTCATGCGCCATCGTAAGAGTGGTCGTCAATTGAACCGCAATAGTAGCCATCGCCAAGCTATGTTTCGTAATATGGCTGGTTCTTTAGTTCGTCATGAGATTATCAAGACAACTTTACCAAAAGCGAAAGAGTTACGCCGTGTCGTTGAGCCACTGATTACTCTTGCCAAGACCGACAGCGTAGCTAATCGTCGTCTGGCATTTGCCCGTACTCGTGATAATGAGATCGTGGCAAAATTATTTAATGAACTTGGACCGCGTTTCGCGAGCCGTGCAGGTGGTTATACTCGTATTATGAAGTGTGGCTTCCGTGCAGGTGACAATGCGCCGATGGCTTACATCGAGCTTGTTGATCGTACTGTTGAGTCTCAAGCAGAAGTTACTGGAGAATAAGTTTTTAGATAATAAAAAACCGGGATATAATCCCGGTTTTTTATTATCTAAAAATTAACTTCTTGTTGTTTCATAGTTTGCTATCACAGTGAATGATATTTATAAGTATATAAGAGGTATTTATGTATCATATAGGTAACTTAGCTAAGTTAGCGGATGTTACTACAGACACGATTCGTTTCTATGAAAAACAAGGTTTGATGGATCCGGCCTGATCGTACAGCAAGTGGTTATCGTCTTTATAGCAAAAAAGATTTACAATGTTTACGTTTTATTCGTTATGCGAAGCAGTTAGGTTTTACCCTGGAATCAATTTCAGAGTTGTTATCTATTCGCATTGATTCTGCTCAACATACTTGCCAGGAACCGAAAAATATTGTCGATGCTCTCTTGCAAGAGATCGAAATTAAAATTGTAGAGATGGAGAGAATGAGGGATTCATTAAAAATTCTTGGTGCGGCTTGTTGTGGTAGTCAGCACGTTAGTACTGGATGTTCAATTTTAGAGATCATTGAACAAGATACGAGTAAACGTTAAATAATATTCTTATTTTGGCAAAATAAAATTTTATTGTTATTATTTAAGAATAAGAGTCATTGATATTAGAGAATTTGGAATGGCAAATTATCTGCATAAACGGGGCGTTATAAAGAATAATGCAGTAGAAGCAATACTACACGATCCTCTCTTCAGACAAAAGATAGTTATCAAAGAAAAATGAAACACAGTAGAGGGCTAACTGGTGAATTAGTGATGATCAATTTAAAAATTTATTATCACTAACCCACTAGCTTTAATTATTTTTGTTTTTTTAACAAATCACGAATTTCTGTTAATAATGTTACTTCTTTAGTTGCTGCTGCTGTTGTTTCTTCTTTCTCACGGCGTAATTTATTTATAAGCTTTATCACGATAAAAATTGCTATAGCAATGATAAGAAAATAAAAACATTTTGAATAAAGACACCATAATTCATAATGACAGCTGGTACATTATCGTGGGCTTCTCGTAAGACAAAATGAAATTGTTTAAAATCAATACCGCCGATAAGTAATCCAAGTGGGGGCATAATAATATCTGTTACAAGAGAGGAAACAATTTTACCAAATGCTGCCCCAATAATAACACCAACAGCTAGATCAATAACGTTACCTTTCATTGCAAATTCACGGAATTCTTTCAAAAAGCACAAGTGTCATCACTATTGGTAAAATACAACGTGAAATTTTATAGGAATACTTAAATTATAATATCTATTTATATAGATCCATCAAAATTTTTACAAAAAGAATGGGCTAGGTTGGAAGATTTTTTCTACTTCAGGAACGTGTTTTTTATCAGTGATAAACATAATAATATGATCGTTTTGTTCAATAATATGATAGCTATTAGCAATAATGACTTCATCATCACGAACAATAGCACCAATGATTGTACCCGGAGGAAGCTTTATTTCGGAAATTTTTCTACCAACAACTTTGGATGTGTTTTCATCACCATGAGTGATAGCTTCGATCGCTTCTGCCACACCTTTACGCAATGACGAAACATTGATGATGTCTGCTTTACGAACATGCCCTAATAAGGCAGAAATTGTCGCTTGTTGAGGTGATATAGCGATATCTATTACCCCACCTTGTACCAGATCGACATATGCAGAACGTTGAATAAGAACCATTACTTTCTTTGCGCCCATTTTTTTAGCAAGCATGGCAGACATAATATTTGCTTCATCATCATTAGTCAGAGCTATAAAAACATCTGTTTGTTCAATATGTTCTTCCGCTAGTAGTTCTTGATCTGAAGCATCACCATAAAACACAATTGTATCATGTAATAATTCCGCTAATTCTGTTACTCTTTCTTGATCACGTTCTATTAATTTAACACTGTAATCTTTTTCTAGCTGTTTAGCTAAACCTGCACCAACATTACCACCACCAACTATCATAATTCGCTTATATGGTTTTTCCAGCCGCTGTAATTCACTCATAACAGCCCGAATATGCTCAGTTGCTACAACAAAGAAGATTTCATCGCCTGCTTCAATAATTGTAGAACCTTGTGGTCGGATAGGTCTATCTTGACGAAAAATTGCCGTAATTCGGGTATCGATATGGGGCAAATGTTCACGTAGATTCGAAAGGGAATTACCTACCAGCGAACCGCCATAATATGCTTTTGCTGCAACAATACTCACTTTACCATTTGCGAAATTAACAACTTGAAGTGCACCAGGATATTGGATTAATTTATAAATATAATCAATAACAAGCTGCTCTGGTGAAATAAGATAATCAATTGGTATGTGATCAGGGGTAAAAAGTTTTTCAGTTTCTTTAATATATTCAGATGCTCGTATTCTAGCAACTTTGTTTGGCGTATTAAAAAGAGAATAAGCGATTTGACACGCAATCATATTAGTTTCATCTGAATTTGTCACAGCGACTAGCATATCAGCATCTTCAGCTCCAGCTTCCCTTAAGATCCTAGGATATGAGCCATGTCCACTAACAACTCTTAGATCGAATTTATCTTGCAATTGACGTAAACGTTCAGTATTAGTATCTACGATAGTGATATCGTTATTTTCATCAACTAAATTTTCTGCAAGTGTTTCACCAACTTGTCCTGCACCTAATATGATAATTTTCATTATATTTTTATCTCACTGCCAGATTGAGATTTTATTCAAAATAGTCGTATTAATTTTTTATCAGAGAAGCATAAAAGAAACCGTCTCCTCCATTTTGAGTGGGTAATATTTGCTGGCCCAATTCCAAATTGTTTTTTAAAGATGCTTCAGAATGATGAAAAAGAAATTTCTGTATCTGTTCTTTATTTTCATCCGGTAAAATAGAACAAGTCGCATAAACCAGAGTGCCATTGATTTTCAAGTAAGGCCAGATAGCTTCAAGAATTTCATATTGTAATTTAACAAATTTTGGGATATCTGTCGGTTTTCTTAACCATTTTATATCGGGATGCCTACGAATAACACCAGTCGCAGAGCAAGGGGCATCTAACAAAATACGATCAAATTTCGCACCTGATATCCATTCCAGTGGTTTACGTCCATCACCAACAATAACTCTTGCATGTAATTTTAGTCGATTAAGGTTTTCTTGGATACGTTTTATTCGTAGTTCATCAATATCAACTGCTAAAACTTCAGCTTTTGGTGCAATTTCAAGTACATAAGTTGTCTTACCACCTGGAGCTGCGCAAAGATCAAGGATATATTCATCATTTTTAGGTGCTAATAATTCAACGCATTGTTGTGCAGATAAATCTTGAATTGTTACCCAACCTTGAGCAAATCCTGGTAATTGGTTAATTGCGCAAGGTTTTTGTAATTTGATAGCGAAGTTGCTGTGATCACATAAACTTGCTTTTATACTCGCTTGTTGTAATAGCTCTAGATACTCATGAGTAGAATGATGTAATTGATTTACTCTAAGCCACATAGGAGGTTTTTGGTTATTGGCGTCAATGATCTCTTCCCATTGGAAAGGGTAAGCTTGCTGAATTTTTTCTAGTAGCCATTTAGGATGTAAGTAGTTGTTTTCGTTATTATTGACTTTTTTATTTAATGTTTGTTGTTGCCGTTGAAATTGTCTCAATACACCATTAATTAAGCCTTTTAATTGAAGGTGTTTCAATGCGATAGCACCATCAACAGTTTCTGCTAATGCAGCATGTGGTGGAATACGTGTGAAACAAAGTTGGTAAATGCCAACCATAATAAGATAATGAATAATTCGTTGTTTTCCTTTTAATGGCTTAGCTATTAATTGTTGAATAAACCATTCTAATAAAGGTAACACTCTGAGTACACCAAAACTGAGTTCTTGCAAAAGTGCTTTATCTTTATTGGATATATTTTTTTGCCATTCTGGAAGTACAGTATTTAATGATTGTTTTTGATCAATAACCTGGGCAATGACTTGAGCACAAATGCTTCTAAGGTTATATTTTTTATTCATGTTGAATATAATTACCTACTAATTATAAATGCTAGCAAGAAAGTTATTTTAATTTTGTTTCAAAGGTGAATTGATTATCTTGCCAGGAATAAACCATTCGTGACGAGAGTTTAGAAAATCACTAGCTAACATTATTTTTTTACCGGCTGGCTGTATTTGTAAGATATTTAAAATGCCTTCCGCGGTTACCACTTTGATCCCTGTTTTATCGGCACTTAAAATTGTCCCCGGCAATGCGTTAATTTCTTGGGAAATGACTTCGGCATGCCATACTTTAATCGGTTGCTCCTCGATAATAAAATAGCTTACTGGCCAAGGATTAAATGCTCGGACACACCGTTCAATTTGCACAGCTGATAGCGTCCAATCAATTAATGCTTCATCTTTACTCAATTTTTCAGCATAATTAGCAAATGTATCATTTTGCTTTTCTGGGTTTGCTTGACCTGAAGTAAGTAAATCAAGAGTATGCTGGAGCGTTATGGGGCCAAGTTTTGCTAGCTTTTGATACAAGGTTGTGCTGGTATCTTTCGGCTCAATGGGACAGCTTATTTTATAGAGCATATCTCCTGTATCCAGACCAATGTCCATTTGCATAATTGTAATACCTGTTTCTTTATCACCAGCCCAAATTGAGCGTTGAATTGGCGCAGCTCCTCTCCAGCGAGGGAGTAGTGAACCATGCACATTCAGGCAGCCAAGTGGTAACATCTTTAATACAATTTCAGGTAAAATTAAACCATATGCGACAACAACCATGACATCGGCATGTTGATTTTCAATCCAGCACTGACTTTCTGCTGTTTTTAGTGTTGTTGGCTGAAAGATAGGAATAGCTGCTTCTTGGGCTAGAATTTTTACTGGGCTTGATGCCAGTTTTTGTCCCCTTCCAGCTGGTTTATCAGGTTGTGTCAAAACTCCAACTATTTGGTACTTATCCTTGAAACTGAGTAATGCGGCTAAATGTTGTGCTGCAAAATCAGGGGTGCCGGCAAAAATAATTCGTAGACATTCTGACACGTAAAGATCCCTAATGTTATAAAATATGACGAATATTATTTCGTTTTTTTTGCTTTTAGACGTCTAAGCTTTTCGATTTTTTGCCGAATGTGTTGGCGTTTTAATACAGAAAGATAATCAATAAATAATTTGCCATTTAGATGATCTATTTCATGTTGAATACAAATAGCAAGTAAATCATCTTCTTCTAATTCAAACTCTTTACCATTGATATCTAAGGCTTTAATTTTGACCCATTTAGCACGAGGTACAAATGCACGTTGCTCCGGCACAGAAAGACAGCCTTCTTCAATACCCGTTTCGCCAGATGTTTCCAAGATAATCGGATTTATAAGTACCAATCTTTCTGTACGAGATTCTGAAACATCAATAACAATAATTCGTTGATGAATATTAACCTGCGTTGCGGCTAATCCAATACCTTCTTCTTCATACATCGTTTCAAACATATCATTCACGATACGCTGTATTTCTGCATCAACTTTTTTTACCGGCTCTGCAATTTTGCGAAGACGTTCATCTGGGTAATGTAATATATTTAATACTGACATAAATGTTTAAAGCTATATCCAAAAAGTGAAAGTTATTTAATACCTATTCTAGACATTTCTCGGTACGATTGACAGTATTGGTTATAAATGAAACACATTTATTGCCAATAAAGTCTGGAAAATATATGGATTCAATGGAAATATGGCTACGTATGAGAATGGCTTCTCATCTCTCAGTTGTTAAGGCTGCTGCAATTGTAGAGAAACTTATAGCAGTAAATAATGTTAAAACGGCCTCTCTTCGGGCTTGTGGGTTATCATCGCATCAGTGTATATAATTTATCATGCAAATTCAAAAGCTATTTGTGCTGCAATGAAATGGCTTGAAATAAGCGAACATAAATTCATTACGTTATCCGATCCTAATTATCCGTATTTATTAAAACAAATATATTCACCACCAATTATACTCTTTGTTGCTGGTAAAGAGAAAGCGCTTTCTTCTATTCAGATTGCCATAGTAGGTAGTCGTTATAATGATTTCTATGGTGAGAAATGGGCACAGATATTTAGTAAGGAATTTGTGACTCATAAATTTACAATTACTAGTGGTTTAGCAGTAGGTATTGACGGGGTTAGTCATAAAGCAGCATTAATGCATAATGGGATAACTGTTGTGGTACTAGGTAGTGGTTTAAATAAATTATATCCGATGCAACATACTAGTTTAGCAGATAAAATCAAGGAACAAGGAGAATTAGTATAGAATATTTACCAGATACTCCCCCCCTTTAGCTAAGAATTTTCCTCGTCGGAATCGTATAATTAGTGGTTTAAGTAAAGCAGTAATTGTGATTGAAGCTGGATTGAAGAGTGGTTCATTAATTACAGCTAAATGTGCGTTGGAACAAGGTAAAGATATTTTTGCTTTACCTGTGCGTTAGGTAATTCCTTATACGAAGGTAATCACTGATTAATTCAACAGGGTGCTTATTTAGCTTCTTCACTTCAAGATGTTATTGAATATTTAAACAGTGGTCTACAATGGTTACCGGAAAATAAAACCCTATCTGATAATCTATCGAACGATAATTTTATCAATAATATTTTGCGTTATATTAATTATGAGCCAACGCCTATCGATTTAATTGCTCAAAGAAGCGGCTTATCAGTTATTGAGGTATCTGCTCGATTACTGGAATTTCAATTGATGGGTAAAGTTGTCGTTGTGTCTGGTGGATACATTAGAGTTGAGTAATTAAAGTGAGATGAGAATGCAGAAGCGAATTTTTTTGACAAAAATAGAAGATGAAGATAAGGAGCATTGTCCAAGATGTCATAGTGAACTTATTATTCGAAATGGAGGATATGGGCCTTTTGTCGCTTGCTCTAATTATCCTAAATTTGAGTATGTTAAGCCGCTAAAACAATCATCAAACAGCCAAATAATTAAAGAATTAGTAGGTTATTTTTGTCCGAAATGTGGGCACAATTTGGTATTAAAGCAAGGTCGTTTCGGTATGTTTATTGGTTGTAGCCATTATCCTAAATGTGAACATACTGAATTAATTGATAAACCCGATAAAACGTTAGTTATTTGTCCACAGTGCCAAGATGGTGAATTACTATAAAGGATATCACGTTTTGGCAAAATATTTTATGCTTGTAACTGTTATCCTAAATGTCAATTTGTTATTAACTCTAAGCCCGTTTCTGGAATATGTTGTTTTTGTCATTATCCATTATTAATAGAAAAAAAGGTTTCACAAGATATGAAAATAGTTTGTGCAAATAAATTATGTAATAAACCGCAATAATAGAAATACATGGAATAAATTGAGATGCTTGATGAAATATCCCCTTCATTTCGGAATATTATTGGCGCGTTAAATGAAGGAAAAATTATAGCTTATCCAACAGAAGCTGTTTTTGGCTTAGGCTGTGATCCTGATAATGAAAAAGCAGTCCGTCAGTTGTTATTTTTAAAACAACGTTCATGGGAAAAAGGGTTAATTTTAATAGCTGGAGACTATGAACAGTTAACACCTTATATCGATGAAAATAAATTAACTAACTCACAAAAAGAAATGATGTTTTCAACAGGATCTGTACCTATAACCTGGGTAGTATCTGCTAGAAAAAACATACCGAAATGGTTGACAGGAAAATTTGACTCACTTGCGGTTCGTATTACAAATTTTGAGTTAATTAAAAAACTTTGTTTTTTATATGGTAAACCATTAATTTCTACCAGTGCTAATTTACATGGATTATCGCCTTGCAGAACAAAAGAAGAAGTTATTGCCCAGTTTGATGGTCAAGTATCCATTTTAGCTGGTTCCGTTGGCGGATATAAAAATCCATCTGAAATTCGAGATATACTAACAGGTCGCTTGTATCGAAAAGGTTAATATGATGGAAGAATTTGCGGTATTTGGAAACCCAGTAGAACATAGTAAGTCGCCACTTATTCATAAATTTTTTGCTGAACAAACAGGTATTGAATATGCTTATGGGAAAGTATTAGTTCCTGTAAATAAATTTGAAGAAACATTAAATGATTTTTTTTGTCGAGGAGGAAAGGGAGCAAATATTACGTTACCTTTTAAAGAGCTAGCCTACCAAAAAGTTGATGAATTAACTGAACAGGCTCAAATCTGTGGTTCTGTTAATACTATCAATAAGTTAAATGAGCAGAGATTATTAGGTGATAATACCGATGGAGTCGGTTTAATTTTAGATCTTGAGCGTCTGCGTTTTATTGAAAAAGGGATGCATATATTAGTAATAGGTGCAGGTGGTGCAGCATGTGGTATTATAGCTCCCCTTTTAAATTATGGTTGTAGAATAACGATTACGAATCGAACATTTAGTAAAGCAAATGAACTAACAAAACGATTTTCGGCTATAGGAGATATTAATTCGTTAGTGTTGCAATCTATTGATTCTGCTGAGTATGATTTAGTTATCAATGCAACCTCTTCTGGTGTTGTCGAGCAAGTTCCTGCTATTTCACCTAATATATTTAATCAAAATGTTTTTTGTTATGACATGTTTTATCGGTTAAATGAAACACCATTTTTGACTTTAGCGAAAACACATGGCGTATTAAAATATGCTGATGGTATTGGTATGCTAGTCGGTCAGGCGGCTTTTGCTTGTAAATTGTGGCACGGTAAATTACCTGAGATTTCATCTGCATTACAGCGATTAAAAGAAAAACTCTAACATAAATTATATTGGTATATTTTTCCGAAAAAAGTGATAGCGATATAAGGTAAAAAACGAGGCTATCATTTTGTAATAAATTTATAAGTAATTATTTTTCCAATTTTTATAATTAGCGGCAGATTGAACTAAGCCATCTAATTCTTCGGAACATAATTTTCTAATCTGTTTTACAGGACTGCCAATATATAGATAACCACTTTCTAGTTTTTTACCTTGAGTGACTAAACTACCTGCACCTATAATGACATCATCTTCAATTTTTGCACCATCTAAAATAATTGAGCCCATACCAACCAAAACACGGTTGCCAATCATGCATCCATGTAACATTACTTTATGCCCAATGGTAACGTCTTTTCCAATGATAAGAGGATATCCTTGAGGGTTAATTTTATTCTTATGGGTAACATGAAGTACAGAACTATCTTGAATATTAGTTCTTGCTCCAATAGAAATATAATTGACATCACCACGTATGACAGATAGCGGCCAAATGCTAACATTATCAGAAATACGCACATCACCAATTACAACAGCTGTTGGATCGATATATACATTATTTCCAATAACGGGTGTTAAGTGCATGTAATGCCTTATATTAGAAGAAGCCATTGTTCTGTTTATCCTAAGTAGATTATTTGAATTAGTTGTCAAATAGTGATAGATAAATTTGTATTTTATATTATTAAATATTTTGTTAATTAATTGAAGTTAATTTAGGTGTTAATTAAGATACTGTAATGGCTTATTTTTTGAATTATTTTAAGAACACAAATTTGAATGGATACTATATGAAGTGAGCTAATAATGGATACTATATGAAGTGAGCTAATTTTGTAGAATTTTAATTCATAATGATGAAAATATATTCATATAAATAAAAAAATATAAAAAATAGTTGAGTAAATTTTTAGGCGTTCTATAATGCGCCCCCACTGAGTCAGTGTAGAACGAATCAGCGGTAGTGGATTTTAGCAACTTA
>JBGDCZ010000039.1:0-25604 GCA_048493715.1 Arsenophonus endosymbiont of Dermacentor nuttalli | reverse complement strand
TTTCATCTTTTTTATGCCCAAAATCAAATGGGGGGGATGCGTTCATCTCATTCCTTCTAATGCCACTGGGACTTAAAAAGTATAGCCATGACAATCGGTGCACACGCCTATATTCGTCGCCAATTCAAATTACCAATTAGAAAAATGGAAAGTATCGAAGAGCCTTTAGCGCGTATTGCTGGTAATGCTTATTTAATGGATGCCGCTGCAACGTTAATTACCACAGCAATTATATCTGACCACAGCAATTATATCTGGCGAAAAACCAGCCGTGCTCTCTGCCATTGTGAAATATCATTGTACCCATCGAGTCCAAAGAGCGATTATTGATGCGATGGATATTGCTGGCGGTAAAGGTATTTGTATGGGACCGTCAAATTTTCTAGCTCGCTTTTATCAAGGTGCACCGATTGCCATCACCGTTGAAAGTGCTAATATTTTAACACGCAGTATGATAATTTTTGGCCAAGGAGTTATTCGCTGCCATCCTTACATTTTGTGAAATAGCCGCAGCACAAAATAACGATATTGCCGCTTTTGATAAATTACTCTTTGGCCACTTAAGCCATACAATAAGTAACCTAGTGTGCAGTTTTTGGTTGGGTTTAACAACAGCCGAACACAAGTAAAGCCCCAACAACAGAGACCACTCGCCGCTTCTATCAGTAATTAAATCAACAAAGTGCCAATCTTGCCCTACTTGCTGATATCTCGATGGGATTATTAGGTAGCGGGTTAAAACGCCGTGAACGCATTTCTGCTCGTTTAGGTGATATTTTAAGTCATCTTTAATTTAGCATCAGCAACATTAAAACGCTATCAAAATGATGGTCGCTCAACGCTGGATTTACCTATTGTTGAATGGATAATAAAAGATTGTCTGTTTCAATCAGAAAAGGCAATGAAAGCTCTGCTAGGTAATTTCCCCAACCGTCTGGTTGTTCTGTTAGCCCGTATTATTATTTTTCCATTTGGTTATCGTTATGCTCTACCTAATGATCAACTTGATCATAAACTCGCAAAAATTATGATGACTCCTCAGAAACACGTGATCGTATTGGTCGGGGTCAATACCTGACACCGAGTGAACACAATCCTCATAGTCTGATTAATGCGGCATTATTAGATATTATTGCCGCGGAGCCAATCTTTGAACGTTTGGTTAACCAAAACGTGCATAAACCCCATTTTATCAATTTAGATAAACTGGCTGAACAGTGACAGGCGCTAGCCGACGGTAAAATTAGCCAACAAGAAGCTGATATTTTACGTAAAGCAGAAGCTAGTCGTTTAAGATCTATTAATGTTGACGCATTTGAATATGATGCGCTCGCGGTCGCTATTAAAAATCTGAACAACAGAAAAATAGCTCGCCATTAGACAAAGAACAAGCTGCATAACTGTCGATCCTATGGGAGCTATTAAGCTTCCTAATCACAATTTAGCAAACTCGTTTCTAATGCTAACAATTCTGGTAGTGTTTGTCGTCGACGAATTAATTTCGGCTCACCATCTAAATACATCACTTCAGCTATTAGTGGTCGACTATTATAATTAGAAGACATTGAAGCACCATAAGCACCTGTATCATGAAACACAAATAGTCTCCAACATAAATTTCGAGTAATAAGCACGGGATAATAGCGCCATTATTTATTTGCCTGAGTAAAAACATCGCCAGATTCGCATAATGGGCCGGCAACTAGTGTTTCACGTAAATTTTCCTTAGTGAGATCACGCTCATCCGCTGTCATAACAGAAATATGATGATAACAACCATACATAGCAGTACACATAAGATCATTAAACCCACTATCCACTAATACATAATGATTTTTGCCCATCTGTTTTGTTGCTCTGACTTCAGCTAACAGTACGCCCGATTCTGCCACCAAATAACGTCCAGGCTTAATTTCTAGTGTTAATTATGCCCCAAATGGGCTGAAATACGTTCACGAGCGTCATGTCACAAAGCATAATAATGGTTAATATCAATTGGCTCTCCCCAAACAATAAGGGATCGATAATCCCCCACCAGCTGAAATAGCTTGTATATCACAGCCACTCAAGATAACCTGCTATACCATCGCATCGCAAACTTCCGCCAGGTGGCAATAATCAACCCCAGAACCAATATGCATATGTATACCGATCAGCGTTAACTGGTATTGGTTAATTTTTTCAATAGCTAACGGCAGATCTTCAAACCAAATGCCATGCTTACTACTTTTCTCTGCCGGTGTTGGTTTTTTGGCTATGACCATGGCCGAATCTTGGATTGATACGTAGCCAAATAGGATGATGACGTTTAGCTTTACCCAATTGAATTAGCATATCAATAGAACTGACATTAACTGGAATATCTAACTCTATTACCGTTCAATAGTTTGTTGTTCAATTACATCTGCGGTGAATACAATTCAATTTCGGCCTGTTCTCTACCAGGATGAAAACCTGCTACTAACGCCCGTTCGATTTTGCCTAAGGATACAGCATCAACTTTGACGCCTTGTTGTCGCATTAAACGCAAAATATGAATATTGAAGCATGTTTTTTAGGCAAATCGGATCACATCGAATGCTGATAATTGTTTAATCGCCCGCATAATAACTTTACTATCATAAACCCAGATAGGTGTTACAAACTGAGCGGATAATTTAATTAATTGTTCTGTTGTCAAATATTGACTCGTTGTGGTGCCTTTTCCTAGCGTCATATCGAAATTTTTCGCGCGGTCATGACCACCAAAAACTTAACAGATACCGTACAATTACTCAAAACACCTCAGTCTACTGTCAGTCGTGAAATTAGTCGTTTAGAGAGTCGGTTAAAATTTAAATTATTTGATAGGATCAAAGGGCGGTTATTGCCAACTGCACAAGGATTAAGATTGTTTGAAGAAGTCAAACGTTCCTATTATGGATTGGAAAGGATCTATAATATGGCTGGCATTATCAGACAATTTAGAGATACTCAACTTTCAATCGCCTGTTTACCGGTATTTAGTCAATCGCTGTTACCAAAAATCTGTAAGCAATCCTTGGTTGATTATCCTGAAATCAACTTTACCATTATCACTTCAGAGTCACCTATATTAGAAGAATAGCTTTCAGCTCAACATTATGATATCGGGTCTGACAGAGCATGTACAGATACCTCCAGGTATCTACGGTGATGTTTTAACTACTCTAAATGAAGTCGTGGTATTACCTCGCCAACATCCCCTTAGCAAAAAAATATTTAATTGCTAAAGATTTTAATAATGTAGCTTTTGTTCGTCTTTCAATAACTGATAGCTATAGACAAGCAATTGATAACTATTTTAACGAAAAACACATTATTCGCCGGATGGTAATGAAAGTGCATAATGCATCCACAGTTTATGGTAAGGGAAAGATTAGGTGTTTCAATCGTCAACCCATTTACCGCTGTTGATTTTTTAGAATATGACCCTGATAGTCTTTGTACCAGACCTTTATTAAATCAATTCCTTTTACTGTCAATTTAATTAAGCCAATGCATCGGCCCTCGTCTAAACTTAGCGAACGATTTATTCAATGTCTCAAAATTACTATAAAAGAATTTGAAACTTAGTTAATCAACGCCTTTCAACATGAATAGTCTTAATTTGCACCAGTAGTAACCTGACGTTTAAAAAATGTAGTGATCAACTTAATATACGGATTTATTTTTTACGATTAACATATTGATTATTAAAAATAATTATATTAGATATGATGAATTAATAATTCATCATACTAAATCAATCCGCTCATCTAACCAGTTAACTGTTTTATTGATAATTTGTCGATCAACAGCAATACTGTTTTGTAGTAAATGTGCAGAAATTTGCCAACATAGTGACTAAAATACCCTTTGCTCGATAAATCAGAAACAATAGCCGTTATTTGGATCAGATTAAATTTTTCTGTCTTCATAACTACCGGTAAAAACTGGTAAAATTATGGTGCTATCTATTTTAACTGCTCAATTTAAACAGCAACTTACTGTCAAGTATGTTATTTTTTTCAATCTTTACCATTTGTTATGAATGAGTTAACATCTATTTGCATTAAGGAAAACATTATGAAAGTTGGTTCCATCATCATAATGGCTGCTTTTTTATTTTCAGCGCATTAGTTCAAGCCTCTAATTTAGAAATGTCAGTCTATAACCCTAGCGAAAAAAGTATTTTTCCAGTCTCTTCTGAAATTATTAGTGGTAAACACGAAATAATCCTTATTGATGCTCAATTTCAAAAAAATGATGCACAGGAATTAGTTAATCGTATAAAAAACTAACAACAATCTACATTAGTCATTCTGATCCCGATTATTACTTTGGACTAAAGGTTATTGCTAAAGCTTTCCCTAATGCCAAATATTAGCAACCCCTAAAACGGTCAAAACGATAAAAGCGACCAAAGATGGTAAACTGGCTTATTGGGGAGCTATATTAAAAGAACAAGCCCCAACTAAGATTATTGTTCCTGATGTATTACAAGGCAATACATTAGAGGTTGATGGTAAAAAAATTAAAATTGAGGGATTAAAAAACTCTGCTCCTGATCGTACTTTTTTCTGGATCCCCCAACTTAAAGTCGTAGTTGGTGGCGTGCTTGTCTCTGACAATATTCATGTCTGGACGGTTGATACACAAAGCAAAGCATCTCGTCAACACTGGCAATAAGCACTAGAAAATATCAAACAACTTAAGCCAAAAATCGTTATTCCCAGTCATTACCTTGAGCCGTCCGCAAAAGATATTGCTACCGTTACTTTTACCCAGAACTATTTTAAGAAGCTCGAAAAAGTATTAGCACAAAGCAAAAATTCAAGTGAAGTCATTAACAAGATGCAACAAGCTTATCCAAATTTAAAAGAGCCTTCTAGTCTTGAATTGAGCACCAAGGTATTGAAGGGCGAAATGAAATGGCCACAATAATTTCGCGAGGAAAAAATGTCACCAATAATCTTACACTATATTTTTGATCCTTTTTCTGGTTAGTGCTATGGCGCCTCTCCATTGATAGAAATTGCCTCTAATCAGTCCAATATTAAGTTACAACTTCATGGCGGTGGTATGCTAACGGGCTATAACCGGATAAAGATAGATGATCAGTGGCGTCAATTTCTATTGGATACTGATAAGCAGATTGCTAGTATACTAGTATAACTGGACAAAAATTTGATGATAATTATCACCAAATGTTACAACAAAATGATGTAATCCTAGATTCATTACCCCCGATAACAGTAATTATTACTGCTGATGAAATAGCAAATAAAGATTTAGCTATGTTAAGGGCCATCCAGGCAGCACATTATATCGATGGTCGTCGGGTTAGCGAAGAAAAAGTTTTGTTGCAATTGGCTCAAGAGATTGAGCTAGATAAACAATTATTTCAACAAACTTTTGCCACTAATAAAGATCAACCAACAAACATATTCAATCAAGTCGTATTTTATTATTGCATCAAGTTGCTCGTTCTGGTTTTCCGACACTAATTGCCCAACATGGTAAAAATCTGATGGTAATAAATTTAGACAGATATTTTTCTGAACCATAACTATGGCAAAAATATTTGGAAAATTTATCAATAGCTTCCTTATCATAAATACTATTTATTCATTGCCATAAATGGAGCCTGGATAATGATTATTTATTTAGAGAAATTATAAAAACTGTAAACTAGTAAAATGGAGTTTCTACTTTTTTAATACAGCTTGTGCCAAAGTTAAGCTGTGTTTAGCGATATTAGTTATCTACATTTATCAGTTAATTTAACCATTGCGGCTTTAATTATATCGCTATCATTCGAAGCAAAAACAACGAAACCTTTTGTATACTTTCGTCATTTTTTAATACCTTACTATGTAAGTTCTCATCAATAGTATCTACTTTGAATTCTTTTGAACCTAAAACAGCCTTAAAACAATATTTAGATAGATCAAACTCTTTTTCAGACAAATTAGCCACCGTAACATCAAATGTTTTTGTGTAAGAGGACGTTTTCGCTGTAGAAATACAGCCCGTTTCTTTTTGAGTGGCAAATACCGTAACACCATTTGGCACAGCTGCCATAATTGAAAACGAACAATAGCAAAGAAAAGGCAGTAGTAAACTTACTTTTTCATTTTAACTATCCTCATATTTTACCTAATTAGTTAAAAGTATATAAAATTAATAAAATCATTTTTATTAAAAATATTAGATTAAGCCAACAGTGTTGCAATAGAGGCCCAATATACTGACAAAATAACTTGTTAGACAATAATTTTTATTAGCCAATCTTCTTTAAAATATTTAATAAATATAAGACTAACACCGGCACTAGTTAATGAAGGACCAAAAGCAATTTTATCTGGCTTATATTGTATTTTAATCCATAAAAAATATAATTAAGTAAGCCTAAGCAAACAGAAAATAACATAGATAAAGCATAATATATACCCCTAACCAAGCACCATAAGCCGCAACAAGTTTAAAATCCCCTTGCGCTAATCCTCTACGCTGTATGGTTAATTTAAAAAAACCATAAATAAACCAAAAAATTAAATAACTGATTAGAGCACCATAAATAGCCAATAATAACTATTCATTTGATTGCCTATCATGAAAAAATCAACGCTAACACAAGTTATGGATAAACTAATAGAATCAGGTAAATATCCTGTCTGATGATCAATAAAAGCAAGTAACACGCTAAACCAAACAAAAAAAGTAAACTAATAATATGGCTAATGTCGGTGATCAATAAGAATATGATAGTGAAAGGAACAAAAGAGTAATAAAAAGAAGATATCTACATTGTGATCTAACTAATTGATAATTAAATAGATAAAATGGTAAATAACTAATTAATAAACGGCTTAGCGGTAATAAAATGATCGTTATAATTAGCGCTTAGATAAGTGGCCAATATGAAAAATTGGTGAACAGTGTAACCATCTTCAAACTCCTTTTTGAAAACTATCATTATTCATTAGCATTAAATTTCCATATTAATAAATAAAAAACGATTATTCATAATAATTTTACAATAATTTATTAGCAATAATCTTGTTGTAAGCGAATTTTTGCGAATCACAACTCAAAATAAAAAGGGAAAATCAATAGCATAGTAAGAGAGACACCTTGCTAGTTTATTTTTCCATCTTTATTATGAGCACAATATTTTACTACATTGAGTTGATAAGGAAGAATAGCTATGCGGGTTCCTCGGATCTATCATCCTGAGCCATTAGAATCAGGTGCAATAATACGACTAAGTGATAATGTCACTAACCATGTTAGTCGGGTTTTACGTATGAGTGTAGGGCAAGATATTGAGTTATTTGATGGCAGTAATTCTGTTTTCCTGGGGCGAATACTTAAAGCTAACAAAAAGTCAGTTAAAGTTCAGCTAGGTCTGGCAACAATCGCAAACAAAGAATCCCCATTAGATCTTCACATTGGACAAGTAATTTCCCGTGGGGAAAAAATGAAATTTACCATTCAAAAATCAGTAGAACTGGGCGTCAATATCATTACGCCACTTATTTCTGAACGCTGTAACGTTAAATTAGATACTGCGCGACTCAATAAAAAACAACAACAATGGCAAAATATTGCTATTTCCGCTTGTGAACAATGTGGACGTAATAAGATCCCGTTAATTCGTCAGGTAATGCCTCTTGAAGCTTGGTGCGCAGAGCAAGATAATGCATTAAAAATTAATCTCCATCCCAAAGCGCAATCAACTATCAATACATTGCCTGCATCTATAAATAAAATCCGTTTACTAATCGGCCCAGAAGGCGGTCTTTCATCTGATGAAATCATAATGACAACTAATTATCAATTTACTAATATCCTACTGGGTCCTCGAATATTAAGGACAGAAACCACTGCGTTAACTGCAATCACCACATTACAAGTTCGTTTCGGCGATCTTGGTTAAGGAGACAAAATGACCAAATTAGGTATTGTTATGGATCCCATTTCAGCCATAAAAATAAAAAAAGATAGTAGTTTCGCTATGCTATTAGAAGCGCAACGCCGCGGATATGAAATTCACTATATGGAAATGAATGATCTCTATTTATTACAAGGTGAGGCATTCGGATATACCAGACAACTGACAAAAATCAAAGAAGATCCGACACAATGGTATGAATTTGGAACTGAACAAGATATTGCGCTGAAAAATCTTGATGTCATTTTAATGCGTAAAGATCCGCCCTTTGATACTGAATATATCTATACTACTTATATTCTTGAAAGAGCAGAAGAAGCGGGAACTTTAATTGTCAATAAACCACAAAGCCTGCGGGATTGTAACGAAAAACTATTTACCGCCTGGTTTGCTAAGTTAACTCCTGATACATTAGTGAGTCGAGATAATAAAAAATTGCGTGAGTTCCATCAAAAATATGGCGATGTCATCTTTAAACCCCTGGATGGAATGGGTGGTGCTTATATTTTCCGACTAAAAAAAAATGATCCGAATGTTAGTGTTATTATTGAAACATTAACTCAACATGGCCAGCGTTTTTGTATGGTACAGAATTACTTACCAGCGATCAAAAAGGGTGATAAACGTGTTCTGGTTGTTGATGGTGAACCAGTTCCTTATTGCCTGGCGCGTATTCCCGCTCAAGGTGAAACACGGGGAAATTTAGCTGCCGGAGGATATGGTGAAGCGAGACCGTTAACAGGCAGTGATTGGAAAATTACTAGAACTGTGGCGCCTACTTTAAAAGAGAAAGGATTAATTTTTGTTGGATTGGATATTATTGGTGATCGTTTAACCGAAATCAATGTCACCAGCCCAACCTGTATACGTGAAATTGAAGCAATATTTCCGGATATATCAATTACTGGTATGTTATTTGATGCAATAGAAAAACGATTATCTACAAAAATAGGAAATTAACCATTGCTATTATAGTTTAACTGAATAATAAGATCGGATACTGAAAATGCTTCCTACTGTTATAAAATATAAATATCGTACAGGTACAACTTACCAGCGATAAAAATTATACATCTCTAGTGTGTTTGATTAATTATTTTTTAACTCTTAATTCAGGTATATTTTATTGATATAATTTAGGAAAATAAGTTTAATAATATGAATTTACAAAACCACTTTCTCATCGCCATGCCTACGTTATTAGATCCGTATTTTCAAAAGTCGGTGGTTTATATCTGTGAGCATAATGAAAAAGGTGCTATGGGTCTGGTGATCAATAGGCCAATTGAACAAATTTCAATCAACAGCATATTAAAAAACTTAAATATTAAAACGACAGAATATGATCAAATGACTGATTTGAGTCAACCAGTTTTTTCCGGTGGTCCAATCGCAGAAGCACATGGCTTTATTCTACATTCGCCACAAAATGGTTTTAGTTCTACCTTACAACTTTCTGATGAAATTATGATCACAACGTCAAAAGATATCCTGGAAAGTTTAGGCTCCGCAAAACAACCAGAAAAAACCCTTGTCGCCTTAGGATATTCAAGCTGGGAACAAGGGCAATTGGAAAAAGAGATGATGGAAAATAATTGGCTAACCGCTAAAGCAAATAGCGATATTATTTTTCACACCCCAATTACCGAACGTTGGCGTGAAGCTGCTGCTTTGATTGGGATTGATATTTTTAATATTTCAAATCAAGCGGGTCATGCCTAATGACAAATAGAACAATTATTGCTTTCGATTTCGGTACTCTCAGTATAGGGATCGCCATCGGGCAGGAAATTACAGCAACCGCTCGTCCTTTAACTGCATTAAAAGCAAAAGATAGTAAACCAAACTGGCTAGAAATTGAAAAAATATTACAAGAGTGGCAACCTGAACTCACTATCGTTGGACTTCCTCTCAATATGGATGGGACAGAACAACCAATAAGCAATCAAGCACGTAAATTTGCCAATCGTCTACATGGCCGCTTTGGAATCCAAGTTACATTACATGATGAACGCCTAAGCACGATAGAAGCTAAAGCACAACTGTTTAAACAAGGTGGCTATCGAGCTTTAAATAAAAGTAATATTGATTCCATCTCTGCTGTCATTATTTTAGAAAGTTGGTTTGAACAACATGCTTAATCAGTATAATTGCAATAAAGTGTAATTCTTATCTGTGGCAATAAAATTATTCTGTTAACCTATTTCGTTTTTTAGCATTTGAATTCTTATGAAAACAATCCAACAAAATCTGCTTAATGTCAAAAATCGCATTATACAAGCTGCCAATCAATATCATCGTGCCGCGGAAGACATTACCTTGCTAGCTGTTAGCAAAACCAAATCATATGATGCCATTCAGCAAGCTATCAATGCTGGTCAATACCAATTCGGCGAAAATTATGTGCAAGAAGGAATAGAAAAAATCGTCTATTTTAGCAACAAACACCATTTAATATGGCACTTTATAGGATTTCTACAATCCAATAAAAGTCGATTGGTAGCAGAGCACTTTGATTGGTGTCATACTATTGATAAATTGAAAATAGCTCAACGATTAAATAATCAGCGCCCGATAAATAAAGCACCACTGAATGTACTGATCCAAATTAATATCAGTAATGAAAAAAGTAAATCAGGTATTGTGCCAGAAGCCTTAGATAAATTAGCTGCTGAAATTGTACAACTATCAAACCTAAAATTACGTGGCTTAATGGCAATTCCAGCGCCGAATAAAGAGATCACACAACAGATATCAATTTTTCGTAGTATGGAAAATTTATTCAATCAATTAAAAAAACAATATCCAGATATTAATACACTTTCAATGGGCATGACAGATGATCTTGATATTGCAATTGCTTGTGGTTCAACATTAGTCAGAATTGGCACAGCGATTTTTGGCTCCCGATAATCAATTAATCTGAAAGTCAAAATGACCAATATAAGGAACAATATAATGCAACAACGAAAAATTACCTTTGTCGGTGCTGGCAATATGGCTCATGCAATTATTGCCGGATTAGTTTCCGGTGGCTATCCGGCAAATTACATTACGGCTTGTTCCCCAACGGCTAAAAATCACGACCAACTGGTAAAAAAATATGGTATACACGGAACTAGTGATAACTATAATGCCAGCAATGATGCCGAGGTTATTATTCTTGCTGTTAAACCCCAAATTATGGAAACTATCTGTCAATCACTTAAAGAACAAATTAATTTCGCTAATAAACTGATTTTAACGATCGCCGCCGGAATTCCAGCTAAACGTTACCAACAATATCTGGATCCTAATATAAACTTGGTACGTGTTATGCCTAACACACCCTCTCTGGTTGGCCAAGGTGTTAGTGGGCTATACGCAATGGATACAGTTTCAGCGGATGATAAAACTTTTGCCACAGAATTAATGGCAAATGTCGGCAAAGCTTTTTGGCTAACTAGCGAAGCCACGAAGCCACTATTAATGATATTATTGCTATTAGCGGTAGTGTGCCCGCTTACTTTTTTCTATTTATGGAATCAATGCAACAGGAGGCTGAACGACTTGGTTTTGATAGTAAAACAGCAACAGAGCTGGTTTTATATACCACCCAAGGTTCTGCTGCCCTGGCTACAAGCAAACCAGAACTTTCTTTCGCAACACTAAGAGAACAAGTGACCTCTAAAAGCGGAACCACAGCTAAAGCTTTAGAGCAATTTTATAAAGCTAATTTACCACAAGTTGTCTCCAATGCCATGCAAGCGGCAATCCGCCGGGCTGAAGAAATGGAAAAACAATTTTGATTTATCAGGACAATTCAATGCAATTTTTAACTTTTATCATACCCACCATTATTCAACTATACATTATTATTTTATTGCTACGAATGTGGATGCAATGGGTCAGCGCTGATTTCTATAATCCATTTTCCCAATTTGTCGTTAAAACCACTCAACCCATTGTCGGCCCATTACGTCGTTTTGTTCCAACCATTGGCGCTATTGATACAACAACTTTATTAGTCGCCTATATCCTTACCTTGGCCAATATTCTTTTTATTATGTGGGCCACAAACACACTGGCATTAAAAAGTATAGCGTTGCTACCTATTAGTTTTATTCAATTACTAACCTATGCTGGCAAATTAGTTTTCTGGCTAATATTAATTCGCGCTATTCTTAGTTGGATCAGCCAAGGCCGCAATCCGATTGATTATATGCTTATGCAATTAACAGAGCCATTGATGTCACCCATTCGTCGGATCATCCCAGCTATGGGTGGATTGGATTTCTCGGCCATGATAGTAATGCTGATTTTGATCGCGTTAAATTATCTACGCCTAGATATTCTGCTATTTATTGAGCCAACTATCACCAGTATTCTCTATTCCGTTGGCTATTTGATGTAAATGTGAGCAAATTTCATGCAAAAAGTGGTATTAGCAACGGGTAATCCCGGTAAGGTTAATGAATTCTCTGAACTATTAGCAGAATGTAATTTAAGCGTTATTTCACAGACTGAGTTAGGTATTAGTGCAATTGAAGAAACGGGGTTAACTTTTATTGAAAATGCTATTTTAAAGGCACGTCATGTAGCAAAAATCTCTGGTTTTGCTGCCATTGCCGATGATTCAGGGCTCTCAGTTAATGCGCTAAAAGGCGCGCCTGGCATCTATTCAGCTCGATTTGCTGGTGAAAAAGCATCTGATGAAAAAAATTTGCATAAACTATTATCCGTCATGAAAGATATACCGGATAACCAACGTCAAGCCCAATTTAATTGTGTACTGGTTTATTTACGCCATTTTGCCGATCCCACACCGATGATATGCCATGGTATATGGCATGGTGTGCTGACCCATGAATCTAAAGGTAGCAATGGTTTTGGTTATGATCCTATTTTTTATGATCCTAAACTAAAACTTACCGCAGCCCAATTAACCAAAGCGCAAAAAAATGCAGTATCGCATCGTGGCCAAGCATTAAGGATGTTATTAGGATCTTTAGCTAATGCTTAAATTACCACCATTGAGTCTTTATGTTCATATCCCTTGGTGTGTGCAAAAATGTCCCTATTGTGATTTTAATTCACATGCACTAAAAGGTGAGCTGCCTCAACAACAATATGTCACACATCTATTAACCGATCTCCAAGCTGACCTTGTACTGATAAATGGTCGTCAGGTTAATAGTATTTTTATCGGTGGAGGCACGCCTAGTTTACTCGGTGCGAAAGCAATGCAATCTTTACTTGATGGTATTCGTCAACGCCTCTCTCTAGCAGCAGATGCCGAAATTACCATGGAGGCAAATCCTGGCACAGTTGAGGCTGATCGTTTTAGCCAATATCAGCAAGCTGGCATTAATCGGATTTCTATTGGCATACAAAGTTTTGCTACCGATAAACTTACCAAATTAGGCAGAATACACGACCCGGAAGAAGCTATCCAAGCAGCTTCTCTGGCTGCTTCATTAAATTTACGCAGTTTTAATCTTGATCTAATGCATGGCTTACCTGATCAGTCGCTCGAACAGGCACTTTCCGATCTGCAACAAGCGATTGATTTATCTCCACCTCATATTTCTTGGTATCAATTAACGATTGAACCGAATACGCATTTCGGTTCCTGCCCTCCGATCCTTCCCAATGATGATGCGTTATGGCAGATTTTTACTCACGGGCATCAGCTACTTAATAGAGCCGGATATCAACAATATGAAATATCTGGTTATGCTAAACCTGGCTATCAGTGTCAGCATAATTTAAATTATTGGCGTTTTGGCGATTATTTAGGTATTGGTTGCGGGGCACACGGAAAAATCTCTTTTGCCGATGGTCGTATTTTACGAACAATGAAAACAAAACACCCGCGGGGCTATACGTCTGGTCACTATCTCTATCAACAGCAGGAGGTAAACAAACCAGACAGACCTTTTGAATTCTTTATGAATCGCTTTCGCTTACTTGAGGCTGTACCAAGACAGGATTTTATTAATTACACTAGTTTACCGGAAGACATTATTCGGCGTCAACTTGATAACGCCTTGGAGCAAGGTTATATCACAGAAACAAAATCGAGCTGGCAAATCACCGAACAAGGAAAATTATTTCTTAATTCCTTGTTAACGCTATTTCTATAAAGCTGGCTATATCCCATATTACATGGGATGTAAATAGCAGTATATTATTCCACAAAGCTGATAAACTATACTTTCTTTTCAAAGATAATATTTTTATACCTACTATTTATATCATTAATATTAGGTTTAGGAATCCCCCAATAATATACCCAATGTTAATCCAGTGTCAGAAATAGTCTACTTATGTAGTGCTTGCGCAATTTGCGGATCCCGTAAGTTATAATGAGCCTGAGTCAGCGACTGATTGAGCTCAATTCCAACCCCATTTGCAATACCCAGTAATATAGGGTCCTGTTCAGGACGATATACTGATGAAAAAAGTTCATATAAATTATTATAATCTTTATTTCGCAGCGCTTGTTTTAAACCTTTCCCTCTCAATTCACTTCGTTGTGGCTCTATTGGTAAACGTTAAATCGCTGTTCTCAAAATGCGCAATAAATCGGCTCGAGTCAGAATCATTTTCAATTGTGCGTAAGTTTTTAGAGCTATAGCTGGTATTATGTAAATTTTCTGTGAGCTGTGTTCGGTTATCTGGCTCATCAACCACACATTCAACGACAGTACCAATACAATGTTTTAGAGTAAAAATCTCAGGAGAAGAAGCAAATATAAATTGATAAAATGCTAGATTTGCTTTTGCCACACAAAAATTACTATAAGAAGTTTCTGACTCATCAGCAACAACATCGGATTGATATATATTGTGTTGTCCAATCTACCTTCATTAGGTGAATTAACCTCAACAGTGAACTTGGTTTGTTGCTCAGGTTTGGCTAACTGAATCAACCGTTCAAATTTCTTCAGTTGTTCATTCGGCGAAGCATCATGGAGTGCTGGCTGATTAATTTAATTAAATAATGTCTCTATTGCCTGCCGCTTCACACCACCTTTAAAAAAATCTTTAATCCGCTCCCATAACCCCATATATTGCACTTCAGTTAATGTTTTTGCATTCATAGCACGATTAAGTCGACTTTCACTAAAGTTATAATTATGATTATGACCTAAATTCAATATGGTAGACATGAATTGTGCTCCTATCAAAGCCAAACGTTATTAGTGACTTATTCCTATAACAGGCTTATCGGTTAAGTATCATACTTGCTGCTATCTTACTTATTGAAATTAACCCACTAGCAAAAACAGTTTATTTAACGATAAGCGTTATTATGCTCATAAATTATATTGTTCTTCAGCATGATTATATCAGGTATTGAACTGATTTTTTGTAGCTATTCTATTAGCTACAATTAAAGTTATTCAGTCAGGCTAATTTGGCTATAATTAGAAAAATAACAAGGTTAAGCTTAACCTGCTAAATACCTGCGACAATAACAGGTAAATATCAGATTAAACTTTATTGAATAGAATAAATCGCGATTACATTAAGCTTGTAAGCTAGCGATGACTGACTTAAATTACATTGTTAAATAAGATAGGATTTAGTTTAAAAACTATTTCAATCTATTTAATAGATCAATGCGAAGCTGCTCCATATGGGCAATTTTATGACAAACCTGTTGACCAAATTGACGAAAGTTATCTTCCTGTTTTTTCCATTCTAATTGCAAATCCTGCTGTAATTCGTTTAATCCACCTAGCAAATTTTGCAATGACTGGTTTGCATCACCACCACTTAATAATTGTTTGCGTACCATTTTATTAATACTATCTTGCAGCATACCTCCTAAACTTTCATTAATTAAAATACGGCTGTCATCTTCAAGTGTTTTTAACCTCTGATGATGGAAAATTAAGCTATCAGAACGTTGTTCGATAACCTTATCAAGCTGCTGATCTAAATTTTGTTTTAGCACATTTAAACGATTTCTGACTTGACTGTCCTGTCCCATAACCCGAACAACGAGGCTATCGAGTATTTGCCTAGCTTCCACTAATTTCTGCTGTGTATGCTGTTTTATCCATGGCAATTCGCTACGAACCACTGTTTGATAATAAATAGCTTGCTTTCTCTGTATCGCTGTTAATGGCAAAACCTTACCATTCAAGGTAACTTCGCCGTTAGGTGTGATCTGCAAATTACCACTGGCGCCTTTTACTTGGATATGCTGTTTAGTAATAATAATGTCATCTTTAAGATTTATAGAACATTGCTGCCCTTTAGCCATAGCAAAAGCCGTCATCAGTAGTGTGCAAATCATTAGTAAAATACGTAACATATTTTCTCCTGTACCCACTTATTTTATATTACCAGCGATATTAAAAAACCGAGCGACCTATCCGTTGTGATAGTAATTCTAAGGCAGCACAACCGGCCAAAGAGTTCCCTATTTTATTCAATTCAGGCGACCATACAGCTACGGTAAAAGCATTGGGGACAACACAAATGATCCCGCCACCAACACCAGATTTACCCGGCATACCAATACGGAATGCAAATTCACCAGAACCATCATACATACCACAAATCATCATAAGCGCGTTAATTTGCCGGGCTTGTATTGGCGTGATGATCTGCTCATTATTTAATAATCGTCCATTATTGGCTAAGTAGTTAAAACATTGCGCCAATTCGACACAATTCATACTTAGTGAGCAGTAATGAAAATAAGTATCTAACACCGCTAACACATCACTCCTGAAATTACCAAAAGATTTCATTAAATAGGCAATCGCAGCATTGCGGCTTGTATGCTCCATTTCCGAGCGCGCCACTTCGTTATCATAACTAATATCAGTTTGACCGGTAAGTGAACGAACAAATTCCAGCATTCTCTGTTTAGGTGTGCTAAAATGAAACTGCAACATGTCCGTGATAACAATAGCGCCTGCATTAATAAAAGGATTCCTTGGTATGCCCTTTTCCATTTCTAACTGTACTAATGAGTTAAAAGGTAATCCAGACGGTTCTTTGCCAACCCGACACCAAATTTCATCTTCCCGATAACGAGTCATTGCCAATGTAAGTCCAAGAACTTTAGAAATTGACTGAATAGAAAAACGCTTGTACGCATCACCTGCTGAATATATCTCTCCTTCGACCGTACAAACCACCATAGCCAAATGGTGATTAGGTACTTCTGCTAATGCCGGTATATAATTTGCTACTTTTCCTTGTCCTATCAGAGCACGAACCTGCTGTAAAATATCTATGAGTAATGTATTAGAAAGCGTTGTATTTAAAGTTTTCATGTCTTAATACTATCCGATATTATTTGTTATTTCCTATAACTTACCATGATAAAAATATAATCTAATAATAATTAGGTTAATTTTTTATCTATTTATCTATTTATCTATTTATCTATTTAATGTTTAAAATTCATCCAAATTATTACTGAAAAATTTAGATAATTTCAAAACTCATAATTATCAAATACACTTTATGTTCCGAAGCTTCATTTATTTAAATTAATAGCAAAAAACGTCTGGCATTCACATTAATATAAAAAACATAGTAAAATTTTAACTTATAATGTAGAATATAACCACCCAATATTACATATTAGTAAAATTAATTGGTAAATTTAAATTATTTTATCAATATCATAGAAAATACACACTAACTTAATATTACTTATAGCAAATATTACCTACCTGTTATACTTAACTATTTGAAAATATTACTATTTTTATGTATACTATTAGTTGAATAGTAAACAGACAATTTGATTGGCATAAAGTTAATTAAATATATTACTATAGGTAAAATAGAAGTATTAAAATAATTTTTATGCTTTTTCATTTAATTATTAATTCTAGAGCTGATTTTTTCATCATTATTATGAAAAATAACATTTAGTGATCTTGGCTAACGAGAAAACGTACTATCCTCAACTTTAATATAAAAAGTTATATTTAAAATTATTATACATTACATTTATTTTCAATTATTAACTCAAGATAATAAGAGATCATTGCTAAAAATACAGATTTTATAGTAAAATAACCTATTTATATACTTATTCACACCATTGAAGTAGTAGCTATATGTCGATTAAATAACCCCTTATCTTTATTCCTAGCCTAGACAAATTAAAGCATGCTAAAAAATGTTTAGTAACCATAATCTGTCTATTAGTATTTAAAATTGATTAATCCCACCAAATATCAAATACTTCAGAAGTAACTACCTTTTTCATTCCTTGATTTTTAACCATTCCTCTACTAATTTTCGATGCTCTTCAGTGCATTTACCGGTTTTCTCCATACAAATTAATCCTTCCTAGCCTAAATAACCACTAGCATCCATTACTAAACTATTAGGCTGAATCAGCTCTATAATAAAGCTATCAACGATATTATCAATCTTATCAACTGGCGTTTTAGCAGCAAAAGACCATTTTACAGAGAAACCAACCTCTTGAAATTCATCTATATGTAGTTTTTTAGTAAACGACGGCTACACTGCTTAGACATTATTTTATCCTCTTAAATATAAGATAAAATACATCATGACCTAACTGTTGGCCCCGCTTTTCAAATTTAGTCACCAGTTGCGAAGCTGGTCGCTGAACATAATTTCCTGCTGCTGATAAATTTCGATAATCACTAATTTCCGCCACCACATTTAACATATGCTCTGCATAAGATTGCCATATGAAATATACCACCTAACTCCAATTTATGTAAAACAAGCTTAGCAAAAGGCCACTGCACAATTCGACGCTTATTATGTTTTACTTTATGCCAGGGATCTGGAAAAAAAAGTTGCACCATATTTAACGAAGCATCTGGCACCATTTTCTCTAATACTTCAATTGTATCATGGCACATGAGCCGTAAATTACTCAATTTGGCTTCTTCTACTACCGCCAAACAAGCACCAATACCTGGTGTATGAACTTCAATACCCAAAAAGTTTTTATCGCGATTTTGTTCTGTCATGGTAACTAACGAAGTCCCCATACCAAAGCCAATTTCCAGGATCACCGGCGCATTATTGCCAAACAGTGAATCAAATGATAAAGGCTGGCTTGTAAAATCTAGCCCCATTTTAGGCCATAACATTTGTAGGGCATTTTCCTGACGAGGAGTTAACCTTCCCTGACGTCGAACAAAGCTACGGACACGTCGTATTTTTTCCCTCTTCATTAACTTCTGGAGTAATAACATTTTTTATTATAAGCATTGAGATTATTTTCACCAATTAATATTATTCATAATAGAAACAATTATATTATTAGCAGCTGAATATGAAAATGGCTAGTAAAAAGCATGACTTTTATTTGCGGAATAAAAAGCTTCATTCAAACTAATATCAAACTGAATAGAAAATATATAGTTAGCAAACTAGCGCAAAAAATGACGATAAATGACGCTACTGCTCAAATCATAACCTGTTTTTATAAAAACAACTTTAGGGTAAAGACTTTTTATATGGATACACTGCAATTTTCTCATACTGTACTTAGCTGGTATCATCGTTATGGACGCAAAACGCTGCCTTGGCAACAGGAAAAATCATCCTATCATGTCTGGTTATCTGAAGTTATGCTCCAGCAAACACAAGTCGCTACCGTGATCCCCTACTTTGAGAAATTTATTAGCCATTTCCCTAATATCACTGCCTTAGCAAACGCCTCGTTAGATGAAGTCTTACACCTCTGGACTGGCCTTGGTTACTACGCCCGAGCCCGTAACTTACATAAAGCAGCTCAACAAATTGTCGCAAAATATGATGGTCATTTTCCCAACAAATTCGAACAAGTTATTTCACTGCCCGGTATTGGGCGCTCTACTGCCGGCGCTATTTTATCACTATCACAAAATCAAAATTTTCCGATCCTCGATGGTAATGTCAAACGCGTTCTTACTCGTTACTGCGGGATTGAAGGGTGGCCCGGTAAAAAACAGGTTGAAAACCAATTGTGGGCAGTTAGTACCATGCTGACTCCTGCCGATAACGTGCAATATTTTAATCAGGCGATGATGGATCTGGGTGCTATGATCTGCACCCGTAGTAGCCCCAAATGTGAACTCTGTCCGTTACAGAAAAATTGTTATGCTTACATAAACTATTGTTGGCAACAATTTCCCGCTAAAAAGCCTAAACAACAACTCCCTGAAAAAACGGGCTGGTTTCTGATCTTACAACATGAAAATTCAGTTTGGTTAGAAAAACGTCCGCCTTCCGGTATTTGGGGAGGATTATTTATTTTTCCACAATTTGATACGCTTAACGCATTGAATGAGTGGCTCAATAATTCGGGTATTAAATATGACAAAATAGAACAATTAATTACATTTCGACATACCTTTAGTCATTTTCATTTAGATGTTATACCCGTTTATGTCACTATTAATCAATTTTCCTCTTACATGGATGAAACAAACGGAGTCTGGTATAACTTACAACAAGATATAAAAATTGGCTTAGCTGCACCAGTTGAAAATTTACTTAAACAATTCAGAAATTAACTTTGCCATTTTGAGGATCACTTAATGAGTAGAACGATTTTTTGTACTTTTTTACAGCGGGAAGCTGAAGGTTTAAATTTTCAGCTTTATCCTGGTGAAATAGGAAAACGGATTTTCAATGAAATATCTAAAGAAGCTTGGGGACAGTGGATGAGCAAACAAACTATGCTCATTAATGAAAAAAAACTTAGCACCATGAATCCAGAAGACAGAAAGCTACTCGAGCAAGAAATGGTAAAATTTCTCTTTGAAGAGCAAGACATTCATATCGAAGGCTATACCCCGCCGGAAAAATAATTGTTAACCCCATCAGAATTTTTATCATTCTGATGGTCTTTAACCTGACAAACTGTGAATGATATGAAAAAGCTGCTGCTCCAACTCGTCATAATCCAACTTTTACTAGCTTGCTCTAGTAAAAAAGAGACCTCATTTCATCCTGAATACATCAAAGATACTAATGGATTTGATATTTTAGTCCAGCAATTTGCTCATAATATCGAGAATATTTGGGGAATTCATGAAGTCCTCATTACTGGACCAAAAGATTATGTCAAATATACTGATCAATACCAAACGCGTAGTCATATCAATTTTGATACCGGCAGCATTACAATTGAAACTATCTCAGGTGTAGAGCCTAGCGAACAGTTAAAAAAAGCAATTATTACCACCCTATTGATGGGAGATGATCCAGGCTCTATTGATCTCTACTCTGATATTAATAATATTACCATCAGCAAAGAGCCATTTTTATATGGACAAGTGCTTGATCACACTAACCAACCTATTCGTTGGGAGTGGCGAGCAACAAAATTTGCTGATTATCTATTAGAAAATAAATTACAACGACGGCAATCAGGATTGCACGTTATCTGGTCAATTACCATTCAATTAGTTCCCAATCACCTAGATAAACGTGCTCATAAATATTTACCTTATATCCGTCAGACCGCGGCAAAATATGGTATTGAGCAATCGTTGATCCTTGCGATTATGCAAATAGAATCTAGTTTTAATCCTTACGCTGTTAGCCGCTCTGATGCCTTAGGTTTGATGCAAATTATGCCAAATACCGCGGGCCGAGACGTTTTTCGCGTGCAAGGAAAATCCGGTATACCTAGCCGCAATTATTTATTTGATCCTGCCAATAATATTGAACTGGGAACCGCCTATTTATCATTGTTACAAAATACTTATCTCGGTGAAATTAGGAATGCCACCTCGCGTCGCTATGCGACCATCACCGCCTATAATAGTGGAGCCGATAGTGTATTAAGAGTATTCCATAATGATAAAAAACTGGCAGCACAAATTATTAATCAAATGTCGCCGAGTGATGTTTATCAAACATTAGTGACAAAACATCCTGCCGCTCAATCACGTAATTATCTCATTAAGGTAAATAATGCGCAGAAAAATTATCGTTAATAAGCTTTTTACTTAGTTAAATTGGTACCCTGATAATAAAGGGTACCATTACTTATTACCGAAAAAATCTTTTAACAATTTTTATATATCAGTGTTTAACTTGTTGAAAAAACAAGCATAAGAAAGCTTTATTCAATAATTTTAATTGACGAAAATATTATAATCAGGTTTAATACACCGTGTTGCCCGGATAGCTCAGTCGGTAGAGCAGAGGATTGAAAATCCTCGTGTCGGTGGTTCGATTCCGCCTCCGGGCACCACGTTCCTAGCACGGTTATTGAAGCTGAGAATTTTTGTTATTTTTACATCATCATCGATTGAATGTTCATTTAATGATTTTACTGCTGTCAAGCTTATTCCAATAAACTTATCCAATAAGGTATAAGAATCATTAGTTAAAGAAATAAATTTCATCACAAGCTCAGCAAATTTATCTGCATTAGTAACCGCCCTTGTCTTTAGTAGCATATCGATTTTAGGGAATAAATTTTTACCTAATTCACCATTAGGTCCATAATATTCTGGATGTAACTCTAAAAAATCATCGACAGTTATTTTCTTGGAAATTAATTTGACTAAATCCAGTATGAAGGCGGTTACTCTATTTTCCAACTCAAGTTCAACACTTTTTCTTATGTCGAGTAATTTATTTTTGTTTTCAAATAAAAGACAATAACTGCTGCCAAAATAAGTTGTTCATATGACTCTGCTCATTGGCAAGCTTTAAATCTTCATCACTAAGGTAAACCCCGGCTTCATATATTTTAGGCTTCGACGCTAATGGTTGATTGGTTGCCCGAAAACCTTTTTATGCTGAGAATGGCTGTATTATTACTTTTTTATTTAATTTATTTGCTAACACTTGACCAATGGCAATACTACCAAATGCACCAAAACAAGATTGTAACTCAATGACTTCTACTTTTTGCCAATTAATAAAACCGAGCGAGGCTATTGCTAACCCTTCAATAACATTACTCAGCTCGGAGCCATCCATATAATTTACACTAGACGGTATTCCTTGCGTCTTAATAAATAAGAGATTTCCTTCTAAATTGAAAATGCATTTTTCCTTAGTAAAGATTCTTGCCGGGTTCCCTGTATATTAACTGAATCTGAAATAACATTTGCGTTATGAAATTTACCATTAACAATTTTTTCAAATTAAGAAGCCAAAATAATATCATTAAAATGTTGTATGGCTAGCCCTATGCTAGCTCCATTGCTAATAACAAATTTGCTTCCACCTAAACTTATCATCATACTTTTTAATTCATAATCCAAGTCATAAAAAAAACACCAAACGACTAGCTAGCAAAGCAGATAATTGAGTAGAATTGTCTATTTGTTTTATATCTGCTAATAAACTTCTCACACTTTTTGATTTGTTGCTATTAGTCCGCAGTATTTTCAAATCTTCATAAAAAACTGCCGCCTGCTCATCAGCTAATTCATTAGCTTCTTTTAAAATTTTTGCTATATATTCTGATAATTCTACTACTTCTTCTTTTAATGATTTTTCAACCACATCATTAAGTGAATTGTGTAGTACCTGATAGCCTTTCGCTTGCCCCACATATGCGCTTAGTTTTGCTACTAGCGTAGCATATTGCTCTAACTATCCTTGAACAAATAGACCAATCTGGTCTGCCATAATAATACCATTATTGTCTCGAAGATAAGGACATAATTTATTATTTTCTTTTCTAGACTAGAAAATAAGCCATTGCCTAAACTAACCATCATCGAAATAAGCTTTCCTTCTTTGGTATTAAAAAATATAATTTCTCCTGGCTTAACAATTAATAATTTATCCATGGTATTAATTTAACGGTAATTATCTAGTGCTTGTAACCACAAGCTTTCGCTATTTTTAATATCCTGATTATATAGTATTCTTGATAATTCTTCTATTAATTTTTCCTTATCCTCTTTATTTAATAATAACTTTGCCCGATATAAAACCTCAGCTATATAATTGATATTATCTTTAGGTAATTTATTATACCAATGCATTTCATGTACTATATCGCGAATTGGATTGCTGTTAATTGAATAATTAAATTTGTTTGTAAAATTTCTTTGTCCTGTTAGTTCATTCAAATACCAGTCTGGCGTAGTTAATGTTTTAGTGTCCTTAATAGCTTCAGTAACTGGTAAATTTAAATATGTTTTGAATGAGTCAGCCACCATTTCCTCGTCGACAAAATCTCTATATCTAACTACACTATCAGCAAAAGCTAGCCGATATCTATTTTCCTATACAGACTCCACTAAAATAAGTGGACCATCTAAACTTAAACTGCTAATTTTTTTAAAGCGATGGGCAGTTAAGTCAAAAACATAATTTTTTATTCCCTTTTTTCCCAATCACAGCAAAATGATTTATCGGAGTTTCATCTTTTACATTCTGTCAGATACATATTCCTCGATATTTAATATCAACCATACCATGCTTACGCATAAACATGGCAACTGCGCTCATTGAAACATTATACTCTTCGGCTGGATTATTAATCATTTGAGCAGTAGAAGAATTGAATTGCAGTTCAGTCAGATATTCAGTAGCTAGTATATCAATTGTTAGATTATTTGGATTGAAGACAGGTTTAATTTCCAGTAAATATTGATTTTCATTTTCAATAGACGTTAAGCCAATATTTAATTTATCGTGAGTATGATGAAAATCATTAACTAACTTTTGGATAGAAGTTTTATCAAGTAAAGAATTTTTTGTTAAATTTATATCTTGAATAAAGATTAATTCCTTTTATCGTTTCTTTAACGCTATAAGTAATAGCCTCTGGAATCACTATCCCTATAATCTCCGCTATAATATTCATTACTCCTACTTTTAAATAATTTTTATACTCAGTTTCTGTATCACTAATCGCCGCTTGTAAAAAATGAAGGCGTTGCTGATAAAACACTACCGTAGACAATTCCGGTGATATTACCCATTAAAAATGAAAATAAACTATAGGGAAGTGTTATATCTTTAAAGCAACTAAATAATTCAAACATTAATGCTTCATTAGGTATCTAAATAATACATCCGGTTTTTTTATATTAAAATCGATAATATCTTCAAATGAAAACGAATAATCTAAATTTTTTCTAACTAATTTAAACTCAGAAGGGTTAAACTCACGGTAATTGGTAAAATGTGCTTTTACCCATGCGCTTAACTTATCACTTTCAGTAATCGAGCGTTTAAAATCACGAAATGAAGGATAATGAAGATATTCACCCGTAAAAATGGATATCACTGTAATAGGTGTGTTTTCCGAGTCAATGCTATAACAGCAATGCCAGTAACAGGTCCGTGATCCTTATCAGATAAGATTAATAATCCTGAGCTATTTTCTATTAAATAGTATAAAACGTCCTTTTTTCTATAAGTAGTTAATAATTTGTCTAAAAAGGCATAAAACTCAGTTTTTATGGTAGCATTTTTTTTGATTTCTGCCATTTCATTAATATAACTATTTTGAATATCAACAGAGTTTATTTCACTGATAAGTTGTTTTGTATATTGACTGGGATATAAAGCTCCTAACACTTCATCTAATTTATAATCCAAGTTTTCAAATAACCACTTTCGCTCCCTACCGAGCAAAATATCACCTACAGTATATAATTTTTGCACAGGAGGAATGAGATGAACGCATCCCCCCCATTTGATTTTGGGCATAAAAAAGATGAAA
>JBGDCZ010000038.1:0-26574 GCA_048493715.1 Arsenophonus endosymbiont of Dermacentor nuttalli | reverse complement strand
TATAGCTGATATAAAAATAAATTTAAACACTATAATGTTGATTAACTTATTGATTAATAGTATTTATTTTAGTTAACTTATTATTCCCGATGAAATTTGCGATTTTGATATTCAGTAATTATTTCAAGGCATTATACAATAATTATTATAAGCAATAAAAGCAATAAAAGCAATAAAAGCAATAAAAGCAATAAAACAATTTTTATAATATATTAATTTATTATTGTAATTAAGAAATTTTATTAATTGATAAGATTTTACTTTCCAGCCAACCATCTTGTAAGCGGGTTTTCAATGTTTCACCAATATGCACTTGGTTTGTTTGGATTAAAATTTGGCCATTTAATGATTCGCTGATGCTATAACCACGCGCTAATGTCGCCAGTGGGCTAACCGCTTCAAGGCGGCTACAGCTGACCTTAAATCTTTCTCGATATTGGCTTAATATATGATTAATTGATTGTTTTATTTGGAATTGTTGCTGAATAAAACGTTGACGACCATTTTGCAGTTGTGGTCGCGGATCACATAGCCTTAAACGTTGTTCCAAGCCATATTGGTGGCGATTAATTTGCTGTAAATATTGTTGTGTAGCGGTAACAAGTTTTTGTTGTAGTTGTAGCAAGTATTTTTGTTGGCGTGTGATTCTCAGTTCAGGGTGTTGTTGCTGTAATTTATGTTGCAATTGGCTAAAGATACGTAGTTTATGTGCTAAGAAATAGTCCATTGCCATTTCTAAGTGCTGTTTTTGTTCAATAAGTTGGCGTAGTAATTCTTGTTGATTACGACTAACTAATTCAGCTGCAGCTGAAGGTGTAGGGGCACGTAAATCGGCAACAAAATCAGCAATAGTAACATCGGTTTCATGGCCAACAGCGGCAATAATCGGTAACTGACTGGCAAAAATCGCTCGTACAACTCTTTCATCGTTAAAAGCCCACAGATCTTCCAATGAACCACCGCCTCGGCCGACAATTAGTACGTCACACTCTCGCCGGTGATTAGCTAAAGCAATGGTCCGAATGATTTGTTGTGGAGCTTCTTCTCCTTGAACAGCGGTGGGATAAATAATGACAGGTAATGAAGGATCTCGGCGTTTTAATATATTTAAAATATCATGTAATGCAGCTCCAGTTGCTGAAGTAATAACCCCTAAACATTTGGCAGGAGTTGGAAGTGCTTGTTTGTATTGTTGGGCAAATAACCCTTCCGCAGCAAGTTGTTGCTTTAATATCTCAAATTGCTGTTGTAATAATCCGTCACCGGCAGGTTGAATATTTTCGATAATTAATTGGTATTCCCCTCTAGGCTCATACAAGCTGACCGCAGTACGTACTAACACCTGTTGACCATTTTGCGGACGAAAATTGACCCGTATATTTTGGCCGCGAAACATAGCAGCCCGTACCTGGGCTTTTTCATCTTTTAAGGTGAAATACCAGTGGCCCGATGCAGGTTGACTAAAATTAGAAATTTCGGCACTGAGCCAAATTCTACCTATTTGCTGTTTTAGTAATTGGCAGACCGATTGATTTAGTTGGCTAACCGAGTAAATTCCACTATTTTCTGAGGTTAACATGTTAAGTTAGCAACGCCTTGTAAGTAAAATTCATGGGTAAATATTAGCAGCTATTATTTTTATTATACACAGAATTAAAATAGTGAGTATAAGTGGTTATCCCATTTATGTTGTTCAATATTTGCTGTGTTCATCCGAACAGTAACACTTTTGTCATTTGCAATATATTTAATATAGGTAATGATAAATTCTGTTTTTGGCCAAAATAATACTTCTTGTTTGTTATCTTTTAATAAATCGGAAATATTAGGACCGACTACAGCTTCAGTGTATTGAATTTCATAAATACATTAACTTCATTATGAGCTAATGCTTGTATATTTTTGAGAAACAGCATCACATCATCCGGTTTTTTAGTGGAGCCAAAAAAACAGGCCGGTGTGTAAGATTGATTAATTTGTAAATCCATTATCTCTGAAAATTTTCATACTTCATGGCGATAGAGAATGGAGGGGATAAATTTCCTATTGTAATTATCAAATGGATAAATGCATTAGCGATTGCGTTAATTTGTGCAACTAAAGGATGGTGGTGATTAAAATTAGCACCTAGCTTTGGCATATTATTTAAATAAGCATAGCTGCTATATTGATAATCTTGAATACTATACCAGTCACTAAAATTACATTTTCTATAAGCGGCTGATTGATTATATTCATTCATCGCTGACACGAAATTAATTTCGGATTTATTTTCAATATAATCTTTATCATATATAGGTTTTAATAGTGCTAAAGCTTCATCATATGAGTGGATTGGTTGACTAATCTTCTCATTAGCATAAAGTGAATGTAAAAAATTAATATGCTGTTTTTCTATGGATGATAGCGGGGTGAGAAGCTCTGTGTGGATCGGGTTAGTAAATGGTGTTTTGGCTAAAGTTGGTTTTATTAATTGCGAGCATACATTTCCTTAGTTAAAGTGGTTAAAGCTAGCAATATTCTTAGGAAGGAAATAAGTTTTAAAAAATGATGAATTAAACAGAATAAATTAAAGAAAATACGTAATTATCGTAATATTTGTTTAAGTTGATATTAATTCAAAAAAAAATTAATAAATAAATTATTAACAAAATAAATTCTAAAATTGATGATTTAGTTATTCTTTATTTGTCACCGAAAGATAAATTTTTAGTGAGAAAGTGCTGGAGTCAATAAATTTTGTCATGTATAATTTCGTCGCAATATTTTATCTTTTTCTGAATTCTGTCTGGTGAGATATTGCTTATGCTACGTATAAAGAAAGAAGCGTTAACATTCGATGATGTATTGTTAGTTCCCACACATTCAAATGTACTGCCTGATACTGCTGATTTATCAACTCAATTAACTGCCACTATCCGTTTAACTATACCTATGCTTTCTGCTGCCATGGATACCGTGACAGAGTCAGATTTAGCCATCGCGTTAGCCCAGGAGGGCGGAATTGGTTTTATTCATAAAAATATGTTAATTGAGCGTCAGGCAGAAGAAGTTCGCCGGGTTAAAAAGTATGAAAGTGGTATCGTTATCGATCCGGTTACGGTAACACCAGAAACAACCATTCGTGAAGTGTATGAGTTGGCTGAACGTAATGGTTTTGCCGGTTATCCTGTGGTTAATGATAATAAAGAATTGGTTGGCATCATTACTGGACGTGATATTCGTTTTGTAACAGATTTGGATCAGCCGGTTACGGCGGTTATGACAGCTAAACCTCATTTGGTTACGGTAAAAGAGGGCGAATCTCGTGATGTGGTTTTACAGAAATTGCATGAACGGCGTATCGAAAAGGCATTAGTGGTTGATGATAACTTTCACCTATTTGGTATGATCACGGTAAAAGATTTTCAGAAAGCTGAACGCAAACCAAATGCATGTAAAGATGAGCAAGGTCGCTTGCGAGTAGGAGCGGCAGTTGGCGCTGGGGCCAATAATGAACAACGGATTGAGGCCTTAGTGGCGGCGGGTGTTGATGTGTTATTAATTGACTCTTCTCATGGACATTCGCAGGGGGTTTTGCAACGTATTCGTGAAACGCGAGCAAAATATCCGGATTTACCAATTATTGGTGGTAACGTTGCTACCGGTGAAGGTGCTAGAGCATTAGTTGAAGCAGGTACCAGTGCGGTGAAAGTAGGTATTGGTCCTGGTTCTATTTGTACAACACGTATTGTCACTGGTGTTGGCGTGCCTCAAATCACGGCGATTGCTGATGTGGTTGAAGCACTCAAGGGCATGAATATACCAGTAATTGCTGATGGCGGTATTCGCTTCTCTGGTGATATTGCTAAAGCACTAGCGGCGGGAGCATCATGCGTCATGGTTGGTTCGATGCTTGCCGGGACTGAAGAATCACCGGGTGAAATAATCCTGTTTCAGGGCCGCTCTTACAAGGCATATCGAGGTATGGGATCGTTAGGAGCAATGTCTAAAGGCTCTTCTGATCGTTATTTCCAGACCGATAATGCGGCAGATAAATTAGTGCCTGAAGGAATAGAAGGCCGGGTGGCTTATAAAGGGTTATTGAAGAATATTGTTCATCAACAAATGGGCGGTCTTCGTTCTTGTATGGGGTTAACTGGTTGTGCCACGATTGATGAATTAAGAACCAAAGCAGAATTTGTGCGAATTAGTGGCGCCGGCATCCAAGAGAGTCATGTACATGATGTTACGATCACCAAGGAATCACCCAATTATCGTTTAGGTTAAACATTTTAGTAGTGGTTTTCTCTATACACCTTCAAATTATTATTTGTTTTTGGAATTTTTTTAGATGGCAACTAACATTCATCAATACCGGATTTTGATCCTTGATTTTGGTTCTCAATATAGCCAATTAATTGCCCGTCGTATTCGTGAAATTGGCGTTTATTGTGAACTTTGGGCATGGGATATTTCCGAGGCTCAAATACGTGAATTTAATCCTAATGGGATTATTCTTTCTGGCGGGCCGGAAAGTACCACTGAGCAAAACAGCCCACGTGCACCAGAATATGTTTTTCAGGCCGGCGTCCCGGTATTAGGTATTTGTTATGGCATGCAAATCATGTCTATCCAATTAGGTGGACAAGTTGAGGTTTCTGATGCGCGTGAATTTGGTTATGCTCAGGTAGCCATTCAACAATCTTGTGAACTATTTCGTGATATCTACGACAGCCTAAGTGCAGATGGAAAACCATTGCTTGACGTATGGATGAGTCATGGTGATAAAGTGACTGTCATTCCGGCTGATTTTAAGATCATCGCCAGTACCGATATCTGCCCGTTTGCCATAATGGCTAATGATGAAAAACGTTTCTATGGTGTTCAATTTCATCCTGAAGTTACGCATACTCATCAGGGAATTGCTATTTTACAGCGATTTGTATTAGATATTTGTCATTGTGAAGCACGCTGGACGCCAGCGGCGATTGTCGATGATACGGTACAACGCTTGAAGGCTCAAATTGGTGATGATCAAGTTATTTTGGCGTTATCGGGTGGTGTTGATTCGTCGGTTACTGCACTATTACTTAATCGTGCTATAGGGAAACAACTGACTTGTGTGTTTGTTGATAATGGTTTGTTACGCTTGAATGAAGCGAAGCAAGTTATGACAATGTTTGCTGGAAAATTTGATCTTAATATTATTCATGTGTCGGCAGAAGATCGCTTTCTTAGCGCATTAGCGGGCATTGCAAAACCAGAACTCAAACGTAAAACGATAGGCCGGGTTTTTATTGAAGTATTTGATGAACAAGCAGCTAAACAAACACAAGTAAAATGGTTGGTGCAGGGCACTATTTATCCCG
Organism: Arsenophonus endosymbiont of Dermacentor nuttalli; assembly: GCA_048493715.1. Taxonomy (GTDB): domain Bacteria; phylum Pseudomonadota; class Gammaproteobacteria; order Enterobacterales; family Enterobacteriaceae; genus Arsenophonus. The sequence continues at coordinate 21,223 of JBGDCZ010000038.1, read as the reverse complement.
ACGTAATTGAATCAGCGGCTTCGGCGACAGGTAAAGCACATGTGATTAAATCTCACCACAACGTAGGTGGTTTACCGGCAGAAATGAAACTGGGATTAGTTGAGCCATTGAAAGAGTTATTTAAGGATGAGGTGCGTAAAGTAGGTTTGGAACTAGGTCTGCCATACGACATGTTATACCGTCATCCATTTCCTGGACCGGGTTTAGGCGTGCGAGTATTGGGTGAAGTGAAGAAAGCCTATTGTGATTTGTTACGTCAAGCCGATGCTATTTTTATTGAAGAGTTACATAAAGCTGATCTGTATCATAAAGTCAGTCAGGCTTTCACAGTTTTCCTGCCAGTACGCTCTGTTGGCGTAATGGGAGATGGCCGTAAATATGACTGGGTTGTGTCATTACGTGCTGTTGAAACCATTGACTTTATGACCGCCCATTGGGCGCATTTACCCTATGATTTTCTTGGCCAGGTATCAAACCGGATCATTAATGAAGTGGCTGGTATTTCTCGTGTGGTATATGATATCAGCGGCAAACCACCGGCGACGATTGAGTGGGAATAAAAACTAATATTCACAAATAATTTTGTGTTAGTAACCCAGTAAAAATTTATTTACTGGGTTTTTTTATTAAGCATTACTTTTATTATTATTTTAATAAAAAATAATTTAATATTTTATTTATAAGTTAATATAAAATACATATTATAATTGACCAAATTAATATTGCCAAACATCTTACTTAAGTAAGATGTTTGGCAATCGGTTTAATAATTTATTTTATTATTTAACTAAGCATTAAACAAAAAATCATAGTTTATTAACTATCTATCTATTGTATTTAAATTTTATTATTGATGATTTGAATTGATTAATTATTTTTTAAAAATAAAGTAAATATTTTTAAGCGTTAATTAACTAATTTAAATTGATATCTTGTTGCTCCTGAGTTGATAATTTTTCCGCAGTGTCTTGGTGTTTATTACTCATTATTTCTTTGCGGAAATAAAATTTATTACTCAAGGAGTAAGCTAAATGAAAATAAAATTACTGTTAGCTATATTAACGTTAATGAGTACATCAAGTTTTGCTGGTACAACCACTGAAGTTAAACCGATGTATGGCTATATTGATACACCGGCTAGTCGGGCTTATTTATGTTCAATGCTGGAAAATAAGAATTGTGGTGCGATGCAATATGAACCTCAGTCAGTTGAAGGTCGAAAAGGTTTCCCGCAAAAATGGCCAACTGATGGCAAAATAGCTAGTGCCGGTGTGCGGATGTTTAAGCAATTAGATGAGCAAACGGCAACTCACTGGACTAAGGTGAATATTTCGTTGGGTGAAAATCTGTTTCACTGGACATTGACTGTCCCTCATAGTACCACCGGCTGGGAGTATTTTATTACCAAACAAGACTGGGATCCTAATGCTCCTTTAAGTCACGCCGCTTTTGAATTAAAACCTTTCTGTTCACGATTTGATGATGGAACATTACCGGCCCGAAAAATTACTATGAAATGCAATGTGCCTTATCACACAGCTTATCAGGTTATTTTAGGTGTTTGGTCAATTGCTGATACCTTAAATGCATTCTATCAAGTGATTGATGCCAATATGAATGCTCGATAGCTTTAATTGCATAATAATTGTTGTTTTTAAATGTTGGTTTTATTCTAATTTTAATAAATTATATGGTAATACAATGATTGATAATTATATTTATAATGGTATGAGGGCTGAAGCCGGCGAATTTCCGTTTTTCTGTGCATTATGCCTATCCGATTCCACGGATATAACATAAACATCGTTGTGGTAGTGTTTTGATTAATAAACGTTGGGTATTAAGTGCCGCATATTGTATTGAGTATTGATGTTTCTAAACTTAGAGTTTATGTTGGCATGGAACACTATAATCCCAATACAATTTATCAGGATAAAGTAGAGATTAAACAAATTATTACCTATCCTTATTGGCGTAATCCACTCAATGATCCTGATGTTATTTGCCATCCACCATTTAATGTAAATTATGATATTGCCTTGATTGAGTTAGTAAGAGATACAGTAAGTAACGATTTTGCAATTATCAATGGTATTGATAAAAATCTTGATTTATCCGTAGGTACTGTGGTGACCGTGATTGTTATGTGTGATACTGAATTGGGGCGCACATCTGGATATTTACGAAAAACAATTGTCTCAATTGCCAATCCTCAGCGATGTATTGACGTACTTAAAGGTTATCTACCAACTTGTCATAAATCAGTTGTGCATATTTATGTAATTGGTGATAACACGGAAACCAGAGTAGGTGATTCAGGTAGTCCGCTATTGGCTAATGATGGCGGCGACAAGACGGTATTAGGTTTAGTCAGTTGTGGCCTAATGGATGCAACGGAATTTACTCGAGTAAGTTATTATAGCGATTGGATACTGAATAATATTAATAATTAATTATCTATGTAGTATTTATTGTGTATAAATAATACAACTTGTTACTTAGTTTCATTGCTATATTTGCTTAACCAACCTGGCTAATATATTGTCAGGTTGGTGATTAATGATTGTTAACGTTTTCTGCCGCCTAAAATGCTCCGTATAATTTGATTACTTATTTGACGGACCACAGATTTAGTTGCAGTCTGCACTAAACCTTCTTTTTTGCCCCTTCTAGGGCCGGTTGAACCAAATAGAAAATCTTTTAATCCGCCAACAAATCCATTATCTTAGGTATTTTTGGTGGTTTGATTTATCTGGCTATCACCAGTTATCTCGTTTATTGTTTGATTTGCCAGTTTTTCATAAGCTGATTCGCGATCGAGAATCTTCTCATATTTGCCATAAATATCTGAATGATTAAGCAGATGGCTGCGTTCTTCAGCGGTTAAAATCCCCATACGTGAATCTGGTGCAATAACAAAGGCCCGTTGAACGATGTTAGGTCGTTCTTTTTCATCTAAGAACGAGATTACTACTTCACCAACCCCGAGTTCAGTAATCGCTTGTTCTGCTTTAAAACTCGGATTTACTCGTATGGTTTCGGCTGCGGCTTTAACTGCTTTCTGATCGTGCGGAGTAAATGCTCGTAATGCGTGCTGAACTCGGTTGCCTAACTGTCCTAGTATGTTATCGGGAATATCCAGTGGGTTTTGAGTAACAAAATAAACGCCAACGCCTTTTGAACGGATCAGGCGAACGACCTGTTAGATTTTTTCAAGTAATGCTGTTGGCGCATTAGTGAAGAGTAGATGTGCTTCATCAAAGAAAAACACCAATTTCGGTTTTTCAACATCACCCATTTCAGGTAAGGGTAAGCGTTCAAAAAGTTCGGATAACAACCATAATAGAAACACTGCATAGAGTTTAGGTTGATTATAGAGCTTATCTGCAGCGAGAATATTGATCATTCCTTGGCCATTAGACTCAGTTTTGATCAGATCAAAGATATTAAGCATAGGCTTGCCGAAAAAGTGATTAGCGCCTTGTTCTTCAAGGGGTAATAAACCACTTTGTATTGCACCTATTGAGGTGCTGGTAATGCTATCGTATTCGGTTTGAAATTGTTTGCATTTTCACCAACATATTGCATGGTAGCACACAGATCTTTCATATCCAGTAATAGTAAGCCATTGTCATCGGCAATTTTAAAAATAAGTTGTAATACACCACTTTGTACCTCATTTAAATTCATTAAACGCGATAATAGTAACGGTCCCATATCAGAGATAGTGGCACGAACCGGATGTCCTTGTTCAGCAAAAACATCCCAGAAGGTGACTGGGCAAGCAGCCGGATGCTGGTCTTTTACGCTAATTGCTTCAAGGTGTGATTATAATTTAGGCGTTAATACGCCTTTAGCGCCGATACCCGAAAGATCGCTTGACATCCGCTATAAAAACGGGCACTCCAATTTGAGAAAAACTTTCCGCCATTGTTTGTAGCGTAACTGTTTTACCTGTTCCTGTTGCACCAGTGATTAATCCATGCCGATTTGCCAGCGCAGGCAATATAGCTAATTCAGCTTCACTATTTTTAGCGATGACGAGAGATTTTTGCATCTAAAATTATCCTCTGTAGGCGGCATAATGGGTATAATTTTGTTGCCATTCTCGATAGCAGATTTTAGTAACTTATTTACTACCAGATAAAATAGTAAATATGGCTTGTTAAAATATGCTGAATTAATAAAAAATTATAGAAGACTATATGGTGAAGATAGCTGATGGTGGTCTATTTGGAACTTTAATAATAAAAAAATTCTGTAAATCATTACAGAGAAATTGTCTAGTTGTTAGGGAGAATTTAGTTTTGCAATTAATTTAATTGTCACGAAAAATTCTCCATTATAGTGACTAAAAACGGTATTTTACTGCTTCGGACAGTATTGTCAGTAATTGTTCAGTGTCTTGCCAACCTAAGCAAGAGTCGGTAATAGATTGACCATAGGTGAGGGGTTTACCGCTAACCACTTTCTGGGTACCCTCTATGAGAAAACTTTCTGCCATAATACCGGCGATGGCCATCGAGCCATTTTGGAGTTGTTGGGCAATATTTTTAGCTACTACCAGTTGCCGTTGATGAATTTTTTGGCAATTACCATGACTAAAATCGATAACTAATTGTTCAGGTAATCCGAATTGGCGTAATTGATGGCAGGCAATGGCAATATCTTCGGAGCTATAATTAGGCCGTTTACCTCCCCGCATAATAATATGGCCATAAGGATTGCCCATAGTTTGATAAATCGTCATTTGGCCGTTTTTATCTGGTGATAAAAATACATGGCTGGCACGAGCTGCCCGAATAGCATCGATCGCAATGTTAATATTGCCATCAGTCCTATTTTTAAAACCAACCGGACAAGAAAGCGCTGAGGCCATTTGTCGATGAATTTGGCTTTCTGTCGTTCTGGCTCCAACGGCTCCCCAACTAATTAGATCGGCCACATATTGACCGGTGATCATATCTAAAAATTCTGTTGCTGTCGGTAGCCCAAGTTGATTAATGTTAGTTAGCAACTCACGGGCTAGTCGTAAACCTTTATTAACCTGACAGGAATTGTTAAGGTCAGGATCTGAGATTAATCCTTTCCAGCCAACCACGGTACGTGGCTTTTCGAAATAGGTACGCATAACGATTTCTAGGTAATCTTTATAATCACAGCGCAATTTAGCAAGTATCTTGGCATATTCAAGTGCTGCTTGGCTATCATGAACTGAACAGGGACCAATAACGACCAGCAAGCGTTTGTCTTGACCTACTAAAATAGATTCAATTTTTTTTCGTGACGTTGTCACATTTTCGATAATTTGTTGCGATAGTGGAAATTCATCCACAAGGGTTTGAGGCGTAATAAGGGTATCAATAGGTTGAGTTCTTAACTCATCGGTTTTATACATATTTATCTCATATTTGCTTCAATGTAGCAGACTTTTTGCTAAATAAACTAGCATTACAATAACTGAAAATAAACAGGATCCAGTGGTTGTTCAAAATATCGTTAAAGTAATAAGTGTTTCTCAGCTAATGGTTAAAATATTCGACGGGTTAAGCCGAAGGTATTAATGACTTTGTCTGAGATCTCTTCGAGAGAGTAATTTGTTGTATTTAAATAGCGAATATTATGTTATTCTAAGTAAAGCTTCTACTGCAGTTAATTCGATTCGACATTGCCGCAAAGAGAAGAAGCATAGCGAATTTTTTCACAAAGTTCTTCACGAATAGCAGCTAGCCGCTCAGGGCTAATTGTTAGACCTAAAAGTTTATTTATATAAGGTTTTAATGCAACTGGTAATTGCAAATTATCCATGTCATCGGTGGTAAAAGGATAGTTGGGGTTCTGTAACCCTCGGTATAAGAGGTAAAAAGCTCCAGCTATTTTGTTGGGGTAAAACTCACGGCACCACGAGATGTCCATTCAGAATCTCGATTGCTGTCATATTTTTGTCATTATTATTCTATTAAGCAGAGTAACGAGTGCCGATAGAAAATGTGATGGGGAATTTATTTAATGTTATATCATCTTCTAACCAAACAGCGATATTACGTAATGTTGCTGGTGGAAAGTGATTGGCTTGTTTATTTGCGTTTTGCTGTTGTTGATAAAATTCGCCAGCAAAGTTGAGTTGATGAACTGCAAACGGATTATTATTCAAATAAAATGATTAGTTATCTTGCTTCCTTGACTAATAAGTGAGCGTCTTTCATCTTCACTACTAGCCCCCGGTTTTTGTTTTATTATTAGTTTACTGTAGTAAAGATCCCAATCTATATACCAAATTACTAAATAAAGAGGATAAATTTTCTGGCTTAATTGTATATCATATTGGTTAGTATCATGTTCATAACAGCTATTTTTATAATAATTAGGCACGGCAACTTCTGGATTTTTAAGCTGTATTCCATTATTTTGATAGTAGCGTAATTGAGCTGAAATCATATATGACGGGATAATTGTCCAGCTGCCTTTAGCTAGTAGACTATGGGTATCTTCTTTATTATAGGGAATTGAGCCATTGCTTAACTGGGGCGAACCTTTTATTCGTGTACTTAGGGCTATTAATCCGTGGGTGTGGTGTGTTTTACCAGAGAAAAGACCACCATATTGATATCCCTGATCATTAGTTATGGCTTAATGTCAACATACCACGATCTGCCACCAGCATATCTCGGGCATTGACAGTTTTTAAGGGAATCGTACCACCAAGTGCTCCGCTACCGTGTTGTAGGCCATTATTGCCTTGTATTGCAAGAATTTTTTTATAAACATTGGATCAAGAAAAGGTGTCGGTTAGGCTTTCAGCATCAATATCTTGTCGAACACCATCGATTGTGATGAGCATGCCGGAGCTTTCGTAGCCACGCATGTTTAAAGTTTGGCCATTAGCACTGCCAATGCCGGGAATTTTTTTAATAAATCTAACGCATTAGAGGCATATTGATATTTTGGCTTCGTGCTATCAATAACAGTATAGGTTTTAGCTATAGAGGATATATTGGGCATAGTTTTATCAGCATATATGATAACAGCATCATCATTTCTTTTGAGCAGCCTGGTTGTGAAATTATTATTCCGACAATAGCTGGTATTCTATATAGTGAATTTTTAATGTAATTATTTGATTTTAAAGATGTTTGTTGCTTGAGGCCCATAGGTTTCCTTTCCTATATTTATCTGAGATTTAAAGCTGGCTGCCTGATGTTTATTCGGTGGCTTGGCTTTGATTATTTTATTTGGTTGATATTAATTTTCCTATTTTGGTCTGACGTAACTGGTAAATTTCACCTAGATGATAGATATTGGCAATTCTTTTTTTATTTAATAGCTGTTGGCTATTAATTACTTGAGTTGATAGCTGATTTTGGCGTGAAATTATTGGATTATTTTGGGTAAATTTGTTCATAGTTAATAATTGGCAACTAAATAATAATTATTCCTAATTTGTTGTTAAGCAAGCTTTTTTATCGGATCGGTAACCAGTGATAAAGTAAAATAATGTCAAATTTTTATATAATTTAAAATAAAAACAATGACATATTATTTTTCTTATAAAGTAAGAATGATAGAATATAGATAGTCTTATAAATAAAAATTATTATTTTGGATGAATCAGAATAATCAGTAATTTTTTTGGTATTTTTGTGGTTTTTTATTCATACTTTTATGAATAAAGCAGATCATAAATATGATTTTTCGACTAAATTATATAATAAAACGATATTTTTAAATAAGAAATTTAATTTGCTTATATTATAGTCAGCAGATATTATTCAAAACTTTTATTTGTTTTTCATGATTTTTTATTCATTTATTTATTGTTAACTTTAGGTTATTTTTACTATTTTATTTATATCCAGTGAGGCTAAAAAATATAAGCGCGTTTAATTTTGTAAATTATATGTTTAATTATAGCTGGACGGATGACAGACCAGATTAAGATAAAGAATAAGGCATAATTACTATTATATAGTAGAGATTAAATAATAATATATAGTATTAGATAGGCATTGAGTGGTAAATGAATAATAGGAAAAGGTTATCTATGTTCTATTATTAATCAATATAGTCTGGGTCAATAAAATTTTAATAGGTTAACGTCTAATTTATAAAAGCAACTCTTTAAATTATAAAGATGGGCTAACAATGTCTTTATAAATTAACTAGTTATCTTGAATGGTAGTGATAAAAACGGAAAAAAAAAGCCTATCATGGGCTGACAGGCAAAGACTACACACAGCAATACTCGATATTACTTATATCGCATAACGACGGAAGAAAAATCTAAAGCAATTATTCATTAAGAAATTAATCTATAAACATTATATTAAAATAACTCTAAGGTTTTATCATTAAGAATTATCTCAATAAAAATTTTACTTACTATTAAAATTATATAAGTTTATTATTTAATCATACTAATGTTAAAATTAATGGAATTTAATTGCATTATATTAATCGATATTTTTGAAAATTCTTGTTCAAATAATTTATGTATAATGATTGATAAGAATATTAATCATTGTCAACTATTTTAATTTAAGGATCTTTTTTATATAAACTAACTTTGCTTAAATTTTTTGCTAATTTAGCTGGTTTAGTAACCTCACTCATCCATGCGGTTAGTAAATTATGAGAAACAGCTAAAACCACTGGGCCAATAAAAAGTCCAATTACGCCAAATGACAGAATTCCACCAATAACGCCGATCAAAATAAGTATAATTGATAAATTAGCACCCATTTTTATTAATAGTGGGCGTAATACACCATCCATTGTTGCGACAACGGTGCTCCATATAATCATAATAATCGCCCAGGTTGTATCGCCTGACCAGAATAACCATATTATGGTTGGTATCATTATCAGTAATGGTCCTAATTGAGCAACACAACAAACAAAGATAAGAATAGTTAATATTGCAGCATAAGGGATATCAGCTAAAGCTAAACCAATACCACTGGTAATCGCTTGTATTAATGCTGTTACGACTACACCTAACGCAACCGCACGAATTGATTGGCCAGCGAGTAGGATAGCAGTATCGCCTCGGGTACCTGCCAGGCGAACAGCAAAGTGGCGAATACTTAATAGAACATTTTCCCCTTTTAGATAGAGTAATGCGCTAAATAATAACATTACGATAAGATGAAACATAAAACGCCCGGCATTAATGGCTTGCGCTAAGAACCAGCTAGTTGCTTCGCCAACATAAGGCTGTAGTTTAGCAATTAATGTATTTCCACCGTTAGCCACTAATGTATGCCAACCATAATAGAGTTTATTACCAATGAATGGTATGGTTTTTAACCACAGTAACTCGGGTAATCTAATATCAGTTGGCGACTTAGCCCATTCAATTAGTGGGCCACTATTTTGCAAAATGCTACCGATTAGTATTGCAAAGGGAATAACGAATAATAAGATTACTAATAGCGTCATTGCTAAACTTGCTAGCCATTTTTTATGCCACAGTTTGGTTTCAACTTTTTTAAATAATGGCCAGGTTGCAATAACGACCATTCCCGCCCATAAAAAACCAAGGATGAAAGGTTTTAATACCCAAAAACATGCCGCTATCATCAATAAAATAGCAATTATGCTAAAAATAAATTTGGGTAGATCATTAGGAGATTGAGCTTTTTCCATATATTAATATTAACCTACATATAAAATGTTGGATGGATATTATTGGTTGTTTATTACATTATTAATCGTGTCTTCTGTAAATAACAAAAGTAAGGTGATAATAGAAACTATATTTTTTACAAAATGTTAATTGCTAAATTCTAACTGGTATGTACTCTCAATCAAAGATTGTACATAAAGCGCAAAGTGAACACTAATTAAAAAAGAGTCGCCAGTATCATAATCTCACGTATAGGTCAGTCTCATCAAATTAGTCAGTAAATAGAGAAGTATTTAAGTACATTAAAAAAACAAGGCCTTAGTGGTGATTTATCAACCAGTTATGCTGAACGTCTCTCAATGGCAACAGATAATAGTATCTATCAGCTTACTCCTCAAGCCGTTATTTATCCTCGTTCAACTAAAGATGTTCAATTGTTGGCAAATCTTGCTAATGATAAACAATTTCAAGCGTTAACATTTACCCCTCGAGGAGGTGGAACGGGTACTAACGGACAGACTCTGACTGAGGGCATTGTTGTTGATATGTCCCGTTATATACAAAAGATTTTGAGCAAAAATGGGTTAGAGTTGAAACTGATGTGATAAAAGATCAGCTCAATCAATTTTTGGCGCCTTATGGTTATTTTTTTACACCTGAATTATCAACTAGTAACCGTGCCACTTTGAGCGGAATGATCAATACTAATGCTTCAGGCCAAGGCTCATTAGTTTATGGTAAAACATCGGATCATGTACTGGGTATTAAAGCCGTTTTACTGGGTGGCGAGGTATTAGAAACCTATCAGATACCAGTACCCTTGGCGGAGTGTATTTCGCAGCAGCAATCAGTTATTGGCCATCTATATCGCACCGTTTATCATCATTGTTATCAGCAGCGACAGCTAATTCTAGCTAATTTTCTGAAATTAAATCGTTTTTTTACCGGCTATGATTTGCGTCATGTCTTTGATGATGCCATGAGTCACTTTGATTTAACCCCGCATTTTAACCGGCTCTGAAGGGACGTTGGCTTTTATTACGGAAGCCAAGTTAAATATTACTCCGGTACCTAAAGTGTGACGATTAGTCGACGATTAGTCAATATAAAGTATGATTCATTTGATTCAGCATTGCGTAGTGCTCCGTTTATGATGGCAGCCAAAGCATTATCAGTGGAAACTATAAATGCTAAAATATTATTTTTAGCACGTCAATATATTGTATGTAATTATATGAAAAATTTTGTTTATAATGTTTGATAATAAGAAATTATCAGCGTTAAATATTGTTGAATTTAGTGGCAATAACGAGCAAAACATTAATCAGCAATTGACTAGCTTATGTTCACAATTAGATAAAATAATGCAGGCAGGTGATGCAGGTATTCTTGGTTATCAAATATGCCATGAATTAGCGGATATTGAACGTATCTATATGATGAGAAAAAAGTGGTGGGTTTATTGGCTAATATTAAAGGCTTAGCGAAACCAATACCGTTTGTAGAAGATACTTGTGTGCCGCCAGAGCATTTAGCGAATTATATTGTTGAATTTTGGGCTCTGCTTGACCGCAATAATTTGGCCTATGGTATGTTTGGCCATGTTGATGCTGACGTATTACATGTTCGTCGGGTTATGAATATGTGATCCGCAACAGGAAGTATTAATGAAACAAATTTCTGATGAAATTACTTAACTTACTGCTAAATATGGCGGATTATCATGGGGGAACATGCCAAAGGATTTTGGTCAACCTACGGCAGGCAATTTTTTGGCGAAAAGCTTTATCAAATACTTTGTCAAATCAAAACTGCTTTTGATCCATTTAATCAATTAAATCCAGGCAAAATATGCTCATCTATCAAGGTAAAACTTCCACTGATGTCTATTGATGCGGTAAAAAAAGCAACTTATGATCGCATCATCCCGGTTAATGTGATGAGAAACATTTGATCATGTTATGGCATGTAATGGCAATGGTTTATGTTTTAATTTTGACGTTAATAGCCCGATGTGTCCTTCGATGAAAATTTCTCAACAACGGGTGCATTCGCTCAAAAGTCGAGCAACTTTAATGCGTGAGTGGCTAAGGTTACAGGTTAAACATGGAGTAGATCTGGCGTTATTTGTAGAGGATATTAATATTTATAAACTTTCTTGGCAGCAGAAAATAACACGTCTATACCACACTTGGCAAGCTAAACGGGGACAATATGATTTTTCTCATGAAGTCAAAGAAGCAATGGCGGGTTGCTTAGCTTGTAAAGCATGCAGAACGCAGTGTCCGGTTAAAATTGATGTTCCCAGTTTTAGGGCAAAAATTTTAGCACTTTATTATAGTCGTTGTTTGCGTCCAATTAGTGACCATGTGGTAGTAGCCAATATCGAGTTGACTTTATCGTTAATGGCAAAGCATCCTCACTGGTTTAATTTTATGTTGCAGCAATGGTGGATACAAACCCTTGGGCGAAAAGTGATTGGCTTAACTGATCTTCCACTGCTGTCTACCCCGAGTCTACAACAACAATTAGCCGATGATTCGGCATTATCACTATCATTATCGCAATTAGAAAGCTTGCCAAAAGAAGGCGCGTAGCGAGTATGTATTTATCGTTCAGGATCCGTTTACTAGCTACTATGATGCTAATGTAGTTGCTGATTTCGTTCATTTAATTGAAAAATTAGGTTATCAGCCTATATTACAGCCTTTTTCTGCTAACGGAAAAGCGCTACATATTAAGGGATATTTAGCCCGTTTTGCCAAAACGGCACAAAAAACAGCGGATTTTCTTAATTGCTTAGCCCAATTATCCATTCCAATGGTGGGTATCGATCCTGCTTTAGTGCTCTGTTTTTGTGGTGAATATCAGCAGATCCTCGGTCCTAAGTGAGGTAATTTTGTGATTAAATTAGTTAATGAATGGTTAGTAATGGTATTACCGCAAATCCTGTGGCAAAGTTAACGACTGAAAAATGGTATCTATTAGGGCATTGTACAGAAATGTCACTATTACCTAATAGTGCTCAGTTATGGATTAATATTTTTGCTCAATTTGGCTGTTAATTTATCAATGTTAATGTTGGCTGTTACGGTATGGCAGGAACTTATGGTCATGAAGTTAAACAACTGGCAAATTCAAAGGGTATTTATGCCTTATCTTGTGGCAATCGATTATAGCAATTACCGACAACGCGTTATTTAGCAACAGGTTATTCGTGCCGTAGTCAATTAAAACGAATTGAAAATGAAACAATTAAACATCCATTGCAAGCGTTATTGGAGATGATTAAATGATTTGGCAACGTTGTCATACTGTTGAAGAGATAAATAGTTGGGGTAATGAAAGCATGTTATCTATTTAGGGATCGTTATGGTCAATATTACTTATGATACCATTGAAGCCACAATGTCAGTTGATCAACGTACTAGACAACCGTTTGGATTATTACATGGTGGCGCTTTGGTTGTATTAGCAGAATCGTTAGGTTCAATGGCGGGTTATCTCTGTACTCAGGGTGAACAAAAGGTAGTTGGTACTGAAATTAACGCTAGTCATATTCGGCCAGTAGCTTCCGGTCGCGTACATGGTGTATGTCTTACAATCTATCTGGGTCGTCGCCAGCAAGTTTGGTCGATAAAAATCTTTAATCAACAATCAAAACTGAGCTGTATTTACCGCTTAACCACCACGATAATTTAATTGTTGGCAATTGAGTAAATGTGCTAAACAAATCCTCGATTGTTTAATAATGCGTTGTTTTTGCTTTAGATAGTTATAAATTTGCCAGTAAAGTTATTTTTTGGATATTTATTGGTAACTTGGCATGATTAGTAAATATAAATGTTGTCAAAATAAGAGTAAAATAAACGCCACTTTTTGCTGAAAAAATACTCTAATACAAATATCCTATTAAAATAAATGGTTGAAGGTTGAAGTGATAAAGGTTGTCATTACCATATATAATATTAATCAAAAACAATTTAGTTAGATTTTATATAGTAATATAGTGAAAATATTAGTTTAGTGAGGTCAATAATGGCGGAGCATGTTGATACTTTTTCTCTAAATGAAACAACTTGGCAGGGCCTTACCATGACCGATAAAGCTGCTGCGCAAATCTGTAAATTAATGGAAAAAAATCCTGCTAGTCAGGGATTGTCTCTAAATATTAAGCAATCAGGTTGTGCAGGATTTGGTTATGTGGTCGCATTGATAGATAAGCCAACCAAAGAATATTTGCTGTTTGAAAATAATGGCGCCAAACTATTTGTGCCTCTAAAAGTAATGCCATTTATTGATGGTACTGAGGTCGATTATGTTCGTGAAGGGCTTAATCAAGTATTCAAATTTAATAATCCTAAGGCTCAACACGCTTGCGGGTGTGGTGAAAGTTTTGGTATTTAAGCGAATTAAAATTATGTCACAGTGTAATATAGAAATTGGTGATGATGTTCAACAATGCTTAGATGAGCATCGTTATAAAGAGGGCTTTTTCACGCAAGTTGCAACGGATGAATTAGCTAAAGGTCTTAATGAAGACGTTATCAAAGCGATTTCAGCCAAACGTAATGAACCAGATTGGATGTTACAGTTTCGTTTAGAAGCTTATCAACATTGGTTAGCGATGGAAGAACCTCACTGGCTTAAAGGCTATTATCCAGATTTAAACTATCAGGAATATAGTTATTATGCGGCGCCAGCCTGTAATTCTTGCGATGATAATTGTCACACTGAGACTAACTTACAATCTGAACAGGGTAATGCACATAATAGTAATTATCTGATAGCGGAAGTTGAAGAAGCATTTAATAAACTTGGCGTACCAATACGTGAAGGTAAATCAGTCGCGGTAGATGCTATTTTTGACTCTGTTTCTGTTTCGACCACTTATCGTAGCGAATTAGCCAAAATTGGTATTATTTTTTGTTCTTTTGGTGAAGCGATCCAACAATATCCTGAATTAGTGAAAAAATATATTGGTACTGTCGTTTCTAATCGAGATAATTTCTTTGCTGCTTTGAATTCTGCGGTAGCTTCTGATGGCACCTTTGTTTATGTGCCAAAAGGTGTCCGTTGCCCAATGGAATTATCAACCTATTTTCGCATTAATGCTGCCAAAACAGGTCAATTTGAACGCACCATCCTGATTGCCGATGAAGGTAGTTATGTCAGTTATATTGAAGGGTGTTCTGCTCCGGTCCGGGATAGTTATCAATTACATGCTGCTGTGGTTGAAGTCATTATCCATAAGGATGCGGAAGTAAAATACTCTACCGTACAAAACTGGTTTTCTGGTGGTGAAAGTGAAACTGGTGGAATTTTAAATTTTGTTACCAAACGTGCTCTATGTGAAGGTGAGAACGCCAAAATGTCCTGGACCCAGTCTGAAACAGGATCGGCTATTACCTGGAAATATCCTAGTGTTATTTTGCAAGGGGATAATTCGGTAGGAGAGTTTTATTCGGTTGCATTAACCAATGGTAATCAGCAGGCTGATACGGGTACCAAAATGATCCATATTGGCAAGAATACTCACTCGACCATTATTTCCAAAGGGATTTCGGCCGGCCGTAGCCAAAATAGTTACCGTGGTTTAGTAAAAATTTTACCAACCGCAGAGAATGCCAGAAATTATACCCAATGTGATTCTATGTTAATTGGTACCAAATGTGGGGCACATACGTTTCCTTATATTGAGGTAAAAAATAGTAGCGCTCAGTTAGAGCATGAAGCCACCACATCTCGTATTGGGGAAGATCAACTTTTTTATTGTTTACAACGTGGTATTAGTGAGGATGATGCCATTTCTATGATTGTTAATGGTTTCTGTAAAGATGTCTTTTCTGAATTACCGCTAGAGTTTGCCGTTGAAGCGCAAAAATTGTTGGCAATTAGCTTGGAACATAGTGTGGGTTGATTGGTTATTAAAAAATATTAATTTATTCAAAGGATTATGAAATGTTAAGTGTTAAAAATTTAAATGTCAGTATTGAAGGTAATCAAATTCTTAACGGATTAAACCTAGAAGTAAAAGCGGGTGAAGTACATGCGATCATGGGACCTAATGGATCAGGTAAAAGTACATTATCGGCAATATTGGCTGGACGTGAAGAATATGAAATAGTTCAGGGTGAAATTCTATTCAAACATAAAAATTTGCTTGAATTATCGCCGGAAGAGCGTGCAGGTGAAGGTATATTTTTAGCATTTCAGTATCCGGTGGAAATTCCTGGCGTAAGTAATCAATTTTTCTTACAAACAGCGGTTAACGCGGTGAGAGAGTATCGTAAACAGCAACCGTTAGATAGATTTGATTTTCAGGATTTTATTGAAGATAAAATAGATCTTCTTGATATGCCTAAAGATTTGCTGACCCGATCAGTGAATGTCGGTTTCTCTGGTGGGGAAAAAAAACGCAATGATATTTTACAGATGGCCGTGTTAGAGCCTAAATTGTGCATTTTAGATGAAACTGACTCAGGTCTTGATATCGATGCATTGAAAGTGGTGGCCAATGGGGTAAATTCACTACGTACCGCAGAGCGGTCTTTTATCATTGTCACCCACTATCAGCGCATTTTAGATTATTTACAACCTGATTTTGTCCATGTTCTTCATCAAGGTAAAATTATTCAATCAGGTGATTTTACCTTGGCCAAAAAACTGGAGGTAGAAGGCTATGGCTGGCTTATTGATCAACAGTGAAAGAGCAGAAAAACAGCGCCAAGCCATAATGTTAAATCAACAGGCGCTAAAACGTTTTGCGGCCCTTTTTTATGCTAGTAATAGAGCGAATGAAAAGCAGGCACTGGCTTATTGGCGGCAAGTAGAAAAAATCGGTTTTCCGCATTTTCGTCATGAAGAGTGGTATTATACCCCATTAGACAAAGTACTTAATGCCCAATACCAATTAAACCATATCAATAATAAAGTTAGCGCTATTACAGCAGAGCAATTAAAACAGTTGGCTATCGCTATTGATGGCTGGCAGATTGTTATGCTTGATGGCTGTTTTATGCCTGCGCTAAGCAGCCGTAATTTTGGTCCTTATCAAATCCACATGATGGATACGATGACGCATTTTCCAGCGCCTATCGTTAGTGATGAAATGTTTCTATATTTAACGGAGAGTTTGGCCGCCCAACCGCTAGTGATTAAACTTGCCGCTAATCAGCTGGCAGAAAAACCGCTTTATATATTGAATATTACTTCTGGCTCAAACCATAGTGATCATGTTAATACTAGTCACTATCGTTATCATTTAGAAATTGGTGCTAATAGCCAATCGCAAGTTATTGAACATTTTGTTTCTCTGGATGATAAACCACATCTGACAGGTGGTCGTCTAACTGCTCATATTGGTGATAATAGCCATTTTAGTCATATTAAACTTAGTGTTGAAAACAATCAAAGTAACCATTTTGCCCATAATGACATCTTATCGGGGTGGGATAGCCAAATAAAAAGTATAGGTATTTTTATCGGCTTCGCCTTGCTTCGACATCATACCAGTGTGAAATTAAATGGAGCAGGTAGCAAATTAGCGCTAAATAGCTTATTGTTGCCGAAAAATAGAGAAATTGTCGATATTATAACTTATCTGGAACATAATCAACCATTTTGTGAAAGTCGACAGTTGCATAAGACGATTGCGTTAGATGAAAGCAAAGCTGTTTTTAATGGTATTATTAAAGTTGCACCTCAGGCACTGAAAACTGATGGCCAAATGACAAATAACAATTTGTTGTTAGGAAAACAGGCAGAAATTGATACTAAACCACAATTAGAAATTTACGCTGATGATGTTAAGTGTAGCCATGGAGCTACTGTAGGACGTATTGATGATGAGCAGCTATTTTATTTACGTTCACGGGGTATTGGTATTAACAATGCAAAACATATGATCATGGTTGCATTTGCGGCTGAAATAATAGAAGCAGTAGACAGTAAAGGGGTCAGTGACAAGGTAATGGATATTATTCAGCGGCGCTTAGCAGGGATTTAATATGACATTTTCAGTGGCATCCATTCGTAAAGATTTTCCTATGCTAGCAGAAAAAATTAATGGCAAGCCATTGGTTTATTTGGATAGCGCCGCCAGTGCGCAAAAACCACTGCAAGTAATCGATAAAGAAAAACAATTTCTCAGCCATCACTACGCGGCTGTGCACCGTGGGATCCATACCTTCAGTAGCCAAGCAACGGCTATGGTAGAAAATGTTCGTCAACAAGTTGCTGATTTTATTCATGCTGCTGATGCTGAAGAAATTGTTTTTGTTAAAGGAACAACGGAAGGCATAAATTTAATTGCTAATAGTTATGGGCGTGGTTTTATCGCCCCGAGCGATAATATTATCATAACCCAAATGGAACATCATGCTAATATAGTCCCTTGGCATTTACTTGCTACTCAAATTGGCTGTAATATTCGTATATTACCTATTGATAATGCAGGGAAATTAATTTTTGAACAATTAGATAAGTTAATTGATGCCAGGACGCGATTATTGTCTTTTACCCATATGTCGAATGTTTTGGGAACCGTTAATCCAGTAAAACAAATTATTGCCTATGCCCGCCAATGCGCGGCGCAAAAAGGGGCCCAATTGCATATTTTGGTTGATGGTGCACAAAGTATCATGCATCAAATGATCGATGTCCAAGATTTAGATTGTGATTTTTATGTTTTTTCCGGCCACAAACTTTATGGACCTACTGGTATTGGTATTTTATATGGTAGAAAGGCATTATTAAATGATTTACCACCTTGGCAAGGTGGGGGCGCTATGATTGATAAAGTTAGTATGACGTTAGCTGAGTCATCAAAAATAGCTATTACCTATGAAAAGGCGCCATGGCGGTTTGAAGCTGGTACGCCGAATATCGTCGGCATTATCGGTTTAGGTGAAGCATTGTGTTATGTTAATCATCTTGGTTATCAACAAATATCGGCCCATGAAAGCGCATTAATGCAGTATGCTAACCATCGTTTAACCATGGTTAGCTCTTTGTGTCTTTACGGTTCAGATGAGCGTCAAGGGGTGATTGCCTTTAATTTAGGCAATCATCATGCTTATGATGTTGGTAGTTTTTTAGATAATTACGCTATTGCAATACGAACGGGTCACCATTGTGCGTTGCCATTAATGGATTTTTATCAAGTACCAGCAATGTGTCGCGCTTCACTGGCAATTTATAACACAAAAGAAGAAATTGATATTTTGGTCGAAAAACTACAACATATTGAGAGATTGTTAGGCTAATCCATTTTAAAGGACCAATTAAGGGTAGCATGATGTCAGTTTTACCTGATGAAAATAAATTGTTGCGTAATTTTTCACGTTGTCAAAACTGGGAAGAGCGATATCTTTATCTAATTGAATTAGGGGAAAAATTATTACCCTTAAGCGATAGTCAAAAACAGGCAAAAAACCAAGTTACAGGTTGTCAAAGTCAGGTTTGGATTGTCATGGAGCCGGATAGTGACGGCAGGATTCAGTTTGCAGGCGACAGTGATGCAGCCATTGTTAAGGGATTGATTTTCTTAGTAATAATTATTTTTCAAAATAAAACTAGTCAACAAATTTTGTCGACCGACAGCAAAACATTTTTTCAAAAAATGTCATTAGAGCAGCATTTAACACCATCAAGAAGCCAGGGATTACACGCTATGATCAAAACAATTCGTCAGCGAGCCAAAAAAATTATCCAATCAAGCAATTAAACATTTAGTTAACTGCTGATATTATTAAAGTGACGCTTATTCATCCGATAAACTTTATACGTTCCTTAGGAGGAAAAAGTATGAAGAAGATTCTGTTTTTTATCGGCTTGTTGTTTTTAAGCGAACTGACGATAAATGTCAATGCTGCTGAATACTCCTTGCCATCCACTACTACACGCTTAATTGGTGAAAATAAACATTATGTGGTGCCTAATGATGGGCGTCCCTTGGAAGCTATTGCAAGTGAATTTCAGATAGGTCTGCTTGGTATGTTAGAAGCTAATCCAGGAACCGACCCTTATTTACCTATAGCTGGTAAGACATTGATTATTCCATCGCAAATGTTATTACCAGCGACTAAGCGTGGTGGGATCATTATTAATTTAGCAGAGCTGCGACTATATTATTTTCCTAAAGGAGCAAATAAAGTTATTGTTTACCCGATTGGTATCGGTCAATTGGGTGCAAATACACCTAGAATGGTGACTACAGTTAGTCAATTAATTAAAAATCCAACTTGGACTCCGACACCTAATATTCGTAAACGTTATGCGTCCGAAGGGGTAATTTTACCAGCAGTATTTCCTGCAGGACCTGATAATCCTATGGGGCTTTATGCTTTGCGTTTATCCTATGGTAAGGGGCAATATCTGATCCATGGTACTAATGCTAATTTTGGTATTGGCTTACGCGTTAGTTCGGGATGTATTCGGTTAAGACCTGAGGATATAGAAGCATTATTTTACTCGGTGCTGGTAGGAACGTGTGTACAGGTAATTAATGAACCCATTAAGTATTCTAAAGAGCCGGATGGTAGCTATTACATTGAAGTTCACCAACCACTATCTAAAAAAGAGTCTGATGACCCGCAAACCATGCCATTAATATATAGCAATGAGTTTAAGGCGTTTTTACAACAAGCGGGTATTGATCAGAAATTAGTTGCTCAAGCTGTAGCTCGCCGTTCAGGAATGCCGGTCAAGGTAAATAAAACATAAGATAATATTATTGATGAGTAAGAAGATTAGTAGATTGCTATAATTTTGTTCAAATAGTGAATTTATTAATAGTTAGTTAATGGTATTATTAAAAATTAGTTGTTTGTAATAAATAATAAGGCACCCAATGGGTGTCTTATTAATGTATCGAGTGGTCCGTAAATGCAATTGGATTACTTTTTATATCTACGAACTTGATTATCCAAACGTTGATTAGCACGAGCAGCTTCATCTTTAGCAGTCTGAATATCAGTACGTAATGACTGAACGTCATTTGATAGTTGATCGACTTTACCGTTTAAGGTTTGTACATCAGAGGACAGTTTGTTAATTTGGCTACTGTTTGAACAGCCTGCTAGTAAAACAGAAGACAGAACGATAGAGCCTAGTACAACTTTAGTACGATTCATTATATTACCCTCTAGATTAAGTTAATCTCCAAGTAACAAGGTAAGTATTGCACATTCCTGTCAAAATAGAGAATAAATTTCTGTCTCTAACTTTGAATTATTAGATCTTTTTCAAATTCAGGCAGAATACTTACATTCTTATGCTAGTACTTAATTTGAATATTTTCTACTTAAAATCTGACAAGTTGTTTAAGAAAATTAAGAAAATTAAGAAAAGAGAATAAATTTGATTGTTTTTTGTTCATTTAGGCTCCCAGTCGGCAATTTTTTAATTACCTGATTGCTTTATTTTGTCAATTATTTTTCGAGTCAGATATAAAATAAAATTATCGCTGTCACGGTTACTTTTTAAATAAGATGCTGATATATAATATTTTTTCATAGAAATATTAGTTTTGAGCTAATAAAATCGATATTTGTATCTTGTTTTTTGTGATAATTAGCTACTATCACATGAAACAGA
>JBGDCZ010000037.1:0-26765 GCA_048493715.1 Arsenophonus endosymbiont of Dermacentor nuttalli | reverse complement strand
TATTCATTACGCTGCTCTAGCGCCATTCTTACTGCTCGTTCCCGAAATTCAGGGGGAATTTGGTTAGCCAACTTCTGAACAACCTGAATTGCCGCTGGCTGTTCACCTAATTGAGCTAAAGTGCCTTGGTTATGATTCGGTTATTCACGGTAAGTTGGATATTATCTGCCTGGGTATTCGCTTCAGTGAGATCAACCTCTTCACCTGTTAACATCAGTTGTCCGTTTGCTAAAATTTCGCCACAACACTTGAGACTGAATTAACAGCTTGTTTGCTGATTAGTTTCCCATCGAGATTCGTCAACGATGTCGTGTTTAGCACAATATTTTTCACCAAACAGGGAGCCTTGGATATTATCAATACTTTCCCGCGCGACCAGTATTAATGACTCGAGTTTTGCGGCTACCATTGTCCATTTCTGGTTTTCAAATTTATTAACATTAAGGTTTAAATCACCTTGGCTACTGAGATTACCTGATTGGTTATTTAGTTCATTAACCACCATAGACGCGCCACCAGCAAGGTTGATTGCGCCTTGCTGGTTGTTCAAAAAATAGCTATGCAATAGACGGTCAGCCGTGCCTTTTTGAATCAATTTACTCTGTTGGTTATTAATGCCTTTTTTCATCTTGAATATCGCTTTATTGACAGCAACGATATTGGCTTTTTGAGTGTCAATAGCTGATTCAGTGGCGATTAAGGTAATATCTTTTACTTGTATATTAGAGCCGGTTAAATCAAGAAGCCCGCTGTCAGCGTAATATTTTCTTTGGCGGCGATATCCCCTTGTAGCGCAACCGCTTTTTGACCTTTAATAATGAGTGAGTCCGCCGCAGTGAATTTCCCTTTGCTATCGACACCAGCAGCAAGTAGTGCCGTCGAATTACTGTTAACCTACTTCTACACTCAGAATGGCATCACGGCCAGCGACAATTTGACCTTTATCTGTGTTGTTAATGGCATTTTTAGCTGTCAAGTTAACACTCTGACCAACCAATAATATGCCGCGTTTATTGCCAGCTTGCTGGCTTTCAATTGCCAAATGTCGGTTGCTGGTAATAACCTATATTGGTAATTTTACCGTCGGCAGATAAGGAAATATCCCCTGCCTGAGCACCAATATGACCCGTATTACGCACCCCAATGCCATGCTAAGTGCCGCGCATGATTATTCTGTTGGTATACATACCTCCTAGTGCTGCGACATCGAGTGCAAATTTAGGTTTTGCATCTTGCTCTACATTATCGCTTTTAAGGATCGTTTTTGCCATCGGCAGCAGGCTGATTTTTACCTGTTGTATTGCCCGCGTCTGTGCATGTAATTTGGCATTGATATTCACTGAACGGGCAATTAACGTTGTATAGTTAGTGTCATTGCCATTATAGCCCTTTCCCGTGACATTAATGTTACCTTTATCAACTTCAAAACCGATAATCTTGCCATTCTTGATCCAGGTTTTAGCCGCTGCCAAGAGCACTTTATTCGCATTAATAAAACCACAACCATTACAAGTGATGCCGGCAGGGTTGGCGATAATTACTTGTGCCTTTTTACCTGTCACTTCAATAAAACCATTGAGTTGACTTGGGATCACGGCTATCAATTTCGTTCAAGATAATTTTAGCCTCTCCTTTCGCCAACCAATCGTTGCTTTGGATCATGCCAGCCAATTTGGTATTTACTTTGCTACTGATGTTATTGAGGATGGTACCTCGCTGGTCAACATCAAATTGTGACTGTATTGGTTGCGTGAAACGCCATCATGATTTGGCGCTTGAATATTGACTTGTGGCAAGCCATTTTGGCTATTAACGATGGTCGGTTGTTGGTTACCCTGCGCATTATCATCTGCCTTAATATTAGAAGCTTGGCCATTGAAACTGACCAGGCCAAGGGTTAACCACAGTAAAGCCATTAGCGATTTTACTGACCAATAAATGCAGTGATCTATTTTCTCTGTAAGTCGATTTACGGAACAACAAGCAGACCCTGCACGATGACTGCGGGTAATGTCTGCAACCACCATCACCATTTGGCGCACTGCATTAAAAATTAAACGATAAAATAACTTGTTCATGGTGATAGATCTCAGTAATTCCAATTTACAGAGAAAGCAAACGTTGCCTACTCGGTTTTGAAACTAACCGGTTTAGAGAATGGTGTGGCCGCCAGAGAAATCATAGCTCAGATTGGCAGGGTTAATTGCTCCACACAAACCCGTCGCTCCACCCGTCAGGTGAGTGCCAAGATTTAAATCTGCTCCTCGGCCACCAATTTCACTATAATCAGCAGCAATATAGAGTTCTTGGCTGGGGAATGGTAAAGTCCATGACAATCTGTTTCTAATAGTCCAACCACGATCTGCACACTCAGCGTGCGTTCGCCATCAAAACCACTCACCATCTAGCGGTTACCTATACTAAATTGTCTGGCACAGTAAGCAGTATAACACTGAGCTGGCGCAGATATTGCGTTTCAAAGCACATTAGTTGCTTCACGATAAAAAAAGGCACACTAGCTGACACTGAAAATTGAATGATTTTTACTAGTGCGGGGCATAATTTGGCGTGTTTAGTGGTTGATATTCTTCAAAGGCTGGCAGCGCGCCAAACCAGCGAGTTCCATATTGATAAGTTGCCGCTAAATTTAGCACAGCTGGTCCGATATATTGACGGTGATAAGTGCGAGCCTCTATCCTGTAGTACGGCGTTTTTGATTTTCAATTTCAGTATTGTGGATAAAGTTACGGCTTTCGCGCACACAGATATTATAAGATGCTATTGTTTTAGCGGTCGCGTCTCGGTATAACACGTTACTCAATTGTAAAGTTACGCTTTTACTTTTACCACGATATTGGCTGTCATTATTCATGCCAGCAACAGCTTGGCTATATTCATAATAGCTAGCTGTTGCAGCAAATTGCCAATATCCCAAAGGTAGAGAGTAATGGATGCTATAGTTAATCGGGTGGTGATTGTCAGAAAAAATGCTATCTCGAATAGCCGTTATATAAAATAGGTCACTTAGTGATGTCGGATTATCCAGCGCCAACATTACACTTGTTTGATATTTGCCTGTGCTTTTTGACCCTGAGTTATCCAGCCAAGCGCCTGCATGCCAATAGCGTGATTGCTGGCGATTGATAACAATTTGCGTTTCACCCGGCTCATCGCCCGATACCATTTCTATTGAAACTTGTACTAGTTGGTAAACGCTGCAGGTTTCTAGACCCTGCTCAATATAACGCAGATCTAGTAGACTATTTTATGAGTAGGAATTAACGCATATAAATTGCTATAAGTCGACGAATCACTAGTAAAAATAACTTTTGCCACTTTTCCCGCTATCACAACCAGTTTAAGTGTTCTGGTAGATAAATCTTGGACAGGAACGAAAACGCGGCTGGTGATCCAACCACGGCTAATTAACCTATTTTGTAGATTTGTTACCAATAGGTTGATCCCGTCAATACCAAGGCAATGACCTTTAGCTTGATTGGCGAGTCGTTAAACAGGTAGCCAATGTGGGAACGCTTGCTGACCGGAGACAGACACTTGTTTAATTATGAAACAACGACTTTCCGCTGGAAATAACAATTTTTTTTAGCTTGTGCTTCAGATAAGCCAACATACACTAGTTTGGCCTTAAACGGCTGTTGTTGTGCTGGCAACTGGATTTGGCGATCCAATAAGTTATCGCTATTATCCAATCGCAATAAAGAAGCGTCCGCAAACAAATGTAAGAAAATCGCGCTAAGTAAAACACGACTCCTAAACATGGGTAATAATTTCATTGGCTGTATATATTCTCAAATTAAATGAAATAGCAAGCTTAAACTTTACATAAATGGCAATTAAATAACTCTACATTACTATTAAATAAAATTTAATATTTAATTTTACTCACATGACAATTTACCTTGAATTTAAAATCCAAAATACCTTTGCTTATCGGAAGAAAAAACATGACTTATCAGTAGATGATAAAATATAAAAAAATAAATTAATTAATTGCATATGTGTAAGTAATAATATCTGTGTTGACATTTATCCAGACCGGTAAATAACAAATGATTAATAGTAAAATATTTGATTATTGGAAAAAGAAAGGGAGTTAAATTTATTGGTTGTTTGTTACCAATAAATTAATTTTATTTAAAATTGCGGGTAACCATCTGGCGAGTGTCGACTCTACTAGTTAGCTTTTTTACGACTGTTAGCCACACAATAATGCAAAATCATGTTTTAACGTATGTTGGCAATTTTGCTATTTTATTTTTATTGATAACATAAAATATATTAAATAGTTTTCTTGCTGATATAAAAATAAATAGCACCCAGTTCGACTGAACGCTATCCAAATAAACCACCTGTTTAATTAAAGCTCATAAGCCAATAAGGCCTTATGACAGAGCTCAGAACGGACACAATAGCCAATGGTAAATGTCACGACGGAGACTAAATCATCACAATCAAAACGTCGCAATGTATCTTGCAATCCAGAAACGATGCCTAATGGCAGATCACACAGAGAAACATTACCATTGACTACTACAGTAACATTTTCACCTAAGCGGGTTAAAAACATTTTCATTTGATTAGCAGTAACATTTTACGCTTCATCCAGTATCACAAATACGTTTTCAAATGTTCTGCCACACATGTAGGCAAAAGGCGCGATTTCTACTTTACCTATCTCGGGCCGCAGACAATATTGTAGAAAAGAGTGACCCAACCTTTTGGCTAAAATATCATATACCGGCCGAAAGAAAGGGGTAAATTTCTCTGCCATATCAACCCGGTAAGAACCCTAAATCCTCCTCTGCTTGCAGAACCGGACGAGTGATAATAATTTTATTGATTTCTTTATTGATGAGGACATCAGCAGCCATCACAGCGCTAATAAATGTTTTACCACAGCCTGCTTCACCATTGGCCAAAATCAATTTTTGCCACTTAATTGTTTCAATGTATTTTCTTTGTACTTCACTTCGCGGAATAATGGGAGAACGATCACAAGTTTCACAAGCCATACCGATGGTTTCAATACCAGAAAAATTAGCAAAAGAAACAACATTGTTGATCTCTTTTAAACGAGACGAACGGCTTTCTTTTCTTAAAGATCTTCTTAATTCTCAGCGTGCTTTTGTTGCAGCTTTCTGTCTACTCATAGTTTTACCTTTCGATAGTCTATATTTCGAGGGTAATGTTTGACTATCTACACAAAAAAGCTATCTAAATAGAGGATTGCCTCCAATTTTATCATTTATATGAAAAAACCGGTTACAAATTTCTCCATATGACATTTTTATGGATGACTTATAATTGGTCAATGATTGAAGAGTAAATTTTAAATATTTTATCATCTATATCCCCTATGTTGAACATCATCAAACACAGAACTACGACTATAAAACATTTTTGAGAAGCTAATATTATTTTATATCTATTGATTGACTATAAAAAATATTTTTAACAACTGTATACAAAAAATATTATCGATCATTACTTGTCTGTCAACTTTATGGCCCAAACCAACGCCGCAAGCTAATTACTAATTTATAACTAGCTGTAAGCAATAAAACCGACATGATAATATTTTATCTATATGAAAATAAAATATTTTTTAAGGTCACTTACAATTTTTGGCTAACCGATAACCGGCAGCAATCGCCGCCTGCTTATTTTCAAAAGTGACACTATTTTTTGCTGATAACATTCTATATCCCTGACAATGGGAAAAATGTTATATTTGGCTAATCTGGTTACCTTTAATCACCGCTGTTAAATTCTTACTGGCCATAATAGGAAGATTACTCTTTGTTTTAACCACTTTTTTATCTATCGCTGCCAGCCTGATGGCTTGATTTTTATGTCCTAATCGCCAGGTTAATTCACCGGTCACAAACGGGTTATAGTGCCCCATAATTTTGCCTATTCGTTCATTTTGTAACTTTTCCCAACTATTAACCGGAAATTGTCGATCCCAGGCGATTAATAGCTGTTGTTGTTGCTTTGACATTTTAAGATTATATCGGTCATACATATAAAACATAACACAGGTTACTTGGCCTTTAACTTCGTTTCTTGGCTCAAAAATACGATTTTTAAAGTCCACCCGACTTTGACATTGGCTGTAAAGGGATAAAACTGAAAATTCCAATTGACCATAATAAAGTTGCTCCTATAATCATTCGCTTCGCCGATAGAAGGAGCAATGTTGTAGAGATAAGCTTCCATTGCACGAAAAACAGGATCGGTCATAACACAATTTTTTCGTCCACCGTTCTGCCAACATTGGTGCTGATGACCAAATACCCAAGCCGGAACGATATGCTCCCACTCTATACGCTGTGCTCGATTTATCTGTTTTCTGACTTGGTAACCACAAGTGGCTAAATCTAGCCTATCACCACTTTTTCCCATCCATTGCCATTGACATCTGCAATAAAGCATTCCTTACTTACCTGCAGCTTGATCAAAAAAAATTTCTTGGCGCACAATCTTTTTTGCTTCCTCAAAACTAGCTGGGATAGCTGACAGATAAAATGGCGCGCAAAAAGCTGCAATCACGGTAATAGTTACCGTTAAAAAATGTACTAATTTCAAAATTAACGTCCTGGTTAAAATTAATATATCAATTGATCATTTTAGTCATATAATTTTTTCATTATTATCGACAACTTTATGAAAAATTTAATTTTATTTTCCTATTTTATAGGATGAATATCTATAAAAAAATTATGTTTTTTTGTATAAAAATATATTTAACTATTTTAAATAAATTACATAAAAATATAAAATTTAATTTTCATTTTGGAATTTGGAATAAAATGAATACATTGATAAAACTCTTAAAAGCAGAATTATTTGATGTAGTTAAAAAACACGCTCAAGAAAATGATATTAAAGTTACCATTCCCGAATTTTCCAAACATGAACTTAACATTCAAATCATAATCTCTGGTGAGCAACAATTGGATATTACCTTAAATTCAATAAAAAACTAAACTCGCGGACGCTTACGATATAACCATAACCCAGGAATAGATAAGCCAACTGATAAAGCGCCAACAATAAATAAGGTTTTAAGAAAATGTGTTACTAATGTCTCAGGTAATTCAGTATTATAACCCAAATGAGCAATTTTTACTAACGATATCATCGCAACATAAGCACTTATACCTGGGAACATAGGAATAACCGCCACAACGGTAAATACTTTAAGATGAGCCAACCACCAACGCGACCATTGAATACCTATGATGCCGATCAAAATGGCGGCACAAAAACTTGCCCATTCAATGCTAAAATTCATTTCCATCAGTATAATACGAAAACCATAACCAATGGCACCGAGCAAAGCACAATATCTTAAAGCCCGTACTGGCACATTAAACACCACCGCAAAACCGACAGCGGGTATGGCAGCTAATAACATTTTTTCAATTAAGGTTAATAAAAATACTATGCCCAATTTTTTAATCCCCAAACAGCCATAGCCATCGTTATCCCAATGCAAGTTGCTAATGTCAACAAGATTGCCATTGCACAACGCTCTAAGCCAGTATTAATATGACCTTTAAACATATCTGCTACAGAATTAATTAAAGGAAAACCGGGAAATAGCAGTAAAACACTCGCTGCCATTGAAATCATTGATGCATTCGAAAAATAAGGAATATTCAATACAAAACCAGATACTATTGTCGCCACAAATGCGGTAATACAAAAATTAATCAATGGATTCATATAGCGGGCAGTAAGAATTTGGCGAATGTACATTGCACAGCTGCTGGCAATAAAAGTGACCCAAAAACCATCCCAGCCATCCTCATTAAGTTTACAAAAGCAACCACAAGATAATCCGATCATAAGGACCAGTAACCAACGGAGGATAACGTAATGGCTTTATCTCAGCCAAACGCTGTTGAACCTTGTCACAATCCAATAATTTATATTCAGCCAATATCACCATGTGCTGAACCTTAGTCACCACATGCATATTTATACCATGATCAATATCTTACGGGTAGACGTCATACAACGACCGTCAATCACTGTTGTTAATACAATGGCATTAGAAGATATTGTGCTGTCTATTTGATCCGCACCTAAGGCAATGAATGCCTAGTCGGGTTGATAATTGCTCCACTAACATACTTTCAGCACCATGTTGAAAAAGTAGCTGCGCAAATTGAATACAAAAGGAGAGTAATTTTTCGCTGTCTTTCAGTTTCAGTATGATAATTAGTTTCAACATATTCCATTTTATGGCCTATACCTACAAAATTTTAATTAAAATGATGATAGCGGAGCAAGTTTTGCCAACATTAAACATAATTATCAATAGCAATCACTTTAGATTAAAGTTAGCAATATTTTTTAACAAATAAACTTATTTATAACTACTAAAAATTACTTATATTCCAACTCATTTAATAGGATTAAAATAAAAATTTATTTGACTAATCTAATCGTAAAAAATTGGCTAATTAACCAATTTTTTACCTTATGACAATATTAACTAACAAACTATCAATATAGAAATCTTTGCATATGAAATAATAGCCAAAGCATTAGAACCTAGCAAATGGGTAGCAATTTTGGCCGACGAGAGCCCACTACGATCAAATCAGCGCCTAGCTTTTCTGCTTGTGATAATACTTTGTCTCTTGTTGATCCCATCTCGACAGAGTAAGAGATTTTTTCTTTGGTAATCAATATGCTTAACTATTTTTTCCAATCGTTGCTAGTGAACTTTCAATTCTTTTCCTGGCAAAATTAGCCAGTAGATCATAATGATAATTATAATTCATTGAATAACGAGACATATCAGGGAATACGTGGAAGAAATACAATTTAGCATCAGATAATTTAGCGATATAAAGTGCATGCTTGAGTGCTTTTTTTATTAGTTCTTTTTCTGAAATATCCATGGAACGAGAATCATTTTATACATATTTACTCCTTCAAACGATAAGCACTAAATCTCAGTTTCCATTATCAATTAATATAAAATTTTATCAAATAATAAAATACGCTACGTAAGCAACTTAATTTATTGAACAGCTGTTAACATTATAAACAATTAATATCTTAATTTTGATAACAAATCTCGCTATCGCACTACCAATACTGAAGTTTCTGCATAACGTACCACACCGGCCGCCGTTGAACCTAACAAATGTGTCGTGATATTAGGACTTCTTGAGCCAAGAATGATAATGTCAGCGTTAATTTCTTCGGCTCGACTAACGATTTCATCACGCGAGCAATAGTATAACCTAGGTGGTCAGCTGGCAAATCGATCGGTTCAAATAGATTTTGCATATCATCCTCTGCTTTTAGTGTGACACGATCTTTTATTTCCATATATCCCAATGCATATGCGTTTATAATCGCCGATGAAATAGGCAATACATGAATAAAATTTAGTTTAGCTCCTGAAACTTTAGCAAACTGTACCGCCTGTCGTATAGTTTTACTTGTTAGTTCTTCTTGAGCAATATCAACGGCTACTAAAATGACCTTATACATATACACCTCCATCTAAAATTTTTACGTAAACAACAATACCCTCGACATCCATTTTCAGCTCTGTTTTCTATTGTCATTGTTCTTCATTTAAATATTCAAAACAATAGCGATAAAGTGATATTATAAAAACTAAAATCAAATAATTAATATTATATTAAGCATATGTTTAAATTAAAAAACTGATATAAAGGCTCATATTAAATTCTACTACTATGTAAAATACTATAAAGAAATTATTACCTTCTATTTTTAATTCATTCAGGTAGACAAATGACTGTTCCAGTACTCGCGATACGGAAACCATTGCTAGTGAAATTTGTTGCTTAAAAACTTTTATAACCTATATATTAAAGCATTAAATCAAGCCGATACAGGAAGAGCTATACTTAACATGGAAAAAGAAATCATTACCATGCAAGATCCTAAACAAGCAGAAATTTTTAAACAGATAATCGATCAAATCAAAACTACCTATCGTAGTTAATAAAAAAATCCCACCTCTTTCAGGTGGGATTGATTATTTTTTATTTATTAAGATAAGTACCCATACGTAAAGCTTCTATACGTTTATCAAGGGGCGGATGAGATAAAAATAATTCACTAAAAGATTTAGAACGGCCATTAATACAAAAAGCCAACATACTACTCGCTTCCTGAGGTTCATAACTCGTCTTCAGACGCTGTAGTGCAGCAATCATTTTTTCTCTACCGACTAAGTGAGCCGAACCTACATCTGCCCGGAATTCACGATAGCGAGAGAACCACATAGTAATGATGCTTGCTAAAATACCAAATACAATTTCTAGCACCATTGATACCGTAAAGTAGATCATTGGATTACCCTGACTACTTTCACTGTTATTATTATTTGATAAAAATCCGGCGACCAATTGAGCAATAATACGTGAAATAAAGATGACAAAAGTATTTACTACTCCTTGTAACAAAGTCATTGTTACCATATCGCCATTAGCAATATGACTGATCTCATGCGCAATAACTGCTTCAGCTTCATCACGATCCATGCTTTCTAGTAATCCAGAACTAACAGCAACTAAGGAGGCATCACTCCGAGCTCCAGTAGCAAAAGCGTTAATATCGGGTGCATTATAAATAGCGACTTCTGGCATTTTTATGCCGACCTGATCAGCCTGACGCTTGACTGTATTTAACAACCAATGTTCCATTTCGGTTGTTGGATTTTGAATAACTTGTCCGCCAACAGAACGTAATGCCATCCATTTAGACATTAATAGTGAGATAAACGAGCCACCAAAACCAAACAGACCAGCCATGATCATTAACCCCTGAACGCTTTGCCCTTGGATACCGGTCAAACTCAAAATAATCCCAAATACAAACATTACTGCCAAGTTTGTAAGTAAAAACAAGGTTATTCGCATCATAAAAATTGCTTTCCTTTATTAATTAACAATGATTAATATTAAATTAGTAACATAAATAATGTTTTTTGACTATTTTCCAAGCCCTTTGTTGGCCTAATATGAAAAAATCCACTCAACTTTACATTTTTACAAAAAATCAGCACAAGCTGGCATTCTAATTTATCTTAAAAGCACAATTTGTTTATAACTTATTGTTTTCTATAAAACCATCCCAATTAAAAACTATACAAAATAACCTTACCATGGTCAATTATGGCTTTATTTGTTGCTGAACCAAACCAGTTTAAATTATTTCTTTAACCATGAGATAACCTGCTTATTTTTTAAGCGAAAATTTAGTTATTTAAATCATATTGAAAATTTATCAGATTAATAGTTAAACAACATAAATATTTTATTATAAATAACCTATATAATATATAAAAATATAAAATTAATATTTTAATCAAAATATCTAACCATTAATAATTTATTTAATAAAAATATAGAAAACTCTTACTAAGATAAGACAAAATTAATTTTTTAACAACATGACTCTTTTATAAAATTGAGACACTGTTAACTTATTTAATCAATATTTTATTAAAAAATAAACTCAAAAAATAAAAGTAAATATTTATTAAGGAAACTAATGAAAAAAGTAAGTTATATAATAATTTTTTATTTGTCTTAATTAATTATTCCGAAGCGATAACAAATAACAATGTTATAAACACCTTTAATAACACAGAATTTCATTTAACTGGTGACTATTATCATCTCAATATAACAGATGTTAATCAAAAAATAACCCCGGTTATTGCATTTGAAGGTTTGTCTACCAAAGATGGACAACAGATCGTTGACGGCTACAAACAGGCTTTTAAACTTGATGTAACGGGCGATTTCATCAAATTGCAATTTGGTTTAGTAGAAAAACAAATAACAGCTAATGACCAACATACGATTGTTAAAAATCTGGCTATTATTAAAAAACAATTCCCTGAATTAATCAATTTTTGGCAAGGGCTAGCTAGCACATCACACTTTAAATGAAATTTATTTGTCGCCTGGTCAAAAGAAGGATTATTTGCTAATGAAATTCAAAAAGATAGCAATAATTCTCTTAAGAAAATGGTTGCAATAACGAAAAAAGGCTCAGCATATTATACCGCGATAGGATGGTCAAATGGTATTTTAGGTCAAACCCAAGATATGAATGCCTATTCCGGCTGGGGCGCTATTTGGCAAAGCCCCCGCTTGATTGTGTATGCGCCGACACCATTTTTTACCTCAATTGTGATGGGGAAAAAACTAGCAACTACCACAAATATTATCGAAGGCATGCGTCAAGGTAGTAGGAAAAACGGTGTGCCGATTCAGTGCCGTGATTATGGCAATCGCTGCCAAAAATGATAATGTCTATAAAATCCCTGCTATTTTTTCTAATCTAAAAATCAATAGCGCATATTCACCAAACTTTGTCGATTTAAATAACAAAATTATTACCATAGAAATAACAGATAAAGGTAATAAAGTGATTGATGGCACTAAAAAAGACTATATTGTCCATACCAATCATACCCTTGGTGAAGAAAAACATATGGTGAAAAAATATGCCCAAGGTGACTGGCAGCTGTTTGATAATTTATCGGCAAATACATTATGTCGGCTTGCTACAGCCAAACTATACGCTATCTTTAGTCCGGTCAAAAGTGTCAATACACTAAAAAACTTATTTAGAACTAAACCGATCCTAATAAAATCTGTTTTGCCGCAAATAATCAGACAATTGAGGCTAATTCTGCTTTATAAATTAATCTATTATTACTGAATATTGCTACATATTTAAAATTTATATACGTTAATTTGATAAAATAACTTGTTATTAATATCTAGTTTAGCAAGAGATAAATAATATCAATTATTATAATAAACATATATTTTTATTATTTTTAATTGGTCATTTAAATCATCTTATTCAAGCCATATCGGAAAATAATATAGTGATGATTTAAATAAAAAATTTATCTCTTTAAATAAACTATGTAAAAAAATAAATAAAATCTGCTTAATGGTAAAATTCCCTTAACACATTAATAAACTATATATTTTTAAAAACCAGCTTTTGCTGGTTTTTTAGTTAACAGGGAAAATATTCCTTACTTCTTAGCGAGATGTAACGCTTCTAAATTTGCAAGATCAACTGCAATACGTACTGCTTCATTAAGATATGGATCTGGCAATTCATAGTTTTTAGGTAAATCATCTATCGTTTTTAATGGTGCTTTGCCTTGTCGAGCAAACCGTTCATTAATACGACGTAATTTAATTGTATCAGCTTTTTTATTTTCCTTTTCACGCTTTACATAATTAAGTGAAATAATATTTTTGCTCGCCTTCATAGCACGGTAACGAGCAATATCTTCTTCAATATATTTAAACTCCGGATCTTTCGCTATACGTTCCATATAGTTAGTGATTAAATTAGGAACATATTGGCTAATATTACCGACAACACTATAGCTAGCTGGAGCAATACTATCCCAAGGTAAGGCATTATCTTCAAAATTTTCACCGGTTTCTGCCGGATCAATACCTGTCGGCATAACGATATCCGGTATTACTCCTTTACGCTGGGTACTACCGCCATTGATACGATAAAATTTCTTAGTAGTATATTGAACAGAACCTAAAGCAGGGCAATCAGGGCATAACATATGATCATAAACACGACTTAGTAGATGGTATTGTTGAACTGTACCCTTACCAAAGGATGGCTCACCAATAATTAAAGCACGGCCATAGTCCTGCATTGCAGCAGCAAAAATTTCTGACGCCGAAGCACTAAAACGATCAATTAATACCGTAAGGGAGCCTTTATAATAAACAATATCATCCACATCCTGACGAATTTTCCTTTTTTTATCAATGACTTGAACAATCGGACCTCTTGGAATAAATAAACCTGATAACGATACAGCTTCGGTTAATGCTCCACCGCCATTACAACGCAAATCAATGACAAGCGCCGTGATATGACTTTTAGCCATTTTTTGCAACTGTGTTTTAACATCATTGGTTAATCCAACGTAAAAACCTGGAACATCAAGTACGCCGACCTTTTTCTTGCCTACATTTTTGATGGTTAATTTTACCGCTCTATCTTCAAGCCGAATATGCTCACGAATTAATGTCATGATATGAGGCTTAGAGTGTTTCGAATCTGAGACAACTTCAAGGCGCACTTTACTACCTTTAGGGCCTTTAATAAGCGCAACAACATCATCTAGTCGCCAACCAACAACATCTGTCATCGCCTTACCTGGCTGGCCTACGCCAACAATCTTATCACCAACCTTTAACAATTTACTTTTTGCTGCCGGCCCACCAACCACCATTGAGTTGATAATAACATAATCTTCATCTTGTCGAAGCACTGCACCAATACCTTCCAATGATAAACTCATTTCTGAGTTAAATTGTTCTGTATTGCGGGGAGAAAGATAGTTAGTATGCGGATCTATTTCTCGTGCAAAAGCATTCATAATCAATTGAAAAACATCTTCACTTTGAGTTTGAGCTAGCCGTTTTAATGCAAAATTATAGCGTTTAGCTAATATTGACTTAATTTCCTTATCATTTTTACCTGATAACTTCAGGTTCAACCAATCAAACTTAACTTTAGCATCCCAGAGCTTATTTAACTCGTCAACGGTTTTAGGCCAAGGCGCTTTACTACGATCAACCTCAATTGTATCGTTATTAGCAAAATCTTGCGGCATGCTAAGCCGCGATAGAGCATATTGAAAACGTTCATAACGTCGCTGTTGTGCTAAATTAAATATCGCATACAACTCATTTAGATGACCGCTTTCAAGCTGTTGCCCTACCTTGCTTCTCTCACTAGCAAATTTATCAATATCAGATTGTAAAAAAACATTATGGCTATAATCCAACAGATTTAAATAACGATCAAAAATCTTGCTAGAAAAGTTTTCATCCAAATCAAATTGACGATAGTGAGAACGTGTAAAGCACGAAACAACTCTCTCGCTAATAATGGCATGCTGGCGTTCTTGTTGAAGCTGAGGAAGCTTCTGAGTTGTTAAGGGTTTTGGAGGGGCTATAGTATCTGCAAATGAAGCATTCATTACAGTTATACCAAACACAAAAACCAGTTTAATATAATTATTCATGCCGTGATTGGTCTCCGTATCAGAACTTTAAATGCTCAGCACGTACGATCATTGCTAATCCTGTCGGCAATTGTACCCTAACACCATCTTTAGCTATCTCAAGCACTGACGCATCTACAATACTTTGACCAATCATAACCTTTAATACTTGACCAATTTTTAATGTAGAAATATCCGTTACAGACTGTAATTTGGTTAAATTAGCCATTTTACTACTATGGGCTTTTTTAGCTTGATTTTTAGAATAAGAATGATGTTTATTTCTTTTATTTATTTCCTCAGTAGGTGAGCTAGCGGCCTCATTTTTCTTACCAGCAGTTGTCGATAAGATTTTTTCGTTACTTATCTTATGAGCTTTCTGTCGAGATACTCGTTTTCTTAATTTTTGCTCACTACGCTGAGCCTGAATACGAGCCTTTGCTTCGGTAAGCTGTTGCCGCGCATACTTGACATGTTCTGATTCCAGATCACCACAATCATTGCCATCTAAATCAACGCGTTTAGCACCTTCTTTAACTCCATGCAAATAGCGCCAACTAGAAGTATACATCCGCAAAGCAGAACGCAACTGAGTTTTACTGATACCATCCTCTGCTGTCAGTCTCGCCACAATATCCTGGAAGATTCCAATCTTCAGTGGACGAGCCTCACCTTCAGCAATAAAGCAGCGAGGAAAACGCTTAGCTAAAAAAGCAATTATTTCTTTACTAATATTCAACTTAGGTTGATTTTCCATGAAATTTCCTGATTACAACGGTTTTGCCAACCAACGCAGGCATGAACAGGCGAATTATAATAGCGTTGCAGACAATTGCCACGCAAACCAACGGTTAAATTACATTAATTTGTGGATATTTTGGTATAACACACGCTTTAAAATGATTACAAAGTATTACAACTAAAACTTTTAGACCATTTTCATCCTCTTCATCAAAACGAACAAAAATAGAACTATCAATATCCAATACCCCGACTAGTTGCCCATCGACTTCCAGCGGCAAAACTATCTCTGAATTACTGCGACTATCGCAAGCAATGTGCCCAGGAAAAGAATGGATATCTGCGATACGCTGTACTGAATTTTCCATAAAAGCAGTGTAACAAACACCTTTTCCTAACGGAATACCCACACATGCAGGCTTACCCTGAAATGGGCCAAGAACCAGCGTATCACTACTTTTCAGATAAAATCCTAGCCAATTAATATTATCTAATCGTTCAAACAGTAGCGCACTAGTATTGGTAAGTGTTGCAATAAAATCATATTCACTAGCAAGTAACTAGTTAAATCAGATGAAAGATTATGATAAAAAATTTTTTTCTCATAACATTCCGTTTGTCAAATTTTACACATATTTACCTAATGATAAATAAAGCACCTATATGGTGGTTTTTCATCTAACAATGTTAACAATTCGAATTAGCTACATTAATTGTTATATTTTTTAACTTATTGTAATTTAACTGGCCGATCAAATAACTCATAAATTAAGGCTAATTTAAATTTTAGCTAATTACTAAATATGAAAAAAGTTTCCTTAAAAAATATAAGCATTTTTAGTAAAAACATATAACAAAAAATCACAGATGATAATTTTTAACCATTTTTTTATTCTCTTAGCATAAGATATATTTCAATTTAAATTATCAATATTGATTCAACACAACTTTATCGTCAGTAGGCAAATTGTTAGAGTGACAAAAGAGCATCTTCAATCAATATAAAATTGTTTAACTATGTTGATCTTTAATAAAAATACTAAAAATAGCTATTAAATTTACCGCTATATCAATTATTTTTGAAAAGACTTCCATTTATACTATTCTAAGAACTTAAAGTAAATGTAGCGATTTATTAACATGTTAAATAATTAGTGGGGATCACATATGAAGAAAGCAAAACTAAAAATTTCCACCTATGTTATTGATGATGCACTGCTATCTGACACTGCCGAAAATACAATCAGTATTCCATGTGAATTAGATACTGAATTTTGTATGCAACTTGATGGGTGGTATGAAAATACTAGTATTCCTGCCACGCTAAATAATAAACCGGTTTTACTCTATCGCCAGTACTATGATTAAAAAAAACATCATTGGGTTATGGGAATAGTTTGATAACACAAGCATTAAAAAAAGAGACCGAGCTAATTCCAATACTTGGTCTTGGGAAAAAATGGCTCTAGAGAGAGCCGCGTGCTAAAATTTGTCATTGAGACGTAACAAAATACAATTTAATACTAGCTCAGTGGTAAAAACACATTAATTACATTTAATTAACATAAATTATGTTTACAGAACAAAATATCCAGCTAGTAGTAAATTTAAATTGCTCATTTTTTCTATAAAATTCAAAATATACTGTCTATATTTTCCTAATGTTTTCACCCTGGAAAAGATAACATTTTTAAATCAATCATCTTCACTTAAATAAAATTGACTCGGCAGCCCATCTTGATAGAATTTAATTATTAATTTGCAATTTTTAATTAGTTTTAAAGAGGATTTTGGCGGTCTTTTGGAACGGCAGGATGTCTATTTTTTGCCGTGATATGTCAGTCTGCTTAAGTAATATAGTTTAAAGTGGCGAGGCAATAATTTCACGGTTTTTCAACTGTTCTATCACTATATCATTAAGAGGATATTGCATTAAGGTACTAGGATTAATAACAAATAGTGTGCCATTGGCGCGGCACTCAAGCATAACATCCTCCCACACAAAAACCCATTTATCGCCAAACTGCTTTTTACTAATTGTTATAATGGGTGGTGCTGAAATTACCGGAAGAAGAAACCATTATTATTAATAACAATATTAATCTAGCAAATTTTGCTATAAAGATATTTCATTATAATTCAATAGTATAGATATGATTAAAAATAATTTCTATCGCTGGCTTATTTTTATTGTAACAAAGCAAAAAATTAAATAAAAATGTTAATTAATAACAGAGAGAATAAACTTCCCACTTGAGCTCAAAGTGGGAAATATTAAATTAAACATGTACGGTATTCGACATTCCTCTTAATTCTTTATCTAACAAAAATAGTGACTTACCATCATCACCAACAAGTTCAAATTTATCCAAAATAGATTTAAACAATTTTTCTTCTTCATGTTGCTCAGCAACATACCATTGCAAAAAATTAAATGTGGAATAGTCTTTTATTTCCAAGGCAAGATGAACAAGAGCATTAATTTCATGTGTAATGTTTTGTTCATGTTGATAAGTTTTTTCAAAAACATCTTTTATTGAATTAAAATCCCTATATGGAGCATCAATTTGACCAAGTATTGGCATTTTACCCGTATCGTTAAGATAATTGAACAAACGTTGCATGTGCTCCATCTCTTCTTGAGAATGGGCTCTTAAAAATACTGCCGCTCCCTCAAACCCTTTATAATTGCACCATGCACTCATCTGAAGATAGAAGTTTGCTGAAAAAAATTCTAAGTTAAGCTGTTTATTTAATTTTTTAACCATTTCTTGTTGTAACATTGTTCACAATTCCTATGTCATTAAATAAAATTCAATTTTATTATCTCCAATCATATAAATATTAAAAGCCTTGTAATTAAAATAAAGCTAAAAGCAACGGTTATTTGATTAAAAAAAGCCGCTATTAAAACAAATCATTTTCATTATCAATTATTATAGAAATAATAAACAGTTACATATTTATGCAAGACAAACTATGACTAGTTTACTAAAATTAATCTAAGAATCATATTTTATGAGGTTAAAAATACAAATAATGAAATATAATCTTGCCGAATTACCACCAGATGAGATGGAAAAAATAAACCTCGATCTTGCCGCTGCAAGTGTAGCTTTTAAAGAAAGATATAATATGCCTGTCATAGCCGATAAAGTTGAAGCAGACCAAGCGCCTCATTTACGAGAACACTTCCGTAAGCGGCTTACTCAATACCGAAAACTTTCTCATACTCTAAATCGATTAGCTTACGATCCACGCAAAAGATAATATAAAAACATTATAAATATCAATTTATTAACTTTTAATGGCTATTAACCTGGTAGGTAATGCTCTCATTTTGACAATCAACAATAACTTGATATTTAATATCTTTTCTCACACCACGAACAATCAAAGGAATTTTATATCCATCTTTAATTGGCGTAATGCTATTATTAATCCATACGACTACCTTGGACCAAGTAGCTTTTTATCTTCCTTCCAGGATGGTAAGCGGGTCTGAATAAAGTCATTCTTTATTTTTGCACTAATTTGTTGCTGGGTTAAATTATTACAACTGATAAATTTTGCTTTTCCTACCTCCTTAATTTCGCTAGCATGAACCGATATTGAAACAGAGACTATAGAAAGCAGCATAAAAAGCAGATTTATCACTTTCATATTCACTCCTAAATATTCAGTCAGTTCTCACGATTATAAACTGAGGCGTAAATTAATATCCATTATATTAATAACATACAACAAAATTAAAAAATGTTATTTTTGCTGCTTAAGATCGACATGAATATGCTTTTTAGTTGTGTACTTAGCACGTATTTTCTTAGCGACCAAAGCAATCGCTTCTCCACTGCTCATTCCTTTAGCCATCAATTTATGAATACGTTCAACAGCCTCTTGTTGCTGTTGACGATTTAATGTTGGCATATCTGAAAACATTTTTTTTCACTCATTTTTATTTAAATATCATTATCATATAACATTAGCATAGTTTGACCTTTGAAAAACGTTATTTTATGGTACTATATCTGTTAATAATCTTTATTGTTGCCTAAATTAATATGTGCCTGCAAACAATCCAACTACCCTATTCATTAGATGCTGCTTTAAATTATTTTAGTGCTATAGCTCACAAACCATGGGCAATGTTATTACATTCAGGTAATGCAATCCACTCACATAATCGTTTTGATATCATGGTTGCGGATCCAATAATCACGTTAGAAACAAAAGAAAATATCACTAAAATTAACCGCCAAAATGAAAAAATTAGCTCAGAACTTGATCCTTTTGAGTTACTAAAAAGTGAAATGAAACACTTAAATGTGACTTTCTCAACCAATAGTGATCTGCCCTTTCAAGGTGGTGCTTTAGGCATTTGGGGCTACGATTTAGGTCGACGTATAGAAATTCTGCCCGAACAAGCTAAAAAAGAGTTAAACTTTCCTGACATGGCGATTGGCATCTATCTTTGGGCTTTAATCGTTGACCACCATAAAAAAATAGTTACTTTGCTTAGTCATCAAAATGTTGAACAACGCTTATTCTGGTTAGAAAAACAATCGAAAATGCCCGTTAAGCAGTTTCAAATGTGTGAACCATGGCAAAGCAACATGTCGGAAAACCAATATCATGATAAAATTAGCCAAATTCATCGTTATTTACGTAATGGCGACTGTTATCAAATTAATCTAGCACAACGATTTAAGGCTAAATATCAAGGTAGTGAATGGGAAGTCTTTCTTAAACTTAATCAAAATAATCAAGCCCCCTTTTCTGCCTTCATTCGTTTAACACAGAATTGTATCCTCAGTGTATCTCCCGAGCGTTTTCTTTGGCTTCATAACGATTCAATCCAAACCCGACCTATTAAAGGTACATTGCCTAGGCTGACTGACCAGCAAGAAGATGAACAGCAGAAAAACCGTTTA
Source organism: Arsenophonus endosymbiont of Dermacentor nuttalli (assembly GCA_048493715.1). Lineage (GTDB taxonomy): Bacteria > Pseudomonadota > Gammaproteobacteria > Enterobacterales > Enterobacteriaceae > Arsenophonus. The sequence continues at coordinate 5,990 of JBGDCZ010000037.1, read as the reverse complement.
AAATCATCAATAAAAGATCGTGCTGAAAACTTAATGATAGTCGATTTATTGCGTAATGACATTGGTAAAGTCGCGATACCCGGCACAGTAAATGTACCCGAACTTTTTGTTGTCGAATCTTTTCCTGCTATTCACCACCTGGTCAGCACTATTGTCGCAGAGTTACCCTCCTACTACCATGCCACTGATCTATTAAGATCCTGCTTTCCTGGTGGCTCTATTACCGGCGCACCGAAAATACGCGCCATGGAAATTATTGATGAGCTTGAGCCTCATCGCCGCCATAGCTATTGTGGAGCAATTGGTTATATTAGTTTCTGCGGTACCATGGATACTAATATCAGTATACGTACCATATTAACTGAAGACCAATACCTTTATTGTTGGGCAGGAGGTGGTATTGTTGCAGATAGTACCGCCGAAAAAGAGTATCAAGAAACTTTCTATAAATTGAGTCGAATATTACCGGTATTAGAAAATACTAACTATTAATGAATATGTTAGATAATTTTATTAATCGATTTCAATTAATATCCCACTTCAACTCAATCTGTAGATAGTGCCGAAAAAAGTATCGCCGTACTGTTACCTGTTATTTGTAAACCAGAATTAAAACTTCTATTTACTTGAAGAAACAGATAACTTACTCGTCCATGCCAATCAAATCTCTTTTCCTGGCGGTGCTTATGAACCAAAGGATCACCACTTAATCGAAACCGCCTTACGTGAATCCTATGAGGAGATTAATATCTTACCAAACCAAGTACGAATCCTCGGCAAAATGCAACCGCTAAAAAGCCATAGTGATTATTTAGTAACGCCTATTGTAGGATTACTATCAGCAAACATTTCTTATTACAGAAATCCAGCAGAAGTAGCTGTTATTTTTGAAGTACCATTGAAACACGCTCTTTCTCTGGCTCATCATCATTTCATTACCATGCAAAATACAGGCTATAATAAACGCCTGTTTTTTATCGCTATAATAAATATTTAATTTGGGGACTAACCGCAACGATTCTCAATCAGCTGGCATTACAGATTGTTTAAGATGTTAAAAAATAAAAAGTCTTTTTTATTTTACTTTGTTCACTAGCACTAGTAAATTCCACAAAAAACGATAAACTGACACTCCACTATAACACGGTATATTCAATCATAATATTTAGTATTAAGTAACTATTTATCGTTTTTTTATTTTAAGGGGTTGTTAGTGATCAGTGTTTTCGACATGTTTAAAGTAGGTATTGGTCCATCCAGTTCGGATACTGTTGGACCAATGAAAGCTGGTAAAGAATTTGTCGATCAATTGACAGAAAAAATTTACTTTTCTACGTCACTCGTATCGCTGTGGATATTTATGGGTCACTTTGGTTAACTGGAAAAGGCCATCATACTGACATTGCTATTATTATGCGTTTAGCAGGTAATTTGCCAGCAACTGTTGACATTAAATCAATTCCAGATTTTATCCTAATGTAGAGCAAACTGAACGTTTATTCCTAGCAAATACAATACATTGGGTTGATTTTCCGCGCCAAGGCGGAATAAATTTTCATTATAATAATTTACCATTATATGAAAATGGTATGACCATTAATGCTTTTAATAATGACAAGAAAATTTTTAGTAAAACCTATTACTCTATAGGTGGAGGCTTCATTGTCGATGAAGAGCATTTTGAGCAACAAACCTCGACTAACAACGTCGTAGCTTATCCCTATAACTCAGCAGCTGAACTATTACTTCTTTATAAAAAACCGGCTTATCTGTTTCTAACTTAGTGTTGAAAAATGAATTAGAGCTGCATTCTAAAGAAGAAATTGATCACTATTTTTGCCAATATTTGGCATACCATGCAGAGCTGCATTACCCGTGGACTTAATACTGAAGGTATTTTACCTGGCCCTCTTCGTGTCCCACGACGTGCCCCTGCATTGCATAGAATGTTAACCGCATCGCAAAAACTCTCTAATGATCCAATGGATATCGTTGATCTAATTAATATGTTTGCTTTAGCAGTCAACGAAGAAAATGCTGCCGGATGTCGTGTCGTAACAGCACCAACTAATGATGCCTGTGGTATCATTCCTGCACGTAATGCTATTGCCTCGGTAAAAGCAATTAATGCAGCAAGAATGGCACTACGTAGAACAAGTGAACATCGCATTTCTTTAGATAAAGTTATCGAAACTATGTATGAAACGGGTAAAGACATGAATGCTAAATACCGAGAAACTTCTCGCGGTAGTTTAGCTATCAAAGTACAATGCGATTAATTTACCTCCTATTTTAAAATATATTCTTTATTATTAATAACCCTTAATATGTAAAAGGTTATTTTTATTTATTATGCCTTTTTATTTTAATTTACTTAAAATCATTCTGAACTAAAGTACAGTTTAAATCTATTTAAATATAGTTAATAATTAATTTTTATTATTATTTACACAAAATAATAACAAATATAACAACATTAAATTGACAGATGAAATTTATACATTGCTAAATATATTTATCTGTATTTTGAAATTTCTGATCATTGGCATATTTTTTCGTACTTTTAAATGATAACCTATAAGTGATTAATTAGTTTCAATTATAGTTAATAATTTATATCATGAAAAATTATTCACACAGGTGATTGTTTGATTGTATTCATCCGTCAAGGAAGAGTACACTAATAATAATTTTTATTATTTAATCTACTTCTAAGGGGAAAAGTAGTGAGTGTAGCTATTATAATTAGCGCTCATGGTGTTGCTGCAAAACAGTTGCTCATGACCGCTAAAATGTTAATTGGGGAACAACAAAACGTCGCTTATATCGATTTTATTCCAGGTGAAAACGCTGATACCTTAATTGAAAAATACAATCAAAAGCTTAATGAGCTCGATATTTCTCAAGGTGTATTATTTTTGGTTGATATGTGGGGTGGTAGTCCATTTAACGCTGCTAGTCGAATTATCGAAAGCAAAAATAAAGATAACTATGATATAGTTACCGGCGTTAACGTCCCCATGTTAGTTGCTACGTTATTATCCCGTGATGACGATCCTGCTTTTAGTGAATTAGTTAGCACCGCTGTTGAAACAGGTCGTGGCGAAATTAAAGCGCTTAATATTAAAGAAACTAGCAATAAACCACAAAATTTACCGACGCCAACTTCCACATCACAGGTAGCCAGCCCTTCTGCAGAAGGTCATATGCTTATCGCTCTTGCAAGAATTGATGACCGTTTAATTCATGGTCAAGTAGCTACTCGTTGGACCAAGGAGACAAAAGTCAAGCGTATTATTGTAGTAAGTGATGAAGTTGCTAAAGATCATGTTCGTTCAACCTTATTAAAGCAGGTAGCGCCACCTGGTGTCACTGCGCATGTAATTGATATAGCAAAATGTATTCGCGTTTACAATAATCCTAAGTATGTCGGTGAATGCGTTATGCTGTTATTTACCAATCCAACAGACGTGTTACGCGTTGTCGAAGGTGGCGTCGAAATAAAGTCTGTTAATATTGGTGGTATGGCCTACCGTGATGGCAAAACCCAGGTTAACAATGCGATCTCGATCGATAATAAGGATATAGAAGCTTTCAATCAACTATCTAAACGAGGAATTGAACTCGAAGCGCGTAAAGTTTCTAGTGACAACAAACTGGATATGTTAGCTCTCATCAAAAAAGCAAAAAGCTAGATTTTCTTTTTTGTTATACATTCACGACTTAACAATAGATTCACCAACGGTGTTGGTTACAGGAGATAAACAATGGAGCTTACCGTTGTTCAAATCATGCTCGTTTTCCTTATTGCCTGTATTACAGGTATGGGTTCTATTTTAGATGAGTTCCAATTTCATCGCCCTTTAATTGCTTGTACCCTAATTGGCCTTGTTCTTGGTGATCTAAAAACCGGGATAATTATCGGTGGCATACTGGAAATGATTGCTCTCGGATGGATGAATATCGGCGCAGCTATGGCTCCGGATGCTGCACTCGCCTCAATTATTTCTACCATTCTTGTTATTACCGGTGGGCAAGATATCGGTACCGGTATTGCGCTGGCGATCCCTTTAGCTGCCGCAGGTCAAGTATTGACCATTATTGTTCGGACAATCACGGTTGCATTTCAACATGCCGCTGATCGCGCCGCGCTATCCGCCAATTTACGTGCATTAACTATAATTCACATCTCAGCGCTTTTACTACAGGCAATGCGTATTGCTATTCCTGCTTTAATTGTTGCTATCTCGGTAGGTACCTCAGAAGTACAACATTTACTTGATTCAATTCCTGAAGTTGTGACTAAAGGATTGAATATTGCTGGCGGTATGATCGTTGTTGTCGGTTACGCTATGGTAATCAACATGATGCGTGCAGGTTACCTGATGCCATTCTTCTACCTGGGCTTTGTAACTGCTGCATTTACCAACTTCAACCTAGTTGCTTTAGGCGTTATTGGTATCGTGATGGCGATCCTCTATATTCAACTCAGTCCAAAATACAACCAGTCACAAGTTCCTGCTTCGCAAAATAATGGAAATAGTGACTTAGACAATGAATTAGATTAATTAAGGAATGTAATAATGGCAGATACAACTTCAGTAAACCAGACAACTCAAAAAAAGCTTACTGCTGGTGATATTCGTGGAGTTTTCTTACGTTCCAATCTCTTTCAAGGATCATGGAACTTTGAACGCATGCAAGCACTTGGTTTTTGCTTTTCAATGATCCCAGTGATCCGGCGTTTATATCCTGAAAACAGTGAAGAACGTAAACAAGCAATCAAGCGCCATCTAGAATTTTTTAATACCCATCCTTATGTGGCTTCACCTGTTTTAGGTGTCACCATGGCAATGGAAGAACAAAGAGCTAATGGCGCAGACATCGATGATGGTGCAATTAATGGTATCAAAGTCGGCTTAATGGGCCCCTTAGCAGGCGTTGGTGACCCTATTTTTTGGGGCACAATACGTCCAGTCTTTGCAGCATTAGGCGCCGGAATTGCGATGTCAGGTAGTCTATTAGGCCCGCTATTATTCTTTATTTTATTTAACTTAGTTCGCTTACTCACACGTTATTATGGTGTCAGCTATGGCTACAAGAAAGGGATTGATATTGTTCAAGACATGGGTAGTAGCTTCTTACAAAAAATGACAGAAGGTGCCTCTATTCTGGGCCTCTTTGTCATGGGGGCATTAGTTAATAAATGGACCAATGTTAATATCCCTTTAGTTGTATCAGAGATAAAAAATCCAGAGACCAGTGAAGTGACGATTACCACCGTACAAACTATTCTAAATCAATTAATGCCTGGTTTAGTTCCTTTATTGTTAACCTTTGGCTCTATGTGGTTGTTGCGGTGTAAAGTCAATCCATTATGGATTATTGTTGGTTTCTTTATCCTAGGTATTGTCGGTTATTGGGCAGGCTTTTTAGGCTAAGCTAGCTCAATCTCTTAATTGTCAATTACGGGAGGTTACGACCTCCCATTTTAATTTTAATCTGCGCAGAATAATAATCAATTGGAGTATTTGCTAATGAATGTGAATAATATTGTATTGACTATCTTGATCCTACTAATGCTAACTTTTGCTATTTATGAAGAGTTTATTGTTAATTTATTACACGGTAAAACAAAATTAAAAATAAAATTAAAGCGTAAAAATAGGATCGATGCCGTTATTTTTATCATACTTATCGCTATTGTTATTTATCATAATATTATTCAACATGGTAGTCAGTTAACAACCTATTTATTAATGATCACTATTCTAATAGCTGTTTACTTAAAATTTATTCGTCATCCTAAGCTTTATTTTAAAGACCGGGGCTTTTATTACAATAATGTTTTTATATTGTACAATCATATTAAAACCATTAACTTATCTGAAGATAGAATATTAATTGTCGGTTTAACAAAAAGAAAAATTTATATTAGTGTTAATCAATTAGATGATTTAGATAAAATTTGCCAATTTATGATAAATAAT
>JBGDCZ010000036.1:0-26786 GCA_048493715.1 Arsenophonus endosymbiont of Dermacentor nuttalli | reverse complement strand
CTGTTTTTTAAACCAAAAAAGTGAAATTTAAGGTTGACTTTAAAGACGCTTACTTACTAAGCCTTCTTTATAATAATGACAGCATTATTATTAGTCTGGAAAATGATCCTTATTCTTTTGATTATGGGTTACCAGCTGACTGTTTTCCCAATCGTAAAATTGTTACGGTTAATATTGATGCCATAGCTATTGGAGGCGGGGGGATTCATTGTGTAACACAACAAAAACCTAAAACCGCTACTCAATCCATAGTGGTTTTACATCATAACGATAACTGGCTTAATCAATGATCGATTTTTTTATACAGCACTAAATTCTCTTCTGTTTCATTAGGACGGTGACCGATCCAGAATATTTCCATGCCAGGGGGGGAGGCTCTAACCTCTTTCGAAAGATCGAGCAACCAACGGCAATGAGGTGGTGTTTCATAGTGATATTGTGATTGATGTAAAATTCCGGTGTAGTAGTAAAGCATTGGCGCTTCTGATTCACCCACTTCATGGGAGACCATACAGTCGGTAGGGAGAAATTCAGTGGCAATATGCTGTTTTAAATCGGCAAACACATTTTGATAACCTTTAGCATAATCTATCCAGCCGACAAATAGTGAGAAGACTAATCCCCAGATAACAGTTAGTCCCAGACACCAGATTTGGGCGGACTTTAAAGCCAGTTGCTTGGCCAACAAACGTTTTTTAAACAGCCAGATTAGCGTGATGGTTAATGCAAATAAAAAGGCTAACCAAGAAAAGTGAGGTTGATAGCCGCTTGGTAACCATTGACTAAAAATTGCCAGCAATTGACGGTGTTCACTTGAGAAGGACAACCAATAGCAAATCCATATTAACGGGATGAGCAAGGAGAACAATATTTGGTTAAAGTAATAACCGATTTTATATAGTTGTGTTGGTAATAAACAAAAACAGCAAGTTGCTAATAATGCCATAGGGGCAATAAAAGGTAATAAATATAAAGCGCGACCAGAGGCGGAAATTTGTAGTAAAACTACACCGAGTATTACAAAGCTGGTGGGTAAAAAAAGCGCATTGTTTGTTAGGTTTTTTAGCGGTTGTTTTACAATAAAAATAACCGCTAATATACCAGATGGTAAAGCAAAAAGAAGAATTGCTTCTGGTATACGAAAGGCTTTTGCTTTGGCCCCCAATTTTTCTACTGAAAAACCTAAAAAACGACCAATATTATTATCCCAGAACCAAACTTTAAAAAGCTCGGGGCTATTATGAAAAAGTAAAATTGGCCAGGGTAAAATAAAACACAAGGATAAAAAACCAGCAATAATAGAAAGAGAGTAATAACGTCTATTTCGACATGATTTTAAACAGATAGGTGCCAGAATTAAACAGATCCAAATTAAGCCTGGGATAAAAACTCCCTTTGATAGCATGGTAATAACGGTGCCGGCAGTTAACCAAAGGGTAGAAAATAGTTTTTTTTCCTGCTTGATGAGACCTAATAAACCATATAAACCAATAATGGTTCCTGCGATCAAAGCGGTGTCGGTAAACATATCATGACTATGCCTTAGTATACCAGGCGCTGAAGTGAATAACGCCAGCGCGATCCAGATGCGATGATCAGAAAAGTGGGGAGCGCCAAAAAAACGGCGAGCTAGTGAGGCAAAAAAAGATAAGCTTAAGATAGAAAAAATTAGCGTAGCAGTTCTGGCTGCATCGTGTAGCGGTAACCAGGGGGAAAAAAGATAGGTGGTAATGGTTGCTAGCCAATAATAGAGTGGCGGTTTTTCCATGAAAGGTTGACCAGCGTTAGTTGGGATCAGCCAGTTACCTGTTTCATACATGGTTTGTATAATACCAAAGCTATAATTTTCATCTTGCTTCCAGGGATTATGTCCAAAGATACCTGGCAGCAGGTAAATCAATAGAAAAAGCAAGAAACCGAATAGAGTTTTGATATCTGTTTTAGATAAAGAGTAGTTTTTTATTATTGTCATGAAATTAAATTAGTTAATTAGAAATACCGTTATAATCAAGTCCAGCAATGACTTATGTTAATAATCTGCTTAAATGGTTGGTATAATATAATAACCATCGATAAGTCATATTAGCATAAATGTTAATCGCCTTTTGGACTTAAAGGTAGTAAGGTCATATATATGATTATTTTTTCTATTAAAATAATATCATGTGTTGTACTGTAATAAGCCAATTTTTTTTATTAACAATATAAATAAAAAATAAAAAATAAACAAAAAGATTTGCCTGATCCTTATAACAAAAAACGCTGTTGATAATATTTATCGTGAAAAATACTTGATTGTTGTCTTAAGATCGCCAGACAATTGCGCCGGTAAAAATCTCTCTTTTCCTTTTTATAAAAGCAAACGATTGCGTATAATTGAATTTGTTTATTTTTTGACGCAACCGTTTTCTTCTGTAGTTGAAAGTTACCCTCAATTTCTAAGCAGAGGATCAACATGTCTGGTAGGCCAGCTCATTCGAATTGTAAACAAATAATTTTTTAAAAATATAGCAATAAGGCTCGACAATTCGTCGTGAGATTATTGCAGGTCTCACTACATTCTTAGCTATGGTCTATTCTGTTATTGTGGTACCAGGTATGCTAGGTCAAGCTGGTTTTCCACCCACCGCAATTTTTATTGCTACCTGCCTAGTGGCAGGATTTGGCTCATTATTAATGGGATTATGGGCTAATTTACCGATGGCAATTGGTTGTGCCATTTCATTAACTGCATTTACCACCTTCAGCCTGGTTCTTAGTCAGCAAGTAAGCATTCCGGTTGCTTTAGGAGCCGTTTTTTTAATGGGATGTTTATTTATTTTATCTCCATTACTGGCGTACGTAGTTTTATTCTACGTAGTATGCCAAAGGGGATTGCCCACGGTGCCGGAATTGGCATCGGGCTGTTTTTGCTATTGATAGCCGCCGATGGTATTAGCTTGGTAGTAAAAAATCAGCAGCCTGGTTTGCCGGTTGCACTTGGTCAGTTTACTTTTTTTCCTGTGATTATGACGCTGATCGGTTTGGCTGTTATTTTTGGTTTGGAAAAAAGAAAAATGCTAGGCGGGGTATTAATGTTGATCATTGCGATTTCTATTATTGGCTCAATTTTTGATCCGCAAGTGAAATACCAAGGTTTCTTTAAATTGTCAACCCTAGGTGAAGACGGTTTGTCATTATTATTTAGCATGGATATTGTTGGTGCACTACAGCCGGTTGTTTTACCCAGTTTATTGGCGTTAGTCATGACTGCTATTTTGATGCGACAGGAACGATCCGGACGGTAGCCGGTCAAGCCAATCTGTTAGACAAAAACGGACAAATTATTGACGTTGGTAAAGCGTTAACAGCAGACTCGGTTAGCAGTATTTTTGCTGGTGCTATTGGTGCTTCTCCCGCTGCTGTTTACATAGAATCGGTAGCAGGTACAGCCGCTGGTGGCAAAACCGGATTAATAGCGGTAGTGGTTGGCTTGCTGTTTTTGTTAATTTTATTTTTATCGCCCTTGTCTTACTTTGTACCGTCTTATGCCACTGCACCGGCATTAATGTACGTGGGTTTGCTAATGCTGAGTAATGTTGCACAATTGGATTTTAATGACTTTGTTGATGCTTTAGCCGGTTTACTTTGTGCGGTATTCATTGTTTTAACCTGCAATATTGTTACCGGCATCATGCTGGGTTTTGCTAGCTTAGTGATTGGTCGTTTCTGTGCCGGAGAGTGGCGTAAATTAAATATGGGTACCGTGTTAATCGCCATAATATTAGTCACTTTTTATATTAGTGGCCTGGCTATTTAAGTTAATCAACGTTGAAGTTAATTTTCTAGCGTGAAATAGAACACACATTAACTGATACGATTAATCTTAAAGTCGAAAATATTTCCCCTGATAGTTGGTTGTTGAGGGTAGAATATGGCGAAATGTCGTAGTTATGCTGATGGCTAGTTTATTCTTGCACTATCTTATTTTTCTATCAATATCTATTAAGCATAGTAGCGCTTTGCTCGGCTTGTAATTCAGACTTATCTAGTAAGGATAATATGGAAATATTTTTTACGATCCTCATTTTGATTTTGGTGGTTTCAGTATCAGGGCTTATTACAAAAGTTATTCCGTTTCGCATACCTCTACCTATTATGCAGATTGCGATCGGAGCACTATTAGCGTGGCCGCATTTTGGTTTGCATGTTGATTTTGATCCAGAACTTTTTCTGGTGCTTCTGATCCCGCCTTTGTTATTTGTTGATGGTTGGAAAACGCCAACGCGTGAATTTTTCCAAAATGGACGTGAAATTTTTATTTTGGTTCTAGGCCTGGTTTTGGTGACGGTAGTGGGAATCGGTTATGTGATTTATTGGCTATTACCCAGTATCCCCCTTATTGTTGCCTTTGCTCTAGCAGCGGTTCTTTCTCCTACTGATGCCGTAGCGCTATCTTCTATTGTTGGTCGAGGTCGTATACCAAAGCGGATAATGAGCGTGTTAGAAGGAGAAGCATTGATGAATGATGCTTCGGGCTTGGTGGCATTAAAATTTGCTGTCGCTATTGCCATGGGAACGATGGTCTTTACTGTGTCTGGCGTTACACTTGAATTTTTTAAAGTCGCAGTGGGTGGTTTATTGACCGGTATCGCGGTGACGCGGATTTATAGTAAATCACTGCGCATAATGAGTCGATGGAGTGGAGATGATCCGGCAACCCAAATGATTTTAATGTTACTATTGCCTTTTGCTTCGTATCTGATCGCCGAGCATATTGGTTTTTCAGGTATTTTATCTGCTGTCGCTGCCGGTATGACAATTAGTAAAGCCGGTGTGATCCGCAATGCACCATTAGCCATGCGGTTAAGATCGGATAATGTCTGGTCGATGCTAGAATTTGTCTTTAATGGCTTAGTTTTTATCATGCTTGGCTTACAGTTACCAGGTATCTGGGAAACGTCTGTTATTCAAGCCGAGCTGGATCCCAGTGTTGAAACCTGGATGTTATTTGTCGCCGTTATAATTATTTACACCGCTTTATTATTGTTAAGGTTTAGCTGGTTATGGTTGATGAAGCGATTTAGTCGACTGTTTTTAAAAAAGCGGCCGTTACAATTTGCCTCTTACACCTATCGTGAATTGTGGCTGGCTTCTTTTGCCGGGGTACGCGGCGCAATTACTTTGGCCGGTGTCCTTTCCATACCGTTATTTCTTACCGATGGTACCCCTTTCCCTGCTCGTTATCAGTTAGTTTTTATTGCAGCTGGGGTGATTATGTTGTCGATTTTTATTGGCGTGCTGGCTTTGCCTCTTTTATTGCATAACTTCAAAGTGGGTGATAAACAGGCAGATATTAATGAGATGCGAATGGCCAAAGCAGCGATGGCAAAAGTGGCTATTGTCAGCTTGAATAAAATGGAAGAGCGTCTTTCGGCCGATGCCCAAGAAGCGCTTGATCCTGAAGTTATTAGTGAAGTTGCCGCCCGAGTTATTGGCTATTTACGTCGCAGAACCGCTGGTCAGGATGAGATGGAACATAATTTGCTGGTAGAAGATTTGGAGCGTCGCTTTCGTTTAACTGCTTTACGGGCAGAGCGTGCAGAGTTATATCACCTACGTGCTACAAAAGAGATCAGTAATGAAACTATGTGCACACTATTATTAGATCTTGATTTGATGGAAGCTTTATTGGTTGATAAAGAACATTAAGGAATTAAGAGACAAACCATGGGATTACTAGTTATTATGACGTTGCTATTGGTAGCGTCTTTTAGTTTATTCGGTGAATATTTAGCTGGCCAGGTTTTGATAGTTGGTTTGCAGTTTTAGTCCGTGTTACGCTAGCGGTCATGGTTTTTTTTACCCTTTCTACGTTGGTGTGGTTTGACGTTAAAAATTATTTTACTTTATATACTAGTTGGTGCTTTTCAGTTAGGAATCATGTATCTATTTGTTTTCCAAGCTTATAACTATCTTAGTGTAGTAGAATTTTTACTCTTTACAGTTTTAACTCCGCTTTATATAACTTTTTTTATGATCTACTAGAAAAGCAGCATTTACTCTGGGGATATTTATTTGTACAATGTTAGCAGTGATTGGCACAGCTATCATTTGCCATTGGCCAAGTTCGCTATAAAAAAATGATGGAAGTTTATCCGATCCCACAACAGCAAGCATTTTCCTGGTTCTATATCGGCGCTTGTATAGTGGCAGTGTTAGGTTGGTTTATATTTGGTGACGCCAGTAAATTACCGATCACCAAAATACAGTGGGTCGTTTTGCTTTGGTTGGGAGTGGGTGCTTCTGGCATTGGCTATTTTATGTGAATTATGGCGCGACTCAGGTAGATGCAGGCACTTTGGCAATTATGAATAATATGCTGGTGCCAGCCGGATTATTGGTCAATTTTGTTCTCTGGCAGTATCATCCAGATTGGATCAGCTTTAGTATAGGTAGTAGCTTACTTCTATTATCACTCTGGGTGCATCGACTTGGCTCTATCGCTCGACTTTGCGCGAGCTAGATTGAACGCTTATTATTGGTCCAGGGTGAAGAAATAGCCCCGCAAAATAAGCACAATTGCCCCTCTTAACAGTGATAGGCAATTATAATTAACTACCAAATAGTTTATTTTTTAGTAATTTCATACCAATCGATGTTAAATCTAATTTGTCTGGTATATTGCCATCTGGCGTTGCAGTATTAACTAATTTAGGCAAATACTCAGCGAGTAAAGAAGAGGTTTGTTCTGAATTTAAACCTACTTTACTGGCTAGCGCAGAAATATTACTTGAACCAAATATTGAGCTAATTTGATCCATACTTATAGGTAAGTTTTCACCTGAGCCTATCCAGGACTGAATACATGCCACCAAAGCCTTGCTGTTCAAATTTATCAATTAAGCCACGGATGTCATCTTGTGTTTCAATCTAGCTTAGAATATTTTTATATTGATTAAATTCTTTACCGCCAACTATGCTGGTAAGTTGATCTAATAATCCCATGATAACCCCTTTGCAACATAAAAATTGGTTAAATGATTGGTATCTTCCAACCTTTAAATTCAACAAGGTTAGAAATTATCAAAATTTTTGCTAGTCATCAGTTAATAATAGTGAGTTATGCGCCAAAAATACAACAAAAGCATAAAAGATTTACCTGATCCTTTTAATTAATCGAGTGATTTTTATTTATTAAAAATACGATATGATCAAATTAGCATAAATAATTTGCTCATATTTTGTTTATAGCCAGATTGGCATTTTTCTTTTAAATTATCCTTATCATTAAAAGGCGATCACTTTATTATTAAATTAACGAATTAAATAAATTAAAAATATTAGATGGAGTAATTATGTCGGATATTTTTCACTTGGGACTAACTAAAAATGATTTACAAGGTGCAACCCTTGCTATTATACCCGGTGATCCAAATCGCGTCGCCAAAATTGCAAAATTAATGGATAACCCAGTATATCTGGCTTCTTTACGTGAATTTACCTCGTGGTGTGCTGAACTTAATGGTAAACCGATTATTATTTGTTCGACAGGAAACGGTGGCCCATCTACCTCTATTGTCGTGGAAGAATTAGCACAATTGGGAATACGTACTTTTCTTCGTATCGGCACTACCGGCGCTATTCAAAAAAATATCAATGTTGGTGATGTACTGATTACAACCAGAGCAGTACGTCTCGATGGTGCCAGCTTACATTTTGCGCCTTTAGAATATCCTGCGGTAGCTGATTTAGCCGTACCAATGCGCTGTATGAGGCGGCTAAAACAGTCGGCATACCAACCCATATTGGTATTACAGATTCCTCGGATACTTTTTATCCTGGTCCGGCGCGTTATGATACCCTTAGTGGTCGTGTTGTTCGTCGTTTTCAGGGATCAATGGAAGAATGGCAAAAGATGGGAGTAATTAATTATGAAATGGAGTCGGCCACTTTACTGACTATATGTTCTAGCCAAGGATTATCAGCTGGTATGATCGCCAGGGTGATTGTTAACCGTACGTAACAGGAAACGCCTGATGAAACATTATTACGTAAAACCGAAGAAAATGTTTTAGCGATTGTTGTTGATGTAGCGCGCCGATTACTGAATTAATTGGTGCTACAAATTTTTACTATTTTCTCAACAAAATTAGTGTAAGTTTTTGTTTTTTATAAAAATTTTCATAAATTTATGTGAATTATTTATTTTATTACGCTTTACGCTTCTTTATTTATCTTATAGTAATACTCGTTTGTTTTTTTATTATCTAACCTTATTCAATAATTTTTATTTTGATAAATTGACGGATAATTTTCTTATTTTGTTTTTTTACTAAATCAATTAATGTTAACCGCCTGATAATAGCATAGAATAAGATAACTTAAATTTATCCTTTTTATAAATTGAAAAGACAACATTGTTATATTGTACGCTGTTATTAATTTACATTATTGACTTAATAGTAACGAAAATTTAACTAAAAGTAGGAATAGTAAATTGACATTGTCTGAGAGCATTAATGTTATTACCGAATTTGCCAGTCATCATCAGATATTAGCTATCTTTATTATTTTTCTATTAGCTTTTGGCGAATCGCTGGCTTTTATTTCATTATTACTACCAGCAACGGTGATATTGCTTGGTTTAGGTGCATTAATTGACGATAATGGACTCGCTTTTTTACCAATATGGTTAGCTGCCACCTGTGGTGCTTTTTTTGGCGATTGGTTCTCTTATTGGTTTGGATTTCACTATAAGAACCGCGTACGCCATATGTGGCCAATTTCTCGTCGTCCTGAAGTACTAGATAGGGGACATCTTTTTTTTGACCGCTGGGGAGTATGGAGTGTTTTTATTGGCCGTTTCTTTGGGCCATTAAGGGCAGTTATCCCATTAGTCGCAGGCATTTGTGCTATGCCAAAACATCATTTCCAGCTAGCTAATTTGTTTTCGGCAATGGTGTGGGCGTTTGGTATTTTAGCACCGGGGGCATTTGGTTTACGTTGGCTTGCTCAATGGATGGGGTAAAATAGGATTTAAATTTTAAAGTAATTCTGTTTATTGCCTAAAAATAAGCGAAATTTATTCTGTACATTTATACAGCATACCACTAACTTACTTTATAAAATAAAGACTATTTTAAGGAAACCAAGGTGGATATTCAGTTATTATATGCAATTATTGGATTTCTTACCGGTACACTCTTTGGTGGTAGTTTAATCTGGCTGATTTTTGCGCAAAAAATGAATAAAAAAGAGTCTGAACTACGCGACTTTTATAGTATTCAGGCTAGCTATGAGGAAAAAATCGCCCATCTAGAATATTGGAAAATTGAGTGTGAGCATCGTAACCAAGAATTAAGATCACAAAGGGAAATTAATCGTAATCAAGAAGTTGAATTACGAGAAGTCATGACTCGGCTTGAAGAGACGCGGCTGGCTTTTGAAGAAAAACAGCGGCTGTTACTCAATAGTGAGCAGCGGTTAAATGTTCAATTTGAGAATTTAGCTAATCGTATTTTTGAACAAAATGAACGTAGGGCTTCTGAGCAGAACCGTCAGAGTTTGCTTGCACTATTAACCCCTTTTCGTGAACAATTGGATAGTTTTCGCCGACAGGTAAATGAGAGTTTTAGTCAGGAAGAGCGTGAGCGTCATACTCTGACTCACGAAATTCGTCAGCTTCAGCAATTAAATGAGCAAATGTCAAAAGAAACCATTAATCTGACGAAAGCACTTAAAGGTGATAATAAAATTCAAGGAAATTGGGGTGAGACAATCCTCTCCCGCATATTAGAGTCTTCTGGCTTAAGGCCGGGGCATGAATTTGAAACTCAAGTGAGTATTAATAGCAGCAATAGTCGTTATCAGCCGGATGTGATTATTCGTCTACCGCAAGGTAAAGATGTTGTCATCGACGCTAAAATGTCACTGACGGCTTATGAGCACTATTTTAATAGTGAAGATGAAAAACAGCGAGCAACTGCATTGCGAGGGCATGTTAATTCTGTTCGTAATCATATAAAAGAACTTGGACGAAAAGATTATCATCAATTAGACGGTTTAAGATCGTTGGATTATGTATTAATGTTTATTCCACTAGAGCCTGCTTATTTGATTGCTTTACGTGAAGCCCCTGAACTTATTGACGAAGGTTTGCGAAATAACATTTTACTCGTTTGCCCATCAACCTTGTTGGTGGCAGTACGTACAATTAATAACTTGTGGCGTTATGAACGACAAAGTCAAAATGCTCAAGTTATAGCAGAGCGTGCCGCTAGAATGTATGACAAAATGCGGCTGCTTGTCGATGATATCCAGGTTTTAGGTCACAGTTTGAATAAAGCACAGTTGAACTATCAATCGGTGATCAAAAAATTGGCAGAAGGAAAAGGCAATTTGATCAGCCAGGCAGAAAGTTTAAAAGAATTGGGAATAGAAGTTAAACGGCCGATTGATACTGAATTTAGCAAACATAATGCTAAATCGTGATTAAATAACATCTTGTGATAGGGCATTATTACTCTTTCGATTATTTTAATGATTAAATGAGCGTAAAGTATGGTAGATCCAACTAAAGAAACCACTGATTTTGGCTTTCGTAAAGTAGCCAAAGCTGAGAAAGCGGATATGGTTGCGGCGGTTTTTCATTCGGTGGCCGCGAAATATGACCTTATGAACGATCTTATGTCATTAGGCATCCATCGAATTTGGAAACGTTTTACCATCGAAGTCAGTGGTGCGCGCCGTGGCCAGTATATTTTAGATCTTGCTGGTGGCACTGGGGATTTGACCGCTAAATTTGCCAAAATAGTTGGTGAAAAAGGGGAAGTGGTTCTGGCCGATATAAATGATTCTATGTTAAAAATGGGGCGTGAAAAGCTCCGTGATCTGGGTATTGTTGGCAATGTTAATTATGTCCAGGCTAATGCTGAACAGTTGCCTTTCCCTGATAATTACTTCGATTGTATTAGTATTTCTTTTGGCTTACGTAATGTTACGGATAAAGATAAAGCGCTTAAATCGATGTTTAGGGTATTAAAACCAGGTGGCCGTTTATTAGTATTAGAGTTTTCAAAACCCATTTTTGCAGCTTTATCTAAAGCCTATGATGTCTATTCTTTTCATATTTTACCACGTGTTGGTCAAATGATAGTCAATGATGCTGATAGTTATCGTTATTTGGCAGAATCTATCCGTATGCATCCAGATCAAGACAATTTAAAAGCAATCATGGAGTTAGCCGGCTTTGAACAAGTTTCCTATACTAATATGGCGGGTGGAATTGTTGCACTACATAGAGGTTTCAAATTTTAAAATGGCTACCTCGTCAATAAAAAGTTATTCGAATGTACCTGTATTACAGGCTGGCATAGTTTCAGTTTTACAGTATATTTTGAATAAATTTTTCTATCAGGAAGTGGCGTTAAAATCAGCCAGAGTAAGGTTGATAGGCAAAGTGCTTGCTATTGATTTAAAAGAATTATCTCAACCATTGATACTTATTTTCTCCGTTCAACGAGTTGATGTGGTAAGCCAGTGGTCGACGCCGGCAGATTGTGTGATAAAAACTGGGTTAGTAACGTTATTGCATCTTAAAGATAAACAACAGCTTTCAGTGCTGATCAATGATGGTAAGATTGTTATAGAAGGTGATATGCAAGTTGTGCAGTATTGGTCTGCATTACTTGATGTGGCTGAATCGGATCCTGCTCATTATCTTGCTCCTTATGTTGGTGATGTTATTGCTGAAGGGATGTGCCGCTGGGTTAAAAAAGGCGTAGCTGGCATAAGTAGGTTGTTAAATCAACAAAAGAGTCATTTTAAAGATGTGTTGGTGGAAGAGTGGCGAATGTCTCCTAATACATTGGAAGTGCTAAGTTTTGCTGATAAGGTTGAGACAGTGGTAGAAGATATTTCAAAACTGGAACAGCGTTTGGCTACATTGGAGGAGAAATATGAGACCGGGAGAAATTAAACGGCTCTATTTTATCGTTCGAGTATTTCTAAATTATGGTTTAGATGAATTCATTCCCAAAATTAAATTTACTTTACCACTAAGGGTTGGGCGTCATTGTTTATTTTGGTTATCAAATAAACACCCAGACAAATCCCTTGGTGAGCGTTTACGCTTAGCGTTACAAGATTTAGGCCCAGTTTGGATTAAATTTGGTCAGATGCTATCTACCCGGCGTGATCTTTTTCCACCAACAATTTCTGACCAATTAGCGTTATTACAAGATAAAGTTGCTAGTTTTGATGGACGATTGGCTCGTCAACATATTGAACAGTCCTTAGGTGGCTCTCTTGAGACTTGGTTTGACGATTTTGATGAGGTTCCTTTAGCTTCTGCATCTATAGCTCAAGTGCATAACGCAAAATTAAAACAAAATAATAAACAGATTGTAATTAAAGTCATTCGTCCAGATATATTGCCGGTTATTAAAGCAGATATAGGCTTAATGTATCGACTGGCTAATTGGATCCCATTGTTACCTGATGGACGACGTTTACGCCCGCGAGAAGTTGTTCGAGAATATGAAAAAACATTAATTGATGAATTAAATTTGTTGCGTGAAGCGGCAAATACCATTCAACTAAGACGTAATTTTGAAAACAGTCCCATGCTTTACATACCCAAAGTTTACTCAGACTACTGTCGAGAAAATGTTATGGTTATGGAGCGCATTTATGGTATCCCTGTTTCTGATATTAACGAATTGAAAAAACAGCGAATTAATATGAAGTTATTAGCTGAACGTGGCGTAAAAGTCTTTTTTACCCAAGTTTTTCGCGATAGCTTTTTCCATGCTGATATGCACCCGGGCAATATTTTTATTAGTCGAGAGCATCCGGAAGATCCACAATATATCGGCATTGATTGTGGTATCGTCGGTTCACTCGATAAGAAAGATAAACGTTACTTAGCAGAAAATTTTATCGCCTTTTTTAATCGTGATTACCGTAAGGTAGCCGAATTACATGTCGATTCGGGATGGGTACCAGCAGATACTAATGTCGAAGATTTTGAATTTGCCATTCGGACAGTTTGTGAGCCAATTTTTGAGAAACCACTCGCAGAAATTTCTTTTGGTCATGTTTTGTTCAATTTATTTAATACCGCTCGTCGTTTTAATATGGAAGTTCAGCCTCAATTAGTATTACTTCAGAAGACCTTGCTATATATTGAAGGTTTGGGCAGACAACTTTATCCGCAACTGGATCTCTGGAAGACGGCAAAACCTTTTCTTGAAGATTGGCTACACAAACAGATGGGGTTAGCGGCTATTATTCATGCTTTTAAGGAAAAAGCTCCCTATTGGGCAGAAAAAATGCCAGAAATTCCCGATCTGATATATGGGGCACTTAAGCAGCATAAATATTTACAAGATGGTTTGGATAAATTCGCTAACCAGTTACAAGGACAACAAATTAAGCAACGTCAAGCTCAATATTTACTAGGAATGGGAGCAACTTGCTTGTTGTGTGGTACCTTGTTTCAAATTTTTGATTCGAATATTGCTGCCAGTGGATTTATATTTTTCGGTATAGTTTCATGGAGTTTGGGTTGGTACCGAACACGTAAAATTGGCTAAAGTTTGTTTTTAAACAAATTTATCTTTCGATCTGTCTGTTTCTTACATAAAGTTAGTTGTATATAATGGAATCAATATCGTTGAACCTAATTTCGTAGAGGTATACATCAATGGGAACAACAATTGCTATGGCGACATTTGGTAGTCCCGGTCAGCTTCTTATTATTGCTTTATTAGTTGTTCTAATTTTCGGTACTAAGAAGTTACGTTCACTCGGCTCAGATTTGGGGGAGTCATTAAAAAGCTTCAAAAAAGCGATGAGTGATGATCACAATAAAACCGATGGTAGCAACAAAGTAGAGAAACATAATGATGGTGCTGACTTTGAACCGAAAAATATTACTGAAAAAACGACTAACACTCAGACAAAAGAAACGGCTGAAAGTAAAAAGACTTAAAGAGTAGGTATCAACCGTGCTTGACATTGGTTTTAGTGAACTATTATTAGTTATGGTTATTGGCCTGGTTGTTCTTGGTCCAGAGCGTTTTCCAATAGCCGTTAAAACAGTTGCCGGTTGGATACGTGCGTTGTGCTCATTGGCTGCTAACGTGCAACATGAACTTTCTCAAGAATTGAAATTGCAGGAGTTGCAAGAAACGTTGAAGAAGGCTGAAGAAAAAGCGCAATTGCAATCTCTTTCACCGGAACTTAAGCAATCGATGGAAGAATTGAGAGAGTCTACTGAGTTACTAAAGAAAAATTATCAATCATCGAGCAATCGTATCGAACAAGAATTGGCTAAAGTAAAAGCGTTT
This sequence comes from Arsenophonus endosymbiont of Dermacentor nuttalli, assembly GCA_048493715.1. Lineage (GTDB taxonomy): Bacteria > Pseudomonadota > Gammaproteobacteria > Enterobacterales > Enterobacteriaceae > Arsenophonus. Next base: position 12,453 of record JBGDCZ010000036.1, on the reverse strand, counting down.
ACCAGTGAGCTTGATGAAAATACTAGCCGCAAAACCAATGAAGAAATACCTATTACTGCCAATAAGCAGCAGCCACCACAGACTGGACCATTGGTAACAGAGTCAAATAGTACTTCTAAAAATAAAAATGAGCTAAAATCTGCCGCTACAGAGGTAAAAAAGCGAACTGATCAAACAAACGGTGAAAATTAGTCTATGTCTATTGATGATCCTCAACCACTTATTAACCATTTAATTGAATTACGTAGACGTATTCTTTATAGCCTATTTACTGTTGCAGTTGTTTTTCTTGTCTTGGTCTATTTTTCCAATGATATCTATCATTTGGTTGCTGTACCGTTGATTGAACAGCTACCAGTCGGTTCTCGCATGAGTGCAACCGATGTTGCATCAACTTTTTTTACTCCGATTAAACTGACGTTTATGGTGGCAGTGTTTATTTCGATTCCAGTGATTTTATATCAGCTTTGGGCTTTTATTGCGCCAGCGCTTTATAAACATGAACGGTGTTTAATGTTACCTTTACTGGTCTCGAGTAGTGTACTTTTTTACTTAGGAATGCTTTTTGCCTATTTTGTGGTTTTTCCCCTAGCATTTGGTTTTTTTGTAAAAACTACACCGGAAAGTGTGAATTTTATTCCAGATATTAGTAAATACCTTAGCTTTGTTATGACCCTGTTTATGGCATTTGGGGCGGCATTTGAAGTTCCAGTTGCCATTATTCTACTTTGTTGGACAGGTGTAACAACACCAGAATCTTTAAAACGTAAGCGTCCTTATATTATTGTCGGTGCGTTTATTGTCTGTATGTTTTTGACGCCGCCAGATGTATTTTCTCAGATCCTATTAGCAGTGCCAATGTATTTGTTATTTGAATTGGGCTTGTTATTGTCACGATTCTACGTTGGTAAGGTGCGAAAGGTAGCAGATGATGAAAATACGGATAAAATAATAGACTAACGCGTTGTTTTTTGGTCACAATTAATTACTTTTCTTAAATTGCTTATTATCGATTAGCTTAGGTATATTTTGATTTAGAATGTTAAGAAGAATAATTGAACGATTTTCACCATCAGGTTCTGAATAAATTGCTTTTAGGCCTTCAAAAATACCTTCAGTAATGACGACAGTATCACCTGATACTGGTGTCTTGGGTGCAATAATTTCTTGTTTAGATGCAAATTTTAACTCATTTATAATATTATCTGGTACGATCACAGGATAGAGGCCAAATCGAATAAAATGGCTAACGCCTCTGGTCGAGCGTATCGTTGTGGTATGGATCTCTTCAGGATTAAATTTAACGAAAAGATAGTTTGGAAATAATGTTTCAATAACTGTAACGCGTTTTCCACGCATCATCTTTTGTATGTGAGCTACTGGTGTTAAGCAGATAACATGCTGTCTTTTTAGATTTTTTATTGCTCGCTCTATTTGCCCACGCTTACAGTAAAGAAGATACCAATTTTCCATGTTATGGCTCAAAAATAAAATTACACTTTAATTACTATATCAAATTATTAATTATTAAGATATGTAGTTAAAACTAACATGATTAATTCTTTGTAATTCGGGTAATATCGAGTTGTATGGTGATCTAATAAAAGGTAACAATAGATGGATATTTTTCTTCTCAGCAATGGTCGATTAACAACAAGTTCTCAATGGTTAAACTATGCTTCAACACGTTTACAAGAGATGTTTCAACGTCGCCGGATCGGCAAAGCTGTATTAGTCCCGTATGCTATCTTACGAGGTGATCATGATCAACGGGCCTCTGAGCTTAGTAAATCATTAGGTATCGAGGTGGTTTCGCTAGCACATTTTACATCGCCTGTAAAATCGATTGAATCAGCGGAATGTATTTTAGTTAGTGGCGGAAATACCTGGTGGTTGAACAAATGCTTGCATGAAAATGGATTAATTGTCCCCATTCAACGGGCAGTTTATGAACGCAATATTCCCTATATCGGATGGAGTGCAGGCTGTAATGTTGCTACCCCGAGTATAAGAACAACCAATGATATGCCGGTATCTAATGTGGTTGTAATGCCTTCTTTGGGGCTATTCCCAGTACAAATTAATCCGCATTATATTGATACCCATATTAGTGGACATATGGGGGAAACACGTGATGATCGTATTGCTGAGTTTTGTGTAATCAATCCTGATGAAATTGTTATCGCTTTACGTGAAGGCAGTGGCTTACAGATTAAAGATAATGAACTACATTATTTTAGTAGTAAAAATGAAGGGTTTAAGATTTTTCAGTATAGTCAACATTTGCCAGAACAATATGATACAAAAATACTAGAAAAATGGGTTCCTTATCAATGTATTTAGTGTTTGCCGTTAATTCAAAAGTGTTACTAATTTGAACAGATTGAACCTTTATTAGTAACTTTACTGGAAGAATTTATAATGAAGTTCCAACAAATTAAAAAGTAGAAAATATATAATGAAATACCGTGATCTCAGAGATTTCATAACATTATTAGAACAGAAAAAAGAACTGAAACGTATCAGCTATGAAGTCGATCCATATTTAGAAATGACAGAAATAGCGGATAGAACTCTGCGAGCGGGTGGGCCTGCACTGTTATTTGAAAATCCTAAAGGTTTTTCTATGCCAGTTCTGTGTAATTTGTTTGGCACCGTTGAGCGTGTTGTAATGGGAATGGGGCAAGAAAATATTAAAGCTTTACATGAAGTTGGTAAATTACTGGCTTTTCTTAAAGAACCGGATCCACCGAAAGGATTCGCTGATTTAATTGACAAACTACCGAAATTCAAACTAGTACTTAACATGCCAACTAAAAGATTAAAATCCGCAGCCTGTCAAGCACAGATTTGGCAAGGTGATGATGTTGATCTATTTCGTATTCCGATAATGCATTGTTGGCCAGAAGATATCGCACCACTTATTACATGGGGATTAACAGTTACTAAAGGGCTGCATAAAGCGCGGCAAAATTTAGGTATCTATCGACAGCAACTGTTAACTAAAAATAAACTTATTATGCGTTGGTTATCTCACCGGGGTGGGGCGTTGGATTTTCAAGAATGGCACAACAAATATCCATCTAAACCTTTTCCTGTATCGGTGGCTTTGGGGGCTGATCCTGCCACAATTTTAGCCGCGGTAACCCCTATTACGGATACGCTTTCCGAATATGCATTTGCTGGATTATTACGTGGATATCGCTCAGCGGTTGTGAAATGTATTTCTAATGAACTGGAAGTACCGGCAAGTGCCGAAATTATTCTGGAAGGCTATATAGATCCTGCAGAATTTGCCCCGGAAGGTCCTTATGGTGATCATACTGGCTATTATAACGAAGTTGATAAATTTCCGGTATTTACTGTTACCCATATTACTCAGCGTAGTGATGCTATTTATCATTCAACTTACACAGGTCGTCCTCCTGATGAGCCGGCTGTTTTAGGTGCCGCTCTGAATGAAGTTTTAGTGCCGATATTACAAAAACAGTTTCCAGAAATTGTTGACTTTTATTTACCACCTGAGGGGTGCTCTTATCGGCTTGCGGTGGTAACAATAAAGAAACAATATGCTGGGCATGCTAAGCGCGTTATGATGGGAGTTTGGTCTTATTTACGGCAATTTATGTATACAAAATTTGTGATTGTCTGTGATGAAGATATTAATGCTCGTGACTGGAATGATGTTATTTGGGCAATAACAACCAGAATGGATCCCGCTCGAGATACCGTTATGATGGAAAATACCCCGATCGATTATCTTGATTTTGCGTCACCGATCTCAGGTTTAGGTTCAAAAATGGGACTTGATGCAACCAATAAATGGCCGGGTGAAACACAAAGAGAGTGGGGGCGTCCAATTGTTATGACAGAAAAAATAAAAAAACGGATAGATGAAATTTGGCATGAATTGGACATTTTTAAATTATGAGAGGATGTGAATGACTACATTAAGTTGTAAGGTGGTTTCTATCGAATCTATCACTGATACGGTTTATCGCGTTCGCTTATTACCTGAAGGTCAATTTTCTTTTCGTGCTGGTCAATATTTAATGGTTATTATGGATGAGCGTGATAAACGCCCATTTTCCATGGCTTCAATTCCTTCAGAAAAAAAATTAATCGAGCTTCATATTGGTGCGTCAGAGTTTAATCTTTATGCCATGGCAGTGATGGAGCGTATTTTTGAGCAGAATAGTATTAATATTGATATTCCACATGGTAAAGCCTGGTTTCGCGAGGGAAGTAAAAAACCAATAATACTTATTGCTGGAGGAACTGGATTTTCTTATACCCGTGCTATCTTACATGCAGCATTAGAGGAAAATCCTGCTAGAGATATTACCTTCTATTGGGGAGGGCGTCGGTTAGAGCACCTTTATGATTTGGGTGAATTACAGTGTCTTTCGGAGCAATATTCCAATATAAAAATTATTCCTGTTGTTGAACAACCAGAGTCAAGTTGGCGCGGTCGGACTGGTACGGTTTTGAGTGCAGTACTGGATGACTTTGGTTCGCTTGCTAAGTATGAAATTTATATTGCTGGCCGTTTTGAAATGGCTAAAATCGCCAGAGAACGTTTTTGTAATGGAAGGGGAGTTAACCCTGAATATCTTTATGGCGATGCATTTGAATTTATCTAAATTTAATGACTACACAAAAAAACCGCCCTTCAGGGCGGGAAAATAGCAACAACATACAATAAAGAATAGACTAATTATTTAATACGCTCAATAAGCGTAGCAATCCCCTGACCAAAACCAATACACATGGTAGCCAAACCAAACTGAGCATCTTTCTATTCCATGATGTTTAGCAAAGTCGTGATAATCCGCGCTCCAGAACACCCCAAAGGATGACCTAAGGCAATAGCTCCACCGTGAAGATTAACTTTCTCTTCCATATTACCGCTGAGCTGTAAATCTTTTAAACAAGCAAGCGCTTAGACAGCAAAAGCTTCATTAATTTCCACCACATCTATATCTTGGAGAGTTAAATTAGCACGTTGTAATGCGATTTTAGTCGCCGGAACAGGCCCATAGCCCATAATGGCCAGATCACAACCGACAACGGACGTTGACCGAATTTTAGTTCTTATCTTCAATTGTCGTGTTTTAGCATAGTTTTCACTGGTAACGAGGATGGCTGCTGCACCATCTGATAAGGCAGATGAATTTCCTGCTGTAACGGAGCCTAAGATAGGATCAAAGACCGCAGGCAAGGCCGTTAAACTGGTTAAGTTTGTGTCAAACCGAATAACTTCATTTTGATTGATGGCAACCAACTTACCGTCAATATCATGGCCAGTAGTGGCGACGATTTCATTATTAAACCATCCATTAAGAAGTGGCTTTAGCGGCTTTTTGGTGAGAGCGTAAAGCAAATTCATTTTGTTCAAGACGACTAATTTGGTATTGTCTGGTGAGCATCTCTGCGGTTAATCCCATTGAAGTAGAAGTGGTAGAGATATGAACTGCAATTTTACTATTGATATCAATACTGTGACTCATTGGCACATGTCCCATATGTTCGACACCACCGACAAGCACCACCTGACATAATAAAGCGTGTGGCATCATGTAATGCTTGTATAGATGAACCGCATAGCCGAGTGGTTACTGCCGGTACAGTATGAGGAATATAGGTTAATAGAGCGGCATTGTGGGCAATATAAATCCCTGCTCTAGGGTTTGTTGTACACATCCCAAATAATATCGTTAATATCATTTTTATTGTTATTAAGAGCAGGATTACGCCTTAGTAATTGCGTCATTAAGTGGGCAGATAGCTCTTCTGCTCTCACCTGGCGAAAAGCACAACCTTTAGAGCGTCCCGTTGGGGTGCGTATACTATCAACAATTACGACATTTTCCATGATTATGACCTTAAGCCTATTATTTGCTGTTGAAGGTAATTTTTTCTGGTGCAGGATAATAACTTGCTTGTTTTTGTGCTTTGCTTTTTAAACTAGCAGGAATGGCATATAGGCCCTAAATAGGCATATTTTCAGCTAATTCGACATAATTTTTGAGGCCAAGGCTATCAAGATAACAAAGGGCACCTCCTCGAAATGGCGGAAAACCTAAACCATATACCAGTGCAATATCGGCTTCTGTAGGACTTGCGATAATCTGTTCTTCTAAACAACGAACGACTTCATTAATCATCGGTATCATCATGCGCATGATAATATCTTGCTCGCTGAATTTTTTGCTAGCAGCGCCAATTGTGCCGATTAGAGCGTTAATTTCGGGATCGCGCTGTTTCTATTTTTTTCCTTTTTTATCGGTAACATTTTGATAAAAACCAACACCATTTTTCTGACCATAACGTTGATTATTGAATAAAACAGTAATGGCATCTTGATTATTTTTTGCTAGATGTTCTGGAAAATTGTCTGTCATAACTTGTTGGGCATGTTGCACGGTATCAATACCGATAACGTCTATCAGATAATCCGGCCCCATCGGCCAGCCAAATTGTTTTTCTATAACTTTATCAATTTGATAAAGATCAGCACCATCTTGTAATAGTAAATTAAAGCCAGAAAAGTAAGGGAACAGTACTCGATTAACAAAAAAACTTGAACAATCATTGACGAAGATAGCCGTTTTACCCATTTTACTTCGCATATGCGGTTATTGTATCGATAGTTTTCGCGCTGGTTTTTTTGCCTTTAATAATTTCGACTAAAGGCATGCAATGAACAGGATTGAAAAAATGTATGCCACAGAAATTTTCCGGCCGCTGTAAAGCATTAGCTAATGTTGTAATGGGAATAGTTGATATTGGATGCTAGTATGGCATTTTCATTTAATAATTTTTCTGTTTCGGCTAAAACAACCGTTTTGACTTTAGCATCCTCAACCACAGCTTTAACAATAAGTTGCGCATTTTCAATACCAGCGTAGTCAAGTATTGGGGTAATTGACGCCATATCTTCGCCACTTCCAACGCGGTAATTTGCTTACGTTCAAACTGTTTATTTAGTAATTTTTTTGCTTCATTCATACTCAACTGAACAGATTTTTCATTAATATCTTTCATTATGATAGGTATACCCTTACGTGCCGATTGATAAGCGATGCCACCGCCCATGATGCCAGCACCAATAACAGCAGTTTTTATTGGTGTCTCAACTGATTGACTTCTATGTTTAGCTAAATTTTTAACATATTGATCATTGAGAAATACCCTAACTAATGCCTGAGCGACCTTGGTTTGCGTCAATGGAATAAAAGTTTAAGTTTCAAATGATAACGCTTCTTTACGCCCATAATTGGCTGCTTTTTCGATGGTTTCTAACGTGGTTAATGGGGCAGGATAATGCCAACCTGCCGCTTTCATGACTAAACCTTTTGCAACATTAAAACTCATCATTTGTTCTATTTTATTCAGTTTTATAGGTCGAGTTTTAGCTTGCCGTACTTGCCTCCAATGGCATTTTCTAATAGTCCGAGCACTGAGTTTAGTAACTTTCTTTGGCAACAATGGCGTTAATCAGACCATTTTTTAAAGCGGCCTCGGCATCAATATCTTTTCCTGTGGTGATCATTTGTAGGGCGTTATCTAAACCGATTAACCGCGGTAGGTGTACTGAGCCGCCAAATCTAGGCATAATCTCAAGTTTGACTTTAGGCAAGCCAATTCTAGCGTCTGGCGTGACGATACGATAATCTGTTGCCAATGCACACTCACACCCTCCTCCTAAAGCATAACCATTAATGGTGGTTACCGTGGGAATGGGTAGATCCTCTATGTGATTAAAGATATTGTTAGCAAAGTTAATCCATTACTGGAGTTGTGACATTGGGACATTAAAGAGTGATAAAAATTCTTTAATATCTGCACCAACAATAAAAGTCGATTTTTGAGAAATAAGAATAAGCCCTTTTAATTGACTTAAGGTATTTTTATTTTCAAGTGAATCAATGGTTTTATTTAGTGAGTGAATGTTTTCTAAATCAAACTTATTAATGGCAGCTGGCGAGTTAAATATTAGTTTTGCAGTACCGGGCTTTATCCAATCGACCTGAATAGTATTACTTTGATAGAGCATACTCTTCTCCTATGATTTTCATCTGGTACGACCAGGTGTTGGCAGTGTGATTTTTTTGTTAAAAAAACGCAAATTAAGTATGAAAAAAATGCTAGCCTGATCACAACAAATTATCTGGGTTATTGAAAATAGCGTTAATGCTTACTTATTTGTTTTTATTAATAAAAATGAGATACTTTAGGGGTAAAAAAAGTGTTCATTAAGTTAATGATAATATTTAACGTGCTATTCTGCTGACTATTAGAGATAGAAAAAACAGGTGAATTAAAATGGAAAATCTTGCAAGTCAATATCAAGAACATATTACAATGACGGATGTAGAATATATTGAAAAATAATAAATTGGATGCCTTACTTATTCATTCTGGAGAGCCACAACGTGTTTTTCTTGATGACTATAATTATCCATTCAAAGCTAATCCACATTTTAAGGCTTGGTTGCCTATTACTCATGTCCCACATTGTTGGTTATTAGTTGATGGCGTTAGCAAGCCTAAATTGTAGTTTTATTCGCCAATTGATTATTGGCATAGTGTTAACCCTTTACCAGATAGCTATTGGCTAAAAGAGTTTGAGGTTATTCATTTACACGATGCTAATGAGATTAAGAAATGGTTATTTCAGTTAGATAAAAAGCATACCGGTTATATTGGTGAAGCTATTGAGCAAGCTAAAGAATTAGGCATTTTACCGGTTAATATTAATAGCAAATCAGTATTAGATTATTTTTATTGTGCTTATAAGACAAACTATGAATTAAGTTGTTTACGCCAAGCACAGCAAATGGCTATAGTTGGACATCATGCTGGCCGAGAGGCTTTTTATCAAGGAGTAAGTGAATTTTATATTAATATTAGCTACTTACAGGCAACCAGTCAGCGTGATATCGATGTTCCGTAATCGATGTTCCGTATAGTAATATTATTGTACTCAATGAAAATTGCTCAGTACTCTCCACTACACTAAATTGAAATATCAGCCACCGAAGAAAAGGTATAGCTTTTTAGTTGATGCCGGTGCTGAATATCATGGTTATGCGGCAGATATTACGCGAACTTATGCAGCTGAAAATGATAATGATTTCTCTAATTTGATTAACGACTTGAATAGTAAAAAACAGATATTGATCGATACCATTAAAACTGGGGTTCGCTATACTAAATATCATGAACATATGAATCAACATATTGCCTCTTTATTGATAGATCATGGCATTGTTAGCAATATCAATACAGAGGCTATGATGAAAGAAGGGCTTACAACCCCTTTTTTTCCACATGGTTTAGGCCATCTTCTGGGTTTACAGGTTCATGATGTTGTTGGATTGATGGAAGATGAAACAGGAACAACTCTAACAGCGCCAGCAGCTTATCCTTTCTTACGATGTACGTGGATCTTGCAAGCTGGTATGGTATTAACTATCGAACCAGGTCTCTATTTCATAGAGACACTTTTAGCACCTTGACGTGAAGGACAGTTTAGTAAATATTTTAACTGGTATAAAATTGCGTCCTTTATGCCTTATGGTGGTATGGTATCCGTATCGAGAATAATATCATCATATATGAAAATAAAGTTGAAAATATGACGCGTAATTTACATTTAAAAGAAATAATGAATACCTATTTGATACCTGCAGAGTCAGTCGTGGTTACCGAAGAGATTAAAAAAAGTCATTTTATTACTTATTTAGAACATACTGATGGAATTGCTGCAGCGAAAGATTTTATTCAAACTACCAAATGTAAATGCCCTGATGCTCGCCATCATTGTTGGGCCTATGTGGCAGGTAGACCTGACGATTGTCAAAAGTTAGGTTTTTCCGATGATGGTGAGCCAACAGGAACAGCAGGTAAGCCGATGATCACTCAGTTGTTAGCTAGCCATATTGGTGAAATTACTGTGGTGGTTGTCCGTTACTTTGGCGGTATTAAATTAGGAACTGGCGGATTGGTTAGGGCTTATGGTAATAGCGTTCAACAAGCACTAAACCTGTTAAGCACGCAGCAAAAAGTGTTACAAAAATATTATTTAATACATTGTAAATACGCGCATATAAAAATGGTTGAGAAATTAATTCAGCAATCAGCGGGGCACATCCTAGCACGGGAATATAGTGAAAATGTGATATTAGAAATTTCACTGCCAATCAATGTTGAACAAAAGTTTGTTGATAAATTACGTAATTTGAGTAGAGGCGCATTAAATTTAGTCCCTAAAGCTTAATGTTATAACTAAATTCTCAAGGAACCACTCATGCATTTTCGAGCCATAACCCGAATTGTTGGGCTACTCGTTATCTTATTTTCTGTCACTATGATTATTCCAGGCATAGTGGCCTTGATCTATCGAGATGGAGCAGGGCGGGCGTTTAGCCAGACCTTCGTGGCGGCATTAATTATTGGCTTGCTGCTATGGCTACCGAATAGAAATAGTAGACATGATCTAAAACCGAAAGAAGGTTTTTTGATCGTTGCGCTATTTTGGACCGTGTTAGGTAGTGTTGGAGCATTACCTTTTATTTTTTCTGATCGGCCTCATCTGTCGGTGACAGATGCTTTTTTTGAGTCTTTTTCCGGTTTGACAACGACTGGAGCAACCACATTGGTTGGGTTAGATGCTTTACCCAAAGCGATACTCTTTTATCGTCAGATGCTACAGTGGTTAGGTGGTATGGGGATCATTGTCTTGGCGGTGGCTATATTGCCTTTATTAGGCGTAGGGGGAATGCAGCTTTATCGCGCAGAAATGCCTGGCCCACTGAAAGACAATAAAATGCGCCCAAGAATTGCCGAAACTGCAAAGACACTTTGGTTAATATATGTTTTACTAACAATAGGATGCGCGATAGCATTATGGGTGGCTGGCATGGATGTTTTTGATGCTATTTCCCACAGTTTTTCTACCGTAGCTATTGGTGGATTTTCTACCCATGACCAAAGTATTGGGTACTTTAATAGCCCTGCCATCAATACCATTATTGCTATTTTTTTACTAATTTCTGGTTGTAATTTTGGTCTCCATTTCGCGGTTTTATCTGGTCGTAGCTTGGGAATTTATTGGCGTGATCATGAATTTAGAGTATTTATAGGTTTTCAATTAGTATTGATAGTAATTTGTACGTTAATACTTTTATATCATTCTGTTTACGACTCACTATTTCAAACCTTTGATCAAGCTTTTTTTCAGGTCGTCTCAGTAGCAACAACCGCTGGTTTTAGCACCGATGGGTTTGCTAATTGGCCGTTGTTCCTGCCGATATTATTACTTTATGCTGCTTTTGTTGGTGGTTGCGCCGGATCAACCGGGGGTGGATTAAAAGTTATTCGAATTTTGTTATTATTTTTTCAGGGTTCACGAGAGTTAAAACGTTTAGTACATCCCAATGCCGTTTACACGATTACATTAGGCTCGAGGGCATTACCTGAACGTATTATCGAAGCCGTTTGGGGCTTTTTTTCTGCTTATGCGTTGGTTTTTCTTATCAGTTTACTATTGTTAATCGCTACCGGTGTGGATGAATTTTCCGCTTTTGCCTCAATCGCAGCAACATTAAATAATTTAGGGCCAGGATTAGGCTCGGTGGCGGAAAACTTTACCACTATGAATCCAACCGGTAAATGGATACTAATTGTCACTATGCTATTTGGTCGATTGGAAGTTTTCACCTTACTTGTTCTTTTTACACCAACATTCTGGCAGGAATAGTCATTTATATAATTATATAGGTAAAATTATGAGCTATTTGCTACTTTATTCTGGTGAAAATGGCCAGACTAAAAAAATAATCCTTAAAATTACTGAATATTTGCGTAAAGAAGGTAAGCAATGTTATGTAAGAGATTTAAATATGGATAAAAATTTTAATCTTTCTGTTTACCAAAAAGTATTAGTGGGTGCCTCAATACGTTATGGTCATTTTAATCCTGCAGTATTAAATTTTGCACAAAATCATCAAAAAGAACTGAATACAATGCCAACGGCATTTTTTGGCGTTAATTTAACCGCCAGGGAAAAGGGTAAAGATACACCTGAAACAAATGTTTATGTGCGTAAATTTTTAGCTAAAACGCCATGGCAACCGACTATCACTAATGTGTTTGCTGGAGCACTACGGTATCCTAACTATAAGTGGTATGATCGTATTATGATCCAATTTATTATGAAATTAACGGGTGGCGAAACAAATACAAATAAAGAAATTGAATATACTGATTGGCAAAAAGTCGAATATTTTGCACGAGAATTTAATGCGCTTTAATAAATTTTTTATTAAAAAATTGCTATTTTCTGTTTTTTGTTGAAAAAAAGAACAAACAGTTAACGTTTACAAATTATTGCTTGCCAGTTGCCTAAAACTGCCTATAATACGCCCCCACTGAGTCAGTGTAGAA
>JBGDCZ010000035.1:0-27264 GCA_048493715.1 Arsenophonus endosymbiont of Dermacentor nuttalli | reverse complement strand
TAACAAAGCATTTTGGTCCTCACCTAAACATCGATTCAATTTCCTAACCATCAAGAGATGATATTGCTGCTCTCGAAAAAAATGCGAAGAAATATTAACTGTTTTTATTTATAATCTCTCACGTCGTTTCGCACAACGTGGTTTCTCAGCTAAAGAATTTCATTTAACGATGACTCGGGGTGATATAGGTAATTATCTCGGTTTAGCTGTTGAAAATATTAGTCGTCTATTAGGCCGCTTCAAAAAAATCATACTCTCAGTGTCAAAGGTAAATATATTACAATTAATGATATGTTTAAGCTGACTGAAATCGCAGGTAAAACTCCAGCTTAAATAACGCTGTAAATGTCGGCCAGATCACATTAACTTATTATTTTCTTGTGATTTGGCTATGTTACTATCTATTATCCCAACGCATATTGGTTTATCTTTAGTGATATAAATGTTGTCCAGCCTCTAATAAGAGGAACCATTATGGCTAATTACCGGAATCTATTAGTTGCTATCGACCCAAATCAGGATGACCAACCTGCACTGCGCTGTATATAGTACAACGCAGTGGTGGACGCATTAAAGTTTTTCTGCCGATTTATGATCTCTCTTATGATATGACAACGCTATTATCGCCCGAAGAACGTAATGTAATGCGCAAGGGCGTTATTAGTCAACGAAAAGTGTGGATAAAACAACAAGCTCACTATTATTTAGAAGCAGGCATTGATATTGAAATAAAAGTTATATGGCATAACAAACCTTATGAAGCAATTATTCAAGAAGTTATTGCTGATAATCACGATTTACTATTAAAAATGGCACATCAAAAATGGCCGTTTTGATGCCATGATATCTACTCGACTTGATTGGCATCTACTACGCAAATGCCCGTGTCCGGTCTGGATGGTAAAAGGCAAAGTATGGCCTAATGATGACTCGATTGTCGTTGCAGTGAACTTATCTAATGAAGAATCTTATCATGATGAGCTTAATATTAAATTAATCCAGGAAACAGAGAATATTAGTCATAGAATTGTTAAACATCCACATGCTCATCTAGTTAGTGCCTATCCTGTTGCCCCAAGTAATATTGCCATTGAATTACCCGATTTTGATCCAAATATTTACAATCAAACATTGCGGGGACGACATCTTATTGTGATGAAAAAGTTAAGGCAAAAATTTGCTATTGATGAAAAATATACTCATGTCCTTAAAGGCTCAGCAGAGAAAATAATTCCTGAAATCTGTGATGAATTACATGCCGGTATTGTTGTAGTTGGTATTTTAGGTAGAACGGAGATCTCCGCCGCGTTTCTAGGTAATACTGCCGAACAGATCATTGATAAATTAAAATGCGATTTGTTAGCCATTAAACCGGAAGGTTTTGTCTGTCCAATAAATCTAGCAAATAATTAACAGCTAAAAGGCCCTTATAAAATAGGGCCATTATCAATAAAAAATCATAAAGCACGTAAAATAGCTTCTACGCTTACTTTCGCATCACCGAATAACATTTGAGTATTTTCCTTAAAAAATAACGGATTTTGCACACCTGCATAACCTGTATTCATCGAACGTTTAAATACAATAACATTCTGTGCTTTCCAAACTTCCAGCACTGGCATCCCGGCTATTGGGCTATTAGGATCATCTTGTGCTGCTGGATTAACAGTATCATTTGCACCAATGACTAATACGGTGTCTGCACTAGCAAAATCATCATTGATTTCATTAAGTTCCAAAACGATATCATAGGGTACTTTCGCTTCAGCTAATAATACATTCATATGACCAGGTAAACGTCCTGCAACTGGGTGAATGGCAAAACGAACATTAATTCCCTTCTCACGTAATTTAGTCGTAATATCATGAATGGAATACTGAGCCTGAGCTACCGCCATACCATAACCGGGAGTGATAATCACGGAATGCGAATTTTTCAATAATTCAGCCACTTCATCCGCGTTGATTTCATGATAACTTCCAATGCTATGTTCATCATCCACCAATACCCCATCAGTACCAAAACCGCCAGCAATGACACTAATAAATGAGCGATTCATGGCTTTACACATAATGTAAGATAAGATCCCACCTGACGAACCAACTAACGCACCCGTAACAATCAACAAGTCATTGCTTAACATAAAACCTGCGGCAGCAGCGGCCCATCCTGAATAAGAGTTCAACATGGATACTACCACGGGCATATCTGCTCCACCAATTGAGGAGACTAAATGCCAGCCAAATGCTAATGCAATGATGGTCATAATTAATAAAACAAATCCTTGCAAAGCAACACTTTCAGTTTTCACAAAAATAATTAATAAAATAAATGAAATTAACAACGCCAATAAATTAAGCTTATGACGGTTAGGTAACATTAAGGGTTTAGCCGATATTTTGCCGCATAATTTACCATAAGCAACCACCGAGCCGGTAAACGTTACTGCACCAATAAAAATACCCAAAAAAACTTCCGTCAGGTGAATATTCTCCATTATCCTATTTGAGAAAGTATCATGAGCAATAAAACTATTGAAACCAACTAAAACCGCCGACAAGCCGACAAAACTATGTAAAATAGCTACCAATTCTGGTATTTCAGTCATAGCTACTTTATTTGCTAAACGCACTCCAATAAGGCCACCAATAACCATTACAATAATGATCCAGCCAATATTATGTGCTTCAGGGCCTAAGATAGTGGCAACTAAGGCAATTGCCATACCAGCAATACCTAACATATTACCGCGCTTAGAACTTTCATGACGAGACAATCCTGCCAAGCTGAAAATAAATAAGATAGCTGCTGCAATATGTGCCGCTGTTACCATTCCACTCGACATAATTTAAACTCCTTATCCTTTACGAAACATTTTCAGCATACGTTGCGTGACTGTAAATCCACCAAAAATATTGATACTGGCGATAAGTACGGCAATAAATGAGAAAAAGGTTACCCAACCACTACTGCCAATTTGCAACAATGCGCCAACGACAATAATACCGGAAATCGCATTAGTCACTGACATAAGCGGTGTATGGAGTGAATGGCTTACGTTCCATACCACGTAATAGCCAACAACACACGCCAACACAAATACGGTAAAATGAGAAAGGAATTCTTTAGGTGCTATATTGGCAAAACCAGCAAAAAGTATAATGGCCAACAGCAGAAATATATATTTTAACCATGGTGAATTTTTTTTCGCTGTAGGTTTTTTTTCATATTTTATTAATTGATTTTTTGTTGGTGGTTGTTGCGATACCTGTATAGGAGGAGACGGCCAGGTAATTTCCCCGTTATTAATAACAGTGACTGCGCGCACAACAATATCATCAAAATCAATCAATATCTGACCATTTTTTTCTTTACAAAGCAGCTTGATCAAATTAACAATATTAGTCGCATAAAGTTGTGAAGATTGGGTGGATAAACGACTCGGTAAATCCGTATAGCCAATAATTTTAACATCATGCTCAGTAACAATTAGTTGATCTGTCTGGGTTAATTCACAATTACCACCTGACTGTGCTGCTAAATCAACAATTACACTACCGGGTTTCATCGCGGCAACCATCTCTTTGGTAATCAACTTTGGTGCTGGTTTTCCTGGTATCAATGCCGTAGTAATAATGATATCCACATCTTTAGCCTGCTTGGCTAATAAAGCCATTTCAGCCTGAATAAAAGCCTCAGACATCTCTTTTGCATAACCATCGCTGCGCGCTGCATCCTGTTTGAAATCTAATTCAAGATATTCAGCTCCCATGCTTTGTACCTGTTCTTTTACTTCTGGTCTGGTATCAAATGCACGTACAATAGCGCCAAGACTTCCTGCTGCTCCGATCGCCGCTAAACCAGCTACACCAGCGCCAATAACCAACACCTTAGCTGGCGGCACTTTGCCGGCAGCAGTAATTTGGCCGGTAAAAAAGCGCCCAAATTTATAAGCTGCCTCTACTACCGCCCTATATCCAGCAACATTAGCCATAGAGCTTAGTGCATCAAGTGACTGAGCCCTAGAAATACGTGGCACCGCATCCATTGCTAATACGGTGATCTTACGTGCTGCCAGTTTTTGCATTAAATCTGGCTGTTGTGCTGGCCAAATGAAGCTAACTAAAATCGTACCCGCCTTAATAAGAGCGATCTCAGCGTCTTGCGGTGCATTGACTTTAAAAATAATATCTGCATCCCAAGCCACTAATTGCTCTACAATTTCGGCACCTGCTTGTTCAAAAGCAGCATCTTCTAAGCTAGAAAGATGACCCGCTTCTTGTTCAACGACGACAGAAAAACCTAATTTTATCAGCTGCTTGACTGTAGATGGTGTTGCTGCAATACGTGCTTCATTAATAATTCGTTCTTTTGGAACACCAATACGCATAATTATCCCTTACTTGTTCAAAGTTACTTGATGTTTTTTCCCTGCTAACATAACTAATTGTATTACAAATATATCTGTTATATTGAGTGAAAAAACATTACTGAAAATAGTAATAATGAGCCATAATCTATCGTATTTCTACGATATTAAATTAAATTTTTTTGTTAAAAAATTATATTAGTCAAATAGCCCACGACTTGATATCGATATATAAAAATAATTGGTAAAAGTAGTTAGTATTCAGCTAAATTAATAGTTTCAAAAGAAAACAATGGGACAATTGCTGTTATTACGTGTAATAATTATTATCTGTATGATACGACTATTGATTCAGCATTTTGAGACTAAATTGTGTAATGCGGAAGGATTTTGTATGAAGCTGAAAATAACGGCCATCACAACAACGGTACTTTCACTAAGCAGTATAATAACTGTGCAAGCCGCTGTAGAGTTAACACCGGAACAAGCTCAAGAATTAAAGCCATACCAAAGGATCACTGTCACAGGCCGCTTCAATGCTATATATGAAGCATCCGATACAGTTTCTCGTCGAGCAGATAAAGAAGGTGCGTATTCTTATTATATTCAAAGCCTAGATGATATAGGTGATAGTGGTAATTTACGGGTAGTTGCCGATTTATATCATAAAGATGCAACAAAAATAACCCATCCCTCCTATCGTATCTTCGCTGGTATCAAAGAATTACCTAAAAATGAAGCAGTAAGATTGCTACCATTTGATACGGTTACTATCAGTGGTTTATATAGTTCTGAAGCCGCACTTAATGAGGCACTAGCCAAAAAAGCCAAGAAAAAAGGCGCTGCTTATTTCTATGTTGTACGTAATGTCGCTTTAAATGATGGTGGTAACATACTTGCTACTGCTTATATTTATGCTGCAAATGCCCCCAAACGGATGGTGCAAAATGACCAAGCTGTAGTACCTGCCGATACAGAAACGGGTAAAGCCTTATTAGCCAAAGGTGGAGAAGAAGCGAAAAAAGTTAAAATACCTGGTGTCGCTTCATCTTCTGCGCCAACGGAAAACGTAGGCCGTTTTTTTGAAACTTCCATGTCAGCTTCGGGTAAGACCAATGTAACGCTCCCCAGTGGGTATCAAATTGAAGAAGTCAATAAAGCAGCAGCAGCCCAAATGGTTCCTTTCGATTCAATTACCTTTTCCGGATTCTATACCTCTATTCCTGAGATAAGATATCAAATTGCTAAACGGGCGAAGAAGAAAGGTGCAAAATATTTTTACATTACACGTGAATGGCAAGCTAATGGCGGTAGCGTTACTATTAGTGTAGATCTTTATAAATAAAAATTTAATATTATCATATAGTTAAAAAATGCACTTTTAAACGGACTAAATTGTCCGTTTTCCTTCTTAGTTAGCAATGAAATAATAAATAACTTTTCTTTATAAAAAAGCAACCCGAATATTTTTTTCTTTTTTGTGCATATTAAACGATTGCATATCATGTTCTATAACCATAAAATTCTGCTAAATTTTTGCTTTCTATCTAATCGACGTCATTTTGATTTTTTGCTAGCTAAACAAGTTGTGATTAATGGCATCAACCAAATTATGGCAAATAGATTTTAGGATATTTTCCTTGAACAAATAAAAAATTAAACCTGACTGATTTAACCGCATTAATATTGAGTTCGATGGATGGTAGGAGCAGGTGTTTTCAGTCTTCCACAAAATATGGCTGAAGTCACCTAGCCCCTTAGCATTGATGATAGGTTGGAGTATCACTAGTATTGGTATTCTATTTCTTGCCATATCATTGCTACTACTTTCACGTATTAAACCTGATCTGGATGGCGGCATTTATAGTTACGCTAAAAAAGGCTTCGGCGAGCTAGTTGGTTTCTGCTCTGCTTAGGGTTATTGGCTATGCGTGGTTATTGCTAACGTTTCTTATTTGGTTATCGTCTTTGCAGCACTTAGCTTTTTTACTGATAGCCCCGATAATATCATTTGGCACACAGACTACTGCCGGTATCAATAAATTAGCTACTTTAGATAAATTAATTCCCCTAAGCCTGTTCATCATACTGGCTATCTTTACATTTAAGCTAGATATTTTTCAATTTGATTTTAGTGGTACTGAAATAGGGATACCAATTTGGCAACAAATCAAAAATACTATGCTAATTACGCTATGGGTATTTATTGGTATTCAAGGAGCTATGATTGTTTCAGCTCGAGCCCAAAAACGTAAAGATGTCGGATTAGCTACATTACTAGCTGTAATCTCAGTCTTAAGTATTATATATAGTTACCCTACTCTCTTTAGGCATCGTTCCCAGAGCTGAACTTGCCTAAATGAAAAATCCATCAATGGCATCACTGATGATCAATATAATAGGAAATTATGGTGAGATTATTATTGCAGCAAAACTAATACTTTCTGTTTGTGGCGCTTATTTAAGTTAGACAATTATGGCGACGGAAATTCCTTATATCGCTTCATTACATGGTTCATTTCCTAAGATATTTAAATATCAAAGTAAAAATAATATTCCCTCTTCATCACTTTGGCTTACAAACGGCTCTGTACAACTAACTTTAATATTAATTTGGTTGAGTAGTAGCAACTACAACATGTTATTGAAAATAGCCTCAAAAATGATTTGATTGCCTTATTTTCTGGTTGGTGCCTTTCTAATTAAAGTTTCTTTTGATCTCACAAACAGAGTATTATTTATCATTGGCACAGTAACCAATTATATACAATGTTAACAAAGTAATCATTAAATAAAATTTGTTATCTATTAAAAAATACCTATTGTTTTTTCAAAAAAAACATTAATATTCTCCAATCTGAAAATAGTTAATTATATTTTATAAAAATTAATTAGTCATATAACTTTATAATATGAATTATTTAATTAGATACATTATTTTATTTAAATAAAGATAAGTAATAATATACGTAGGTTATTAATGGCAATACCATTGTCCATGGTCTCTTTATGTCAATTTTCTGCTTATGGATCTGATGGCCATATTGATTTTCAAGGAGAAATTATTACCACTTCATGTGAAATCAAACCATCCACTCAAAATCAAAGCATTTCATTAGGTAAAGTATCGGTAAAAGGTTTCACAGCTAAAAATAGTACATCATTAGATGACGCCTTTTCATATTGAACTAACTAAATGTCCAGATAATATAAAGTATCTATTAAATTCCATGGTGTGGCAGATAATGCAGGCGATCATCTTTTAGCAAATCAAACCGGAGATGATTTTGCTACAGGTATTGCAGTCGGACTGTTCGACCGAATAGCAATTTTCCAATCAAGCTAAATACTGAAAAAGATATCCGCATTGCTAATAATCAAGTCAAGCTAAGTTTTATCGCAAAATATGTTGCGACAAAAAACATAGTTAAACCAGGAAAGGTGGCGACAACAGCCAAGTTTACATTAGTTTATAACTAGTATAATAGCAGGGAAAATAAAAAATTTTTCGCTTTCCCTCTTTTATAGAGATATAAAAATGAGATATTTTTTATTATTATCGATAATAACTATGTTTTCTTTTTCTTCTTTCACTAATATTATTATTAGTGGAACTCGTGTTATATATCCATCAAATAAACGCGAGATTTCTATTACCATTAATAATTTAGATAAATAGAACTTATTTCTGATCCAATCATTGGTTGAAAATGAACAAGGCAATAAAGTCGATGACTTTATTATTACTCCACATTTATTTAAGCTAGCAGCCGCAAAATAAAATTAGAATTATTAATACAACGAGCGATTTACCCAATGATCGAGAAACTATTTATTGGTTAAATGTCAAATCAATTCCAACATTAAAGAAAAATGAAGAAAACCATTTAAATATTATATTAAAATCGCGACTTAAACTTTTTTATCGGCCAAAAGAAATAATCACAGAAACCAGTAAAATATATAAAAAATAGAATTTAGACTACTTAATAAACAACTTATTGCTCATAATCCAACTGCTTTTTATATTAATTTTAACTCGTTAAAAATAGGCACTTTTAAAATAGAAGAGCCGGGAATATTAGCACCATATAGCCAAAAAAATGGAAAATTCAGTCAAGTGAAAACAACACCATAAACTGGTCATTTGTTAACGATTACGGTACCATTATAGAAACATATGCCGATTAAATGATAATAACGATGAATACAAAAAATAAAATTAGATATTATATATCCCCCTATCTACTTTAGTTTATTATTTAATGTTTCCTTTAATTTACAAGCTAAAAATGGTGATTATTATTTTGATGTGGAGGCGGAGGCACTAGAATACGATAAAAACTCTCCCATTAATATTGCTCACTTTCTTAAAAATGATAATCAATTACTGGGTGTGTATAGAACGGACATTTTTCAAACAAGAAAAAAGTTGCTACGCAAGATATTAGCTTTATTCAAGATAAACAAGGCAAACTCTACCCTGTCGTTAATAACTAGATATTAAATAACTGGGGTATTGATGCTGATTTTATTAAGCAAAAAATTATCAATCAATTAACTGCCGACAAGATAACAGATTTCTAGCAACAAAATAAATTTGGCATCAGCGCTGAATGTAATCTTAATCAGCAAAGTTTATATCTCGCTGTTCCACAAATGCCTTAACAAAAGACCAACAAATAGGTTTATGGCAATCAGGTGTGCCAGCAATTTTTGTCAACTACCGTTATCAAGGCGCAACTACTTGGAGCAAAGCAGACTCTGATAAGCATAATTATTTTATTGGTTTACTCGCAGGCGCTAACTGGCAAGCTTGGCGACTACGTCATTACGGTAGCTACTCTTCCCGTTATCACTGGCAAAATTATCGCACAACACTTTCCCGAGATATTCATGCAATCCATAGTCAATTAAGTTTAAGTGAAAATTATATCTTTTCGTCACTGTTTGAACGCTTTCAATTTAGAGGATTACACTTACAAAGTGCCGATAGCATGCTACCCGACAGTGCCCGAGGTTACCCTTCCGAAATCCATGCTATTGCTGAGTCCTACGCTACTATAACTGTATTACAAAATAATATCCCTATCTATCAAACTTATGTACCACCGGGGACTCTTATCATTGATGATCTCCTTCCCTCCTATTCCAATGATAGACTCAAAATCATTATCAATGAAGGTAATGGTAAACAACGAATAATTTACCAACCCTACTCTGTATCACCTACTATTCTACGAGTTGGTCGTTTTCGCTATGCTCTCAATCTTGGCCAATATTCCCCATCCACCAGCAGAGCCTATAAAGCCAAATTTATACAGTTTGATTATCAATGTGGCTTGTCAAATTATTTGACTCAGTTCCAGAATATGGGATTTAAATTATAGTATTAACTATAGCTATAGCAAATTCAGACGAGAACAATCAGCTGATCAAATTCTGTCGGTTAACCTACAAATTCCCTTTAAGCGATGGTTAAAACGAACCTGGGGATATGGTATACAAAATAGTTTTGACCACTGCCTTATTCAGCAAGTAAACATTAACCACTCTCCATTCGCTGATAATCGCTTATTCTTAGCGCTGCAACAAAATTACCAACAACACTATAAAAATCATACTAACCATATTAGTGGTGGGCTTTATAGCCAATATCAAAACCAATATGCCATCTTCAATTTAGGTTATAATCATGATCCCTATCAAAATCAATTAAACTATGGCCTGCAAGTTATCCCTATGGATTAAGTTTAACCCAACCCATTGGAGAAACGGCAGCATTAGTGATTGCAAAAGATGCTATTGGTGTAAGACTGGAAAATCATTCAAATATCAAGACCAACAATCAGGGTATTGCTATCATCCCCAATATTAATAGGTCATCGCGCTAATCAAATTGCTTTTAATACTCTAACACTACCGAACGGTATTGATATTGAATCTAACCATACAAACTGTCACCCCGACACACCGCGCAATCGTTTTGGTTAATTTTGCTAATCAAGTTGGTTATCGAGTGATTTTTAAGTTAAAACATAAAAACACCCCTATTCCGTTCGGTACCATCGCAACTTTAACCGATAAACCCCATATTTCTACCAGCGGGATCGTGGTTGATGATAATCAACAACTTTATTTAAGCGGCGTTCCTGCTCAGGGTCAATTTACCATTACTACTGGAAACAATAATAATCATTATCGCTGTTTATATTCACTTCCTAATGAGACCATGTTGACTAAAGCTCACAAAATTACCGTTACTTGTCATTCAAAGGAGTGAGATTTGGCCATTTTTACAACTAAAAAAGTAATAGTTAGTGTTTTACTGTTCGGGTTATTACCTTTAACCACTCAGGCGGCAAATTATCAATATATGCCAAATGTTAAGCCAGAAAATGTACTAATCAGATTCCAAAATGAAATTATAGTCGATCCTACTTTATCTGCAGGTAGTGTGATTAAACAAACATTTGGTTCATTTTCCAGCAGGAACAATAAAGCTTTTGTCACTTGCCAGTCAAATCACGTTGAATATTGCTGGAGAAATAGTCAGCAGTACCCAATTCATAATAACGAAATCCATTACCCAACAAATTTGTCGGGAGTTGGGCTTAAAATTATTTACCATGACGGTAATATTCAGCCAAATATTGCTCTCTGTTATGCTAATATATTTTTGCGCGGAAAAATTCTATCGAATCGAAGTTCAATTAATAAAGACAGCCCAACGGGTTGAAGCTGTTGATATTTCTTCCCAACTATTAACTAAAGCAACAAATAGATCATTTACCTATAATAAATTTTCAATTAGCAGATACTAAAATCACCACACCAGAACCGAGTTGTTCACAGATAATAAAAGATTAACCGTAAACTTACGGTCATCTTAAATAGAATAAATTCAAATACTTAAAGAGCATCGCGGGAGACACCGATTTTAATCTTAACATAAATTGTATACGGCCAACCAACATCAGTATCAAAATGAACGGCACGATATTAGCTGGTAATGATGAAACCCTCGCTTTAAATAAAAGTCATTCGCCAGAAACAGCACAAGGTATCGGCCTCCAAGTTTTGCTACATAATTTTGGAGATAGAACTATCCTATTTAATAAAGCGATCCTACTTAGGAAAACTGTCAGCAGAAGGTTTTTTGAATTTATCCTTCCGTGCTAGATACATTCAAACAACAAATCAAACCCGGTAAAGCGAACGCTATAGTTACCTTTAACTTCATTATCATTGAAAAAGCGGTGGTAACACCGCGATCTACGGTTGCACCGAACCAATTTTAGCCATCGCTTGTAAAATGCGTTTATCGGAGATAGGATAAGGCGTTCCCAACTGTTGAGCAAAAAAACTTACCCGTAACTCTTCTATCATCCAATATATTGCCTGTACTTCAGGCTGCTGTCTTTGTATGGCAGGCAACTTAGTTAGCCAACTCTGCCATTGCTGCCTAATATGCTCAATTCGTACCATATACGCCCGATCTCGGTTGGGATCGATCATTAGCTTTTCCAAACGACGCCCAATACCATTAAGATAGCGGATAATATCAGGTAATTTTTTCCAACCATGTGATGTGACAAAACCTTTAAATATCAATGCGGAAAGTTGAGCTTTAATATCAGAAAATGCAATTGCCAAATGAATATCAACTCGACCTTTCAAACGCTTATTGATGGCAAATGCGCTAGTTAAAATCATTTCAACTTGCTTGGCGATCTCGACCACTATCTCATTAAGCTCGGAACAAACATAAGTTTGCAATTGCTCATAATCCTCTGCGGTCCATACTAAACCACCAAATTGAGCAATTAATTTATCAACTCCACAACTGATACAATCATCAATGAGTTCAAGCACTTTGCCAAAAGGATTAAAATAAAGTCCCAGTTTGGATTTATTGGGCAATTTTTCATGCAAGTATTTTATCGGTGAAGGAATATTAAGCAACAAAAGTCGCCTTAATCCTTCATTCATAGCCTGTTGCTGCTCTAGTTGGGTTTCAAATACGCGAATAGCAACACTGTTTTTTTCATCCACCAGCGCTGGATAAGCTTTAACCAAATAACTACTGTGCTTTTGTTCATAAAGCTGAGGTAGAGTAGCAAAATTCCATCTATCTAACCCACTTTGCTCAATACTATCATTAACAACTGCAGCTAATGTTTGTTGAACTTGCTGTTTTAGTTGTATTTTTAGCGCGGATAGATCACGGCTTTCGGCAATAGTATGATTTTTTTCATTAACAATACGAAAGGTCATTTTCAAATGATCAGGTAATTGCTCCCATTGCCAGGCCTCAGACTGAATGGTAACTCCTGTCATACACCGCAGCTCACGTGTCAGACAATCTAACAATTTACCTTGTGGAACAGGCATACGTTCTAAAAATGCTTTGGCATAATTTGGCGCCGGCACAAAATTACGCCGTAACGATTTTGGCAATAATTTAATTAGTGTAACAACTAACTCTTCGCGTGCTGCCGGAACTTGCCAGTCAAAACCTTCATCTTTAACTTGATTGAGTACCGATAGTGGAATATGAACCGTCACCCCGTCAGCCGCGGTGCCAGGCTCAAACTGATAAGTTAACTGCAATTTCAACACATTTTGCTGCCAATAATTAGGATATTCAGCTAAAGTAACCTTATTAGCCGTTTGCCGTATTAACATATCTTTGCTAAATTTCAGGCGATCAGGTTGTGCTTTACTGACCTCACGCCACCAGTGATCAAAGTGACGAGAAGAGATAACTTGGCGATCAATTCGTTGCTCATAAAAACGAAAAAGGTTGTCATCGTCAACCACAATATCCCGGCGACGAGATTTATGCTCTAACTCCTTTACCTCAGCTAATAAGGTTAAGTTTTGTCGGTAAAACGTGTGGCTGGTTCGCCAATCACCTTCAACCAGTGCATGGCGAATAAAAAGCTCACGGCATAATGAAGGATCGATCTTACTGTAATTAACTTGGCGAGCAGTCACAATAGGTAAACCAAACAGTGTGACACTTTCCGACGCCATAACAGCACCTTGTTTTTTTGACCAAAGCGGCTCGCTATAATGATATTTTACTAAATGTCCGGCCAATGGTTCTATCCAGTCAGGTTTGATCGCTGCCGCAATACGTCCCCAAAGCTTATTGGTTTCAACTAATTCCGCCACCATGATCCATTTAGGCGGTTTTTTAAATAACCCCGAAGCAGGAAAAATCATAAATCGGGCATTTCTGACACCCATGAAGTCAGCTTTTTCAGCTGCTTTTTGGCCAATATGAGAAAGCAGACCTGACAGTAGAGAAATGTGTATGGCCTGATAATCAGCAGGTTCACTATTGATAGCAATACCCAATTCTTTAATCACTTGTCGCAGCTGGCTATATATGTCCTGCCACTCTCTTAAACACATAAAATTAAGCAAGTCCTGTTTACATTGCTTACGAAATTGAGCATTGGATAAAATAGTTTGTTGCTGTTTAACAAAATTCCATAAATTTAAAAACGCTAAAAAGTCCGAACGTTTATCGATAAAGCGACGGTGCTTTTCATCGGCAATTTGTTGCTTATCTAATGGCCTTTCGCGAGGATCTTGGATAGAAAGTGCAGAGCTGATCACCATAATTTCACGTATACAGCCATGCTTTCTCGCCTCTAATACCATACGGCCTAAGCGTGGATCGAGTGGTAATTGTGCCAGTTGCCGACCAATTTGCGTCAATTGATAATAGCCATTAGCTGTTTTATTTGCAATGGCGTTTAATTCATCGAGTAATCTAATACCATCTTGGATATTACGTTTATCAGGCATTTCAATAAATGGAAATTGATTAATATCGCCTAATCCCACAGCCATCATCTGCAAAATGACCGAAGCAAGATTGGTACGTAAAATTTCAGGATCGGTATACTTTGGTCGGGCTAAAAAATCTTCTTCCGAGTATAAACGAATACAGATACCTGCGGCGACACGTCCACATCGTCCTTTTCGTTGTTCAGCCGAAGCTTGAGAAATCGGTTCGATCGGTAAGCGCTGAACTTTTGTGCGATAACTGTAACGGCTAATACGCACATATCCAGTATCAATAACATATTTAATACCAGGAATAGTCAATGATGTTTCTGCTACATTGGTCGCTAGTACGATCCTTCTACCAAAATGAGATTGAAAAATACGGTTTTGTTCACTATTAGATAAGCGCGCAAAAAGCGGCAATATTTCTGTGTGCCTTAAATTTAGCTTATTAAGTGCCTCAGCAGTATCACGGATCTCGCGCTCACCACTCATAAAAATCAAAATATCGCCGCTACTTTCTTGATTTAATTCATTAACCGCATCAATAATACCGTCAAGTTGATCGCGATTGCTATCGTTGCTGTCACCAATAATTGGCCGATATCTAACTTCTACCGGGTAAGTTCGTCCCGACACTTCAACAATCGGGGCATGAGCAAAATGGCGAGAAAAACACTCAGGATCAATGGTCGCTGATGTGATAATAACTTTTAAATCAGGACGTTTAGGTAATAATTGGCGCAAATAGCCCAGAATAAAATCAATATTTAAACTACGTTCATGCGCTTCATCGATAATTATCGTGTCATATTGCAGTAATAACTTATCATTATGTAATTCTGCTAATAAAATCCCATCTGTCATTAACTTAATGAAAGTATTGTCACCAATCTGCTCATTGAAACGAACTTTATAACCAACCGCACTACCTAATGGTACATTAAGTTCCTCAGCGATCCTGTTAGCCACTGAACGAGCAGCCAACCGACGAGGCTGAGTGTGACCAATTAAACCTTTTATACCTCGGCCAAGTTCTAGACAAATTTTAGGGATCTGAGTTGTTTTACCCGAACCCGTTTCACCAGCAATAATGACGACCTGATGATCACGTATGGCTTGATAAATTGCCTGTTTTTTTTCAATGACCGGCAGATTTTCTGGATAAGTTATTGTCGGACAATTATTTTGCCGATTGGCGATTTTTTTCTGCCCAGTGGCTATAGAGATTTTAACTAATTCAATAACCGATTGGCGGGATTTTTCATTTTTTATTTTCTCTATCCCTGCTAAGCGCTTTTTTAATAACAATTGATCACGTAATAATAGTTGATCAATATCAGCATATAATGCTGTCAAATCGAATTTCACTGTTAATAAGACCTTACCAAATGGGCTTTTTTACTTAGTTGACCATCAAAACAAGATATTGCAGATGCATACTCTTTTTTGCCAAAATAACTTGGGGATATAGCAACTATAGTAACTTATTTTTGTGGCCAGCGGACATTTATACCTAACACATATTCACCTTTTTTCACACCATCAATTAATTTTTGGCTGGCAATTTTTGCCACTTGCTCAGTCTTAAGTTGATTATTTTGCGCAATCTCGGCATATTTTTGTTCTCTAGCATGATTAATACTGTTGACCAACGAATACAGGTCAGCATTATTTTTTACTACTGCCGCCAGATAACCGCTTAGTGTCTAACCAACCAGTCCACGCTGTTTAGCTTCAGTAATTGACAAACTTAACACAGAAAAACTAACAACTAGGCTAATTAATATTATTAATAAAACAGGTAAAATATATTTTTTAATCATCTCATTTGTTATCCAAAAAGATCGCTATTATTTTTTAGTAACCCTTCTACCTGGCGATCAATTTTAATTTCATGTTCAATTTTGACATTCATACTAATATTTATCGGCTTATCCGGTGTTACCACATCTAACCGAACACTGCTAGTTAATAAAAATGCCACTAATACTATCAGCATATACCAAATTTATTTTTTCATTACTGGTTCTCACCTTTTTTATTGAAAAATTTTTTTCTAACCAATCACCTAAATTATTAGCAAACTGTAAGCTGTGCCACAATTGGAAAATATTTTCTTGCTGGCAATAATTTAAGCGCACTTGCCAATTTTTGCTCTTTAAAGGATTAAATCCATGAATTTGAGCGTTGATCGTTATATCACCCAGATTACTGGGACTAATTTTGGTTCGACTACGATTTATTTTTAAATAACGTAATCATGCCATAGCAACTCTAGCAGATAAATTATTTTCACCAATAGAATCCACTAACTCTTTTCCTAATCGTAATGTAATATTACCAGAGTTTTCTAACCACCCATCCTTCACTATCCAATCAGGATTATTCAGAAAGAAAGGTAATTTACCACTAATTTTACCTGACATCACAACCTGGGAGGTTGTTCTAAGGCAAGTTAATAGTTGACTTAAGTCTATCTGATCAATCGTCAGTATGGCTGGCGTTATTTGTGGCCAATATAACTTAGCAAGCCGAATAGCACCGCCTAGCAGATCAACATTAACAGCACGTAACACTAATGGGAATTGGATTGTTGGCGGATAATAGCCATACAAATCAGCCGTTATATTACGCATATCAAA
The DNA here is from genome assembly GCA_048493715.1 of Arsenophonus endosymbiont of Dermacentor nuttalli. Classification (GTDB taxonomy): domain Bacteria; phylum Pseudomonadota; class Gammaproteobacteria; order Enterobacterales; family Enterobacteriaceae; genus Arsenophonus. The sequence goes on along the minus strand of JBGDCZ010000035.1, from coordinate 10,445 downwards.
TAAACTTTTTATCCGTTTGATCCTAACTTGCACCGGCGATTTAGTGCCCAACTGTCAGCGACTATTTTGAAAACGCCAGGGTAAAACAAAATCAATGCCATCAGCACTGCCATCTTTTTACCACAATCCAGCATTAGCCACCGACCAATGCCCAACAGCAATCACTCCCTGACCTTGTGCTACAGAGAAAGCCGCCTGAGCATAAAAATTACCCTATCGGAGCGTAGACCCCAAATCTGATGGGATCAAAGATTGAAAAGCTAACACACTCTGATTTTGCCAAAGCGCAGTTCCTCGTAATCGTTTACTATCCCAACGGATAAAAAACGGGATCGGGCCGATTTGTTGTGCTGAAAGAGTACCAGTTAAGTGAAAATCGGCTGGGTTTTGACCAACTAATTTACCCTGGTTGGCATCACGTTGCCATGTTAAGGGTTTTAATAGTGTTAAACGGGGATGAAACATTTTCATCATGCCATACTGAATTTCATCAAATCCAGTATTTAATCGGTTTACTACCAATAAAGAGTTTATCCAGTAACCATCATCGCTACTGAGATCCCAATTAGATTTGAGGGGTTGCAACTGGGTATTTCCCCAATAACAATAACGCCATCGCCAATGACCTTGGTCAGGTTTAAAGTTATTGGCTTGACCATCAAATCGTACTTTATTTTACCCCAGTAACTATCTGTGGTGGCAACTATTCTATTGCCTGCAAACGTCCAGTGATCCCTTGCGACATCAAATAAATACCCGCTAAAGGTAAACGTAGTTCATTAAGCATTAAAGTTTTATTTATCTTGCCATACACTCTTACTAAGGATGATGGAATAAAAGTGATGCGTAGTGACAGCAATGGCCCAGAAATCAAGGTTGATAATCGCGTATCAATAATCAAATCTAATACGCATCTCAGCTAAGCCATTACGCCAATTGGCCAATCGAAAGTCTATTTGACCAGACAACACTTACTCATCACTTTGCCAACTCCATTCTCCTTGCTTAACAGTCAAATACTGATCATCTAACTGCCAGGGTAAATTGACTAATGGAACTTGAGATTTCTGTTGTTTTAGTTGTAAAGTACCTGAATGATTTGACCAAATTAATTGTGCAACCAGCGGATTAGCATAGCGATTGGTGACTAAAACCACGGCAATTTTTCCATCGTGTGGTATGTGTGCTGTTCAACTGTAGCGCGATATTGCCGGTTAAATTAAGCGTATCTTCATTTGCGAATAAAAAGATGTTCGATATTGAAATAATCTGCCACAGTGGTGCGGGCGACAAATTGTATATTTTCACCTTGATAATCAATATGCAGAATATGACTCTGAGTGACTTGTAAATGGAGTTTTCCAGCAAATAATGACCAGAGATGTAAAATGAGCTGGTCAATAGTTACCTCTAACGATGGGATTGTTGCTAAAATCTGCCGTATGTCGATGGCTGATTGTTCTACTTGAGGCTCTTTCAACTGAGATAAACAATTATTGTCACTGACGAGCGACTGAGCATAAATTATCCATTTTGTTGACCATTTGACGGGACGAAAAATAGTTAGCTGATTCGCTTTGACCGCCAAGCGCGATTTTCATATCGCTAACAACGATACCTTAGCTAGTGATTCTTGGTAAAGTTAATGACAGTTATGCACCTTTCGGTAGCCATAGTTGGCTAGCTTTAGGTAACCAATAAGGTAATGAAAACCAACTGGCAATTGCAATAGAAAACAAAATGATGAATAGCAAAATAATATATTTTATTAGTTTACTATACTATTCCTTTTTTTTAACTAATCTCAGTAACAGATAATAAGGGATTTTTAATATTCATCCATCTTATAGGTCTGTGCTCATGTATACTATCGATATTATCAACAAATTTTTATCAATCAATTCATATAATCTACTATTTGTGCCATTATTAACATCAGCCACAATTATCACTATGGATATAAGAGTAATAATCATTTTATATTGGAGCCACCAATGAAAATCGCTTCTTATAGTACAAAACAATACGACCACATTCATTTCAAACAAATTAACAAACAGGGTAATTTTAATTTTTATATTGAATACTTTGATTTTCCACTGACACCACAAACTGCCAAAAATGCTAGCGGCTCCGATGCTGTTTGTATATTTGTAAATGATGATGCCAGCCACACAGTACTTAAAGAACTTGCCAAGTTAGAAGTTAAAATTTTAGCTTTACGTTGTGCCGGGTTTAATAATGTTGATTTACCCGCCGCTAAAGAACTTGGTATTCAAGTTGTTCGGGTACCCGCTTATTCTCCCAAAGCTGTAGCTGAACACGCTGTGGGCTTAATGCTTTGTCTAAATAGACGTATTCACCGTGCTTACCAACGTACTCGGGATGCCAATTTTTCACTGGAAGGTTTAACAGGTTTTAATATGCATAATCGTACCGCCGGAATTATTGGCACCGGTAAAATTGGTTTAGCCACATTACGCATTCTTAAAGGTTTTGGCATGAAGCTACTAGCCTATGATCCCTATCCGAGTGAAACCGCATTAGAGCTAGGCGCTAACTATGTTGATTTAGATACTTTATTAAAACATTCAGATATTATTAGTCTACATTGTCCATTAACTGCAGAAAATCATCACTTACTTAACCAACAATCATTCAATAAAATGAAAGATGGGGTTATGGTGATCAATACTAGTCGAGGGGGCTTAATTGATTCTAATGCTGCCATCGAAGCGCTAAAACAACAAAAAGTGGGAGCCTTAGGTATGGATGTGTACGAAAATGAACGAGAACTATTTTTCGAAGATAAATCTAACGATGTGATCCAAGATGATGTCTTTCGCCGTTTATCCGCCTGCCATAACGTTTTATTCACTGGACACCAGGCTTTTTTGACAGAAGAAGCGCTCAATAACATTAGTGAAACGACATTACAAAATATTAAACAGATCGCACAAGGCCAACCATGTCCTAACAAAATTGAAGCTTAATTTTTAAGTTATATGCGACTTGTGCGGTTTCGGTCGATTATCGTAATGAGTGCTATAAAGCACTCATTACAAATCTTACATATTGTTCTAAATAATACTCTTTCATCTATTGCCTAAAATTAAATTTGCTGATGATATGATCTTCCCAATCCATCACTTCAATTTCTCTAACTGCAATATGGTGAACGGATATTTTTGCCTGGTGCATGGCTAACTTGGAGCCGGTTTTTAGTGGATGCCAAGTTGGCAATGGTTTTCCTTCAGCAATTAAACGATAATTACAAGTGATCGGCAACCAATGAAAGGTGGCTAAATTACCCCATGTTAGTTTAATGCAGTCCGGTTCATAACGAAATCTTTCTGCATAGTGTTTACACTGACAAGTTTTAAGATCTAATTGATTACATGCCACGTTAGTGAAATAAATCGCATCAGTATCTGCTGCATCCAGTAGCTTATGGATACAACATTGCCCACAACCATCACATAATGATTCCCACTCTTCATCGGTCATCTGTTCTAACACTTTGAGCTGCCAAAAAGGCTGAGACATATAAAATAAAAATCCTTATAAATTAGATAACACGTGTTTTTAATACACGATCGTTTAAATGTAGGGTAAGTTCATCATTGACTTTTAATGGGCCAACACCATGCGGAGTACCGGTCAAAATAACATCACCCGGCCGTAAAGTAAAAAAACGCGATATATAACTGATTAAAGGTAATATAGCAGTCAGCATATCTGCGGTATTCCCTTACTGTTTCATTTCGTTATTCACCAATAAACTTAATCGGGCGTTTTGTGGGTCACCAAACTCATGAACAGGAATAAATCCGGATATTGGACATGCACACCATCAAAGGCTTTGGATTTTTCCCATGGTTGACCAGATTTTTTTAACGTTTGCTGTAAGTCACTAATGTTAAATCAAGTGCCACAGCAAACCCTTTAATCGCCGCTTTAATTCTTTCTTCGTCATTTTCCTGTTTCAGCGTAGCGCCAATCAAAACGGCTAATTCAATTTCATGATGTACAGTTCCCAGCCCTTTGGGTAGTAAAATGGGTTGATTAATATCACAAAGGGCCGTTTCCGGTTTAATGAAAATTACCGGTTCTTTATGCCGCTTTCCGCTCATCTCTTTAACGTATTGGGCATAAATTACTGTCTACACAGACCACTTTATTAGCCGATACATCAAGTAAAGCCCCCTGTCAATCATGATGTTGATACATAGACCTACTCCTATTTATTACTAGGTATACTTAGTTTATTATATTTGTTGAGCAATGCCGTCAGCCATTAAACAGACCGACAAGGAAAAATAATAAGAACGATTCCAATGCATAATAGTGCGAAAATTATCAGTAACCAGGTAGCTCCGGTTCTTTGGATCTTTATGGAATAATTAACCAAGTCTGGGTATTTGGTGCCAAATTGGCCATTACTGGCACTTGTACTCCAAGCTTTTTCCATTGCTCAACCGATTTCCCTTTTTTCTTTACACCTTCCAGACTGACATCAAAACCTGTTGGTAACTTGACCTGCGCTCCCCAAGGTAAATAACTTTGCCAACCTTCCTGCTTAAGATAATTAGCAATAGAAGCAAAAATATCTGTTTTGTTATGCCAAATATCAATCTGACCATTACCACTGCCATCTTTACCATATTGTAGATAAGAAGTTGGCATAAACTGAGTTTGTCCCATTGCGCCGGCCCAAGAACCTTTTAAACGATGGTGTTTAGGCACATAACCCTTATCCATAATTTTAAGTGCTGCCATCAGTTGTTTACTAAAAAAAGTTCCTGGCGGCCTTTCTGGTTGCTACCGATCCGCCACTATAATTCGCTGAACAAAATAAATATTAGTAAATGCGCGCGTGATCGTTATTTCACTTATTCCTTGTTGTCTTGCCATCCGCTTTAAAAGTTCCACGTACGCTGGAAATTGCGCCAAATAACGTTGTTTAAGCGGAAATGCCTTACTTAAAGAAATTTTACTGGATTGCGCCGCTATTGCTTGCGGTACTACTATTAAGAAAATTTCTTTAGACAGCATCGCTAACATCGAATCACCTATCAATAAGAAACTACTAATTACTGCATAAACAAGTTCGAGTCTCATACATATAATCCTCAAAAACTTTTAATTCAGTATTATCTTATTTTTGTTCCGCCGATAGTTGATTTTCCAATTTATCTATCAGCTTACGATAGTCTTCCATTATATTTTCAACCGGAGGTGGAAACTGGAGATAATAACCAATCTCGATGAGTTCCCTTTTAACCCTGTCAATATCAGCATTAGATAATCTTTTTCGCTCGGACAGACAAAGCGTCATGATAAATCGAGGGGTGCCAAATTGCTGTAATAATGGCTTAGGAACTCGTGAAAAATCGTCTTTTTTCTACATAAAGATAAGTTTGTTCTTTTTTTGCACTATAATAAACTACACAAAACATTCAATTTAGCTCTTTTTTATTAACACTTTTGACTTGCCTGACTAACTAAGTAACTATAACATAACATTGTGTTTCCTAATATCATCATCCAAGATTCCACTATGGGTCAGTTTAAATATGCTGAGTCGAATACAGATGGCACAATCACCAATCGAACTAAAAGGCAGTAGCTTCACTCTCACCGTTCTTCACATTCATGATGAAGATCCTGAAGCTATTAAAAAAGCAATTCAGGAAAAAATTGACCAAGCGCCTGAGTTTTTGAGAAATGCCCCTGTCGTCTTCAATGCTACAGGTATATCTGAAGCCAGTACTATTTTATCCTGCTACAAAATTATTAGTGAGACAGGTTTAAAGATAGTCGGTGTTAGTGGATGTACCAATATCAAATTGCGCCAATCTATCACTGATGCTGGTCTACCCTTGCTTAGTGAAGGTCAAAATCAAAAAACGCAAAATAAAAAAGCAGCGAATAATATAGCTATCGCTGAACATGGTAAAACCCGTATTATTAACACCCATGTTCGTTCAGGACAACGCATATACGCCGCTAATTGTGATTTAATTGTTAATGCCAATGTTAGTGCAGGTGCTGAATTAATCGCTGATGGCAATATACATATTTATGGAATGATGCGTGGTAGAGTACTTGCTGGCGCATCTGGCGATAACAATTATCAAATTTACTGTACCCACTTACAGGCAGAATTAGTTTCCATTGCCGGCCAATTTTGGCTAAGTGAACAAATTCCAGCAGATTTTATCGGGAAAGCAGCTAGACTTTGTTTGGTAAATAATGAATTGACGATTGATAATATCATTTAGACCTTATTACAGGAATGACTCCATGGCACACATTATTGTTGTAACCTCAGGTAAAGGTGGCGTAGGTAAAACCACTTCCAGCGCAGCCATTGCTACTGGCCTGGCCCAAAGAGGGAAAAAAACTGTTGTGATCGATTTTGATATTGGTCTACGTAACCTCGATTTAATTATGGGATGCGAACGCCGCGTAGTGTATGACTTCGTGAATGTGATCCAAGGTGATGCCACTCTTAATCAAGCACTTATTAAAGATAAAAGGACTGAAAATCTTCATATACTTCCTGCTTCACAAACACGTGATAAAGATGCATTAAAACGCGAAGGCGTTGAAAAAGTGCTAAATGGACTGAAAAAATTAGATTTCGAATTCATTATCTGTGATTCACCCGCAGGCATTGAAAGTGGGGCATTGATGGCGCTTTATTTCGCCGATGAAGCAATTATTACCACCAACCCTGAAGTCTCTTCTGTACGTGATTCTGATCGCATTCTCGGTATTATAGCTTCTAAATCACGCCGTGCAGAACGTGGCGAAGGACCCATCAAGGAGCAACTTTTGCTTACCCGTTATAATCCTAGTCGTGTCAACCATGGTGATATGCTGAGTATGGAAGACGTACTTGAAATTCTGTGTATCCCACTAATTGGTGTGATCCCTGAAGATCAATCTGTTCTACGTTCATCTAATCAAGGAGAACCCGTTATTCTCGATTTCAAATCCGATGCAGGCAAAGCTTACAGTGACTGCGTTGACCGAATTTTAGGTAAAAACCGCCCTATTCGTTTCATTGAAGAAGAAAAAAAAAGCTTCTTAAAGCGCTTGTTTGGAGGATAAGACATGGCTTTATTAGATTTTTTCCTGTCGAAAAAAAAATCAACGGCCAATATAGCCAAGGAACGGCTACAAATTATTGTTGCCGAACGCCGACGTAATGACAGTGGGCCAACTTATTTACCTGCAATGAAACATGATATCTTAAAGGTAATCTGCAAATATGTACAAATTGATCCGGAAATGCTCACTGTACAATTTGAACAAAAGAATGATGACATCTCTGTTTTAGAGTTAAATGTAACTTTACCTGAAACAGACGAAAAAAAGTAAAATAGTCAGTTTTCAACAGCAAAACGCCCATCAGCAGTGATGGGCTGGTACCATAATGATTAGAAAATAAATATTTTTATTACTCTATTTTTAGAGTTCCACTAGCTAGGTTTATTATTTCGCTAGTTAAGTTATTTTCATTAATAAAATTATTTGTAATTATTTTTTGCGTTATTAAAAATGCCATAATTTCTGCTAGCTTGTCCTTTAAGCTGATAATTTTTTTGTTATTCGATTGAATAACTTTGCTAATCGAAATTAATAATACCCGCCAGTAAAATCAGCTAACCATATAATGCCAATAATTGCTTCAAAGGATCAGCCATCAGTTGACCACGCCAGCAAGCAAGCAGATCTGGGGTATGATTGTTTTTTTCAGTCCCCAGTGAATGGCTAACAGCTGATTAATTTGTCGTCGTGAAGCTAATAACTCAGAATTCAATTTTTGTTGCTCTCTAATTTGTTTAGTTAATGATTTAACTGCCTTAAAAGCTGCTCGATATTTTGGATGATCGATAAGATGATAAAGTGGCAGTGGACATTCTTTTTCTTGCAAATCACAATAATTGGCTACTATTTGAAACAAATCCTGCCCATGGCAGCGGATTTCCTGTCCAGTTAACCCCATGATATGCAGTTCTGCTAAAGAATTAGGTAAATAACGCGCTATTTTCCATAGATGCTCTTCTCTTACAATAAAATTGACAGCCAAATCACGCCGACGAGTCTGGTTAAGACGCCAGGCAGCTAATTGCTCAAGACAAGCTAGCTGTTGCCCTCGTAATTGCCAACTATTTTTGATACTTATATAAGCATCTGCTGGTGTTAAAATCTCTTGCCGGCGTAATAAAATACGCTAACATTCATCGGTTATAGCTGGTAGATAGCCTAATTTATCAATCAACGGCAGTAGCTTTTCTAGCAAGTACAATAAGAAAAATACATTGGCTGCCGCATATTGACACTGTTTATTACTCAGTGGACGAATAAGCCAGTCTGTTCGTGACTTATATCTTATCTAAGGCAATAGTTAAATATTCATTTACTAATGTAGCAAAATGTAGCAAATCCACTAGAAATTGGATGACCAAGGAATGCCGTGATAATCTGAGTATCTAACATTGGCTGTGGAACACAAGCTAAATGATGTAAAAATACTTCTATGTCTTCACTACCAGCATGCAGGATTTTAGTAATTTTGCCATTGGTCAGTAATTGCTTAAACGGATTCAAATTAGTAATTACAAGAGGATCAATCAATGACAGTTGATTACCATCATATAACTGAATAAGGCCAAGCTGTGGATAATAAGTTTTACCCGAACAAATTCTGTGTCTAGTGCTATTTTGTTAGCTTCCGATGCTGCTTGACAAACTTTCTTAAGTTGAGCATCTGTCGTAATCAACTGATAATTCAAAACGTCTTTCTCTTTATGATTTATTTTTAACAACGCCGGCTTAGCGTGCCATTTTACCGATGCTGTTTATCAAAATTCTCAAATTAACTTTCTAATGTCTGTTGTCTGTGTTATTGGATGATTCTCTGAGGGCTTGGTTTGATATTTTTGATGCTCTTTTTCTCGTAATTGTCGCCGTAATACTTTACCAACATTCGATTTGGGTAATTCAGCACGAAACTAAAAAAATTTAGGCACCTTGTAGGCGGTCAAATATTGACGACAATAGATTTTTAAATCATCCGCAGTCAAACGCGGATCACTTGCTACTACAAATACCTTTACTGCTTCACCGATATTTTCATCTATCCACTCCAATGGCTGCATTTTCAATGATTTTAGGATGAGTAGAGATAACTTCTTCAATTTCACAGGATAAACATTAAAACCAGACACCAAAATCATATCTTTTTTGTGATCAACAATTTTTACAAATCTTTTTTCATCTATTGTCGCAATATCACCTGTTGCTAACCAACCATCCTGCAGCACTTCGTTAGTCAAAGTCGGAGAATGCCAATAACCCTTCATTACTTGTGGGCCACGCACCAACATCTCACCCGGCCGACCAATTGGAACTTCATTACTATCTTTATCAACAAATTTGACTTCAGTTGACGGCACAGGCAAACCAATACTACCACTATATCGGTTTAAATTGTATGGATTACCGGTTACCAGTGGCTAACACTCCGTTAAACCATAGCCTTCGAGTAAATGCTTACCCGTCACTCGTTGCCATTCCTCTGCTACCGTCTTTTGCACTAGCATCCCCCCACCCACAGAAATGTGCAAATGAGAATAATCAAGCTTTCTAAATTCTTCATTATGTACCAAAGCATTAAATAATGTATTAACACCAGAGATGCCAGTAAAAGGACAACGAACAAGTTCTTTAACCGTTGCTGCAATATCGTGTGGATTAGTAATCAGTAAATTGGTGCCGCCAATTTTAATAAATAATAAACAATTTACCGTCAATGCAAAAATATGATATAGCGGCAACACTGTCACAACAATCTCTTTACCAAGCTGCATAGCAGGCAGGTAAGCAGCGCGAGCCTGTTCGATATTTGCCAACATATTTATAATGAGTAAGCATTGCACCTTTTGCTGAACCTGTAGTTCCTACAGTATACTGGAGAAACGCTAAATCTTCACCAGCAATATCTGGTTTTACATATTGCATACGATAGCCTAATTGCATAACACGGCGGAAAGAGATCGCTTGTGCAAGTAATATTTAGGTACCAAACGTTTAATATATTTGACGACAAAATCAACGATTGTCGCCTTTGGCCGAGGAGAAAGTTGATCACCTAAACGTGTCGAATGACATGTTTAACTTGCGTATTAAAAACCACCTTTCCTAATGTATGAGCAAGGTTTGATACAATAACAATCGCCATCGCCCCACTAGTTGATGTTCTAATTCTCTTGGGGTATAAAGCGGATTAACATTAACCATTACCATACCGGCACGTAAAATGCCAAAAAGAGCAACCGGATACTGCAATAAATTGGGAAGCATAAGTGCAGTACGATTGAACCACCCCGGGTTTATTGGAGAGTTTTTATTCCGTGCATTTAAACAACAAA
>JBGDCZ010000034.1:0-27688 GCA_048493715.1 Arsenophonus endosymbiont of Dermacentor nuttalli | reverse complement strand
TTCTACACTGACTCAGTGGGGGCGTATTATAGGCAGTTTTAGGCAACTGGCAAGCTTATTTTGAATAATTTTTTTTAATTGGTTAATTAAACAGCAAAGCATTACATTATACCGAATTATTAACAGAGTTATCCACAAAAATAAAATAATAAAAATTATAGCGAAATAAGCAAACGTTTGCGTTACAATTCTTACAATTCTATTTAGATAAAATAATTTTTGATTTAAGCATTAAACAGATTATTTTGAAGATCATTTGTGATTAGCAAATGACTATTAAATTTAATAAAAGTTTTACAACACTTCCATCATTCCAAGGGATCTACTTCATGCCACAACTCCGCCCTATTCAGCGTGCTCTACTGAGTGTTTCTGACAAACAAGGTATTGTTGAATTTGCCAAAGCTTTATCTCAACGAAAGGTTGAACTTATCTCTACCGGTGGTACAGCTAAGTTATTGTTAGCGGCTGGATTACCTGTTATAGAAGTTTCTGATTACACAGAATGGCCAGAAATGATGGCCGGACGCGTAAAGACACTTCACCCAAAAGTACATGGCGGTATTCTTGGCCGACGAGGACAAGATGATGACATAATGGCACAGCATCAAATTGCTCCAATTGATATGGTTGTCGTTAATCTTTACCCGTTTGCTCAAACTGTAGCCAAGCCGGATTGTACGCTGGAAGATGCTATTGAGAACATTGATATTGGTGGTCCAACCATGATCCGTGCCGCGGCCAAAAACCATAAAGATGTCGCAATCGTTGTTAATAGTCAGGATTATTGCAAGATCATCGAACAGATGGATAATCATCAAAACTCTCTAACTGAAATGCTGTGCTTTGATTTGGCAATTAAGGCCTTTGAACATACCGCAGCTTATGATGGGATGATTGCTAACTATTTTGGTAAATTGGTGCCCGCTTATTATAGTGAATTAAACCAACCTTCAGGTAAATTTCCTCGTACCTTGAATCTGAATTTTATTAAGCAGCAGGATATGCGTTACGGTGAGAATAGTCATCAAGATGCAGCTTTCTATATAGAAGAAAATATCGTAGAAGTCTCTGTTGCGACCGCGAGACAGTTACAAGGCAAATCTCTTTCTTATAATAATATTGCTGATACTGATGCAGCCTTGGAGTGTGTAAAAAGTTTCTCCAAACCAGCTTGTGTTATTGTTAAACACGCTAATCCTTGTGGCGTAGCCATTAGTACTGATATAGGTACCGCTTACGATCATGCTTTCAAAACTGATCCAACCTCTGCATTTGGTGGTATTATTGCATTTAATCGTGAACTGGATGCGAATACGGCTAAAACAATTATTGAACGCGAATTTGTTGAAGTCATTATTGCACCCGCTGTCAATGAAGCTGCCCTTTCAATACTTGCAACCAAGCAGAATGTGCGTGTGCTGGCATGCGGCCAATGGCATTCACCGGTTGCCGGTTTAGATTTCAAACGTGTAAATGGCGGTTTATTAGTGCAAGATCGCGATTTAGGCTTAGTGACCAAAGCTGATCTGCGTGTTGTTTCTAAACGTCAACCAAACGAACAAGAAATAGAAAATGCATTGTTTTGCTGGCAAGTAGCAAAATTTGTAAAATCCAATGCCATTGTTTATGCCAAAAATAATATGACAATCGGTATTGGCGCAGGGCAGATGAGCAGGGTTTATTCAGCAAAAATTGCTGCATTAAAAGCACGGGACGAAAATTTAGATTTGGTTGGATGTGCCATGGCATCTGATGCTTTCTTTCCATTCCGAGATAGCATTGATGCCGCTGCCACGGCTGGCATAACTTGTGTTATCCAACCAGGTGGCTCAATTCGTGACAACGAAATCATCTCTGCAGCTAATGAACATAATATCGCGATGATTTTTACTAATATGCGCCATTTTCGCCACTAATTTAGAGAGCAAAAACATGAATATTTTAATTATTGGCAATGGTGGTCGTGAACACGCTTTAGCTTGGAAAGCAGCACAATCACCGCTCGCTGACAAAGTTTATGTTGCCCCTGGCAATGCCGGTACGGCGTTAGAAAAAAATCTAACGAACATTAATATTTCAGTAACAGATATTGATGGATTACTTGATTTTGCTAAAAATAATAATATTGGTCTAACGATCGTTGGTCCAGAAACCCCCTTAATTCTAGGTATTGTTGATGCTTTCCAACATGCAAGTTTAACGATTTTTGGTCCCAGTCAAAATGCAGCACAATTAGAAGGCTCAAAAGCTTTTACTAAAGATTTTCTTACTCGCCATCACATTCCAACCGCCGCTTATCAGCATTTTACCAAAATTTCACCAGCGCTCGCTTATCTGGAAAAAATAGGCGCACCTGTTGTTATTAAAGCGGATGGGCTAGCCGCAGGTAAAGGGGTCGTTGTCGCGATGACCCTCACAGAAGCAAAAAATACGGTTCAAGATATGCTAACCGGTAATGCATTTGGTCAAGCAGGTCATCGTATTGTTATTGAGGAGTTTCTGGACGGTGAAGAAGTCAGTTTTATCGTAATGGTTGATGGTGAAAATGTCATTCCTATGGCAACCAGCCAAGATCATAAGCGTGTTGGTAATAATGATAGCGGACCAAATACTGGTGGCATGGGAGCATACTCTCCGGCTCCGGTTGTCACAGACATTATTCATCAACGAATTATGGATCAAATTATTTATCCTACGATACGAGGTATGGCGCTAGAAGGTCGACGATACCAAGGGTTTTTATATGCCGGATTAATGATAGATAAACAGGGAAACCCAAAAGTTATTGAATTTAATTGTCGTTTTGGTGATCCAGAAACACAGCCCATTATGATGCGCTTACAATCTGATCTAATCGAACTTTGTCTAGCCGGTGCAAATGGCGAGTTAGCAGGCAAAACATCATGTTGGGATGAACGCTCTGCCTTAGGGGTTGTTATGGCCGCGGCTAGCTATCCTGCTAATTATCGAAAAGGTGATATTATTCAAGGACTCAATCATGAGTCAACAGAAACATGCAAAATTTTCCACGCTGGAACAGCATTGCAGGAAAATCAGGTTATCACTGCCGGTGGCCGTGTACTATGTGTTACCGCACTTGGTAAAACCATCCTTGAGGCACAAAAAACAGCTTATGAGCGAGCTGAAAAAATATCTTGGGCGGGTTGTTTTTATCGGGATGATATCGGTTATCGAGCGCTTGCTCGTTTAAAATAAAAGCTTAAAGTTTGTCTTTGGTTGGTGCCCATAAACAGAAATTCTCATTGGCAACGAGCAATAATTCGTTGCCTTCTGGTGCTTCTAACCAAGCAATAGTCAAATCATCTGCACTGGTCTTTGCTCTTTGCTGGAGCCAATTTTCAGCTTGAGCTGAAAACCGTACCGTACGTTTTTCACCGGTACAAGTGATAATCTGCCTTTGATGCAAATGTCCTTGGTAGAGACGCACATTACCAGCAATAAGTGTGGTACTCAGCTCAATCAAGCGGTCTGACTCAAAGCGCCAGCGAACAATATCATCATCAGTTAAAGAAACTTTGTTATCATTTACTATGTGCTGCATAAAAATAATATGGTTATTTTGATCAAATCTTAACTGTTGTCGTTCTTTATCTTTATAACCAAAAGATTCATGCCAAATTTGCCACAGTTTACCTTGGCGATATTCAAAAAAAGTAATAGTGGTATTTTTTCTTTGGTAGGGACTATATGCCGCAACTATTACCTGAGGGTTATTTTTTCGGTCATTTAAGCGCCATAAGCGAACAATGCCATCATCGGAAATAAATCCACTAGCGCTAAATTCGGGGATTTTAGGTTGACTGGTACAAGCGCCAAGCAACGAAATAATGCCAAGTACAATAAGGCTACGTCCAATCAATAAAAGGGGTTGAATCCCCCCTCTGAATATTCTTTTACGCAACTGAATTACTTTACTGCTTCTTTCAGTGATTTTCCAGCAACAAAGACTGGTACATTTGCAGCTTCAATTTTGAGTTCTGCACCTGTTTTAGGATTACGACCAGTACGTGCGGCACGATAATTAGTCTTAAAAGTACCAAAACCAACGAATTGTACTTGCTCACCTTTTTTTAGTGCATCTGTAATACATTCGATGACTGCTTCTAACGCATTTTTAGCTTGAGTCTTAGTCAAGTTTGCCTTTTGCGCGACACATTCAACTACGTGACCCTTATTCATGGTTTTATTTACAGTCTTATTCATAAGTTATCCTTACACAGTGTGTTTATCATTTTCATAGCATCGAGTACCTTGGATATGTAGAACTTATTAATCCTTGATATACGTCCCGAAAGCACTCCTCTCCGCCTTCACTGTAGAACATAGTATAGGCGAATGTGAAGCGTTAAAAGTCAGCATTTCTGGTACCAAATCACGTTTTTAAACTCTATGAACGGAAATTAGGTAACCTTAATGCCAATATTGCTGATCCCTACTTCACGGAGGTCGGATTTTAATCCTTTAATCAGCACTACATCCCGCTCTTGACAAGCGGCAAGTAAACGGTAAATATCCCATTCTTCTTCAATGGTAAGAAATTCTTTCAGTTCTTCATCAGACATCTGTTTACCAGTCCGAGTCATCTCAAACATTGCGATAGTTCGAATCAAAATTTTACTTACTTCAATAGCACCTTCTAATGTTTTCCCACTTAAATTAAGAATGAATTATTTTACTTAAAGCTACATGCATCAATCGTAGGATAGACCCCATATATATTAAAATCATGCGCAACGGGAATAATTGATTCTAATTTTTCCAACTGGTTATCAAAATCAATTTTACTATCTTTAATAACAATAGATTGCCATATTAAATCTAAAATAATACGATACCGTATTGGACTTAAAAAGCTCGTTTGTTTACAAAATAATTGATAATTAGGATACATACGCTCACATAAGCAAACCATGAAAGCAATATGCTGCCAACTATTTAATTTTGCCAACATCAAATTAATGGGGTTTCTCAACATCAAATTTCTACTCACTTACGTTTTATGTCGCAGTTTACCTGAAAATCAACTGGTTCCACATATTTTAACTTTAATTATGTTAAATTCTGTTTCATTCGTTTAAAAAACGTTCTATTAGATGCGATTCCATCAGCCCAACGAGTAGGCCCAGGTAAACGATAGCCCTTTATACAATGCTTAACCCATAATAGTGACAAATCTAAACTGATCTTATAACCAGGGGAGATATAAAGTGGTTTACATCTTTTTTTACTACGCAGTACCCAACCAATTTGTTCATTATTATCATTCGTGGTTGGCAGCTCTCCACCATTTCATCTAAAACTTCATGATGACCACATAGACGATTTTTTGCTATACCAATCGTTGGAATATCCAATAAAAGACCCAAATGGCTGGCAACTCCAAAATGACGCGGATGGGCGATCCCTTGACCATCAATCATAATAAGATCGGGCTTATGTTGCAGTTTTTCCCAAACAGCAACTAGTGCTGGATACTCTCGAAAAGAGAGTAACCCTGGAATATAAGGAAATTCAGTCGGTATACGGGCAATATGATATTCAATAATAGCAAGTGAAGGCCAATGCATAGCAACCATTTCCGCGCGAGTCACAGTACCTTTTTCTTCAAATCCAACATCAGCGCCTGTAATAAGGTTAGGTGTCACAAAATTATCCGCAAGAATAATTTGTTTAGCCTTTATTGCCTATTCCTGGCGTAATAATTTGGTCTCAATCATATTTATTTTACTTAAAAATTCATATAAATATATTTTATTATTTGTTTTATAACACATAATATAAAAAAATATATTTAATAAATGTAAATATTCAATTTAGATTGAATAATGAATAAAAAAATATAACAATCATTATTTATTGGTATTTTATTTCTCTGAATAACTTTTACTTATTGATGATATTGTTTTGATAATTTGTGTACCGAATTAATAAAATTTTTAACATGTTCAGGCGGAATATCCGGATGAATACCATGACCTAAATTAAAAACATGACCATTACCATGACCAAATTGTTGCAAAATCGTTGCAACTTCAAGCTCAATACGTTCTATTGGTGCATATAATATCGAAGGATCCATGTTTCCCTGTAATGCCACTTTATCACCCACACGAGAGCGAGCATCTTGCATATCTGTCATCCAGTCAATACCTAGTGCATCACAACCTGTCGCAGCCATTGCTTCAAGCCATTGCCCGCCACCTTTAGTAAATAAAGTAATCGGGACTTTATGACCTCCATATTCACGCAACAAACCATCGACAATTTGATGCATGTAATGCAAAGAAAATTGGCGATAATCACGGCCTGTCAAAACACCACCCCAGGTATCAAAAATCATCACCGATTGAGCACCTGCCCGGATCTGGGCATTTAGATAGAGAATGACACTTTGGGCTAACTTATCCAATAGTAAATGTAATGCTTGTGGCTGCGTATACATCATCTTCTTGATATGGGCAAAAGCCTTACTACTACCTCCTTCTATCATATAAATTGCCAATGTCCATGGACTACCAGAAAAACCGATTAAAGGAACTTGTCCCTGTAATGCCTTGCGGATAGCGCGTACGGCATTCATTACATAAACCAATTCTTGTTCAGGATCAGGAATTGGCAGTTTTTTTATATCAACTAAACAGCGAATCGGACGCTGAAACTTAGGCCCCTCCCCTGCTGAAAAATAAAGATCTAACCCCATCGCGTCAGGAATAGTAAGAATATCTGAAAAAAGGATCGCAGCATCTAATGGAAAACGATGTAAAGGTTGTAATGCCACTTCACAGGCTAACTCGCTATTTTTACATAGTGAGAGAAAACTACCGGCTTGCTGACGAATTTTTCGATATTCAGGTAAATAACGACCAGCCTGACGCATCATCCATACTGGAGTTGTATCAACAGGCTGCCGTAATAGCGCACGTATGTAGCGATCATTTTTTAACGCAGACATTATTAGCTCCATGAAATGGTAATTAGAAATTGCCAATTATTTGTCATGTATTGGCATTTTTATTGTTGCCTACATGAGCAACCACTTAGATATCACATGATTAATATTATTATTCTTGTAAGTTATCATTTTCTTGTCGGCATAAAGCTAAGATATCTTCAATTAAACGACGAGCAATGGTATCAGCAGGCGGTATGAGCGGTAATTTATCATAATGATACCAATCGGCACTAATTAACTCATCAGGATTAGCTCGAATTTCACCACTGACATAATCAGCCAGAAAACCCATCATTAATGAATGAGGAAATGGCCACGGTTGGGAAGCAACATAACGAATGTTGCGAATAATAATATAACTTTCTTCTTTTACTTCTCTTTTTACTGCTTCTTCAATAATTTCACCGACTTCGACAAATCCCGCTAATACGGTAAATATTGGCTTCTTTTTATGACGCCGGTGTTGTGCCAAGTAAGATATGATTAGCTGAATAGCAACAATAATACAGGGAGCAATTTGCGGATCATAGCGCTCATGACAACGACCACATAAGCATGCCCATTCGGTTAAACTGGCTGTTATTTTATTGCCACAATAACCGCAATAATGGTGTGAGCGATAAAACTCTGCCAGTTGGATGCAGCGGCCTACCAGTTTGAACAATTCCTGATCTTGACTGGCAACCAGTCGTGGTGAACACATATCTGTTGGCAATTTTGCCATAATTAACCAAATTGTTTCTGCCTGTCATTCACCAATTGGGGTTGCCTCTTTTCTTGTTAGTAACCAAAATTGGGCTGAACCTTTCGGCAAATCACCATTTGGTAACCAAATCCGGCCACCATAACTCACAACCCAACAACCAGTTTCTGTTCCTGTCAATTGTTTTCTAATCATATTGCTTAGTTCTTTTATACCATATTCATTGGTGAAATTTAAAAGTATGTCTTGCTTGATCCTAGTGACGACTCTTAGCAATAATTGTTCGATTAAGAAGTTATTCCATTGCAGTTCTCATTATCTCTCTTATATACTGAGAACATCTTGTCGGAGTGCTTAGTATCGTTATAACAATGCATACAGGCTGAGACCGTTAATTCGGGATCCGCTGGACCTGATCAGGCTAATACCTGCGAAGGGAACAAGAGTAATTAATCTGCGAGTTTTACCTATTAAAAGTAAATAACGTAATTATTATACCATTACTCCCACCGAGCTCCAGACAAGCAATTTCTCAATACAATTTATCTCTTTTATGTGAACTATTTATAATGATTTTAGGAAGTTGCTATGTCTAAGAATATTATTGCATCTACCAATATTAAGGTTAAAACAAATACCACTTCATCACGAAAAATACAACGTGAAGTAGCACAACATTTTCTTGATAACCTAAAAAATATCAGTTTTCCCTACTAAAAACGGATCTACTTAACAGGTTATCACTATAATACCCAAGTTCCTATGCGTGAAATTCAACTTTCACCCACCTTGGTTGATGGCACAAAAGATAAACCATTATTTGAAGAGAATGAAGCAATACCTGTCTATGATACTTCCGGTGCCTATGGAGATCCTGATATAACCGTGAATATTAAAACTGGTTTAAAAAAATGCCGCCAACACTGGATCCTCGATCGCAATGATACTAAGTTAGTAAAAAAACTAAGTTCTTATTTTACCCAACAACGACTCCGTTTTAACCACCGGCCTTAACCATTAAAATTACAAACAGGAAAAACAGTCACCCAAATGCACTATGCTCGTCGCGGGATAATTACACCTGAAATGGAATTTATTGCCATCCGTGAAAATATGGAACGTGAGCGTATTAATGTAAAATATTAAATCAACAGCATCCAGGCCAAAGCTTTAGTGCCAACCTGCCTGAAAATATTACCCCTGAATTCGTTCGACAGGAAGTCGCCGCCGGCCATGCCATTATTCCAGCAAATATCAACCACCATGAATCCGAGCCAATGATTATTGGTCGCAATTTTTTGGTGAAAGTCAATGCTAATATCGGTAACTCCTCAGTAACATCATCTATTGAAGAAGAAATTGAGAAATTAATCTGGGCGACTCACTGGGGGGCCGATACTGTGATGGATTTATCAACCGGACGCTATATCCATGAAACAATAGAATGGCTCTTATGCAATAGCCAGGTTCCTGTCGGCACAGTGCCAATTTACCAAGCATTGGAAAAAGTTAATGGTGTTGCGGAAAATTTGAGCTGGGAGATATTTCGCGACACCTTACTTGAACAAGCTGAGCAAGGTGTGGATTATTTTAACTATCCACGCCGGTGTCTTACTACACTATATACCGATGACCCCTAATCGATTAACCGGTATTGTTTCTCACGGCGGCTCTATTATGGCGAAATGGTGTTTGTCACATCATAAAGAAAACTTTTTATATGCCATTTTGACGAAATCTGTACTATCTGTGCTGCTTATGACGTTTCTTTGTCTCTCGGCGATGGATTACGTCCAGGCTCCTTACAAGATGCTAATGATGAAGCACAATTTGCTGAACTGTGTACACTAGGTGAATTAACCAAAATAGCCTGGCAGTATGATGTTCAGGTTATGATAGAAGGCCCTGGTCATATCCCAATGCAAATGATCCGCCGCAATATGACTAAAGAATTGACGCGTTGTCATGAAGCCCCATCCTATACCTTAGGGCCTTTAACCACTGACATCGCACCAGGTTATGATCACTTCACTTACGGTATTGGTGCAGCTTTAATTGGCTGGTTTGGTTGTGCCATGCTTTGTTATGTAACGCCAAAAGAACATTTAGGTTTACCTAATAAGGAAGATTTTAAACAAGGGCTTATCACCTATAAAATTGCCGCTCATGCTGCTGATCTAGCCAAAGGCCACCCTGGCGCGCAAATTCAAGATAATGCCTTATCCAAAGTACGATTTGAGTTCCGTTGGGAAGATCAATTTAATCTCGCTCTCGATCCTGAAACCGCCCGAGCTTACCATGATGAAACACTGCCCCAAGCCGCGGGTAAAGTCGCACATTTCTGCTCTATGTGTGGCCCTAAATTTTGTTCAATGAAAATTTCACAAGAAGTCCATGAGCATGCAGCTCAAATGGCACAGATGTCGGCAACATTTCGCGCCCACGGTAGCGAGCTATACCACAGCCTGGAAGCGATTACCGATGATAAACTGGCCTAGTCACTCATTTGCACCTACCAAGCATAAACTTGGTTTATATCCAGTAGTTGATTCTCTAGAATAGAGAAGACGCTTACTTAAGGCAGGAGTTACCAATATTCAATTAAGGATCAAAGATCCATTAGCAAGTAATCTTGAACAAGATATTAAACAGGCAATTATCCTAGGCCGGCAATATCAAGCCCGCCTTTTTATTAATGATTATTGGCAACTGGCCCTCAAACATGCGCCTATGGCGTCCATTTAGGGCAAGAAGATATTAATTTAGCTGATCTAAATCAGCTACAAAAAGCAGGATTGCGCTTAGGCGTTTCAGCTCATAATGAACAAGAACTAGCTAGAGCCAAGCGGTTAAGACCCTCTTACATTGCCTTAGGGCATATTTTTCCTAATACCACAAAATTAATGCCATCCTCACCACAAGGATTAGTAACGCTAAAACAGCAAGTCAATGCCACCCCGGATTACCCAACTATTGCTATAGGAGGTATCTCTTTAACACGCGTTCCCGCAATGTTAGCAACGGGCGTAGGGAGTATTGCAATGGTTAGTGCAATCACTAAATCGCCTAACTAGCCAAAAGTCGTTGCTCAGTTACTACATCTCATCGAAGGTAAGGAAATATGCGATACTTGATGATGCTATTTTTATGCGTTATAGCCGTTAGTTGTTGCTTGAAGAAATCGACAGCAAAGGGCAACAAAAATTAGCAACTAGCAAAGTGCTTATTGTTGGATTGGGTGGACTGGGTTCACCGGCAGCACTTTATTTGGCTGCGGCTGGAGTCGGTGAGCTCTAGTTAGCCGATAATGATAAACTTCATATTTCAAATCTACAGCGACAAGTTCTCTACCATTCACAAGATATTTCTCAACCTAAAGCTATATTGGCAGCCAAACAGCTCAATCCACAAATCAAGATAAAAACATTTAATAACAAACAAAATTATTATTCTCTTCCATCGCTGGTCCGCAAGATGGATTTGGTATTGGACTATACCGATAATATGTCAACACGTCAGGAGATCAATGCGGCTTGTGTGATGGAAAAAAGTACTTATTAGCGGTAGCGTCGTGGGCTTCAATGGCCAATTGTTAGTTCTTGAACCTCCTTACGACCAAGGTTGCTACGCTTGCCTTTATCCTGATATGAATGAACCTTATCGCAACTGTCGCACGGCAGGAGTATTAGGCCCGATTGTTGGTGTTATCGGTACGCTGCAAGCCTTAGAAGCATTTAAATTATTAGTCAATTTACCTTCTTCACTCAGTGGTAAATTGAAATTATTCGATGGTAAGCAGCATAGCTGGCATACTTTGCAACTCAGCAAAGCGAAAACCTGTTTAGGTTGTGGAACCAGAAGATAAGATGCACATTACGCTGAATGATCAACTGATAGAACTTAGCGGTTCGATGACTATTACCCAGTTTTTTGATCATATGAAACTTAACTCATTAGGTATGGTACTGGCGATTAACCAGATCATTATTCCCCGAGAAGATTGGGGTCATTACTATATTAATCATCAAGACCGGATCCTAGTATTCCAGGCCATTGCCGGAGGCTAATTTATGTTAAAAATTGCTGATACCTTTTTTCAATCACGTTTATTTGTTGGTACTGGAAAATTTGCCAATCCATCACTAATGACTAAAGCTATCCAAGTTTCTGGTAGTTAGTTAGTCACCATAGCACTGAAACGAGTTGATTTAAGAAGTAAAAATGATGATATTTTGGCACCATTACAAAAATCGGCGTCAAATTATTGCCCAACACTTCTGGCGCTAAGAATACTCAAGAAGCGTTATTTGCCGCTTGCTTAGCTCGGGATGCATTAGGAACAAACTGGATAAAACTTGAGATCCACCCTGATGTAAAATACTTACTACCCGATCCGATTGAGACATTAAAAGCAGCCGAACTAATGGTTAAAGAAGGTTTTATTGTTTTACCTTATTGTAGTGCCGATTCTATCTTGGCCGGCATTTAGAGGAAGTGGGATGTGCTGCAGTGATGCCGCTTGGCGCCCCTATCGGTACTAACAAAAGATTAATTACCCATGACTTTCTCCAAATTATTATCGAACAAGCCACAATCCCGGTCATTGTCGATGCTAGACTCTGTGCACCTAGCCATGCATTAACTGCTATTGAGATGGGGGCCGATGCTGTACTGGTAAATACGGCTATTGCCGTTGCTAATGATCCTGTTGCAATGGCACGTGCCTTTCGCATTACTACTGAGGCGGGTGAGATAACGCAAGCTGCTGGACTTGCGACGCAACATCACCAAGCCTCATCCTCTAGCCCTTTAACAAAATTCCTTGAGACATTTCAATAATGACGGCTTTCACTGAAATTTATCAGCAACTTGATTGGCATGAACTGATGCTGCAAATTAACAGTAAATCCCCTCAAGATGTTGAAAAGACTATTTGTTCAGATAAACTTTCACTTAATGATTTTATGGCACTGATTTCACCCGCTGCCTATCCCTATCTCGAAGTTATTGTCCAAAAAGCGCAAAAATTAACTCACCAACGTTTTGGCAATACTGTTGGCCTGTATGTTCCACTATATCTGTCTAATCTATGTGCTAATGATTGTACCTATTGTGGTTTTTCCATGCACAACCCGATCAAAAGAAAAACACTTAACCAAGCAGAGATTATTGTAGAATGCGAGACTATACGTTCTATTGGCTATAATAATCTATTGCTGGTCACCGGCGAACACTCTACTAAAGTGGGTATGGACTATTTTCGCCAATATATTCCATTAATTAGAAAATATTTCAGTTCGCTACTAATGGAGATTCAACCATTAACTACAGCAGAGTATTTGGAGCTAAAAAAAATTGGCTTAGATGGGGTGCTAGTTTATCACGATAACTTATCAGCAACACCATTTACGGGGAAAAAACAAGACTTTTTTTGGCGCTTAGAAACACCTGATCGCATTGGCCAGGCAGGTATTGACAAAATAGGCTTAAGTGAGCTAATCGGATTATCCAGTTGTTGGCGGGTCGATTATTGTTTTGTAGCAAAACACCTATCTTATCTGCAAAAACAACATCGGAAAAGCCGTTACTCTATTTCCTTTCCACAAATACGCTCATAGGTAGTATTCAGCCGGCATCAACTATCCGAGAAGCAGAATTAGTTCAATTAATTTGCGCTTTCCGTTTATTTGCCGCTGAAGTCGAACTTTCCTTATCAACCCGTGAGTCACCTTTCTTTCGGGATAATATTATTCTACTTGTCATCAACAACCTTAGCGCTGGTTCAAAAACCCAACCGGGTGGTTATGCTGATAATCATCAAGCATTGGAGCAATTTGCTCCCTATGATAATCGCAGCGCAGAAACCATCGCTAAAGTCATTATCAATGCTGGACTACAACCCGTCTGGAAAGATTGGGACAACCATTTAGGACGTTAATAAAACACCACCTTAATCGGTGGTGATTGCTTGGTTTATTCAATCAAACTGTTAGTTGTTAATTAATATTTTTTTAACCAGTGATTATAATAAAAATTTACCAATCTATGACCTATTTTCAATGATGACTTAATAGTGAGCCTTTATTGATCAACAATAATGTTTTTATTAATAATTTGTTGCTCCCCATTACCCACCATTTGAGCGAATTTTTCAATTGGTTCATTACGCAATGCATATAGACGTTTTAGCGCATAAGGATCATCACCTAGTTTCACTTTACCTTGAATAGTAGTCACGGCCAGAGTCATACCGGCAACTTTGGCCGCATCCATCACCTGTCTGTTATATGCTCCAAAATGATAGGCTAAGTAACGTTGAAAGGGATTAAATGGCGCTAACACACGACGAGAACGGGCAAAATCAAGTTTTACTGTACGATAAGATCAGCTAAAAATAATCGGTTGATTCTTATTATCTAACCTATACAGAAAATGGGAGTGAGATTGAATATCAAAAACATCACGGATGTTTTTGAACTCATGTCTACTCATAAATTGTAAACCATTAGGATCCCATTTTTGATCATTGAATTTAATACGCGAGGAGATAACAAAAAGCGTTGCCAGCTGTCATTAAGCTTTTAAGATTGAATATGCATAACGATAAACAGATTTTAAACCATCATCAAACATTATACTTACTACCTTACCCGGTAAATTAATTTTTTTCTTTAAATAACCATCAACCTCATCCAAGGTAATGGTTTGACAACCGGCTTCTTTCAAGTAATCCATTTGTGCTTTAAATGCTGCTACTGAAGTCGTTGTTGAGGTATGACGAAATAATTTATTTTCGTTATCAGGTAATAAATGATGGTATATCAGAATTGGGATCTCTCGATCTAAGGAAACATCCTGACCATCAATAAAAGCCAGCCTACCACCAAGATTAATAATAAACCAAGAGCTGATGTATGCTGAGTTGTGCTTATCTTTCTTTGCTATTCGACTAAGTACTGGATAACGTAAATCAGCAGACAGAAAACCGATAATCGTGCTTTTCTCATCTGCATCTTCATATATAGGGGTTTTTTCTGTGGTTATTAGATAGTCATAAACGGGCTGATTTAACAATTTTAACGTATCAATAGGAAATTGATTTTTTTCCTCTATAGCCTGCTGTTGAACAATATAACTATAACTATTGCAAATGAAAACGGTAAAAATTATCTTTCGACGGTTACATAAGCAAAACTGAATGTTTCAATAACCAACCAGCTTGCTGTATTTTTCCACCTACTACAGCATAGATCACACTATCTTGGTTAACTTTCATTGACATACTTGAATCAGCATTAGTAGATTTTTCAAATAATGGAACCATGCAGTTTTCCGCATGTAGTGAAAAACTGAGTAAAAGAGAAATAAAAATACTCAATAGATTTAAAGTAATAAAACGACAGCATGTCATTACTTAATTTTCTCCATAATATAGCTATAAAAATGCCCTCGTCATATGAGGGCATTTTTTACAGATCAAGCTGCATTATTCATGGTCTTGGTTACCAAAACCCGCATTTAGCAATTCTGCTAAATTAGCAGTTGCCTCATCAACACTAACTTGTGCTGATTCAACAGATTCATTAACCATATGACGACGACGTATCCGGTCTTGATGGTATGCATAACCTGTACCGGCAGGTATTAGACGGCCAACAATGACGTTCTCCTTCAAGCCACGTAGCTCATCACGTTTACCAGCAACCGCAGCTTCAGTAAGCACACGTGTCGTTTCCTGGAATGACGCTGCTGAGATAAAGGACTCCGTTGCCAGAGACGCTTTGGTAATACCTAGCAGATCACGATTAAAGGTCGCTATCACTTTATTTTCTTGCTCTAATTTGCGGTTCGCTACTTTAACGCGGGCATACTCTACCTGCTCACCTTCCAAGAATTCAGAGCTACCAGCATCAACAATTGTCACTTTACGTAACATCTGCCGAACGATAACTTCAATATGTTTATCGTTAATTTTAACGCCTTGTAGACGATAAACCTCCTGGACTTCATTAGTGATATAACGAGCAACAGCATGGGCACCACGCAAACGTAAAATATCATGCGGTGATTCCGGACCATCAGAAATCACATCACCACGCTCAACTTGCTCACCTTCAAAGACATTAAGCTGACGCCATTTAGGGATCATTTCTTCGTAGGCATCACCACCATCTATCGGTGTGATCACTAGACGACGCTTACCTTTAGTTTCCCTACCAAAAGAAATAATACCACTAATTTCAGCCAGAATAGCCGACTCTTTTGGTCGACGCGCCTCGAATAGATCAGCAACCCGTGGTAAACCACCAGTAATATCCTTGGTACCACCAGATTCTTGTGGAATACGGGCTAAGGTATCACCAATATTAATCGCAGCACCATCATCCAATTGAACAATCGCTTTACCAGGCAAGAAATATTGCGCAGACATATCAGTACCAGGAATTAATACATCATTACCTTTTGTATCAACAACCCGCAATGCAGGACGCAAATCTTTACTACCTGCGGTACGCTCAGCAGTATCAAGAACAACAATTGAGGATAAACCCGTTAGTTCATCTGTCTGACGTATAATAGATTGTCCATCTACCATATCAGAGAAGCGAATAATACCTGCAACCTCACTGATAACCGGCATGGTATGTGGATCCCAGTTAGCAACGGTTTCACCACCATTAACTCCGTCACTATCACCTTTATTAAGATGGGCACCATAAGGAACTTTATAACTTTCTTTGGTTCGACCAAATTCATCTACCACTCGCAATTCAGTGTTACGAGAAGCGATAACTAAGTGACCTTCAGAATTTTTTACAAACTTGGCATTAACTAGTTTGATATTACCTTTATTACGTACCTTAATACTAGATTCAGCAGCAGCACGCGATGCCGCACCACCAATGTGGAATGTACGCATTGTCAACTGTGTGCCAGGCTCACCGATTGATTGGGCAGCAATAACGCCAACAGCTTCACCTTTATTGATAATATGACCACGCGCTAAATCACGTCCATAACATTTCGCGCAAACGCCAAAGTCAGTCTCACAATTTACCACCGAACGAACTTTTACGCTATCAACAGAGTGTTTTTCTAGTTCATCACAACATTTTTCACTTAATAAGGTGTTACGTGGTATTAAAATATCAGCTGTACCTGGTACTAATATATCTTCAGCTGTGACTCGGCCTAATACACGTTCACGTAAAGGTTCTTTAACGTCACCACCTTCAATAACCGGTGTCATCAAAATACCATCGTGGGTACCACAATCATCTTCAGTAACAACCAAATCTTGTGCAACATCCACTAAACGACGCGTTAAATAACCCGAGTTTGCTGTTTTTAACGCTGTATCGGCCAAACCTTTACGGGCACCGTGCGTTGAAATGAAGTATTGCAATACGTTAAGACCTTCACGGAAGTTAGCTGTGATTGGTGTCTCAATAATCGAACCATCCGGCTTCGCCATCAAACCACGCATACCCGCTAACTGACGGATCTGTGCCGCAGAACCACGCGCACCAGAGTCAGCCATCATAAAGATACTGTTAAACGAAACTTGTTGCTCGTCTTGGCCATCGTGGTTTACAACGGTTTCAGTGGATAAATTTTCCATCATCGCCTTTGCAACACGCTCATTAGCCGCAGCCCAGATATCAATAACTTTGTTATAACGTTCGCCCGCAGTAACCAAACCTGACTGGAACTGTTCTTGAATTTCAGCAACTTCAGCTTCAGCTTCAGCAATAATACTGGCTTTCTTCTCCGGTATTACCATATCGTCAATACCAACAGAAGCACCGGAACGCGCAGCATAAGCAAAGCCGGTATACATGATCTGGTCGGCAAAAATAACAGTTGGTTTTAACCCTAAAACGCGATAACAAGTATTTAGCATTTTAGAAATCGCTTTTTTACCTAACGGTTGATTAACCAATGAGTATGGTAATCCTTTAGGCACAATCATCCATAAGATAGCTCGACCAATGGTGGTATCAACTAACTGAGTTCCAACCCCAACATTACCTTCACCATCACGCACTTCTTCTGTGATACGTACTTTAACACGAGCGTGTAATGATGCTAAGCCTGCACGATATACCCGTTCAGCTTCTTTCGGCCCAGACAATACCATGCCTTCACCTTCAGCATTTACACAATCACGGGTCATATAGTACAAACCAAGTACCACATCTTGAGAAGGTACAATGATCGGTTCACCACTTGCTGGCGACAAAATATTATTCGTCGACATCATTAGGGCACGTGCTTCTAACTGCGCTTCTAAAGTTAACGGGACGTGAACAGCCATCTGATCACCGTCAAAGTCAGCATTATAAGCAGCACACACTAATGGGTGTAATTGAATAGCCTTACCTTCAATGAGAATAGGCTCAAATGCCTGAATCCCAAGACGATGTAGTGTTGGAGCACGGTTAAGCATCACCGGATGTTCACGAATAACTTCATCAAGAATATCCCAGACGACAGCTTCTTCACGCTCAACCATCTTCTTAGCAGCTTTGATCGTTGTCGCTAATCCACGTAACTCCAATTTACCATAAATAAATGGCTTAAATAATTCTAATGCCATTCTCTTAGGCAAACCACATTGGTGCAGGCGAAGATAAGGACCCACCGTGATAACGGAACGGCCAGAATAATCAACACGCTTACCAAGTAAGTTCTGACGGAAACGCCCTTGCTTACCTTTGATCATATCGGCCAAAGATTTCAGTGGTCGTTTATTCGAGCCAGTAATCGCGCGTCCACGACGACCATTATCCAGCAACGCGTCAACCGCTTCTTGTAACATTCGTTTTTCATTGCGTACAATGATATCAGGTGCAGCCAAATCCAATAAACGCTTTAAACGATTGTTACGGTTAATAACGCGGCGATATAAATCATTTAAATCAGAAGTAGCAAAACGTCCACCATCTAGTGGGACCAGAGGACGCAAATCCGGTGGTAATACCGGTAATACATTCAGAATCATCCACTCAGGCTTATTGCCAGACTGAATAAACGCTTCTAGTAGTTTGATACGCTTAGTTAATTTCTTACGCTTAGTTTCAGAGTTAGTTACATTTAACTCTTCACGTAGTGTTTCACATTCTTGTTCTAAATCGAGATTTTTTAGTAAAGATTGGATCGCTTCCGCGCCCATTTTGGCGTCAAATTCATCACCAAACTCTTCTAAAGCATCAAGATATTGCTCTTCAGTCAAGATCTGTCCACGCTCTAAGCTTGTCATACCCCCTTCGACAACCACATAGGATTCAAAATAGAGGACTCGCTCAATATCGCGCAAAGGCATATCAAGTAATAAACCAATGCGTGATGGTAATGATTTTAAGAACCAAATATGTGCTGTCGGTGAAGCCAACTCAATATGCCCCATACGCTCACGACGTACTTTAGTCTGAGTAACCTCAACACCACATTTCTCACAAATCACACCTCGGTGCTTTAATCGTTTGTATTTACCACACAAACATTCATAATCTTTAACTGGCCCGAAAATACGTGCACAGAAAAGACCATCACGCTCAGGTTTGAACGTCCGGTAGTTAATCGTTTCTGGCTTTTTCACTTCACCAAATGACCATGAACGGATCATATCTGGAGAGGCCAGAGCAATCTTGATCGCATCAAACTCTTCGGTTTTAGTCTGTGCTTTCAGAAACTTTAATAAGTCTTTCACGGAATGGCTCCTGTCGGAGTTAAACCTGCGAGGAAGCGGTTTTAGCCACTTCCTCCTAAACCCAGTGTAACAATTTGTAAGGCATAGTAGCTACTTTGCTTTACAACATCACTTATTACTTGTCTTCCAGTTCGATGTTAATACCCAACGAGCGGATCTCTTTTAATAATACATTGAAAGATTCCGGCATCCCTGGTTCCATCTTATGGTTACCGTCTACGATGTTTTTATACATCTTAGTACGTCCGTTCACATCATCGGATTTAACGGTAAGCATTTCTTGCAAGGTGTAAGCGGCGCCATATGCTTCCAGAGCCCACACTTCCATCTCACCAAAACGCTGACCACCAAACTGTGCTTTACCACCCAACGGTTGTTGAGTAACCAGACTATAAGAGCCTGTTGAACGTGCATGCATTTTATCATCAACAAGATGATTCAGTTTTAACATATACATATAACCAACTGTCACTTGACGTTCAAATTTCTCGCCTGTACGGCCATCATACAAGGTAATCTGACCAGAAGTCGGCAACTCAGCTAAAGTCAGTAGTTCTTTGATTTCTTTCTCTTTTGCACCATCGAAGACCGGTGTTGCAATTGGCATACCTTTCTTCAAATTATGGGCTAATCGCAGAACTTCTTCATCCGAAAAGATACTAAGATCAACTTCTTGACGAGGATCATCTCCTAAGTCATAAGCTTTCTGAATAAACTCTCTCAATTTGGCTACTTCACGCTGTTGTTTCAGCATGGTATTAATTTTATCGCCAATACCTTTAGCAGCCATACCCAAATGGGTTTCCAGAATCTGACCAATATTCATACGTGATGGCACGCCCAGTGGGTTCAAAACGATATCAACAGGGTTACCAATTTCATCGTAAGGCATGTCTTCAACAGGGTTAATTTTTGAAATAACCCCTTTGTTACCATGTCGACCAGCCATTTTATCGCCTGGTTGAATTTGACGTTTTACTGCCAAATAAACCTTAACGATTTTCAATACTCCAGGCGCTAAATCATCACCTTGAGTGATCTTACGACGTTTAGCATCTAGCTTCTTCTCAAATTCAGCTTTAAGCTCATCATACTGTTCAGCCAGTTGCTCTAACTGATTTTGTTTTTCCCCATCCTTCAAGGATAATTCTAACCAACGTTCACGCGGTAATTTATCCAGTTTATCACCTTCAATACCACCATTAGTTAGCACTGCTCGGATACGCGCAAATAAACCTGCTTCAAAGATACGCAGCTCTTCAGTTAAATCTTTCTTCACATCACGAAGCTGCATTTCTTCAATTTCTAACGCACGTTTATCTTTCTCTACGCCATCGCGGGTAAAGACTTGTACATCAATAACCGTTCCTGACACTCCATTTGGTACCCGTAGTGAAGAATCTTTAACGTCAGAAGCTTTTTCACCAAAAATAGCGCGCAACAATTTCTCTTCTGGCGTTAGTTGCGTCTCACCTTTCGGTGTTACCTTACCAACCAGAATGTCGCCACCAGTTACTTCTGCACCAATATAAACAATACCTGATTCATCCAACTTAGATAAGGCCGCTTCACCAACATTAGGAATATCAGCAGTAATCTCTTCAGGTCCTAACTTAGTATCACGAGATACACAAGCTAACTCCTGAATATGAATGGTGGTAAAACGATCTTCTTGTACCACTCGCTCAGATACCAAAATAGAATCTTCAAAGTTGTAACCATTCCAGGGCATGAATGCAACACGCATATTTTGACCAAGCGCTAATTCACCTAGATCTGTCGATGGTCCATCAGCCAAAACATCACCACGTTCAACAGACTCACACAGTGAAACGCATGGCATCTGATTAATACAAGTGTTCTGATTAGAACGCGTATATTTAGTCAGATTATAAATATCAATACCGGCTTCACCTGGATACATCTCATCTTCATTAACTTTGATAACAATACGTGAAGCATCAACATATTGAACTGTACCACCACGTTTAGCGACTGCTGTTACCCCAGAGTCAACAGCAACTGCACGTTCCATCCCAGTACCAACCAGCGGTTTATCAGAGCGTAACGTCGGTACTGCCTGACGTTGCATGTTTGCACCCATCAATGCCCGGTTGGCATCATCATGCTCAAGGAATGGTATTAATGAAGCACCAACAGATACAACCTGTTGGGTTGAAACGTCCATATATTCTACCTGATCACGGCTGAATAAACTGGACTCACCTTTATTGCGGCAAGTGACTAATTCTTCAACAAACCGCCCATCGTCATCTAACACAGTATTCGCCTGAGCAATGATGTAGTTACCTTCTTCAATCGCTGATAAATAATGAATTTCATCAGTAACTATACCATCCCGTACCAAACGATAAGGCGTTTCCAAAAAACCATATTCATTCGTTTGTGCATAAACAGACAAGGAGTTAATCAAACCGATATTCGGCCCTTCAGGGGTTTCAATTGGACATACACGCCCATAATGGGTTGGGTGTACGTCACGAACTTCAAAGCCCGCTCGTTCACGTGTTAGTCCACCAGGACCTAATGCCGAAATACGACGTTTATGAGTAATTTCAGATAGTGGGTTATTCTGATCCATAAACTGCGATAATTGGCTTGAACCAAAAAACTCTTTAACCGCAGCAGAAATTGGTTTCGCATTAATCATATCCTGGGGCATTAAGGCATCTAAATCACCTAATGACAAACGCTCTTTAACCGCACGCTCAACTCGCACTAAACCAACACGGAACTGATTTTCAGCCATTTCACCAACCGAACGAATACGGCGGTTGCCTAAATGGTCAATATCATCAACTTCACCTTTACCGTTACGGATATCAATGATTTTTTTCATTACATCAATGATATCTTGTTTGCTTAAGATACTTGAGCCTTCAACCACTTCACGATCTAGTGAACGATTAAATTTCATGCGCCCTACCGCGGATAGATCATAGCGCTCTTCCGAAAAGAATAAGTTCTCAAACAGATTTTCTGCCGCTTCACGAGTAGGTGGCTCACCTGGACGCATCATACGGTAAATTTCAACTAGTGCACTTAAACGATCTGTGGTTGGATCAGCGCGTAGTGTTTCTGAAATATATGCCCCATGATCTAAGTCATTAGTAAATAAGGTTTCAATGGCTTTATGACCACCTTGACTTAGACGTGCTAACATATCAAGAGAAAGTTCTGTATTAGCTGTACAGATTAATTCGCCAGTACTTTCGTCAATGTAATCCTTAGCAACCACTTTACCTGCAATATACTCAACAGGTACTTCAATAGTTGTGATCTTGTCTTTTTCTAACTGACGAATATGACGTGCAGTAATACGGCGACCTTTTTCAATGTAGACTTTACCGTTTACTTCAATATCAAAAGAAGCTGTTTCACCACGCAAACGTTCAGGTATCAGCGTCATTAACAACTTACTATCGCGAATTTGAAAAGTATTCTTCTCAAAAAATAGATCAAGGATCTCTTCGGTACCATAATCCATCGCACGTAGAATAATTGTCGCAGGTAATTTACGACGGCGATCAATACGAACGAAAAGATTATCTTTAGGATCAAATTCAAAATCTAACCATGATCCACGATAAGGAATAATGCGTGCATTATATAATACCTTACCAGAAGAATGGGTTTTACCTTTATCACTATCAAAAAATACACCAGGACTGCGATGTAATTGAGATACAATAACACGCTCTGTACCATTGATAATGAAAGTACCATTATCTGTCATGAGTGGAATTTCACCCATGTAAACTTCTTGTTCTTTTATATCTTTTACTGTACCTTCCGGTGCTTCACGCTCATAAATCACAAGACGTAGTTTAACCCGCAAAGGAGCAGAATAAGTGACACCACGGATCTGACATTCTTTAACATCAAATACGGGTTCACCAAGACGATAGCTAACATATTGCAATTCAGCATTGCCACTGTAGCTTTGAATTGGAAATACAGAACGGAATGCTGCTTCCAGCCCATTCTGACCTTCTAAATCTTGCTCGATAAACTTAGCGAACGAGTCAAGTTGGATAGATAAAAGATAAGGAACATCCAAAACTTGCGGACGTTTGCCAAAATCCTTACGAATACGTTTTTTCTCGGTATAGGAGTAAACCATAGGGTTCCTCAGCTTGCTGATCAGTGGCCCACTCTGTCCGTCCTAAAGGACAGCATCTGCAACACTATTTTTTGGAACGGAAAACAGACTATTTTTCATAATACTTATTGCTATTACTCTTAAATCATTTCATTGCATTATATAACTACCAAGCTTCAATTGTCAGAGTCATAAACGCAGTATATTAAGTCGTCAATAGCAAAAAGCATTGAAAGGATAACTCAGTAACTAAACAGTGTGAAATATTACTGATACCCTAATACGCTTTATAGCGCAAAAAGGCTGGTGACTAAAAAATCACCAGCCGTCAGCCTATAAAATTAGGCTGCCAACTTAAAGCAAAGCTTATTTAACTTCAACAGAAGCACCCGCTTCTTCCAGCGATTTCTTCAATGTTTCACATTCTTCTTTACTTACTGCTTCTTTAATTGTTACTGGTGCTGATTCTACCATGTCTTTTGCTTCTTTTAGTCCCAAGCCAGTTGCAGCACGAACAGCTTTAATAACCGCAACTTTGTTAGCACCGATAGCAGACAAGATAACATCAAATTCAGTTTTTTCTTCAGCCACTTCAGCAGCGCCTGGTGCTGCAGCCGCTACTGCTACCGCAGCAGAAACACCAAACTTATTTTCCATCATAGTGATCAGTTCAACAACGTCCATTACAGACATTTCTGCAACTGCATCAAGAATTTGTTCTTTAGTTATAGACATAACAAGGGTTCCTAAAATTCAGAAATATTTTATACGTTAAAAAGCAACGAAGGAAATAGGCTTACGCCGCTTCTTTCTGATCGCGTATTGCCGCCATAATGCGAGCCAATTTACCTGCAGAGGCTTCTTTCATGGTTGACATCAGACGCGCAATTGCTTCTTCGTAAGTTGGAAGAGTTGCCAGACGATCAATTTGGGTCGCTGGGATAAACTCTCCTTCAAAGGCTGCTGCTTTAATCTCGAATGCCGGATTCGCTTTCGCGAATTCTTTAAACAAACGAGCTGCTGCGCCCGGATGTTCTTTAGAAAAAGCAATCAAAATTGGACCAATAAACGCTTCTTTAAGGCACTCATAAGTAGTACCTTCAACAGCACGACGCATCAACGTATTACGAACAACACGAAGATATACACCTGCTTCGCGACCTGCTTTACGCAGTTCAGTCATTTTATCTACAGCTACGCCACGAGAATCCGCGACAACTGCAGACAGCGCACCTTTGGCTACTTCGCTGACTTCAGCAACAATCGCTTGTTTGTCTTGAAGATTTAGTGCCATTAGCTTCTTGCTCCTGGATTAAAACCGGGTTTCCCCGGGACTCACATCACTCAAAACATCCCATATGTTTGATGTTTGAGCGTTAAATACGGTGAGCAGAATCCAGAAATTAATCTTAAGCTCTGTCACCGTCTACGCAGGATATTAAGTAATTACTTACACCTACGGTCTTGGACGGGGCCTGGATAAGGCCGGGCACCAACCTAAATTTAGAGTTTGTTACCTTTATTTTAATAAAAGATAACAAAAACAAGGCGAAAATTTTATACAAATTTGACACAAAGGTAAAGCTATAAATGATATTCAATAAATTACGCTGACGCAGATAACCCTGCTTGATCAACGGCAACTCCTGCCCCCATCGTTGTAGACAGGCTAATTTTCTTAATATAAATACCTTTAGCAGAAGAGGGTTTTGCTTTTTTCAACGCAACTAATAGTGCTTCAAGATTTTCTTTTAATTTATTATTATCAAAGTCAACTTTACCAATAGTAGTATGAATAATACCATTTTTATCATTACGGTAACGGATCTGACCTGCTTTCGCATTCTGAACTGCTTCAGCGATATTAGGCGTTACTGTGCCAACTTTAGGATTTGGCATTAGGCCACGAGGTCCCAAAATCTGACCTAACTGGCCAACGATGCGCATTGCATCTGGCGATGCAATAACCACATCAAAGTTCATTACACCAGCTTTAATTTTATCAGCTAGATCTTCCATGCCAACTAATTCAGCTCCAGCTGCGTTTGCTGCTTCAGCATTAGCTCCCTGAGTAAATACCGCAACACGAACAGAGCGACCGGCGCCATGTGGTAAAACAGTTGCACCACGAACGTTTTGATCAGATTTACGTGCATCAATACCCAGATTAATTGAAACATCAACGCTTTCTACAAATTTAGCGGTCGCTAGCTCTTTCAAGAGAGTAATTGCTTCACTAATATCATATTGTTTAGTTGCATCAATTTTTTCACGAATATTGCGCATACGCTTGGTTAGTTTAGCCATTGATTAACCCTCGACTACCAAGCCCATGGAACGAGCAGTACCTTCAATTGAACACATCATCGCTTCAATATCAGCTCCTGTCATATCAGCAGCTTTCGTTTCAGCAATTTGACGAATTTGTGCGCTGGTTACTTTGCCCACTTTCTCTTTATTTGTTTTGCCTGAACCAGACTTAATGCCAGCTGCTTTTTTCAATAATACGGCTGCAGGTGGTGTCTTGGTTATAAATGTAAATGAACGGTCTGAATAGACAGTAATTACAACCGGAATTGGTAAGCCTTTTTCTAAGCTATCTGTTTTAGCATTAAATGCTTTACAAAACTCCATAATATTGACCCCTTGCTGACCCAAAGCTGGACCAACAGGAGGACTAGGATTAGCCATACCTGCTGCAATTTGCAGCTTAACATAGGCTTGTACTTTCTTAGCCATACATATTTCCTCCAACTGGGTAATGTCGCTTCAGTTATGAAGCTCCCCTGTATATATAATGATCCGAACAATTTTTCAGACCATAAAAAAATAAAAGCACGAAATTGTAGCCAAATTTCCCGACTTTTACAAGCAAGTTGTCAGATGTTTTATACTTTTTCTACTTGACTGAAATCTAACTCTACCGGCGTGGCGCGACCGAAAATAGAAACCGATACTTTGAGGCGGCTCTTTTCATAGTCAACTTCTTCAACGATACCGTTAAAGTCTGCAAATGGGCCATCGCTAACACGAACCATTTCTCCTGGTTCAAACAGTGTTTTTGGTCGTGGCTTATCCCCTGCTTGCTGCAAACGATTCATAATCGCATCAACTTCTTTATCGCTAATAGGAGCTGGACGATCTGGCGTACCACCAATAAAACCCATAACACGTGGTACACTACGCACCAAATGCCAGCTAGCATCATCCATAATCATTTGCACTAAAACATATCCTGGAAAGAATTTTCGTTCACTTTTGCAACGTTGACCACTTCGAATTTCCATCACTTCTTCCGTTGGCACCATCACTTCACCAAACTTATCTTCCATAGCATGTAACTTGATATGCTCACGCAGCGACTGGGCAACTCGAGCCTCAAAACCAGAAAATGCTTGAATAAAATACCAGCGTTTTTTAGGGGATTCTGACATCTTAGAACCTCAGGCCTGTAATAAATGAAACTAAACGCACCAGTATACCATCTAATCCCCAAAGGATTAGTGCCATAACAGCAGTAACTACCGCAACAATTAATGTTGTATGTAATGCTTCCTGGCGCGTTGGCCAAATGACTTTACGCATTTCAATGCGAGCTTCGCGAGCAAATGCTAAAGTTGTTTTTCCTTTTGCTGTCCACAATGCAATGCCACCAGCAAGCGCGGCAATAACAACAACTGCTATAACACGTAATGCAAGATTGTATTGTCGGAAATAATAATTACCAACAATAGCAATAACTAAAAGAATCGCGACTAATATCCATTTTGCTACGTCAAAACTATGTCCGCTTTCTTGAGCATCGCTATTCGCACTCATAAATCAACCTGTTACTATGATATAAATAAAACGTCAATTTGCCTCGTAAAACAATTCAAATTTGACCAAAATAAAACATACCACTATTGTATCTCACTTTACGTCATAAACCAGCATAACATTTAACTATTGAGAGACATCCAATAATTCTTTACATCAGAGCCTATCTCACCAATAATTAAACTAACATATAAGCTATTGATGAGATAGGTTCTTAAATTAACTAAGCTAGTATAAAAAAGGCATCAGATGATGCCCTTTTTACAATTATTGCCCTAAAGATCAAGCAATAATCTTAGCAACGACACCCGCACCTACCGTACGGCCGCCTTCTCGGATCGCAAAACGCAACCC
>JBGDCZ010000033.1:0-28560 GCA_048493715.1 Arsenophonus endosymbiont of Dermacentor nuttalli | reverse complement strand
CGTTTCACCATCGATTTTTGTATCTTGTTTTTTATGATAATTAGCTACTATCACAAAAAACAAGATACAAAATTTGATAAGTCAGCTAAGGGGTCTATTGTGGTATCAGTGGAATGAAAGACAGAATTAGTACTGTCAGCAGCGGTTACTTGCATAATCATTCCTTGATTAATTTATAATGAAAAAAGGTAATATTTTAGTTATTGATGGAATATAATTGCAAAAACCGCTATTTAATTGCCGTTAACAATTCTTTGTTATTGGACATTAATTGATTTGGCTGTAACAAACACGTTGCTGATTATAAATATCTTTAACATGTACATCATTTGGCTAATTTATGCTTATCTCACACTGATTGATATAATTTCCACATTTCCTCCATTTTTTTTATGTTAAATACTCGCTAAACTATATTATATAAAATAATTTGCTTAACCAAACTAATCGATTACTGCCAACACAATAACAATGCTAAGGACATGATGAACAATAATAATCGCCGCCGAAAAATTATCATATCTGCTGTCACCACTCTCTTTTTATTGCCCTGTGGGCTTTTTGCCTGGTACTTTTTTCAATCACAAACAACTACCTCACAATCATCAAGCCAAAGCCTTAAGCAGTTGCGCAGAGCGCCGCTGCCACCGGTACAAGCGGCATTATCAGTACGACAAAGTATTCCACATATTCTTACTGCCTTAGGAACAGTACAAGCCGCAAATACCGTAACCGTAACCAGTCGGGTGCAAGGACAATTAATGGCGCTCCATTTCACTGAAGGGCAAACGGTTAAGAGCGGTGATTTATTAGCAGAAATCGATCCGCGCCCATTTCAAATATCGCTGGCACAAGCTGAAGGGCAGTTAACTAAAGACCAAGCGCAATTGCATAATGCCAGTCAAGATTTAGTCCGTTATCAAAAGCTGGCGGCTAGTAAGGTTATTTCCCAACAAGAGTTAGATAAACAGCGGACCATAGTCCAACAAGTAGAAGGCAGTGTTAAAATCGATCGGGCGGCCATTAATAACGCCAAACTGCAATTGACCTATAGCCGAATTACGGCTCCCATTGCTGGCCGTGTTGGTTTAAAACAAGTTGATGTTGGTAATTATATCGCTAGCGGGGCAACTTCCCCCATTGTTGTCATTACACAAACCACCCCTATTGACGCCGTATTTGCGCTACCTGAAGCCGATATTCCTTTGATCAAGGTCGCTCAACAACAAAAGGCAAAAATTCCGGTGAGTGCCTGGGATCGTAACAATAATGCTCAAATTGCGGCAGGTTATCTGTTAAGTACCGATAATCAGATAGATACCACAACCGGCACCTTAAAAATGAAGGCACGTTTTGCTAATCAAGATGATAAGCTGTTTCCCAATCAATTTATTAATATTCATATCCAAGTTGATACCCTAAAAAATGTGGTCGTGATCCCTACCTCAGCGTTACAGATAGGCAGTATTGGTCACTTTATCTGGCTATTAGATAAAAATAATTTGGTCAGAAAACATAAAGTCACTGTTGGCTTACAAGACGGTCAAAAGACCATCATTACCGGAGGATTAGACTCTGGCATGCGTGTCGTTACCGATGGTGTCGATCGGTTAGTTGATGGGTTAAAAGTTGAGGTTGTTACCCCAATCAATCAATTAACTTCTTATGCTACCACAACGGAGAAATCTTAATGCAGTTTGCGACACCGGTAAAAAATGGTGGCCTATCACGGTTATTTATTCTACGCCCAGTAACAACCACGTTATTTATTGTGGCAATTTTATTATCTGGCATTATCGGTTACCGTTTTTTACCGGTCTCTGCATTGCCACAAGTTGACTATCCTACAATTCAAGTGGTCACCCTCTATCCTGGTGCCAGCCCTGACGTGATGACGTCAGCAATCACCGCACCTTTAGAGCGCCAATTGGGACAGATGTCAGGACTAAAACAGATGTTTTCCCAAAGTGCTGGTGGCTCTTCGGTGATTACTTTAACCTTTCAACTGTCATTAGCGCTGGATATTGCTGAGCAAGAAGTGCAAGCGGCAATTAATGCTGCCAGTAATTTATTACCAAAAGATCTGCCCTATCCGCCCATTTATAGTAAAGTCAATCCCGCCGATCCGCCAATTTTAACCTTAGCCGTAACGACCAATGCCCTACCAATGACCCAATTGCAAGACATGGTTGAAACACGGATCGCCCAAAAAATTTCTCAGGTAGATGGTGTTGGCTTAGTGACTCTCGCCGGTGGGCAACGTCCAGCGGTACGCATCAAGCTAAACCCACAAGCGGTTGCTGCGCACCAACTGGATAATGAAACAATTCGGCTAGCAATTAATAATGCTAATATAAATTCAGCTAAAGGCAGCCTTGATGGTCCCACTCGCGCAATCACTTTGGCTGCTAATGATCAAATGAAATCATTGGCAGATTATCGCTCTCTTATTATTGCCTACAAGCAAGGTGCGGCTATTCGACTAGGCGACATTGCAACCATATCGGAAGCAGCAGAAAATAATCAATTAGGTGCTTGGGCAAATAAAAAACCGGCAATCGTGATTAATGTCCAACGCCAGCCAGGCGCCAATGTCATTAAAACCACCGATCATATCCAGCAAATTTTACCTGAGTTAGTTAAAAACTTACCTAAAGCAGTCAAGGTTAATATCCTTACCGATCAAACAACAACTATTCGAGCTTCAGTTAAAGATGTGCAATTTGAATTAGTATTATCAATTGCTTTAGTTGTAATGGTAATTTATCTTTTTTTGCGCAATGGTATCGCCACCCTCATTCCCGGTATCGCTGTTCCACTATCATTAGTTGGTACTTTTGCCGTCATGTATTTTTGCAGCTTTTCGATTAATAACCTCACCCTAATGGCATTGACTGTCGCGACTGGCTTTGTGGTTGATGATGCGATTGTGGTTATTGAAAACATTTCTCGCTATTTGGAAAAGGGAGATAAACCATTAACGGCAGCACTAAAAGGAGCGGGTGAAATTGGCTTTACCATTATTTCTTTAACCTTTTCATTAATTGCAGTACTGATCCCACTTTTTTTCATGAGTGATATTGTCGGTCGCTTATTTCGTGAATTTGCCATTACTCTAGCAGTCGCAATATTAATTTCGGCGATTGTTTCCCTTACCCTCACACCAATGATGTGTGCACGTTTACTAAAGAGTGAAACAAAAACCAAATACAATCGTTTTGAAAAAGGCTGTGAAATGTTGTTTGATAAAATGATTGCTATTTATGCAAACTGGCTTAAACACATTCTCAATCATAAATGGTTAACCCTAGCCGTAGCGATTAGCACTCTAATACTGACGGCATTGCTATATCTGATTATTCCAAAAGGTTTTTTCCCTTTACAAGACAATGGAGCATTGCAAGGGGTAATCGAAGCACCACAATCTAGCTCTTTTGCTGTAATGGCCGAAAAACAGCACCAAATTACTGAACGATTATTAGCGGATCCAGCAGTGGAAAATGTCACTACTTTTGTCGGTATTGATGGTATTAATTCATCCCTCAATAATGCGCGCGTGCAAATTACCCTTAAACCATTAAATCAACGTGATGATCGCATAGATATCATTATCCCTCGGCTACAACAGACGGTGGATGATATTGCTGGTATTAAGTTATTTTTACAGCCAATGCAAGATCTAACCATTAATACCCAGATTTCACGCACCCAATATCAATTTACTTTAAAAGCAGCTTCTTTACAGCAACTTTCATTGTGGGTTCCCAAACTACTCGAAGCGTTAAAAACCAATCAGCAACTTACTGATGTTAGCAGTGATTGGCAAGATAAAGGATTAATCGCTAATATGATAGTTGATCGCGATACAGCCAGCCGTTTAGGCATTAGTATGTCAGCCATTGATAACGCATTATATAATGCTTTCGGCCAGCGAATGATTTCAACCATTTATACCCAAGCAAATCAATACCGAGTTATTCTTGAACATGGCGAAGAAGGTGGTGTTGGTCTGACTGCACTAAATAATATTCGCTTGCGGAGTAACCAAAATACTATGGTTCCACTAAATATAATTGCTAAGATTGAACAAAGTTATGGTCCATTATCGATTAATCACTTAGCACAATTTCCCTCTGCCACTTTTTCTTTCAATGTGGCTAAAGGCGGCTCGTTAGAAGGAGCTCTCAGCACCATCAAACAAGCAGAGAGCAAAATTGAATTACCCCATGATATTATTACTCAATTTCAAGGAGCAACATTAGCATTTGAAAAAGCTCTGGTGAATACTTTATGGCTTATCTTAGCGGCCATTATTGCGATGTATATTGTTCTCGGGATCTTATATGAAAGTTTTATCCATCCCATCACTATTCTTTCTACCCTGCCTACCGCAGGCGTTGGCGCACTACTTGCCTTAATGATGGCAGGTTACCAACTCGATATTATCGCTGTGATCGGTATTATATTACTTATCGGGATCGTCAAGAAAAACGCGATTATGATGATTGACTTTGCATTAGCTGCAGAGCGGGAACAAGGTTTATCACCTCAACAAGCTATCTATCAGGCTTGTTTATTGCGCTTCAGGCCGATTTTGATGACCACCATGGCCGCCCTGCTTGGCGCGCTTCCTTTAATGTTAAGCACTGGCGTCGGTGCTGAGCTACGTAGACCATTAGGAACTTGCATGGTTGGAGGCTTAATTTTGAGTCAAATCTTAACCCTATTTACCACTCCAGTGATCTATCTACTGTTTGATCGGCTAGCCCAATATTGGAAATTTGGTCGACATAATAACCAGACAGCAAAAGGACAGGAGCCATTGCTGTGAAACTGTTCGCATTATTTATCGAACGCCCAGTTGCTACCACCCTACTTAGCCTGGCAATTACCTTATGCGGTGTTTTTACTTTTATGCTGATGCCAATCTCACCGTTACCGCAAGTAAACTTTCCAGTTATCAAAGTAACTGCTTCAATGCCTGGTGCGTCACCCGAAACTATGGCTTCTTCAATTGCCACACCATTAGAGCGAGCTTTAGGTCAAATTGCCGGTATTAACGAAATGACTTCTAACAGTTCGTTAGGGAATACCAATATTACGCTGGAATTTGATCTGAATAAAAATATTGATAGTGCCGCCAGAGAAGTACAAGCGGTGTTAAATGCAGCACAAAGTCTGTTACCTACCGGGATGCCATCACGTCCACGTTACTACAAAACCAATCCGGCTGATGCACCAATCATGATATTAACATTAACATCAAATAGCTACCGAATAGGTGAAATATATGACATCGCCTCAACACAACTTGCGCAACATATTGCACAAATAGCCGGTGTCAGTGAAGTTTCTGTCAGTGGTGGTTCTTTGCCAGCAGTACGTATTGAGCTCAATCCAACAGCATTATTTAATCAAGGGATCTCCCTTGATGCAGTAAGAGAAGCGATTAATGATGCCAATGTCCGTCGTCCCCAAGGCTACCTGCATGATGAGCAGTCACTCTGGCAGATAAAAACCAATGATGAATTAAAAACTGCGGCCGATTATCAACCGATTATTATTCGTTACCATAATAACTCTGCGGTTAGACTACAGGATGTCGCTAATATTAAAGACTCGGTACAAGACATTCGTACTGCCGGTATGGCGGCCGGTAAACCGGCCGTTATTTTAGTCATTCGCCGAGAAGCCGGCGCCAATATCATCACAACTGTCGATCGTATTCGCGCAGAATTGCCTGAACTCCGTAAAATGCTACCTGCTAGTATCAATTTAAACATTGCCCAAGATAGAACCCCGACAATTCGTGCTTCCCTGATTGAAGTTGAACAAGCATTAATCATTGCAATTAGTTTGGTGATCCTGGTCGTTTTCTTATTCTTACGCTCTGGCCGAGCAACAATTATTCCTGCCATTGTGGTGCCAGTCTCACTAATTGGTAGCTTTACAGGTATGTATCTATGTGGTTTTAGCCTTAATAATCTATCGTTGATGGCATTAACCGTTGCAACTGGTTTTGTCGTCGACGATGCCATTGTGGTGATTGAGAATATTATGCGCCACATAGAAAATGGTGTAACTCGAGCGAAAGCAGCTATTATTGGTGTTAGTGAGGTTGGTTTTACTGTTTTGTCGATGAGTATCTCTTTAATCGCGGTTTTCATCCCTTTATTCTTTATGGATGGTTTAGTCGGTCGCTTTTTCCATGAATTTGCCATCACTTTAGCCACAGCAATTTTGATCTCATTATTTGTCTCACTTACTCTTACCCCCATGATGTGTGCTTATCTA
Source organism: Arsenophonus endosymbiont of Dermacentor nuttalli (assembly GCA_048493715.1). Lineage (GTDB taxonomy): Bacteria > Pseudomonadota > Gammaproteobacteria > Enterobacterales > Enterobacteriaceae > Arsenophonus. Next base: position 22,266 of record JBGDCZ010000033.1, on the reverse strand, counting down.
TTAACAAGAAGAAAAAAACATAGCACCCATAAGATTAGTGGCTTTGGCTGGCTATTATTAAAAATACAAAAAAGTTACGGTGTCACATTGAATTGGATCTTAGCTCACCAACGTAATGTGTTATTGGTTTTGCTCGCAACTATCGGTTTAAACATTTATCTTTATATCGGTATCCCAAAAACATTCTTCCCTGAACAGGATACTGGCCGATTATTAGGCTATGTTCGTGCCGATCAGAGTATCTCTTTCCAAGCGATGAAAACAAAAATGACTCGTTTTATGAGCCTAATGGAACAAGATCCTAGTATTGACAATGTGACTGGTTTTATTGACGGTAGCCAAATTAATAGCGGTTTTATTTTTATCTCTTTAAAACCTCTTAGTCAGCGTAAACAAAGCATAAATCAAATTATTCAACGACTGAGAAATACATTGGCTAATGAACCAGGCGCGAGCTTATTTCTTATACCAGTGCAAGATATTCGAGCAGGTGGACGTCAGGCATCTGCCAGCTATCAGTTTACGCTACTTGCTGATGATCTCAACGAATTACGCTTGTGGGAACCACAAGTTCGTAAAGCTCTGGCTCAGCTTCCTCAAATAACTGACGTTAATTCCGATAAAGAAGACAAAGGCACAGAAATGGCAATAACTTACGATCGGGACAAAATGGCACAATTAGGTATTAATATTAAAGCTGCCAACAACTTACTTAATGATGCCTTCGGCCAGCGACAAATCTCCACCATTTATCAACCAATGAATCAATATAAAGTTATTATGGAAGTTGCACCTAAATATACCCAAGACGCCAGTACATTAGAAAAAATGTTTGTAATTAATAAACAAGGCAAACCAATTCCACTTTCCTTTTTCGCTCAATGGCAACCTACCAATGCTCCATTAAGTGTTAATCATCAAGGATTATCTGCCTCATCAACGATTTCGTTTAACCTTAATGAAGGCTATACATTAAATGATGCCATTAACACGATAGAACTGACTATGATCCAATTAGCTGTGCCACCTACTGTACGCAGTACATTTGCTGGAACAGCAAAAATATTTCAAGAAACCTTAAAAAGCCAATTATTTCTGATCATAGCCGCCATTGGTACAGTGTATATTGTCCTTGGCATCCTTTATGAAAGCTATATACATCCATTAACCATTCTTTCCACCTTACCGTCAGCAGGTTTAGGTGCTTTATTAGCATTAGAACTGTTTAATACCCCTTTTAGTTTAATTGCGCTGATTGGCATTTTGTTATTAATTGGTATTGTTAAAAAAAATGCCATCATTATGGTGGATTTTGCTATTCAGGCACAAAGGCAAGGTATGCTCAGCGCGCATAATGCTATATTCAAAGCCAGTTTATTACGTTTTCGGCCCATATTAATGACCACTATCGCAGCAATTTTTGGCATGCTACCACTGGCAATAGCTAATGGTGATGGCGCGGAATTACGTCAACCTTTAGGAATAACCATTGTTGGTGGCTTGATTGTTAGTCAAATATTGACACTTTATACTACACCAGTGGTTTATCTCGCATTCGATAAGCTACAGACCTATTTACAACAAAAGCGCAAAGTAACAAGACGCGAATGAAAATACGCTTTAGCAGTATAACCAGTAAACTTTTTTTGCTATCTTTGCCTTCTGTCTGCTGATTGTCTTTACCATGCACTGGGGGATTAGATTAAGTTTTTAACAAGGTTTTATTGGCTACATTAGACAAACAAATGAGTTACGTAATAGCCTGATTGCTCAAGCACTCGCTAAACAATACCAACAAACCGGTAATTAGACATTTTTGCAACATAATGACCGTGCTGTGACCCGGCTCATCAATAACCTGGAACAGGAAAATGACCTGCCAACTCAATCGTCAGCAAAAAGCTGGCGTACTCAAGTGTGGATTGTCGATCATAATATGACCAGGCTTTCAGGTCGTGGCCAGTTACCGGCGACCAAAGACGACATTATTCAAAAACCGGTTATATATCATAACCAGATCGTAGGTTGGGTAATCAGCAATACAGCCGATAAAATTAGTCGTGCAGCAGGTATTAACTTTGACCATCAGCAACATATCACTAGCACTCTGGTGACAATGTTTTCATTGCTAGTAGCACTGATCACCACTTTTCTACTGGCGAGAAACTTTCTCAAACCAATCAAGCATATCCTTGAAGGAAATCAAAAACTTACCACCGGAAATTTTGCTGTCCGTGTACGGATCTCAAGCCTAGACGAACTTGGCCAACTGGCTAAAGATTTTAACCAATTAGCTTCCACCTTAGAAAAAAATGAACAAATGCAGCGTGACTATATGGCAGATATCTCGCACGAATTACGCACACCATTATCCATATTACGAGGCGAACTAGAGGCAATTCAGGATAGCGTTCGTGCTCTTTACCCAACAACATTAAATTCATTATTAGCTGAAACGAATACACTAATTAAACTGGTTAATGATTTGCATCAGCTTTCCCTATCTGATCACGGTTCATTAGTTATCGAACCAGAAAGATTAATTTAGCAGAGCAAATTGAATTAGCTATCAGCAACTATCGCGCTAAATTTACTGATAAAAAAATTGCTTTAAATGTTACGTTGCCTAGTGTTATTACTATATACGCTGATCCTGATCGGTTAGCTCAATTATTTCATAATTTATTGGCAAACAGTTTACGTTATACCACCTCACCTGGCACCCTAACTATACAGGGTTTTATAGCTGACCAACCTTTTATCTCATCTGGCAGGATAGCTCACCAGGCTCATTGGCTCATCAATACCCATTAATCTTTGGGCGATTTTATCGGGTATAAAGTTATCGTAACCGTGCTAGTGGGGGTTCAGGACTTGACTTAGTAATTTGTTATAATATCGTTGAAGCCCATGGTGGCAAAATAAACGCTTCAGTCTCCTCTCTAGGTGGGGTAAAAATTAGCATAGAATTACCATTAAATCATCATCATAAAAGCCAAAAGGTATGAGCCTCGATAATTACTGCTACCGTATTTTAGTTGTTGAAGATGAACCAAAGTTAGACCAATTGTTAGTTGATTATCTTCAAGTGGCAGGTTTTCAAAGTGACTGGTTACTAGACGGTAATGCTGTTATTAACCAAGTAAAATATTCTCCTGCTGATCTGATTTTACTTGATCTTATGTTGCCAGGCGCAAACGGCTTAGCTATTTTCCGTCAATTACGCCAATTTTCAGACATTCCTATTATCATTGTTACGGCTAAAACTGAAGAAATGGATCGCTTAGTTGGGTTAGAAATTGGTGCCGATGACTATATCTGTAAACCTTTTAGTCCACGTGAGGTGATCACCAGAATTAAAACTATTTTACGCCGTTGTTACCAACCAACTAAATCACAAAATCGATCCTATAATTTAATCATTGATGAAGCTATCTATCAGATACGTTATCAAAATCAAACCGTTGAATTAACTCCGGCTGAATTTCGGTTATTAAAATTTTTGTCCCGACACCCTGTTAAAGTTTTTTCCCGTGATAAGCTACTAAATAATCTCTACGATGATTATCGTATTGTTACTGATCACACCATTGATAGCCATATCAAAAAATTACGCCGCAAATTGGAACTATTAGATAAAGAACGACAATTTATTCGTTCAGTATATGGTCTAGGTTATGGTTGGGAACTGGTTTAATTAAATTTTGCCAATATCACGGCTGGTTTATTTTGGATTTCGTAACATAAGGGGTTAGAATTAACAACTTAAAAACTTATCCGATGAAGAATAAGTACTGACTTGTTATCAGATTGAGAACTTATCATGTTTACGCCAGAATTACTTTCTCCTGCAGGTTCCCTAAAGAACATGCGTTATGCTTTTGCTTATGGCGCTGATGCTGTTTATGCTGGACAACCTCGCTATAGCCTTCGTGTTCGTAACAACGAATTCAATCATGAAAATTTAGCTAAAGGGATTAAAGAAGCCCATGAAATGGGAAAACGTTTCTATGTAGTGGTTAATATTGCACCACATAATGCTAAATTAAAAACTTTCATTCGTGATCTTACCCCGGTTATTGAAATGCAGCCGGATGCTTTGATTATGTCCGATCCCGGCCTCATTATGTTAGTAAGAGAAACATTTCCGGCAATGGAGATCCATCTTTCGGTCCAAGCCAATGCCGTTAACTGGGCAACAGTAAAATTTTGGCAACAAATGGGATTAAGTCGAATTATCCTGTCACGTGAGCTCTCAATTGAAGAAATTGCTGAAATTCGCCAACAAGTACCGGATATTGAATTAGAAGTTTTTGTTCATGGCGCGCTTTGTATGGCTTATTCTGGTCGTTGCTTACTCTCCGGTTATATTAACAAGCGAGATCCCAATCAAGGTACCTGTACCAACGCTTGCCGTTGGGAATATAAAGTGCAGGAAGGAAAAGAAGACATAATAGGTAATATTGTTCATCACCACCAACCGATCACGATAAAAAATATTCACCCCACACTAGGCAGTGGACAACCGACCGACAAAGTTTTTTTAATTAAAGAAACAAAACGTCCTGGTGAATATATGACTGCCTTTGAAGATGAACATGGCACCTATATTATGAATTCAAAAGATCTACGTGCTATTGAACATGTTGAACGCCTGACTCACCTCGGTGTTCAGTCACTAAAAATCGAAGGACGGACAAAATCCTTTTACTACTGCGCTCGAACAGCCCAAGTTTATCGTCGCGCCATTGACGATGCCGTAGCAGGTAAAACTTTCGATCCCACATTATTAACAACATTAGAAGGTTTAGCTCACAGAGGCTACACCGAAGGCTTTTTACGCCGCCATACCCATGATGCATACCAAACCTATGAATATGGTTATTCAGTATCTGATAGCCAACAATTTGTAGGTGAATTTACTGGCGAACGCCAAAATGGACTGGCTGAAGTGGATGTAAAAAATAAATTTTGTGTTGGCGATAATTTAGAATTGATGACACCAGCAGGTAATATCCAATTTACCTTATCTAACTTAGTTGATAAAAAAAACCAACCTATTCAAGTTGCCCCAGGTAATGGCTATAAAGTTTATTTACCTATTCCTGAGGATGTTGATCTGCATTTTGCACTATTAATTAGCAACTTAGCTGGAACAACGACCAGAAACCCACATGGTAAGCAACATAGGCAAATGGTAAAATAAGCTCAATAACTAAAGCAAGCAGTAGCGTGTTGGCTTTAGTTATAAACATTTTGTTAGCAATTTTTTCTAAATTGAATAACAATAATACAAATGCATAATTTAAGAAAAAAATGCCATTTTTATGTATTAGATCACAGCAATACACTATCTTATTATTATATAATAATTGCCGAAAAATGTAGAACTAGAAAATAATAGTAAGACTAGGAACCACCTTCTTCGCTAACTCAATCTCCCTTGAGTTAGCTTTTTCTTTTGCTGGTTAAAAAATTACTATTCTTTCTACCAGATATTTTATGCAAAATAACATTCAATAGTTAACAAACTTTAATACAATCATTTAACAAATCCCACAACTAAAATTAAACTGAAGCGATCCACTTCGCTTAACTAAAGCAATGTAGCTTGTTATTCAAACTATCTATAATGAATAACAATCAAACATATCGTCCATATAGGGGAGTAACTGATGACCGATATCGAGACATTGCTAGGCTCTGATGCCGATAATCTATTACAACATCACTGCCAAACCATCGCCAAAGAAAAATTATATCTACCTGGTAACGACTTTATCGATCGTGTCATGATAGATATAACCGCCCAAACCCAGTATTACGCTCAATGCAAACTCTGTTTGATCACGGCAGACTAGCTGGCAGTGGCTACCTTTCAATTCTGCCAGTAGATCAAAGGTGTAGAACATTCAGCAGCAGCCTTATTCGCGGCTAATCCGCTTTATTTCGACCCTAAAAATATTGTTGAACTTGTCATTGAAGCGGTTTGTAACTGTGTCGCCTCAACTTATGGTGTATTAACCACAGTTTCACGTCGTTATGCGCATAAAATACCATTTTTAGCAAAACTGAATCATAGTGAAACACTCAGTTATCCAACCCAATAAATCAAACGCTTTACGCAAGTGTCGAGCAAGCTTTTGACATGGGTGCGGGTGCGGTTGGTGCTACCATTTACTATGGCTCACCAGAGTGCCGCTGTCAGATTGAAGAAATTTTAGCCGCTTTTGAACGCGCTCACGAACTCGTTATGGTTACGGTATTATGGGCCTATTTACGAAATTCAACCTTTCAAAAAGGGAAAAATGACTATCATACTAGTGCTGATCTAACTGGCCAGGCCAACCATTTGGCGGCAACGATTGGTGCTGACATCATTAAACAAAAAATGGCGGAAAATAATGGTGGCTACCAGGGGCTATCGGCTTTGGCTATACCGATGAACGGGTATATACCAATTTGACAACCGCTCATCCGATTGATTTAGTGAGATATCAATTAGCAAATTGCTATATGGGTCGTGCTGGCTTGATTAATTCGGGTGCCGCCGCCGGTTCAAATGATCTGAAAGAGTCAGTTCGTACTGCGGTGATCAATAAACGAGCAGGTGGTATGGGATTAAATTCTTGGTAAAAAAGCGTTTTAAAAATCTATGAAAAAGGGGATTGAACTTATCAATGCCGTACAAGATGTTTATTTAAATAAAAAAATAACCATTGCTTAATTGAGGTGGTTTAATTAAATATATTAGTGTTATTAATAATACAAATGTTGACGGTGATAAATACTAACTTTGTATCACCGTTTATAGTTGTTAATTTTACTAAATAATATAAATATTTTAGTTTATTTAAGCTTTATGTGAAAAATTTTGCGATTGCTAACATCTATTTGCTATAAAAAGCCAAATATAGTAGATATATATAAAATTAATAATAATGCTAAAATTAAATAAAAAATGTACAACAAAAAAACTAGAGCAAGAATAGCCATCTCGTTAAAAATTGAAATAATAAATATTAACTTTCTGTCATCCTGATATTTTTCTGTCATTTTAGCTGATTTATGACCAAACAACTTAGGAGTAAACTTATGCCCCATTTTCTCTTTGTAAAGTCTTACGGATAAACTTCTAATTTCATGAAAAGATGAAGGAGCTCCATCCCATGACAACTCAGCTTTATTTCTCACACTAGCAAAACCTCTTGAAATTTTTTCTATTGAAACTTTTTTACCTTTGTCATTGATAATATATTCTGAGGTATTTTTATTAATTTTAAATATATTTGATAGTTTAAGCTGGGTTAAAATTTAGAATTTATAGTGAATGAATAGTGAATTATTTATAATGATAATGCATCTAAGTGACAAATAGTTGTATACAATCTTTCTATCAAAGTTACAGGAGAAAAACAAAATATGAAGCACTTTTTTGCAGGAGCACTGTTGTTACTATTTGGAATCATAGCCGGATGTGATCAATTAACCGAATTCAGTATAAGTGAAGATACAATTAATCACTATTTAGCCAAGCATACTAACTATAGTAAAAAAATAGGCATTGCTGGCATAGCTGATGCTAGTATCGATCTATCCAACCTTTCTGCTCAAATAGGCCGGACGGAGCCGAATAAAATTACCCTAACGGGAGTCGCCAAAATTAATCTTGCGTCACTATTAGGCTCGACCCAGGCAGAAGTTTCTCTAGCGATTACTTCACTACCTTATTTTGATGTAGAGGCCGGTGCCATTTATTTAAAAGAGCTGGAAATTTCTGATTACAAAATCACACCCGAAAAAATGACCACCACCATTAGCCCAATACTGCCGATTGTTAATAATTCTTTAAAAGCCTATTTTGAAAAAAATCCAGTCTATTCATTACAACCGGAAAAAAGTAAAGCGGAAGCATTAGCCAAAAAAATTGCCAAAGGACTTGAAGTCAAACCTGGTAAGTTAGTTATTCCATTAGTTGAATGAGTAAAATAACAACCATTAAACAGCTAATATACCTGACAGGCGATCTATTTTCGCCTGTCATATTTCCATAATAAGTGACATCGTCACTTGTCAAAAACCAGCTCCTCACGTAACACAATTAAAGCTTCACGAGTTATTATGACCAAGGTAGGATAAAAATCACTTACTGCATGCGCTTCTACTTGGCTAAGAAATAGTTCACTCCAAGATAAAATAAACTGATCAAATAGCTGAATTTGTGTTAATAACGGCTCCTCAACTACATTATCTTCCAACCAAGAGGCCCCCAATAATAAAGCCCCAAAACGATCAGCTTTTTCTGCTGCTAAAGGTATGCCACTGGCCGTTAAAAATTCATTAACAGTAGCGGCTGATATTGCACAATATTGACTAGATATGGTTAGCAATAGCAGAGTTAGGCTCGAGAAATAATTGCTTAAAATCTTTAACCACTAGCGCTTTATCCTGGCTACTAGACGCTAATTTTGTTAATAACATATCTTGTTCCAAGGGCCAGGATAGTTTCAATTGATCATTAACAATCAATTCAAATAAAGGTTTGGTAATAGGATCCGCTGGCGAACGATTAAATAATGTTCCAAGTATTCGGAAAATCACAGAAAATTCATTCATTATTATTTCCAATTTATAATACTTATTTAATAATTTTGCCCATTAATCAGTGACATAAAACATTGAGCAGTAACAGCAGCAATTTCACATATATTTTCAACTATTTTCAACAAATTGTTCTTTATTTACCTATTTAACTGAAAATAGAAATAAAAATGACAATATATTATTGACGGTTAAGCTGCTTTTTCCTATAGTAGCGCCCCATCACACTATTCTTACTATACTAGCATGATAATTGGTGAGGTGTCCGAGTGGCTGAAGGAGCACGCCTGGAAAGTGTGTATACGTGAAAACGTATCGAGGGTTCGAATCCCTCCCTCACCGCCATATAAAAATCTTTGTCAACCACTAGAATAATAGCTTTAGCATAAGCAGCATAAGCGATCTTAAACAGATAGGTTATCTAGTCACTATCAAATTTAGACCCCTGACTCCCATGCCGACAGAGATATTGATATAAGGCATTCATTCCCAACCAACGATTAGCACACCACTCTGGCATCAGTAAAGTCGGTCTAGCGGCATTGGCACAAATGCGATGGTAAATAATATCCTTTGGTGTATAATGGATCATTTCGCCGGCAATCTATACATATTCGTTAATTCGAGTGATGACAAACGCCCTGCTTGCCAAGCTTTGGCCATTATACTACCATCCACAATATTCAATGGATGCAATTTAATGCCATCAACACCGGTATTAATAACATGAGTTATTGTTTGCAGATTGTGCTTAGTTGTTTCACCCGGCAGGCCAATAATCAAGTGAACGTAAACATTTAAGCTCTTGTGACGGGCAATTTGGACAATTTTTTGATAACTAGCAAAATTGTGACCTCGATTGATCTTCTTTAATGTTTTATCATGGCAGGTTTGTAAACCAAGTTCTAACCAGATTTCATATCCTTGCTGTTGATATTCTACTAATAAATCCAATACCGGTTGAGAGACACAATCCTCCGATCGCGTACCCACACAGAACCCAACAATGTTTGCCTGATTTAATGCCTGTTGATATAACTGTTTTAAAATAGCTACTTCAGCATAAGTATTGGTGTCAGCTTGAAAATAAGCCAGATAGCGGGGCCAGATGGATTTTTTTATTTTCTGTGCAATTTGTTCCTGAATGGAAAATTGCTGCTGCTCATCAGAAAAAGAAGCAATATTACAAAACGTAAAGCCACCGCGGTCCAATGTGCCATCACGATTGGGGTAATAAAGCCCATGCAAACTGATCTTATGAATTTTTTCACCACAGCGGCGCTGCAGATCAGCGCCAAACATGGTAACAACATCATTTAACTGCATAAAAAACAATTAATTACTTGTATCTAAGTGGGCAAAACTTTTCACCACATCATCAATAGCTTTAACCTGCTCAAGGAAAGGTGCTAATTTTGCCAATGGTAGTGCCGATGGTCCATCACATCCTGCGTTATCAGGGTCTGGATGCGCTTCTAAAAATAATCCCGCTAACCCAACAGCCATACCCGCTCTAGCCAACTCAGCGACCTGCGCACGACGCCCAACGGATACAGAACCAAAAGGATCACGGCATTGCAATGCATGAGTAACATCAAAAATAACCGGAGAACCGGCCGATACCTTCATCATAACATTGAAACCTAGCATATCGACGACTAAGTTATCGTAACCAAAATTTGCCCCACGATCACAGAGAATAACTTTTTCGTTACCTGCTTCTTTAAATTTCTCAACAATATTTCCCATTTGACTGGGACTAATAAACTGTGGTTTTTTAACATTAATAACCGCACTGGTTTTGGCCATCGCTTCAACGAGATCAGTTTGCCGCGCTAAAAAAGCAGGTAGTTGAATAACATCGATAACTTCAGCAACCGGCGCCGCTTGCGCTGGCTCATGGACATCAGTAATTATTTTAACGCCAAATGTTTGCTTAATTTCTTGAAAAATTTTCATTCCTTCTTCCAGGCCTGGACCACGATAGGAATGAATCGATGAGCGATTTGCTTTATCGAAAGAAGCCTTAAAAATATAAGGAATGTTAAGCTTGTCTGTCACAGTGACATAATGTTCGCAAACTCTCATCGCTAGATCACGTGATTCAAGTACATTCATACCACCAAATAACACAAATGGTAGATCATTTGCGACCTTAATATCACCAATAGACACTACTTTATATTGCATGCTTTTATCCTTTATATGACAACAAATTAGTTATGATTTTTGACGATCAATGCAATGTAATCTGCTGCCCTTCTATTGAATAGATTTGTATTTTTATCATTTCAGAAACAGGATCTTCCGGGCATTGCTCAACAAAATAATTTAAATCCGAAATTGCCACATGATTACATTCAAGGTGAGCAAAAATAAGCCCTCTATCACGTATTTCATAGGGATCTTTCGGATCAAAAATTAATAATGTTTCACAAACTTGCAGTGCTTGTTCCATCTTTTTTTCTTCCATCAACGCAGCTTTGATTGTATCAAACATTTTGCGTATGATAATTCTATGCTCGGTTTCTTCAATATCTTTTCGGGTCAAATGAGCAAAAGGACTAATTGTTCCCTTTATCCATAAATCAAGCGTTTGCTCGGTAAGCGTTTCACCGTTTGTCGGGTTAATGTACCAATAAGTTCCATCATTTAAACGCACACATAGAATAAGTTGAGTCAGAAAAATAATCGGCATTACTGGTAACTGTAATTGATTTGTAACATGCAAAAAAATTGTCCCCAATGAAACAGGCGCTCCCTGTCTTGCCGTCAGCACTTTATCGAGCCAAAGTGCCTCAGAAAGCGAATAAACCCCTGTTACACCGCTAAAAAGCCAGTCCCGATAAAATAATTTTAGTAATATAGATACCTGCGTTTCTATATCATCATCCGCTAGCATTACTTTTCTTGCTTCTTCAACCAGAAATTTAAGTTGTGTATTAACTTCTTCAACAGGAAAATCTGGCCGAATATTTTGTGAAACAAGTATAATACCTTCGCTCAGTGGTGCTTTATTAAATTCAAAATCAGCTATGGTTTTCATCACATTTCCATTGACCTACTGTAATACGATCATTACCACCATAATCCTGAAAAGTTATTACCTGTTGATAATGATAACAGACAAATAACTGCCTTACTTGCCTTCCCTGCAACCACCCGTGTTCGAGTAAAAGCCATCCCTTGTTAACTAAATAGTTACACGATTTTTCAATTATCAATTGAATATCAGCCAATCCTTGATTAGCAGATATTAATGCTGTCTTAGGTTCAAAACGCACATCACCTTGCTGTAAATGTGGATCACATTCATTAATATAAGGTGGATTACTGACAATCATATCAAATTGCTGAATAGGTAGTGAAGTAAACCAATTACTTTTGCAAAATTTGACATTGTTAATCGCCAAATTATAGGCATTAAGTTGGGCAAGCGTGATCACGGCATCACTAATATCAATACCGACTATCTGAGCTGTCGGACACTCTACTGCTAAAGCTAATGCCACAGCACCGGTGCCGGTCCCCAGATCTAATATTTTTACTGATCGGTTATCTGATAACAACAGCAATGCTTGCTCAACTAAGCACTCTGTATCCGCACGAGGTATCAAAGTAACGGGAGAAACTTTCAGTGGTAGCGACCAAAACTCTTTTTCTTCTACTAAATAGGCGATAGGTTCACCCTTATAGCGACGAGCTAATAGGTGTTCAAGCTGCTTTTGTTGCTTGGCAGTTAATTCTGTTTCACCAAATGCAATAAGGTAAGTGCGAGTTTTGCCTGTTACATATTGCAACAAGATTTCAGCATCACGTTTAGCACTATCACTATGGCAAAGCTTTTTAGCCGCATAGACTAACCAATGCTGATAATTCATTAATCTTGTTCTGATAAAGCAGAAAGTTGATCTGCTTGATATTCATTAATAATAGGTCGGATAAGCATATCTAATTTTCCCTCTATCACTTCATCTAAACGATAGAGTGTTAAATTAATACGATGATCAGTAACACGGCCTTGAGGAAAATTATAAGTTCTGATCCGATCGGAGCGATCACCTGAGCCAAGTAAATTACGGCGTTCTGAAGCTTCAGCTTCACGGCGTTTTTGTACTTCTGCTGCGCGAATACGAGCAGCTAAAACTGACAACGCTTTGGCTTTATTTTTATGTTGTGAACGTTCATCCTGACACTCAACCACAATTCCGGTCGGAATATGGGTAATACGGATCGCAGAGTCAGTAGTATTAACGTGCTGCCCTCCAGCACCCGATGAACGGAATGTGTCAATCCTTAAGTCAATTGGGTTGATTTCCGACAGTTCGGTTGCTGGAATTTCAGCCAGAACGGCCACCGTACAAGCAGAGGTATGAATACGTCCCTGTGATTCAGTTTCCGGCACCCGTTGGACACGATGTCCACCTGATTCAAACTTTAGACGACCATAGACACTTTCACCAGAAACTTTAGCAATAATCTCTTTGTAGCCACCATGTTCGCCCTCACTCGCATTCATAACTTCAATACGCCAGCGCCGAGATTCGGCATAGCGGTTATACATTCTAAAAAGATCACCAGCAAATATTGCCGCCTCATCACCACCGGTACCTGCCCGAATTTCTAAAAAACAATTTTTTTCATCATCGGGATCTTTTGGTAGTAACAAAATCTGTAACTGTTGTTCAAATTCTTCATTACGTTTTTTGGCTTCTTTCAGTTCTTCCTGAGCCATTTCGCGCATTTCAGGATCATTAAGTAATATTTCAGCCGTCTCAATATCTTGCTGAACAGCGTGCCATGCCTGAAAACATTTAGTTACATCAGTTAACTGCGCATACTCCTTAGATAATGCCCGGAAACGTTCTTGATCAGCGATCACTTCAGTATCAACCAGGTGAGCCTGAATTTCTTCGTAGCGTTCCTGTAATGCTTCTAACTTAGCAATTATTGAAGACTTCATTCGTTATGTTAGACCTTACTAAAGGTAGTTTAATTTTGCTCCAGTCCTAAGCTATCTTTTAAAATATTAAGACGGTAAATATCACCATCTGTTGCTGCTTGCTGGAGTGATTTGGTTGTTGAATGGATCAGGCGATTCATTAATTGATAGCTCAATTGGTTAATCACTTGCTCGCTATCTGCACCATTTCGCAGTGAAGCAAGCGCTTTTTCTGCCATTTCAGCCCTAATTTGCTCTGCCTGACTACGATAATCACGAATTGTATTGACTGATGACTGAGAACGCAACCAATCCATAAAATAAGCACTTTCTTGCTCAACAATAAGTTCTGCCTGAATTGCCGCCATTTTTCGCTGTTCCACATTCTGTTGAACAATAGTGTGCAAATCATCAACACTATAAAGATAAATATTATTCAGCTTCTCAACATCCTGTTCAATATCTCGCGGAACAGCAATATCAATAAGCAACATAGGCTTATTACGTCGGGCTTTCATGGCACGTTCAACCATGCCTTTACCGATGATCGGTAAAGGGCTAGCAGTCGAACTAATAACAATATCAGCCTCGGCTAAACGGCTGTCAATTTCTGCTAAAGTGATGATTTCAGCGCCAACTTGATTAGCAAAACGTGAAGCGCGTGTGCGCGTGCGATTAGCTATGATCAACCGCTTGGCACAGTGTTCACGAAGGTGTCGCGCAGCCAGTTCAATCGTCTCTCCTGCCCCTACTAGCAAAATATGCAATTCAGCTAGCGATTCAAAAATCTGACGCGCAAGCGTGCATGCGACAAAAGCAACCGAAACCGCATTAGCACCAATTTCTGTTTCCGTACGAATACGTTTCGCAACTGAGAATGAACGTTGAAACAAACGTTCAAGCTCACTCGACAATTTTTTATAGTGCTGAGATTTAGAAAATGCTTGTTTAACTTGACCTAAAATTTGTGGCTCACCTAAAACTAATGAATCTAATCCACTAGCAACACGCATTAAATGGCTAACAGCTGCATTATCTTGGTGCCAATAAATACTTGCTCTGACTTCATTTAAATTTAAACGATGATAACTACATAACCAATTAATCAATTGCTCTTGCAGGGCAGCTTGTGAATCAACACATAGATATAACTCCGTACGATTACATGTAGAAAGTACAACCCCACTATGAACCAGGGGCTGCTGGAGTAAATTATCCAAAGCATGCTCAATACTTTCCGGCGCAAAGGTTAATCGTTCACGTAATGTTATAGGCGCTGTTTTGTGATTTATACCGAGTGCAAGTAATGTCATATTCACTGAATCAAGTAACTAAATGGTTTCTAAGCCTCTGTTAAGCACACAAAAATAAAACCAATAACTTTAATAAGGAAACTTTGAGATAGTATTCTACTTTATGCAACTAACCAATTAAAGATGTTAAGCTAAGCAAACGAATAAAACGGGCAATTTTCCCTAATTTTAGTTACATTTACCTTAGTAACATACTGACTAATGGCAACAAATTAACACCAACCTTATGCATAGGAAATATTTAATGATAATCATTACAAAACCATTTGCCAGTTTACATCACTATTGTGGGAGATTTATTCCCCTACTTTCTATTTTATTGACCGCTTGTACCTTCAACCAACAATTGACAACAGAAAAAACAAGTTCAATAACCAATCCACTATGGATAAGCTATCAGCAACAATTGGCGAAGCTGACAAAATTTCAAACTCGTGGCGCTTTTGCTTATATTGGCACTGATAATAAAACCTATGCCAAATTCTTTTGGCAACAATATACGCTGTCAAATTACCGTCTGTTATTAACCAATCCATTAGGAACAAAAGAATTAGAGCTCAGTGTAACGCCAAACGTTACTCAACTAACCGATAGAGAAGGTAAAAAATATGTCAATAATAATCCGGCGCAAATGATTTACCAATTAACCGGCATGGAAATTCCAATTGAAAACTTCCCCTGTTGGTTAATCGGCTTACCTACCAATGCCACTTCATTCACATTAGACGAAAATGGGCTGTTAAAAACTATCGAGTATATTAAAAATGGCGAAACCTGGCATTTAAACTACCTTGCTTATAGCCAGGATAATCAACCTAAACTCCCTAGCCGTATTGAATTAACACAAGGTAAACAACGTATTAAGTTAAAAATGGACAGTTGGACACTAAACTAATGACATTAACCTGGCCTTCACCGGCAAAGCTAAACTTATTTCTCTACATTACTGGTCTTAGAGCTGATGGTTATCACGAACTGCAAACCCTGTTTCAATTTCTTAATTATGGTGATGAAATCACGATCACACCACGTGCAGGTAATGAAATTAGATTACTTACCCCTTTTGTTAATCTATCAGCAGAAAATAACCTTATCGTTAAAGCCGCGCGTTTATTACAACACTATTGCCGCGAAATGCAGTGCGCTAATGATCACCTAGGGGCGGATATTTATGTACATAAAATCTTGCCCAGTGGTGGCGGTTTAGGTGGCGGCTCTTCTAATGCAGCAACAACACTGATTGCTTTAAACCACCATTGGCAAACTCATATTGATGATAATACCTTGGCCAAGCTTGCTCGTCAGCTGGGCGCCGATGTTCCGGTATTCGTAAAAGGGCATGCCGCTTTCGCCGAAGGAATTGGTGATAAACTTGTACCTGTAGAGCCAGCCGAAAAATGGTATTTAGTAGCCCATCCTGGACTTATTATTCCTACCCAACAAATTTTTACTGATCCGCAATTAAAACGCAATTCACCAAAACGCTCTTTAAGCGCATTATTACAAGGGCCATATGCAAATGATTGTGAATCAATCGCAAGAAAACGTTTTCCTAAGGTTGAAGAGCTTATTTCATGGCTGCTAGAATATACAACATCACGTCTTACCGGCACAGGTGCTTGCGTTTTTGCTGAATTCGAAACCGAAGCAACTGCCCGTAAGGTGTTAAATAAAGCCCCAGAGTGGATGCAAGGTTTCGTTGCGCAAGGCGTTAACCATTCACCTTTGCACACATTCCGCGCTGGGATTTCCAGATATTAAAGCCACTAATAGGAATAATATTTTTGGGCGATAATATCGCTATAGACACAAGCCTGAGGTCTTTTTCGTGCCCGATATGAAGCTTTTTGCTGGTAATGCTATCCCGGAACTCGCACAACGTGTTGCCAATCGGCTATATACTAGTCTTGGAGACGCTGCGGTAGGCCGTTTTAGTGATGGTGAGGTTAGTGTACAAATTAATGAAAATGTCCGTGGTGGTGATATTTTCATCATCCAGTCAACATGTGCCCCAACAAACGACAACTTAATGGAGCTGGTAGTCATGGTTGATGCCCTACGCCGTGCATCTGCCGGCCGGATCACCGCGGTCATTCCCTATTTTGGTTATGCGCGTCAAGATCGTCGCGTGCGTTCAGCTCGTGTTCCGATTACCGCTAAAGTGGTGGCTGATTTTCTTTCCAGTGTGGGGGTTGACCGTGTCTTGACCGTCGATCTACATGCCGAGCAAATCCAAGGTTTCTTTGATGTACCGGTAGATAACGTTTTCGGTAGCCCGATCTTATTAGAAGATATGTTACAAAAAAATCTAGATAATCCGATTGTGGTTTCCCCTGATATAGGTGGTGTGGTACGCGCCCGTGCGATTGCCAAATTATTAAATGATACCGATATGGCTATTATTGATAAACGTCGACCACGAGCAAATGTTTCCCAGGTCATGCATATCATTGGTGATGTCGCCAACCGGGACTGTGTGCTAGTTGATGATATGATCGATACCGGCGGTACCCTGTGTAAGGCAGCCGAAGCACTTAAGGAACGAGGCGCTAAACGCGTCTTCGCTTATGCTACTCACCCAATATTTTCAGGTAATGCAGTCGCCAATATTAAAGATTCAGTAATTGATGAGGTGGTTGTTTGTGACACTATTCCCTTGTCAGCTGAAATCAAAGAACTTAACAAGGTTTGTTCCCTAACCTTGTCTGGCATGTTGGCTGAAGCCATTCGTAGGATCAGTAACGAAGAGTCGATCTCAGCAATGTTTGAACACTAAATAATAAATTATGTCTGGTTAAAATTTAACCGCCACATTTATTAACCTAATATAACTGAAAACCCTTTGATAGCTATCATGGGTTTTTTGTTGTTGTAAGACAATAACAGCTAAACTTTAATAATAATCTGATAATTAAACATCACGCAAACTTATTTTGAGCTGATTGCCAGTTACTAAAAATAAACCGTTAACGATTATCGGCGATGGCGCTCATCAAAATTTCTCAGCCACCAATAACGATCAGCAATGTCTTCATGACCACTAAGCCTAGCACCAGCTAACCAAATCAATGCACCGATAAAGAGACTAATTAATGATATTTCTGCTAAATATTCGGGTAGTGGTAACCGAAACTCATGATTATATTATATCCAATACTGATCACCATAACCACCATCCCAGTTGCCATCAGCAATTACCTAGTAAAAAAGATTGTTTTCGTTTCATATTATGCCCTCCAGAATGCTTGTCGCCAAGGACGATATTGAATAATAAAAATGCTTGTTCTTTTGCTATATTATAGTAATAGTTTCTCGATCAAGAGTGCGGAAAAGATCACATTAGATAAGATCTTACTCACAAGTCTGTACAAAAAACATTTTTATTGAAAAAGCAAAAATTGTCATGCAGTTAACCGCATGAGGCTATTATTCTGTCATGCTATTTAACTTTTTGTGCTCTGTCGTCAGAAAAGGTAAGCTATGTTCTTTGATAAAAACCGCTAAATAGTGACAAATATGGTGAGTAACATAAAACTGATCGTCGGTCTGGCTAATCCAGGCTGTGAATATGCGCTGACCCGCCATAACACAGGTGCCTGGTACGTCGAATTATTAGCTAAACAACATAATCAGTTACTAAAAGAAGAAAGTAAATTTTTTGGTTACACCGCCAGGATCAACCTGGCAGATAATGATGTTCGCTTACTGATCCCAACAACATATATGAATCTCAATGGTAAATCAGTATTAGCAATGGCTAATTTTTATCGCATAGAACCGACAGAAATTCTGGTTGCGCATGATGAATTAGATTTAATGCCAGGGATAGCCAAAATAAAATTAGGCGGTAGCAATGGCGGACATAATGGTCTCAAAGATATCCAAAACAAACTGGGTAACAACCCTAATTTTTATCGGTTACGCATCGGCATTGGTCATCCAGGCGATAAAAATAAAGTGGTTAGCTTTGTATTAAACAAACCCACCTTACTGGAACAAAAATTGATCGCTGACACGATCGATGAAGCAATACGTTGCACCCCAATTTTACTTAATGAAGGGGTTAATAAAGCAGTAAACCGTTTACATGCTTTTAAAGCAGCTAAATAATGCTATATCATCACGCCTTCGGTAAGCTCATTTTTAAGTGTATAATCGTGAACAAATTCGTTTATATTTCACAATTAATCATATACTATTTGCACAGATAAAAACTAAGGTAACATACTTTATGGGATTTAAATGCGGTATCGTTGGTCTACCCAATGTAGGAAAATCAACGCTTTTTAATGCACTGACCAAAGCTGGTATCGAGGCAGCAAACTTTCCTTTTTGTACGATAGAACCTAATACCGGTGTGGTACCGATGCGCGACCCTCGCCTCGATCAATTGGCGCAAATTGTCAAACCACAGCGAGTATTACCTACCACGATGGAATTTGTCGATATCGCCGGACTGGTAAAAGGCGCCTCTAAAGGTGAAGGTTTAGGCAATCAATTTTTAACTAATATTCGTGAAACCGAAGCGATTGGTCATGTTGTTCGCTGCTTCGACAATGACAACATTGTACATGTTGCCGGCCAGGTCAACCCAATAGCGGATATTGATACCATAAATACTGAACTGGCATTGGCTGACTTAGACACCTGTGAACGCGCGATCTATCGCATTCAGAAAAAAGCTAAAGGTGGTGACAAAGAAACGAAAATCGAATTAGACATTTTAACAAAATGTTTACCGCACCTGGAAAACGCGCATATGCTACGTACTTTAGCGTTAACTAAAGAAGAAAAAGCCGCTATTCGCTACCTCAGTTTTTTAACTCTCAAACCGACCATGTATATTGCCAATGTGAGTGAAGATGGTTTTAGCAACAATCCCCATTTGACTGCGGTACGTGCCATTGCCGAAAAAGAGGGATCGGTTGTTGTACCAGTATGCGCCGCCATTGAAGCCGATATCGCCGAACTGGATGAAGATGAACGCGACGAGTTTATAGCTGAACTTGGTATTGAAGAACCGGGTTTAAATCGAGTGATCCGCGCAGGTTATAAGTTACTCAATCTGCAAACTTATTTCACTGCCGGTGTAAAGGAAGTTCGTGCCTGGACTATTCCAATCGGTGCCACTGCGCCACAAGCTGCCGGTAAGATCCACACCGATTTTGAAAAAGGTTTTATCCGCGCCCAGACTATCTCATTTGCCGATTTTATTCACTATAACGGCGAACAAGGTGCCAAAGAAGCCGGCAAAATGCGTGCCGAGGGTAAAGATTATGTCATACAAGATGGCGATGTGATGAACTTTTTGTTTAATGTTTGATGAAGTTGGCCTATTTTATAGTATCTTAATTAAGATGCTATAATCATAATAAATAATTATCAATTAAAATATTATTACTTCATTCAGTTATAGGTTGTTAATGAGAATAAAACATTCATGGTGATAACAAAACTTATTAATGAAATGCATTTAATATGAAATCTAATTGACACTGGTAATTTTTCTAAAGCATACGATTTATCACAATCTTTTATAAAAAAGCTTACTGAAATAGAAGATCAAGAACAAAACTATTATACTTGCTATATAACATTGCTGGTTTCCTCTTTGATATAGGTAATAGACAGCCAAATAAACTTACCACAAAGCTAAGTTTTGATCTCCTGAATATCCACAAAGAAACATTAATATCTATATCGGGAAAATTTGATTTTTATTACAACTATAGGAATGCTAAAGTTAATTTAATTGATATTGCCACTCCTTATGAAAATATATTCCAGACTATAGAAGAATTAGTAATCATCAAAAACTTATTATGGTACTCACTAAAAACTCTAATAATAAATCTCCAGAATATCAACTAAAAATATCAGTAAATCTTACTAAGATTCTAAAAAAACAATTTCGTTTAGTCGAAGCACTAAGATACTATGATATTACTAATTTATCAGGTTTTGATATCCCAGAGTCTTGGATTAATCGTTCAAATGCTCTTAAACATCTCAATATTATTTCATCAACTTATTCAATAAAACTTCTTAAAGAAGTAAAATTTGAGTATGTAACTATCTCAAAATAAAATATATTTCACCTCTGGAAAAAATCTTATTTACTAGAAGCTAAAAAAACAGAAAAAATAATAAAAAAAATTCTTACTGATGAAAAAAATAAGTTATGAATCCGATAAAAATGATGAAAAATTAACTCAAGAAGAGTTCAAAAATTTAACTTCATATAGACAATTTTATATAAATAAACACCTTACTCTTTCTCAGCATGGACTTTACTGCCCTTGCCTAGTTAATTCAGAGGATAATTTAGCTATATCAAATAGCCGCGTAACCGGTGATTTTATTATTCCAATGGAAATGGTCCTAAGCCATTTAAAATCAGAGTCTTCTTTAGCTCGCCATCTTTATTATGAATATATAAATCCTATAAACACCAGTCAAATAAAAAATGAATCTGGTTTTTTAGAATTATTCAATGATGAAATACTAGGTATTGATATAGAAAAACTCAGAACAACCTTTCGACTTTGTTTTGGTATTTTAGATAAGATTGCAGTTGCTATCTGTGAACTCTATGATCTTTATCCTACCAACCATAAAGGTAATATAGATAAAAAAATATACTTTCAAAATTTTTGGAGATTAGATACCGATAATAGAAGAGAAAAATTTGAGAAAATAAAATCTCCTGGGATACTAGCTCTTTATAGTATTGCTACTGACCTAAATGAAGGGAAAAATGGTGAATTATCATTTTATAAACAATGGCGTAATGATCTAGAGCACAAATTTGTTGTTATCCACAAATCAATTAAACCACAAGACCTATATAACTCATATAATTTAATAAAAGATATTATATTTATCAATAAAGAAGATTTTAAAAAACATTTTGAACAATTAATTCAAATCACTCGATCCACCATATTTTCTTTTGTTTTTATGTTCAGATGTGAAGGATTAACAACTAAAAAAGAAAACATTCATTATTGTGATCAACAAATTCATAGCTAATATTTTGGAAAAAATGATTAACTTTCTATAAGAAAAATTAAATATAAATAATTTTCCATTAAAATATATCTGAACACCAAACTAACCCAAAAACAAATAGAGCACAGATCAACTGAGCCCTATGCAAATAAACAATCTCTTTTAATTAAAGCTTATAGGCCTGTTGGTAAATAGATTTCAGATTTTAACAGGCGGTATATTTTTCAGAACCTCTTCAAAACCCATTAATGTACTTTTATAGTATCATATACTATCGATTACTCAATTAAGGAGAGGTATTATCATGAGCAGTATTCATTACTGGTTAACGAACATGAGTAAATCACCCCGGGTTTATTGGAGAGTTTTTATTCCGTGCATTTAAACAACAAACTCCCT
>JBGDCZ010000032.1:0-28956 GCA_048493715.1 Arsenophonus endosymbiont of Dermacentor nuttalli | reverse complement strand
TGCTAGACTTTGAATAAGTTAAGAAAGCTACCTTTGGGGTGGCTTTTTGCCGTTTGGTTAGTTGTATCGTAGAACAGTTTAGCTTACTTTTTGTTATTACAAAGATTATTTGTAAATTCTTTGATTTTTTATTAATTAATAGAGAAAAAATTAAAAAAATCTAGCTTAGAATATTTTTCCGCATATTTCTTCTTGTAATATGGAAAGTGTTTTTGATTTTTGCTGATTTTGAGATAGTCTTTAGCAAGTGAACCTTATATTAAAGGAGATACTCCGTTGGATCAGCAAACAGTGATCAATGAATTAACTTTTTTGCAACTATTTGGCGCACCAGAACAGTAAGTTTTGACATCAGCAGCAGTTGATTTGTTAACAGCTTTAGTTGAGCAGTTTGCTAAATATTGTGATGTATTACTTAGCGCTAGAGTTGAAAGACAGTTACAGATTGACCAAGGTATTTTACCTGATTTTATGTCAGAAACTGTTTCAATCAGGAAGGATGATTGGAAAATACAAGGTATTCCCGTAGATTTACTTGATCACCGAGTCGAAATAACCGGTCCGGTGGAACGAAAAATAATTATTAATGCTTTGAATACTAATGTAAAAGTCTTTATGGTTGATTTTGAGGATTCACTTTCACTTACTTGGGAAAAATTGATTAAAGGACAAATTAATTTCGTGATGCGGTTAATGGCACTATTTCATTTATTAATGAAAAAGGTAAAGTTTATCAATTGAAGTCTGATCCGGCCATTTTGATGGCTCGGGTACGCGTTTTGCATTTACCTGAAAAACATATTTTATACCGGGGTAAAACGATTCCAGGAGCATTAATGGATTTTGCACTTTATTTTTTTCATAACTATAAAAAACTATTGGAAAAAGAGAGAGGTCCTTATTTCTATATCCCAAAACTAGAATCTTATAAAGAAGCCCAATGGTGGAGTGAAGTATTTAGTTATACGGAAGAACGGTATGGATTACCCTTGGGTACAATTAAAGCGACGGTGCTTATTGAAACATTACCAGCTGTTTTTCAGATGGATGAAATTCTTTATTATATACGCCATCATATTGTTGGTCTTAACTGTGGTCGTTGGGATTATATTTTTAGTTATATTAAAACTCTAAAAGAATACAAGGATCGAGTGCTACCTGATCGGCAGGTAGTGACAATGACGCAGTTTTTTTAGATGCTTATTCTCGTTTACTGATTAGAACTTGCTATCGTCGTGGCGCTTTTACTATGGGAGGAATGGCGGCCTTTATTCCAAGTAAAGATTTAAAGCAGAATGAAGCAGTATGGACAAAGGTTAAACAGATAAAGAGTTGGAGGCTAGAAATGGTCATCATGGAACTTGGATAGCTCACCCTGCTTTAGCGGATATAGCAATGGCTGTTTTTAATGATGAATTAGGGGAAAGAAAAAATCAATTAGACGTAATGCGTGAGAATGAGAACCTATCACAGCGGAACAATTATTATGCCCTTGTAGTGGAGAGCGTACTGAACAAGGTATGAGCGCAAATATTCGAGTTGCAGTTCAGTATATTGAAGCTTGGATTTCTGGTAATGGCTGTGTACCAATTTATGGATTAATGGAAGATGCAGTGACAGCAGAAATTGCGCGTATATCTATTTGGCAATGAATCCGTCATAAAAAACGATTCTCGAGTGGACAAAAAGTGACAAAAAAGTTGTTCTTAGAGATGTTGGATGAAGAATTGCAGGTTATTCAACAAGAACTGGGTGATGTCCAGTTCCAACATGGTCGTTTTCGAGAGGCGGTGGAATTGATGGTTTATATTACCTCAAGATGAGTTGATCGAATTTTTGACCTTGGCGGCTTACCAACAACTTAACTGAATAAAAAATATTTTACATATTTAATAGCTGATTAGCTTTTATGAGGAGAGGTAACAATGGTAACCACCAGATCAAAACAGATTGCTGAACTTGAAGAAGAATGGTGCTCTTCCCCTCGTTGGAAAGGGATTATTCGGCCTTATAGTGTAGAAGATGTTGTCAAATTACACGGTTCAATAAATCCCGATTATTTATTAGCTCATAATGGTGCTGAGAAATTTTGGTGACTGATTAATATGGCAAATCAAAGAAAAGTTATGTGAATGCGTTAGGTGTATTGACCGGTGGTCAGGAGTTGCAGCAAGCAAAGGCTGGTATGGAGGTGATTTATTTATCTGGGTGGCAAGTTGCAGCAGATGCAAATACTGCTGCCAGTATTTATCCAGATCAATCACTTTATCCCGTTGATTCTGTTCCTGAAATTGTCAAGCGAATTAATAATAGTTTTCGGCGAGTAGATAAAATTCAATGGGCAAATAATATCAATCCAGGCGATGCAAAATATATTGATTTCTTTTTGCCGATTATTGCTGATGCGGAGGCCGGTTTCGGTGTCATATTGAATGCTTTTGAACTTATGAAAGCATTAATTGAAGCAGGCGTGGCGGCAGTACATTTCGAAGATCAGCTTGCTGCTGCCAAAAATGTGGCCATATAGGTGGTAAAATATTGCTATCAACTCAGGAAGCTATACAGAAGTTAATTGCAGCACGTTTGGCTGCTGATGTTTATGGTGTATCAACGGTTTTAATTGCACGTACTGATGCTGAGGCAGCAGATTTACTGATTTCAAATAGCGATCCCTATGATGAAAGATTTATGATCAACAAACGGACACCAGAGGGTTTCTTTCGCACTCAAGCAGGTATTGCACAAGCCATTAGCCGAGGTTTAGCTTATGCGCCTTATGCTGATTTGATTTGGTGTGAGACATCAACCCCTGATTTGGGCGCGGCTAAAATATTTGCCGAAGCTATTCATGCTAAAGATCCTGATAAATTATTAGATTATAACTGTTCTCCATCTTTCAATTGGAAGAAAAACCCAGACGATAAAACCATTGCCTGTTTTCAAAAAAATTATCGGAAATGGGATATAAATTCCAATTTATAACTTTGGCAGGTATTCATAGTATGTGGTTTAACATGTTTGATTTAGCTTATGTTTACGATCAAGGTGAAGGAATAAAACATTATGTTGAGAAAATTCAGGAAAAAGAGTTTGCAGCTGCTCAGCAAGGTTATTCATTTTCTTCGCATCAACAGGAAGTTGGAACGGATTATTTTGATAAAGTGACAACCATTATTCAAGGAGGAACTTCTTCGGTAACGGTACTAACAGGTTCAACTGAGGAACAGCAGTTTTAAATATATTATGATATTGTTTTTGTAAGATGGATTTGATGTTAATAAAGTTTAATTTGTCGAAAATGAGGGCGCAATTTATGACCTTAAGCTTAGCAGAGTTAATTGCCGAGACAATTTTGCAAGGCTTTGATGCGCAGTATGGACGTTTTTTGGAAGTAACATTAAGCGCACAGCAACGTTTTGAAGATGCTGATTGGCATGTTGTAAAAGAAGCGATTAAAAAGCGAATTAATCTTTATGATCATCATGTTGATTTGGTTGTTAAACAGCTTGACCAGATGAGGTTAACGGATCAATTTACTAAGCAGTTACTAGCTGAAATTAAGCAGTTTTATATTAGACTGTTAGAAGATTACCCACGTTTTGAAATTGCAGAAAGTTTTTTTAATTCAGTTTATTGTAGATTATTTCAGCATTGTGATCTTACTCCTGAAAATTTATTTATTTTTACTTCACAACCAGTCAATCGTTTTTGTGATACTCCACGTCCATTATCGCGATATTTTTCTCTGCACATTGGACTGAAAAAAACGATAGAAAATATTTTAATGGATACCCCACTTCGTTTAGCTTGGGAAGATTTAGCGAGAGATGTAAGTTATATAATTAACTATCTTAAAAAGACATTTTCTGTTGAACAATTGGCTGACGTTAAGTTTGAGATAGCAAATGAATTATTTTTTCGTAATAAAGCTGCTTGGGTGGTAGGTAAGATAATGATTGATAAAATCGTTTATCCATTTTTGCTGCCAATTCACAATAATGAACAAGGTGGTATTTATATTGATACTTGCCTGACTAGTTATAACAATGCCAGTATTGTATTTGGTTTTGCTCGTTCCTATTTTATGGTCTATGCTCCATTTCCAGCTGCGTTAGTTTTTTGGTTAAGAGATATTTTACCAGGTAAGTCTGTTGCAGAATTATATATGTCTATTGGCTGTCAAAAACATGGAAAAACAGAGTATTACCGTGAATATTTGGCTTTTATAAATTTTTCACAAGAACAATTTATTATTGCTCCTGGTATTAAGGGGATGGTAATGCTGGTTTTTACTTTTCCTTCTTTTGAGCGTGTTTTAAAAGTGATTAAAGATCACTTTTTACCACCAAAGCAAGTTACGCAAGAGCGTGTGCGAGCATGTTATCGTATAGTTAAGGAGCATGATCGTGTTGGTAGGATGGCAGATACACAGGAATTCGAGAATTTTGTTATAGACAAAAAGCATATTAGTGAAGAATTAATGGCAGAGTTATGGCGTGAAGTACCATCCAAACTGAAAGATTTAGGTGATAAGGTTTTGATCAGTAATCTCTATATGGAACGAAAAATGATCCCACTGAACATTTACACTGATCAAGTTAAAGGTGAAGAATTAAAATGGATCATTGAGGATTATGGCTATGCTATCAAACAATTAGCGGCAGCCAATATTTTCCCAGGTGATATGTTATTTAAAAATTTTGGTGTTACTCGTCATAAACGAGTGGTTTTTTACGATTATGATGAAATTTGTTATATGACTGAAATGAATTTTCGTAAAATACCAGAGCCCCTTTATCCTGAGCAAGAAATGGCAGCTGAGCCTTGGTATAGCGTGGCTGAACATGATGTCTTTCCAGAAGAGTTCCGCTATTTTCTTTGTAATGATCCTAGTATTAGAAAATATTTTGAAATGTACCACGCTGATCTGTTTACTACAGAATATTGGCAATCATTACAAAAAAAGATTTGCCAAGGGTGCATCGCTGATGTTTTTGCTTATCCAGTAAAGCAAAGATTTTGTCAACGTACATTTTAATTCATGAAGGTATTGTTATATATAAAATAGCATGCTGAATAGTTTTAAAATTAGCCAACAAGGTGGTTGTAGAAAAAACGATGGATGGTTAATATTATAAATTATTAACGAATAGCGCCATATTCACGACTAATTTGTTTTGCTGCTTGTAAAATAGCGCTACCGTGTAAGCGTGTAATTTTTGCTTTTGTAATAAAGAAAGTCGTTGTGATTTAGGTAAAGCCGCTAATAATGCTTTGCATGCTCCAGAAGCATGCATTGGTAATTTGCCGCTTATTGGCGCAGACATTCTCATCAAAGCGTTACATTGCAATTGATCAACAATAACAGCATCATATTGTGTACGATCTAAATAGCAAGGTTTGTAGTTTCACCAGATTCTTCCATTAATTTACGTAAGATTGGATGCACAGTCGTTAAGAAGTTACGATTTTCTAGGAAACTGCTACCAATAATAAAGGTGTTTGCCACAATTACCCATAAGCCTAGTTCACCGGTTTGACGTATGTAACCATGCTGTTTCAATGTTTCTAATAGGTGATGGGTTGTTGAGTTAGGTAAGCCTGTTTGTGTGGCTAGATCAGTCAGTGATATTTCACCTGTTGAAGCAGAAATATATTCCAGTAGCGTTACACCTCTGCTCAATTATTGTACTTGAGGGAGCGATGATATGCTTTTGTTAGGTGTTTTAATCTTGTTGTTTTTCTTATTTATTGAAGTTTTGCTCATATAATTAGAGCCCTCAATTGGAATAAATTTCTATTTATTATGAACGAAATAGCAATAAATACTCATCGGAGGAGTCTACTATTTTTATGGGCTAAAAATATTTCACCTTATCACATCTATACCAATGTGTTATTTTTAAGTAAACCATATTTGTTATTGAATCATAATTAGGCAAAGTTTTTTTAATTAATTTAATAAAACTATTAATCAATCATAAAGGAATAAATTATTTTGGCAATATATCAATTTATTAAAATAATTTTAATTTTTATTATTAAATTAATAGTAAGAAAATAGATTATTAGATAATCGTTTTCTAGTATTATTAGTATCTTAATAGGTTAACATTTTTCATAGCAGAATATGATGTGTTTTTTATTTAGTGAAATTAATTTTTAAGAAGAGGTAAATGAAAAATATAAATATAATTAGTGGCATTAAAAGTTGCTTTTATTCTACAGCTAATTCGGCAAATAAAGCAGAAAAACCAGCAACGTCAAATATATTTGCTAAATTATCAATCGTGATGGAGCAATAGTGTGATCCGTCTGATAAAGATGATGCTGAGCTACATTTACAAACCTTGACTAGTCAAGGGATTGACAATACAAAAACAGTTTATGCCAAAATGTCTGCATTTGTTCGGCTTGTTACATTAGCAGGTGAAATGCATCGGGGTGATTTTAAGATAAACGTTACTTCGTGTTTGAATCTCTAAAATGCCCATGCCCAAAATGGCTTTTGTCAAATGACTTTTTCTGTTGAAAATATATTGAATAAGACTTCTATCTGGTTTGGTGATCTGATGCATGAGTTATATTTCGCATTGAAAGTGCCTTTGACAAATTCTTCTGAATATTTTGCTACTAAAAGTAGTCTTTCAGCAGAAGAGATCAATTTTTTTATGCAGAATAACTTGGCATTGGTTATAGATGATAATGATCAGCCAGGTTTTAGACTCAATGGTGTTGAAGACAGAAACCAAGATCGTTTAGATATAGTAAAATTTTGTTTAGAGGTGCGGGAAAAACTAGCAGATGATACGTGATTGTTACAGACTTTTGTTATGGTAAAGATGAAATGTTTTGATTATTTTTCGGCTACTTCTTCATCTTCATTGTCAATTTTTTCTGAACTAGCTAATCATAATTCGCTGGAAATAGCTCAACATTTGCGAGAGGAATTTGATAAAGTTAGAGACAATACTGAGCAAACTTTGTTTGATTTATTTAATCAAAAAAATATAGATACAGAAGATATTATTGTTCATTGTAAAACTTTAATGAATGAAGAATAGTATTTATATGATTATTTAAATTGTTGCAATTAAGCCCATGTATTAATGAATGGGCTTTGCTTTTGATTTTTAATAATCATATAACTATTTTTATGCTATATAAATTTCTTATATTTAAGATAAATTAATTCAAGGAAATAATATAAATTTATTAATCAGTGAAAAATTTATCTTTTTTATACTACTTTAATATAAATTTAAATCGTCTTTTTATTCTATATTTGTAAAATAATTCTGTAAGGGATTTTTATTTACATGGATAATTATTTTTAAGGATATATTAATGGGTGTTATTGCTGATCGTTTTAGAAATTTTTTGCATATTCGACCTATATATGCATATAAAGCAAAGCCAGTTTCTGCGACCGTTTATTGATAAATTATCACAAGCAATGGCAAAATGGGGTTTACCTTCCGAAGAAGGCGAAATAAAAAAGCAGTTACAAATTTTATCTGAGCGATATACAGATAATACACCTGAAAAAGCTTATGGTAAAATTCTAGCCTTTAGTCGGCTCGCTGAGTTTGCTGGGGAACAACATCGACATAATTTTCAGCTAGATATGGTTGGGGAATACAATAATCAAATACAGCTGACGGTAAATGATATATTTAGTCGAATTTTACTATTTTTGATGATTTTATGACTGAATTGCATAATGCATTAAAGATACCTTTAATGAATGGTTCTCAATTTTTAAAGGCTAGAAGTGATATAGAACAAGAAGAACTTATTAAATTTATTAAGGATAATGTTAAGTTAACCATTAATAATCAAAAAATAAGAGGGTTTAATATTACTGGTGTTACAGAAGCTAATCAAGAACGTTTAGGGATAGCAGATTTTTCTTCACTGATATTAGCTAAGTTAGCTGAATATCAAGAATTATTGTAGACCTATATCATGGCTAAAATGAAGTGTTTTGATTATTTTAGCAATATTTCTATATATTATGGGCCAACTATAGCCGAATTAGCCAATGATAGTAAAAGAGTAGACATAGCTGAAGAAATTAAAGAAACAGTTTAATGGTATGAGGATAATATCGAAAAAAAATTATCTAAACAATTAGAAAAAAATCCAGATGCCTTTACTGACTATTGCAATCATATTATGAATAAAAGTGCATCGCGATAAATTTATCTTTTAACCATCATTCAAAATGAGGGGTTTTATATTTGATCTATAATGTTTAGTTTTAGTGATCAGATGCTTGAAAATATTTTTAATAAAATTTGATGACTATTTAGTGATAAAAAATATTTTTTAGTATAATAGGATCATTTTTTATGATAGATAAATTTTAATTGGATTTTGATTAGCAAAGTGGAAATTTTGTTGTGATACTATTTAAGTATCTAATAACTGATATGGTGATAGTTAGCTATTTTAACTAAAAATTTATTAAATATCGGCATAAAATAAAATATTTTGATTATTTTCCCGCTATTTTTTAATAATTATTAATTGTTCATATCTTATTCAATTCTGTTTTAGTTGTATTGATGTCTCAATTATTTAGAAAGTTAAAAATAGTGAGATAAAAGCAAAAATTTATTTTTTTATATAGTTAGCCAGTTTTATTAGCAAAAATTTTAATAAATAATTTAGCAAATTTGTGGATTGTAATGAATATTGTTAAACAATTGAAGTTAATATTAATAAATTTTTTATTTTTAAAATGTAAAAATATTATTAACATTCATTGTCTTATAATATAGTTTTCTATTGGTGTTTTGGGTTCAAATTAATATTTAGATGTGGATTAAATGAAAATAAAATTATTTATAACTTGCTTGATATTATTAAATTTTTCAGTGGCAAATAGTGATGTTTTGCCACAGATTGACATGAAAATAGCAAATAATACACCATCCTCAGAGCAAGAGAAAAATAATACATTTAAACAACAATTAAAAAAAGCATCTCAGGGTGAGATGAATGCTATGATGAATGTTGCGGTGACTTATCTTTATGGCTCAAGTGATATACCAGAAGATATCGCAAAGGCCAATTTATGGTTGGAAAAAGCGATAGAAAAAGACAATACCGATGCTTTTTATTATATGGGTGTGATTAACCAAAGAAAAAAAGATTATAAGGTTTGCCATAAGCTGGTTGCAACACGGTGCGGATAAAGGTGATCCCTATGCTCAATCTGGTTTGGGTTATATGTATACCGTCGGGCTAGGAGTAGATTAAAGACTACAAACAAGCTAAAAAATGGTATGAAAAAGCCGCTTTGCAACAGGACGCTTATGCTCAGTTTGTAATGGGATATTTATTTATACCAGAATGGATTTGGTGTTAACAAAGATTATAAGAAAGCAATAGAGTGGTGTGAGAAGAGTGCTGATTTAGGTGTACTAATAATTTAGCGCAGTTTTATGAGAAAGGTTATGGTGTTAAGAAAAATTCAGCATATGTAATTGAGTTGTATCGACACGCTGCTTATAGTGGTGATGCTATTGCTCATACAATATGGGGTTTATTTATGATGCAGGAAAGTATATAGAAAAAAATAACTATCAATCATTTTATTGGTATAAACGAGCACAGAGCAGGGACATGTCGATGCACAGTATCATCTTGCAGAATTTTATGAAAATGGTTACGGAGTGGAGCAGAATGCTATTTTAGCTAGGCAATGGTACGAAGTATTAGCGGATGCTGGCTATGCTGATGCAGGTATGAAAGTGGCTTATTATTATGAAAAAGGCATTGGTATAAAAAAGGATCTTATAAAGGCGGTTGCATTGTATTAGATGATGGCAAATAATGGGGAGGCTAAGGTGTAATACCGGCCTGGCTCAACTCTATTTAGCTGGTCAAGGTATTAATAAACAAACAAAAAAAGTATTTAGCTTAATGCAAAAAGCAGCGCAAAAAATGCTACGAGCGAAAAATTAGTTAGGGCTTTTTTATTTATATGAAATCGGTAATGAAAAAGATCCACAAAAGGCCAGTGAATTGTTTTTATCTGCGGCCTATAAACAAGAAACTGATGCACAAAATAATTTAGCCGTATTATATGCAACGGGTGAGGGCATAAGAAAAAATATTTTCCGTGCTATTATGTGGTTTGGGTTTGCAACTGCCGCAAAACTTAATAATACGATTGTGAAAGAAAATCTTAATCGACTAAAAGTTAGTTTGCACGTTAAGTCAACTGATCTGAAATTATCAGAAAAATATGACTAACCCGATGTGTTTTAACAGAGGAAAATCTCGCCGCTCCATTAATTATTTTAAGTGGTGATGATATTTCGGTTATTCAAAAAGATTTTTATGCAGTATTTGAATAATCGTTTCTGCTTCTTTATCAGATACTAGTAGACAAATATTATGACTACTATGCCCCATAGCAAATCATGCGAATATTATAGCTTGCTAATGTGCTAATGATTTGATTTGCTAGACCATTATTTGCGATAAGGCATTACAAATAATAGCAACTAGTGCGAGCCCTTCCTCAATATCTAGACGACATAATTTGGATAATTCTGTTATCAAAGCCTTAGTTAACAAATTTCCATTAGTGACTGTAGAACCGGTTGTATCCAGGGTTAAGGCTATACTAACTGACTTGAGCCGGCAAATACCGGTATTCCTGCTCGTATAGCGGGTAGCAATGTTGCTGGGTGTAAGATTTTGGCACCAAAGTTGGCCATTTCTGCAGCTTCATTAAATGTGATAGCACTAATCGATTTGGCGTTAGTAACAATACGTGGATCGGTCGTATAGATACCTGCAACATCTGTCCAGATATCAACACGGGCAAAAGATAATGCTTCATCAATTAATGTAGCGGTGTAATCCTCCCTCCACGACCCAATGTTGTTGTCCGGCCTGCCGCATCTTGCCCAATAAAACCTTGAGTTACAATCGGGTTGCTTGCAGTTGAGGTTGTAGATATTTATTTATTAGTTGTTTTAGTTGTTGCTGATTGGGATCGGCTTTACCAATTTATCATTGGTTTTCATAATATTAAGAACATCAAACCAGGTTGCTATTACCCCTCGTTGTCGTAGAATTTCGACAAATAAATAGGGTGATATCAGTTCGCCATAGCTAACAATTTAATCGATTTGTGGTGCAGTAAGTGGTTGTTGTAGCGTGACTGCGGATAAAATAGTGAGCCTTTCCAGTAACTGGTCAATTGTTGATTGGATGCTAAAGGGGTTGTCCAGGCGATTGATTATCGTATATTGGATCTGAGGAATTTGTTTCAATAGCGCTTTACGTTTATTGTCATTGCTCTCTTCAGTAAGTTTGATCAGTAGATTAGTCATACCAGATGGGCTGAAAGCACAATAATTCGTACATTTTTATTTGCACTTACGATATCAGTACTTTTACATATGGCATCAAAATTAGGGACACTGGTGCCACCGAACTTGGCAACAATAAAGTTTTTATTTGCGGAAGTGATAGAAACTGCGCTCATCATGCTATCTCTAGGTATTTTAAGGGCGAATGATTAATCTACCATTATCGAGTTATTGCATGAACGTCAATTTATTTTTAGCAAAATCAATCATTTTTATAATGACACAAAGATTATCAATTTTATCAATATTCACCCAATCATGATCAGAGGCCATTATAGTAACAAGCGAAAGCATTAAAAGCAGTTAAATTGGTATGGTGAATGAGTTACTATCCAAACATTGGTAGTTGTAAATTCGATTTAAAGAAAGGTAGAGAGTATTTCAATGGAAAATATTAATCCAAGTCAAACAGTAACATGGCACGAATTAGAACAACATTATCAAACAGTAAAAGATATCCATATGCGTGATCTTTTTCTTAATGATGCTGACCGTTTTACTAAGTTTTCACTCATTTTTAATAACCAGATCCTGGTTGATTTTTCTAAAAATCGAATAACGGATGAAACGTTGAGTAAATTACTGGATTTGGCTAAAGAGACAAAGTTAAGTGCTGCAATTAACAGCATGTTTTCCGGCGAGAAAATCAATAAAACAGAAGATAGAGCCGTTTTACATATTGCTTTGCGCAATCGTAGCAATACCCCGATAAAACTGGATGGTATTGATATTATGCTACAAGTTAACGCTGTATTAGCAAAAATGCGCTCTTTCAGTGAACGTGTCATTAGTGGTGACTGGAAAGGTTATACTGGTCAGGCCATAACAGATGTAGTTAATATTGGTATTGGCGGTTCTGATCTTGGACCATACATGGTGACAGAAGCCCTAAGGCCATATAAAAATCACTTAAATATGCATTTTGTTTCCAATGTCGATGGCAGTCATATTGCTGAAACACTGAAAAGAATTAAACCTGAAACGACATTATTTTTGATTGCCTCTAAAATTTTTACCACCCAAGAGACTATGACTAATGCCTATACTGCACGAAAATGGTTCTTAGCAGCGGCAAGAGATGAAACACAGATAGCAAAACATTTTGTGGCTTTATCAACTAATGAGCAAGAAGTGGCTAAATTTGGCATCGATACGCAAAATATGTTTGAATTTTGGGATTGGGTTGGCGGACGTTACTCATTATGGTCTGCTATTGGCCTCTCGATTATGCTATCCATCGGATTTAATAATTTCGAGCAATTACTAAACGGCGCTCATGCAATGGATCAACATTTTGCTGAAACCGCTTTCGAGCATAATATCCCGGTAATATTAGCGTTAATAGGTATTTGGTATAATAATTTTTTTGCTACCGAAACAGAAGCCATTTTACCTTATGACCAATATTTATATCGATTTGCGTCTTACTTTCAACAAGGTAATATGGAATCAAATGGCAAATATGTTGATCGCAATGGCGAAATAGTCTCTTATCAAACAGGACCTATTATTTGGGGTGAACCAGGTACTAATGGTCAGCATGCGTTTTATCAGTTGATCCATCAAGGTACCAAACTTATTCCATGTGATTTCATTGCCCCCGCGATTAGCCACAATCCATTAAGTGATCACCATAATAAATTAATGTCTAATTTTTTTGCACAAACAGAAGCGTTAGCATTTGGTAAAAATCGGCTTGAAGTAGATGAAGAATTTAAAGCGGCGGGGCAAGATCCAAATGAAATGGCCTATGTTGCACTTTATAAAGTTTTTCAAGGTAATCGCCCAACTAATTCCATTCTTATTAATCAGATTACGCCTTATACGTTAGGTGCTTTAATTGCTATGTATGAACACAAGATCTTTGTGCAAGGTGCTATATTGAATATTTTTAGTTTTGATCAATGGGGAGTAGAACTTGGTAAGCAATTAGCTGGCCGTATTCTACCTGAGTTGGCAACTAACGCCAAAATTAATAGCCATGATACTTCAACTAATGGTTTAATTAATTGTTTTAAAAGTTGGCGCCAATAATATTATTACCAAAGCCAGTAACAACGGGTTTTGGTTATGATAAATAAACTACCATTTAGATTACTCCTTGCTAATATAAAGATTGTAGAATTAATAAAAATTTTGCATTTAGGGATAACTTTTTATATAAATTAGCAGATCTTATAGTTTCATTCATTATTAGCATGTTATCTTGTATTTTAAATTTCAAGATATAGTAAGAGAAGTATTCTATGGGCGTAGCTGCAACGGTAAGCATATAATAATAAGTCACTTTTCTTCAATCAACCGATTAATTGGTTTTCAGCGCAAGAAGTTAACCTACCGGATCCTATATGTAATTGGTTAACGGAATTAGGTTCGATGACACAGCGCCTTGAGCGTTATTGCCAAAAAATCACCGTCAAACCTTCTCTAGAAGGTTTTATTCTATTAGATTCCAGGCTGAAGAAGCACAACTTTTGCCTCACAGTCAACGCTATTGGTTATGTGAAGCGGTGCTTTTGGG
Source organism: Arsenophonus endosymbiont of Dermacentor nuttalli (assembly GCA_048493715.1). GTDB lineage: Bacteria > Pseudomonadota > Gammaproteobacteria > Enterobacterales > Enterobacteriaceae > Arsenophonus. The sequence goes on along the minus strand of JBGDCZ010000032.1, from coordinate 15,039 downwards.
TGATGATTGTCCATGGTTATATGGACGGACAGTGATCCCAGAAGAAACATTATCGGGGCCGGAACGTAAATTAATAAATTTAGGCGATGTGCCATGGGACGTTACCTGTTTAGTGGAAACAATCTGACTCGTGATTATATTAATTTTGGTATGCAGAATAATTGTTGGGTAAGGCGTTTGTTGTTAAGATTATCAACAAAACCTCTCCTATTAACAGAACTTTTTTTTGCCAGATTCACCTATTATAAAAATAATAAGGAGATAAATAGATTGGAAGGGCAAACGACGGTGAAATTGAATAAATGGCGAGCCTATTTTCGTTTAATGCGTGTTGATAAACCGATAGGTATTTTATTGTTACTATGGCCGACTTATTGGGCATTATGGTTGGCAGGTCACGGGCTGCCTGATCTTTATATTTTAATGGTTTTTACTGCCGGTGTTGTTTTGATGCGTGCGGCTGGCTGTGTTATTAATGATTTTGCGGATAGAAAATTTGATGGTTGTGTTACCAGAACTAGGGCGCGCCCCCTGCCAAATGGAGATGTAACTGAAAAAGAAGCTAAGATACTATTTTTTTCATTAATTATTGTCGCTTTTTTGTTAGTGTTAACCATGAACCAGATGGCAATTTGGTTATCGTTGGTTGGCTTATTATTAGCCTGGATTTATCCTTTTATTAAACGAGTTAGTCATTTTCCGCAGATAGTATTAGGTACAGCCTTTGGTTGGTCGATCCCAATGGCGTATGCAGCAGTTAGTGAGTCCTTACCGTTAGAGTGCTGGTTATTATTTTTGGTGAATATTATTTGGTCTGTCATTTATGATACCCAGTATGCTATGGTTGATCGCAATGATGATATAAAAATTGGTGTAAAATCAACAGCAATTATTTTTGCTCAGTTTGATAAATTGATTATTGGCCTTTTACAAGTAGGAATGTTGCTGGTGTTATTTTATATAGGACAACAGATAAACTTGGGTGCGTTTTATTTTGCTAGTTTAATATTAGTGCTAGGTCTATTTATCTACCAACAGAAACTGATTGACGATCGTCAACCGGCATTATGTTTTAAAGCATTTATGAATAACAATTATGTTGGTTTGATTTTATTTATGGGTATTTTATTAAGTTATTTTTAATTAGTAAAAAGGATAATCTTGAATGATTATCCTTAGTAATTTTAGTCGATTTAAGCCTGCAAATATTTTGCTTTATTATATCGATATAAAAATGGTTTATTCAGGAGTTGGAGCATGAGAAACATGTTTAACACTTTCAATTGTTAAGCAAACCTCAGGCGATATTAATTTAACAATAATGCGATAAAGTAGTTGCGCATTTGCTATGATAATCGCATCTCCTTCTCTATTGATATAACCTTCCTGTTTTAATGTATTCACCAGCGCGGAGAAAACCGCTTTATCGAAGAATTCAGGTGCGTTGATACCATGTAATACAGACAAGCGTTGTGCGAGAATACGACTCTCTTTTTCCAATACTCCTCGACTAATTTCAGGTGTCGTACTAAGTAACGAAAGTGTAATTGCATAGCGCTGTAATGTTTCTTTAATACCAGCCGCTAAAAGCTGAAGAGGGCGGATACGAGTTGGATTGATAGTTACAAACCCCTCTTCTGTTAACCGGATTAATTGTTGACGTGCCAATTCGTCAAGTAGGATATCAATCGAATCAGGCAATTCTTCTATGCTATATCGCATAAAAAGTTCTGCTTTTAGAAATGGATAGATGAGTGCAACTTGATAACGAATTTCCTGACGTTGGACATTATCATTATGTAATACGATATTGGCTACCAAAGAAGGTAAGACCAGTAAATGCATAATATTGTTTCGATAATAAGTCATCAATACGGCATTTTCACGTGGCAATATAACAATATCACCCATGCTGTCTTTCTCGACTTCAAACTTATCCAATTCCAATGCATCTTCTAACAATTGTTCGGCAGTTTTATTGGGCGTTGTGCTGTCATCGGTGTAAGGTACATTTCTTAACAGTTGCAGGTAGCATTCGATTTGTTCAATCAGTTGCTCTCGTGTCAATGCTCGTTGGCGTGAAGCTAACAAAGCAGTTGAACATAAGTTGACCGCATTAGCAGCCGCGGCATTGTTAATTCTAACCATGATTTTATGAGCTAGTCGAGTCACAGTTGAGCTTAACCAGGCAGGACGTTGGGGTTCTATAACATCAATGGATTGACGCCATTCGGGAACGTGCTTATTTAAATAGTGTGTTAGTGCAATCGGTTGCCCAAAATTCACATAACCTTGGCCAAGTTTACGCAGTTTGCGTAGACCTCTTATCATTGAGAAAAAACCTTCTTTCTCTTTTGCTGCACCTTTTAGCTCTTTGGCGTAGGTAGCAACTTCCAATACATGCTCATAACCTATATAGATAGGAACAATAGTAATTGGGCGTGAATCACCTCGTAGCATTGCTTGTAACGTCATTGACAGGGTGCCGGTCTTTGGTTCAAGTAGTCGACCTGTTCGCGAGCGTCCTCCTTCAACAAAATATTCAATCGAATAACCACGAGCAAACAATTCACTGAGATATTCACGAAATATGGTGGAGTAAAGTTTATTTCCTTTAAAAGAGCGACGAATGAAAAAAGCCCCTAAGTGGCGAAAAATTGGTCCAGCCGGCCAGAAATTAAGATTGATACCTGCGGCGATATGAGGAGGAACCAAACCTTGATGGTAAAGTACATAAGAAAGTAACAGATAATCCATATGACTACGATGAGAAGGAATATAGACAATTTCATGACCATCTTGTGCTAATTGGCGCACACGTTCGGCATGTTGCACGTTAATTCCTTGATACAGGCGATTCCATGTCCAACTTAGAACCCGGTCGGTAATACGGATCGCTTCATAGGAAAAATTGGCGGCGATTTCTTCCATCATCGCAACCGCATGATGTTTTGCCTTATCGAGTGAGATTTTTTTCGCTTTAGCTTCATCTTCTACCGTTTTCTCAATCGCCTTTGATGTTAATAGCTTATTGAATAGATCGTGGCGAACAGGAAGTTTGGGACCAACGGCGGCTAATCGTTGCCGTGAATAGTGAATGCGAGCTACTCGGGCAAGTTTGTTGGCAATAATTTTATCCGTACCATATTCACTAGCCATTTGGCGTAGAGATACCGGCGGTGAAAAACGAACAAAACTGTCACGTCCTAACCAAATTACAGCAAAGAATTTTTGTATACCATTGAGTAAACGCAAAGGCGGTGCTGGTAAGTGGCCTTCTCGACCAGGTGCGCGACCGAACATAACTGATACAGGTAATAACTGAATGTTTAATTCGGCATTATGGCAATGAATATCAAGATAAGCAGTAAAGGTTTTGACTGAATCTTTACGTGGATCTGGCGAATAATAACGAAAGATACGTGGGCCATCGTCGATAAATACATAAGCAGGTAATTTAATTTCGTCTATTTCAATCGGATCCAGCGGATCAGGTAAACCAATAGAGCGACATTGCTGACGTAAGGTCAATAAATCTGTTTTGGAGTGATAAGGTAATACATACAAAAAAGGACGCGTCATATCAAGACTCAGTTCCTTAATTGGGTCGGCTGGTATCAGTTTACTTTTTACCAATAATTTCATTGGTAAATTTAATAGATTATAGTAAATTTTACGCCAAAATGACATGGATGCGCTATAGCCTCTTACTTTGAATTCTACACAAGCATAACAGAAAATAGGAATTAATATCTGTTTACAAGATAATAATTATACTAAATCCAATATCTATCTAAATCTAGAGAGTAAATTTTATGGCAAACCAAACAACAGGCCTAACCCGAATTATTAAAGCAACTGGTTATTCGCTAAAAGGGTTGAGGTCAGCTTGGGAGAGTGAAGTGGCTTTTAGGCAAGAAGCGATTATGGTTGTTGTTGCTATTATTGTAGCTTTTTTACTTGATGTACAATGGCTTGAACGCTTATTGCTTATTGGTTCAGTGGTATTAATAATTATTGTTGAATTATTAAATAGCGCAATTGAAGCTGTGGTTGATAGAATTGGTATAGAATTACATGAACTCTCTGGTAAAGCAAAAGATATGGGCTCTGCGGCAGTTTTTATTTCAATTTGTTTAGCTATTTTTATTTGGTTAGTTGTGATTGTTAATCATTATTTCGTGAGCTAGCTATAAAAAAACAGGGGCTTAACGCATTTGCTGTTTTAAATCTTGCTATACCTGTATATAATTACAGTTACAATGGGTGAATAAATAGGGGGCGAAATGAAAGAATTAACGTTGAGGCAGCAACAGGTCTATGATCTGGTGCGTGAGCACATTTCGCAAACGGGTATGCCACCCACACGCGCTGAAATTGCATCAAGTTTAGGTTTTCGTTCACCAAATGCGGCAGAGGAACATTTAAAGGCTTTGGCGCGTAAAGGGGTGATAGAAATTGTTTCTGGCGCTTCTCGTGGTATTCGTTTATTGCAAGAAAAAAATGAAAATGAAAATGAAAATGAAAATGAAGGGTTACCACTTATTGGTCGGGTGGCGGCAGGAGAACCGTTGCTTGCCCAAGAGCATATCGAAAGCCATTATCGGATCGATGCGACTATTTTTAGACCAAGTGCCGATTTTTTATTGCGTGTTAATGGTATGTCCATGAAAAATATTGGGATCATGGATGGTGATTTACTTGCTGTACATAAAACACATAATGTGCACAATGGTCAAATTGTTGTTGCACGTATTGATGATGAAGTGACGGTTAAACGCTTCAAACAAGTTGGTAGTAAAGTCGAATTAATTGCTGAGAATCCTGAGTTTGAGCCAATTATAGTGGATTTGCGGACGCAAAATTTTACTGTTGAAGGATTAGCTGTTGGGATTATTCGCGGTAGTAACTCGTTTTAGTCAAAATGTTAGTCATTTGCATATAATTAATTTTTAGATTTTATAAGCAAATAGAATTTAATTTATTGAATGGCAAAACTATTATTTTTAACTGAGTCATTTATAATATGTTGATGTCTAATAAATTAATTTAAATTTTTATTTGTTTTTTATAAGGCCGGTTGTATGAATAGCCGGCTTTTATATGCTTATATTAACCGCTAATAATACATAGTTTTAACATAATTTTTTCTCGGTTTTATAGCAGGGTGAGCAAAGCCCATGGCTTTCCACGACAGTATGGGATAACTGAAAATCAGTCTGTTTTGCTAGTTTTAAAATAGTTGTTTCTACTGCCTGGCCGTTACTTTCGGCAATACTGCCACAATTGTCACAAATTAGCATAACTGAAGTATGTTTAGGATCCTCAAAATGAGGACAAATAACATAACTATTTGTTGATTCGATCTTGTGGATAAATCCTTGTTCTAACAGAAATTCTAGGCCACGATAAATGGTTGGAGGTTTAGCTTGGGGTTCAGAAATTCTAAGTAGGTCAAGCAAATCATAAGCACTAATCGCACAGGGTTGTGCGGCTATGAGACGCAATACTTCTTCTCGTTGTGGAGTTAAACGAACATTACGTGCTTGACATATTTTCTTTGCTTGGGACAGTAATTTTTCCTGATCTTGCTTCGTCATGAATCATCCTAAGTTAAAGATCTTTAATAATGATATTATTATATTTGTACTTTTTGATATCTACCATAGTTCTAAAATAAGTAATATATTTTACTATTTTCTAAAAAAACTTTTTTATTTTCTTTTGCTTTAAACTGATATGTTTAATTGGAAAATAACATCTATAAGGGAGTAGTATCTAAAGCTATTAATTTTAACAAGTTAGTGAATTAATAGTAAGTTATTTCTGGTTATATTGAGTCATAAAGTTGATAACACATTTTTCTTGCAACCATCCTGGCTATTTACTGAGAATCGTATCACAATTCTATTATATTATTTTTTAAGGAGTTTTTAATGAGCGATGCCAAAAAAATACACCATGTTTTTATTCTTATGGGGGTATCCGGTAGTGGTAAATCTGCTGTTGCGACTGGTATTGCTCAGAAAATAGGAGCGGCGTTTTTAGATGGTGATTTTTTGCATCCACGAGCCAATATTAAAAAAATGGCTGCTGGTCATGCTTTGAATGATTCAGATCGACTGCCTTGGCTTAAGGCTTTGAGTGATGCTATTTTCGCAATGCAAAGAATGAATAATATTTCTTTAATTGCTTGTTCAGCGTTGAAAAAAAAATATCGAGATATTCTAAGAAACAGCAACCAGCATTTGTCATTTCTTTATCTTGAAGGTGATTTTAAGTTAATAGAAAGCCGTTTTAAAAAGCGTAAAAATTATTTTTTTAAACCTAATATGTTGGTATCGCAATTTGACACTTTGGAAGTACCTAATAATGATGAAAAAGATGTATATGTCATTGATATTAAACTGCCATTAATTGAAGTTATTGATAATACCGTAAAATTAATTAATGAAATTATTACTAAGGAAAATAAATGAACATGCCTATCCCTGAAACATTAAATATGCTGGTACTGACATTGACCGCAGTAGGAGCCGTGTTTTTATTATTGTTTCTGGTTATGTATGCAAGGGTACATGCTTTTATTGCATTGATGGTGGTTTCAATTTTAGCAGGATTATTTTCTGGCATGCCGGTTAAAAAAATCATAGAAATTATGCAAGAAGGTATGGCTGGAACATTAGGATTCTTGGCAATTGTTGTCGCATTAGGTGCAATGTTTGGCAGAATACTTCATGAAACGGGTGCATTAGAGCAAATTGCAGGTAAATTAATCACTTGTTTTGGTGAAAAACGGGCTAACTTAGCCATCGGGACCACAGGATTGATTTGTGCTTTACCTCTTTTTTTCGATGTCTCTATCGTATTATTAATTGGTATTGTTTTCACCATTACTAACCGTATTGGTGGTAATGTTGTTAAAACGGCGATCCCACTTTTTGCTGGTGTTGCTGCTGCAGCTACATTTTTACTACCGGGTCCAACACCAATGTTAGTTGCATCTCAGATGAATGCTGATTTTGGTTGGATGATCTTGATTGGGATATGTGCAGGTATTCCAGGAATGCTAATCGCAGGTCCATTATTTGGTAATTTTATTAGCCAGTATGTTTTTATTGAATTACCAGAAAATTATCAAGTTAATGAAAATAAAAAAAGCAAGATGCCGAGTTTTATGTTCAGCCTGGTAATTATATTGTTTCCTTTGGTGTTAGTTGGATTAAAGACCTTAGGCGGTTATTTTTTTGTGAAAGACTCGATTGCGCAGCATTGGTTAGAATTTATCGGGCACCCATCTATAGCATTGCTATTAGCTTGTCTATTAGCTATCTATGGTTTAGGGTTTCGCTATGGTATGGATAGAGAAAAAGTGATGGAGATCTGCTCAGCTGCTATTCAACCAGCTGGAATTATTTTACTCATTACCGGGGCCGGTGGCGTTTTTAAACAAATTTTAGTTAATTCAGGTGTTGGGCCAGCATTAGGTAATGAGTTAATGAACACAGGTTTACCAATAGCATTGGCCAGTTTCGGATTAGCTAGTGTTGTACGAATTATTCAGGGATCAGCGACCGTAGCTTGTTTAATGACTATTGGACTTATATTACCAGTGATCAGTGGGTTAGGTTATTCTGGAGCTCAACTAGCGGCTTTAGCAGTTTGTATTTCAGGCGGATCAATAGTACTAAGTCATGTAAATGACTCAGGATTTTGGTTATTTAGTAAATTTACAGGTGCTAACGAGGGTCAAACACTAAAAACTTGGACTTTAATGGAAACTATCTTAGGCACTGTTGGAGCGATAGTTGGTATGCTGTTTTTTGTTTTTCTTTAAAGCTAAGTAAATAAAATAGGTTTTAAATCATTGTCTTTGTCTTCTTATAATTAACAGTATGTTTGCATTAAAAAATAATAAAATCCATACATTTATCATGTGGATTTTATTTTTAGCAATTATTATGGCAAAGCCAATTAAATATGTTTTGGCAAATTTTGTTGAACTTGGGTGATTAATTCTTCGTTACTTGAAAACATCTGTTGTAAATAACGATTATATGCTCTTCCAAGTTGTGAGTAATTTTGCAGATTATCAATTAATACACTGGTATTTAATGAGTTCTGTGTTCTACGTTGTTGTGCGCGAGAATTTCGTAATGACTGATAGGCATTGTTAGTATTCAAATTTTTTAAGTATGCATTGATAGATGCATCAACAGATGAATAAACCACATAGCCTTTGATAGTACCTTTGCTATAGGTGCATTTACGGCCACATTTCATGCCAAACAAGTTATTATTTTTCTGCGCTAAGCCAGAAGCTCCCCACCCTGATTCTGTCGCTGCTTGTGTAACAACAAAATGTATAGGAATAATGTCTACACGACTTAACAGGTTATTCCAATTTAAACTAGCAGGTGAACAGCATTGTACATTATAATTGGTACAAATCTGATTTAGTAGTTGTAAATCAGCGGTATTCCAATTTTTACTGGAACGCTTCGATAATAACCACTGGCGATCTTGCATGATCTTGTAGTTATACTTTTCAATTATTGGGACAATTGCTTTTAAAAACGCTTTCTTGCGAGCCGCTCCAGATGGGTATTTTCGCATATCAGGCAGACGACTTAGTTCTTTTTTCTGCACAGGTTTGTGATAATACTCTTTTAGAGACAAACTCGTACTGGTTGATGAATAACTAAAACTAGTTGAAAACAATAAAATCAAGAAAGCGAAGACGGCGTTAGTCCTCATCGTTTGAGAGGGCATGGCGCTTCTCCTCGTTTCAAGTTGAACAAAAATTGCACAAATGCTAACAGATAAATTTCACTAGTGCTACATATATTAGCCATTTATTATTTAAATTTTAGTTTTAATCTATTGATTTTCACTAAAAATTATTTTAACTTGTATTTTACAATTAGTTATATTTTTATGGATATTAATATAGTTAAATTTATTCAAACTATTACAGAAGAAATTAATCTTTTTTAAGTAAAAAATAGTGATTTTATTGCTGCTTTAGTTGCAAATTATCACGAATTTCAGCAAATTTAGCTATTTGTGGAAAGTCTTCTCGCGTCCAGTAATCTTTTTTAGTGGGTAGAGCAGCAGAAAATTTTGTTGGCCATAGTTGTAATTGAACAAACTGTGACAGCTTATAATGTTTATAGTTTTGAGGAAGTGATAGTTTGTGTCCGTGTTGGATCTTGTTTGGTGGCATGGCAGGCATACGTGTGCTACGTGTATCATAGTCCCGTTTTAGGACTAAAAATTTTTCAGGGATACGCATTTTGCTATCCCACCATAAATTATCTACTTGATCGAACATTTGTTGGGTATCTTTTTTAGAGTAAGCCCCTAATTCTTCTAATGCTAACGGTAATGTCTTAGCTAGAGCACTACTAAATTGTGATATTGAATGAGCTTGACCTTGTAAAATAAGTGTGAGTGCAATACGCGCACCTAACAGGTTGGAATAGAGATCTTCCGGAGAAAAAGCGGAGATGCCCTCAGAAAAGCCAGGTACCGATTCATAACCATAGTCTTGGACGATTTCATGCCAGACAGCTAATTCAAAAGCTAATTCAGCAGCCAGATAAGCACTTAATGTATAACGCTCAATATAGGATATTGATGACTTAGTTGCAAAAAGTTGTATCTTTCGGGCAGCTAATTCATCATCTAGTTGAATTTGATAATTTTCCCCAAGATGAGCAAAAATTTCAGTAAAAAGATATAGGGTATAATCTGCAGTATCTCTTACGTGAGCAATGTCAATAAAACCTCCTTTTTCAGTATATAGAAGACCTAATTTTTCTTTACTTAGTTCGCTAAGTGTTGCCAATGCTCCCCAAAAACTATCATTATAATGATGCTCACCTAGCTTATTTGCTTCAACAATATTATCAATTTGATAAAAAGGAATCGGTATTTGCCAAAGTTTAACTTTGAGGTTATAACCGAAAGCACAACAAGGCCTTAATCCTTGTGGTGGTGTTATCGACTGCATAACAGGCCAAACCATTTGTGCTTCTTCTACAGTTTCTGTTGTAAGTACTTGCTGTATGGTAATTGAATGGGAAGTATTTTCTTTGCAACTGATTAGCACGAGGCAAAGACTGACAATCATAATAAAAAATTTCAAACTCAATCTCCAATCTTTCACATACAGCAATTTATACCGTTTGGCCAAACTATCTTTTTCAGAATTAATAGTATAAGCCAGGAATAAATAAACCAAGTTAATGAAAAAATGATATTTATTTAAAAACGTAACTCACCCGAGATGTAAAAACTATTGCGATTACTAAATCCTACTTCAGATAATATATTAAAGTTACGAGTAATTTCTATTCTGGTACCAATCGTGTTGTTCCATTTGTGTGCTAGATGTTGTTTCACGTCAAATTTCATACCAGTATCATCGAGAGAACGGATTAAACTTGCAAATGGTTCCGGTAAGTTTAAGTTATTAATATTGCCTTTAAAACGTTGAGTTATATCCTGATACATTGCGCCTACCCATACTTGTACTTTAGTACTACCTTGCTCTGATAATAGAGGTTGAAAAGTAAATTCGTAGCCGATACGCGGAGTGATAACTAATGCACTAATATCACCGTCTAGGATATCCAGGTTTGTGCGCGTATAATTAGCATCTAAGGTAGCAAAAAATTGCTTATAACTACCGGCCAGGACAGCTCCACCACCATAGGTTTTTCCTTCAAAATCCAGTACGAAAGGTGTACCCTTGGCGAAAGGTAGATCGATACCACTAAATGTAACGTTATCTATGGTAGTTTTGGAGGAACCTTTAGTTTTCCCATAAACACCATACACATTCAAAAAAGGTAATATCCAAGTATCCAGTTTTAGCATATGAGATTCATTTTTCTCACGAGTGTGACCTGCTTTTATTTTAGTTGATTCAGCGATTAGTGGATTTTTGGGAAAAATAAAAGCAATTTTATCTACGACCACATCTTGCCGTAGATTCATGTAACCATAACCTATACCAAATGGTTCAGGCAGTTCATAACCTCGGGCACGGGCTTCATTACCCCAAATAGGCAAAATACGGGATTCGTTCTGAATTTCTGGTCGCGATAGATCTTCATCACGTTGTTGTTGATAAGAGGACTCATTTACCGTGATAGATAATAATGGCCGCTCTTGTGCGAAACTCGAGTATGGTAGAGAGGAAACTGTTATTAGTAACAATAAGTTATAAAGATGAATAAGTTTCATTGATTAAAAACACCATTTAATATGTAAAATGCTTAAAATTAGCGTAAGCAAACGGGAATAGCTTATTTTGGTAAATTAACAAATCAGCTATGTTATTGTTTATTAAAATTTTTCTGTTAATTACATGGGATATCCTATAAATTTGTAGAAATATAAATTTTTGTTAAATATTTATCAATGATGGTCAGTTTTTATAGTTAAAAGCATTAAGGTTATATTTTCAATATAGAAAATCAAATTATTTTATTTTTTTTATAAAAATCCTAAAAATTTGTTAGTGAAACATAATGTTTTAATTGTATGATCAAAATTAACTACCAAATATGATAATATTTTTTATGGATATTAATTAGCTAAAACATATAAAACTTGTTAAATGTGCTATGGCTATGTAAATAAAACGTATTTTGATTTGTTGTATTAAAGTGATTGTAGCTGAAATGCGATTTTTCTGTAGTTTATAAATAAATATATTTCTTAAATTATTTTAATAAATATTCTGTTAAAATTTTTTGCTTAATCCGGTACCATAAGAGTTGTCAGATATTATCAAATAACAGACCAATAATTCATATCTTATAGTGCTTGTTTTCTCGTCATTACTTAATTAGTTATCTTTTTGATAATTGCTGTGGTTATTTTTGTCAATAATCATTTTATACGGTATAGAATTTGTTTGACTTATTTAATATTGGATAGTTTGTCTTTCTTTTTCACAATAGATGCTTTGTTCAAGATGTTACATAGTATAAAGAGACTTAATTATTTATTTTATATATGGAAATCTTTTTCTCTTATTTTAAATTACCTGATTTATATTATAAATTGATTTGATTAACTTTTAGTTTGAAATTGAGAGTTGAAGGGCGTTACACAGGATACATTTGTTTATTTAATTTCTTTATTTAGATGGTAATTTCTTACTATTTTTTAAAGAGTAAGATACTCTTTGAATATTTTACATCAAAGAGTATGGGAGTGAGAAGTTAGACTACTAAATAGAACGCAATATGACAATACCTGGTCGTGAGCGAATATAATCGAGTAAAGGTGTATCAACAACTTTCATGTTTTTTGAAAGTGATGAAGCATTTCGGTAATAGATTTGATCCCCTTTTTTAATAACAATGCCTACGTGAGACACATCTAAACCATCCAGTTTTGAATAAATACCTATATAATCTCCAGTTTTTAATTTTTGTAATGTTTGTGAGTTTAATTTGTCTGATGGAATATAATTAATTTGGCGATCGATAACGTTTAGATCAGGAATAAATTTACCACCATCGGATTTAAGATTAAGATGTTTAGTTACCGTAATATAGTCATCACTTATTTTATTAGTAATATCATTGGCATTTTGTGGATAATTAGCAAACCAGTCAGAGAAAAAATGTTTCCTTTTTAAATAAATTACATCGCTATCTATATAACGTGTTTTTATCAGATTTTCTAAAAATGTTTGTTGATTTGTTGAATGACTAATGGCTTGTATATAATCAAGTAAAGTGAAACAATCAACACCATTAAAATTCACCACCAGCTCTTCTGGTATAGTTGACGAACCGATAAGTGTATTAGCTTGATAAGGTGTATCCAGGAAAGATGCAGATATTTCTTTTAATAGAATGCTTTTTTCAGAATGTTGATTAGGAGTAACTTTGGTCGTGATTATTTTATTCAATTCTATCAATGTTTTTTCATCAATTTTTGTAATATAGCCTACAGCTTGACCGGATATTACTAAAGTTAAGAATAATACTATGGATTTGTACATGAAAAACTTCCTTTTGTAATATTTATGGATCATAAAGGATATCAGATTCTTATAAAATTGATAAAAATATTATTTGATTAATGGTTTTTAGTTACGCTATATAATTTTATAATATAAGAAATATTAAAATAATATAAAATTAACTAAAAAATATAATTCTATTTGAAATGAACTTTTGGCCATAACCAGTATTAGATGATTTTTATGTTATGAATTATTTTCTATGTATATTTATGTTCACTATTGTTAGTTTACTACAAATTATGAAAATAATACGATATTTTAATTGTTATAAAATATTTATTATTTACAACAAATGAAATTAGATTTTTAGTTTTAGTTTTAGTTTTAGTTTTAGTTTTAGTTTTAGTTTTAGTTTTAGTTTTAAATTAATATGTTGATTTTTTGTTTTTTATAATTTAAAAAATATCATTCCGAATGATTTTTATTAATTTAATTAATACTAAAGTAATTGTTATTTAAAGAATTTAATGGTTATACAATTAATAATATATCTATAGTTATTAATGTAAGTATAATATTATAACTCAATAATATTTTTATTTAATAGATGAATTATTAAAAAATTCACTATATATTGAGTATAGATATGTCGTTATTAGTTAAGTATTGTTAATATAAATTTATTGATTAGTTATTAAGTGATAATTATCTTAGTTATATTTTAAGTTAAAAATTCTTTTTTATAAATAAATGGCTATTTGATATCATATTTTTTCTATTGAAGGTTGTTTATTAGAAATCATCAGATAAAATTTAATATTAGGCAATTATGGAAATAATAACTATTACAATATTTAATGTTAAATTTTTATTAGTGAAAAAGGGTAAGTTGCAGACATTTGCTCTATTTAAAGGAAGCCAATAATTACGTTATTTATTATTTTAATTACATGTCGTTTACTAGTGTTTAATTTTTATTTTTACATATATACAAGGATAATATATGAGTACCAATATAAATATTGGTAAAATGATAAAATTTAAACGAAAAGAAAAAGGATTATCTGGAGAATTTTTAACTTAAAAAATAGGGGTTAGTCAACAACAGCTCTCACGTTATGAACGTGGTGTAAATGACATTAAAGTAAATACATTATATTCAATTACGCAAGCGCTCAATATACCTATAGATTTATTTTTTGCAGAACTAATAGAAGATCAATTAAAAATTAAGCAGGAAAACAGTCAAACTGATAAATTTTCATTGTTGGCTGAGAGTATTATTATTAGAATAATTAAATATAGATTGCATTTGGCTTGGTATAATATTATTTAAGCTAATTGAAATTTATTAATAACTATATTTTTCATAATTTACTTGTTAAATAATTAATAATTTTATTACTTGAAATAATTAATTTAATTATAACTCTATATTTTATGCCTAGAATAATTTTAAATGTTTATATACTTAATCAAACTAAGTAATTTTTAATTTTAAAAAATATGAAAATAAAATTATTAGTATTTAATATTTTAAATTAATAAACATAACCCTAAATAAGAATATAATACTAATTAATATAAATAATACTATTATTAACTCTTTATTAAAATAATATAATGTTATGATTTAATAGTACATTCGTATTGTTTATTATTGCAAATAATATTTTTAGATAATTGTCACATAGCATTTTTGTTACTAGTATAAATGAGATATCTTAGTCCATAATCACAATAAGAGTGATCTTAATAAATAATAAGATTCCATATTCAATAAATTTATCATTCTTCTATTTAAGTTGTGTCAACTGATTATTCTTATATGTATGCTTAAATAGGAAATTAATTATTGTTATGAATTAAAAGGCAAAGTTATTGTGATTTTATTCATAATAAATTAAATTTTTATAAAGTTAAATTGGCTTAGTTGATATTAATAATAGAATAATACTTCTATTATGCTATAATATTATAGTTATAGATTTTATGAAATTATGAAATTATGAAATTATGAAATTATGAAATTATGAAATTATGAA
>JBGDCZ010000031.1:0-31356 GCA_048493715.1 Arsenophonus endosymbiont of Dermacentor nuttalli | reverse complement strand
GCTACTGCCTTGTTTTTGCAGCTTTGGTAGAAAAAACGAGAATGGGAGCAATCAGTTGAAAAGAGCAGAAGGGCGTTGCCTAGGATTGGAACTGTAAAGCAGCGACGCTCACGCCCTACGCGTGTTATCGTTTTATTGATGCGTTTTTTGGTATACAAATAAAGTCTTGTATAAGTATATAAATAGTAGTTTGTACAAATGTATAAATAAGGAGCGTTTGACATGAAGAAATTAGTAACTCTTATGGTAGCAGCAACATTGATTGGTTTTTCACTGACATCTCAGGCCACTGAAAATTGCCCGGCATTGAATAAAATTGAAGGCGGTAGCGGTGTTTTCCGCGCTGATCAAACCGAAGGTAACCTATGTGAAAGAAGAAAGTGATTTTTATTTGGCTCTGTCGGCATAAAATTGCTATAACTTGCATATAGCAGTTGATAGCAATCGACCAATAAGTCTTGATCCTAGTTGTTGGCAGATGGTATGCGATAGAGCTTATATGTTTTAATCTAACCGAATATGTCTCTACTTTAAAAAAGAAAACTGCTTGACAAAAATAAATATGTTAAAAGCGCAATATTGTTTTAGTATATTAATAAGCAATATAGTTTTCTCTTCTTACATTATGTTTAGTTGCTAATAGGTAAAACGTATGAGTAATTTTGGTATTAGGCAAGGTTATGGTTATGGCCGATTAATAAGTAAGAATTCTATAAGTTCAATTGATACTAACATTAGTAATACTTCGCCTTTATCGAATCGGCTTACTAGTGTAAAAAATAGTGTTGTTAATTATGAACCGGATAATCCTAACTTGTTGAATTATGGGCGTGGTAATAGAGATGATGGCAGGGCTACTATGAGAACGTCAATAAGTCTACTTGCTAAAGTGGTAACTGGCTCTGATAAAAGAAAAATTAGTGAACAAAATTTAGCTATATTAATTGATAAAATGGAGATATTACCTATTTAGATATAAAAAAGCATGTTAAAACTTATGGGGATTTAAAAATCCTGCATGACAGTATAAATAATAAAACTAGTTGAATTGCCAAATTATTACTGAGAGGCCAAAAGATAATAATTAGCAGGTGTTAGTGTTTGGCGTTATCTAATCATCAACAGTGGCTATTTAAATAAGTATTTGTAACAAATTAATGATTGCGGATACTAAAATAGCTTTAAATCTCTTGCGCTGTGTTAATTATTTCTTTTTATAAAGGTTCGTAATCTGATTAAGATAGTGATTTACTATGTTTGGCAAAAAGCAAACGTAATTTTTGCAGTTTTGCTGGGATTATGGCTAAACAATAACTGTTTTGTTGGCCTGCATTTTGCCAATAATTTTGATGATATATTTCAGCCGGATACCATTCTTTAAATCCTTCCAATGTTGTTACTATTGGGTCCGTATAGGCTTGTTGGGCAGATTTTATTGCTATTTCGGTAGTCTGTTTTTGTTTTTCACAGGTGAAAAAAATAGCGGAACGATATTAGCTACCGATATCATTGCCTTGTCGGTTTAGCTGAGTTGGATCATGGTAGCAAAGTGGATAGCTAGCAGTTCATCATAGCTTACTTGCAATGGGTCGAAAGCAACGCGGGTGGCCTCTGCGTGTCTTGTATTGCCGGAACAGACCTGTTCATAAGTAGGGTTTTTCACGTTGCAACCTGTGTAACCACTCTCTACTGATTTTACACCGATCACATCTTTAAATATTGCTTCAGTGCACCAAAAACAGCCACCACCGATCACTGTATATTCAATTGTCATAGTATCTGCCTTTTGAGCTTGCTGATAGAGTCAGATTTAATAAATACCATTTATCAAAAAAGATGATAATAGCTATTTGCGCTTAGAATGTCAGATGTTTCGCTTGATCCTAATTTATACTGTAATATAAGTTGACATTGATAGCTATTCTAATTAGTTAGATCATCGTTTTCATCGTGAAAAAAGTAACACTTTTATTGTTGTTAGCTATTAAGTCATTGTGTTAAAGATGTGATTAACGGTAAGGATATTCGATTAATTAAATATCCCCTTAATCTTATCTTACAACTAAGGGGGAGGGAATTAATTATTTGTGTTAAGTTGGTTGTTGATCTGCATTGGCATTTTGCAGCATTTTTCGGATAGGAATAATTAAAATTGCCAATACAGCAGCACAAATCATTAATACAATCGTAACATGGGAAAAGAGGGCTGGCATAGACTGTAATTGCTCTTTATTAATATTTCCTCCCATAATTCCTGCAACCAGATTACCTAGCGCACTAGCACAAAACCAAAGACCCATAACTTGTCCGCGCATTTTTTTTGGTGCTAGCAGTGTCATTGTTGCTAGTCCGATAGGACTTAGGCATAATTCACCTAAAGTTAATAGCAAAATACTGCTAACTAACCAACCTGGCGAGACATTAATATTATGCGTGATGACAATGTTTGCTGCTATCATCATAACGGCAAAGCCAGCAGCAGCAAATAAGATGCCAATGACAAATTTTGTGGTACTGCTAGGATTTATATCGTGCTTAGCCATAGTTGGCCATAACCAACTGAATAGCGGGGCAAGAATGATGATGAAAAGTGCATTAATTGATTGAAACCATATGGTTGGGATTTCAAATCCATTACTAAAGTGGCGATCGGTATAGTCACGTGCAAAGATATTAAAAGAAGTCGGTTTTTGCTCAAACGCTGACCAGAAAAATGTCGCTGAAATAAGTAGGATAAGACAGACTAATAAGCGTAAGCGCTCATTTTGATTTAACACGGTGAGGAAAAACATATAGATAAAGTAGATGCTAACAAAGGTGGCGATAATATAAGCAAAGCTTTTTGCTACAATTGTCGCGTTAAATGGCACGATATCTGTTGCAATAAGTATCACTAAAGCAGTTAATAATAGCATCGCTAATGCAATCCATTTCCCGACGTTTTTACGCTTCATAGTTGGTTGCTCCCAACTAGCATCAATACCCGTTTCTTTACTGTAACGACGTATTTGTGGTACGGCATAAAATCGAAAGATCAATAGCGAAATCAGCATACCAATTCCGCCAAGGCCAAAGCCAATATGCCAACCATATTTTTCGTGAAGTGGCCCAATAATTAATGGTGCAATAAATGAGCCGATGTTAATTCCCATATAGAAGAGTGAAAATCCGCCATCACGACGTGTATCATTTTTTCTATACAGTGTACCAACCATAATAGTAACACAGGTTTTAAATAAACCCGTGCCTAGTACAATGAATAATAACCCAATAAAAAATAGACTATTCCCCCAGATTGCAGACAGCGCGATTGAAAGATGGCCTAAGGCAATAATCAGTGAGCCATACCAAACCGCTTTATGTTGTCCAAGCCAGTTGTCAGCTAACCAGCCGCCTGGCAGTGATGTAATATAAACCCCACCGGCAAAAATACCCACAATAGCTGAAGCTTGTTCGATTGTTAATCCCATTCCTCCTTGAAATAAGCTTGCACTCATAAATAAGATCAGCAGTGGTCGCACGCCGTAAAATGAAAAACGTTCCCACATCTCAGTTAAGAAGAGAGAACTCAATGGATAGGGATGTCCAAAGAAAGTTTTAGTTTTTGTTACAGTGCATTGCATCTAAATATTCCCCCATCAATAACTCTACCTGTGAATTATAAAAGTTAAAATAATGTTAGTATTCAGTCGTAACACATTATCTTTTCAGTTCAAATATTGTTGCTAATATAATATCTTGCAATATTATTTTTCATCATAAATTATTAGAAATGTATGGTTACTTTTATTTAAACCATTTTTTTATACAAAAGTCGACAAAAATATTATTTTATCTGGCTTAGATCGATTAATCACCGAAGATGAGGTTAATATGATTTTTTAACTTAATTTTCGACATAAATAAAAATAAATTTAAATCAATTACATATGTGTTTATTTTGTAGATTTTTATAGTGTTGTAGCTATTAAATTTAGTTTCAATTAAAAAATTGGTCAAATCATCATTTTATTGCTTATTAGAGTGATTTTTTAGCGTTTAATGCCGAGTTAAATTGAGCATGGTTAATTAGTGAAAATATTGTCTGTTTAAGCACATAGTGGCTGTTTCAACAGCACAGTCACCAGTGAGTGTTAATCATGAATGTTATCAAGTTCACCATAAAGTGATGACATACCTTCTGGCCTGGTTTTAAATCGACGATGCAACCACATATATTGCTCAGGTGCTTGCATAATCTCTTTTTCAATCAGTTTATTCATAAAAGTTACGGTAGAAATTTCATCCTGCTGTGGAAAATGGGTTATTGCTGGTTGAATAAGTAATTCGTATCCGTTTGCCTTAGATAACCGTTTAGGGGTAAAAGGGATCATGGCCGGATCGGCTAGCTTAGCCAGAATATATGTTCCTGTGGTGGTAGCAGTATGTTTGACAGCAAAAAAAGGCACAAAAACACTTTTACGTGGACCATAGTCATGATCTGGTGCGTACCATAGAATTTCTCCTTGTTTGAGATGGCGTATCATGCCTCTTATATCTTTGCGATCAATCATGAATTTGTTAGAGCGTAGCCGTCCCCAAGTTTGTAACCAATCTATTACTGGATTATCGTTTGGCCGATAAACACCAATACCAGGGTTTAATATTCCAAAAATTCGGGCGCCTAACTCAAGAGTTAGAAAATGGATACCTACTACTATAATTCCTTGTCCTGTTTGTTGAATTTTCTGAACATTCTCTTGTCCTTTTATAGTAAACCAGTTTTGTATTCGTCTATCAGACCAGAACCAAGCCATACCCGTTTCAAATAATCCCATACCAACTGATTCAAAATTTTTGTTGATTATTTGCTGGCGTTGGTTCGCAGACATATCGGGAAAACAGAGTTCTAAATTGCGTTTTGCAATCTGTAGGCGTTTTTTTAGCAAATGTTTTGCTAACCGCCCGAGGCGAGTTCCTAGCCAATAGATAACCGGATAAGGCAATAAAACCAGTAGATAAAGGAGCCCGATACTTAACCATATTAGCCAATATCGGGGATGTAAATATGAAATTTTAAACGGAGATACTTTTATCATCTGTGTTCGGTTTAGTAAGTATTTATATTATCTATTGTGACATTTTTTTTAGCAAAGCTAAAATCTTAACTGTTTATTGCATAACCTCTTAGCACTTATCTACTGATATACTTGACGGTTGGTTTACTAGATTTTTGTTTGTTGGTAAAGCTACGTAATTTTATATGGTTTTCATTTAGATACTAAGCTTGGTGGAAGCTTATTTAAAATCACACATCAAGACGTTTTCTTAACAGTATCTTGTTTAAATGTAAAAAAGGTTAGTGAGCACGAGAATGATATGTCGTACTCATTTTAAATAACAATAAAGTAAAAAATCGATATAATTCGAAAATAAAGTTAATTATATTATTGATAATATAATTATAATCAACTATTATTTTTATTAGATATTGTTTATCATTTGAATAAATATATTTAAAAACATTATAAACAAAAAACAGCTGAATTCGATTATTAACAAAAATTTTTCAGTAATATGTCTTTTATGCGAATACACTGTACTATTAATGATGCCGGGTTTTCTAGCGATAACATGATTAGGTACTGCATTCATCCAATTTTTGATAATTTTTGCTCTTGATAACTGAAAATTGAGGCGTTGTCATTTGATAAATAAGTTATATTTTTTAATACACTATTGGTTTCTATCAAGCGTTCTAATACGTAATTTAATATTTTTTTCGACATAATAATGTATTGATTTTTAAGTAATATTTTACGATTTGTGAAAGGATGAGGAGAGTCAAGGTAAGTATAGAAGCGTACATTATGCAGTTTTTCAATAAATGTTTGTAACTGATTACAATACTTGGCGTGATGACAGTAATGTGTTAAATTCTCCAAAACAACATCAGGAGAGAAATTATTAATATGTTTAATGGCAGAATTGATACTATCTTGACTAATAAACTAGAGTTTATTGATTTTTTATAAATATTTACTAATACCTAATCTTGTATAATAACATTCATTAATAATTAAAACTTTCATTACAATACATTCTTGTCTAAATAATAGATAAACGATAAATTTCTTATTAATTGCTTACCATAAGTACAATAAAAAATGATAAAATTTTGGAAATATCTTTCTGTTATATAATTAAAATATCATAGTAAGTATTTAATTGAATACCCATATTAGCTTAATATTCTTTATTAATTAATTTAGTTTATTTATGTAATTTGACTTCATTAATAACAATTTTCAGAAAGAATATTCACTATTTGTCTCGATATTTATTACTTATATTGTTTATCTTTCAAGGTTTTTTTTGATAAACTGATTAATTTATACACTATGTTGTAGTGATTATAATCAATATAATGTTATCAAAATAAAGGTAGATAGCAGCATTCTTTTAAATGAATTAGTTGTTATTTAAGATTAAGTAATCGTGCCAAAGGATGACAATGACTGATTACTGAAATATCTGCCATTGCCATAATAATTTTATAGAACAGAATTATAGAACGTTAATTTCCCAATTAACGTTTTCGTTTGCTAAAAAAGGAATTAAATGATTTTCACCTTGGCAAATTTTGTCAGTAATAATAACTTTTTTACGTTTAAGTTCAATAAACCCTTCATTAACAGGTAAACCATAAAATTTAGCACCGTTTAATGAACAAAACGCTTCAAAGTTTTCCATTGCACCCATTTCATCAAAAACGGTGGCATAAACTGCCAGTGCAGTGGGTGCGTTAAAAACACCGGCACAGCCACAGGCAGATTCTTTTTTATTTTGTGTATGCGGTGCAGTATCTGTGCCAAGGAAAAAGCGCTCACAACCTGTTGTTATTGCTTCACGTAATGCTTTTTGATGGATGTCGCGTTTGAGAATAGGTAGACAATATAAATGAGGCCTGATGCCACCAACTAGCATATGATTTCTATTGAACATTAAATGTTGTGGTGTGATGGTAGCCGCCAGATTGTCATCAGCAGCTAGTACATATTGAACGGCTTCCTTGGTGGTAATGTGCTCAAATACAATTTTTTGGCTAGGAAACTCTTTTCTAATCGGTTCCATAATTTGATCAATAAAATAGGCTTCACGATCAAAAATATCAATGTTATTGTTGGTGACTTCGCCATGGACTAATAGAGGCATACCTGTTTTTTCCATTTTAGCGATAACTGGATAAATTTTTGTTATATCTGAGACCCCATAACTAGAGTTAGTTGTGGCGTTGGCTGGGTAAAGTTTACAGGCTGTAAATACCCCCTCTTTAAAACCTTTTTCAACTATTTTAACGTCAGTTTTATCAGTTAAGTAGCAGGTCATTAATGGTGTAAAAGTATGTTCTACTGGAGTTGCTTCCAGGATCCTCTCACGATAAGATTTTGCTTGATTGATATCAATAACTGGCGGTATTAAATTAGGCATAACAATCGCGCGGCCAAAAAAACGGCTAGTATATGGCACAACAAGCTTTAACATTTTACCATCTCTAAAATGAACATGCCAGTCGTCTGGGCGGCGAATTTTAATGCTTGTTGTGATTTGTGGCATGAGATTGACTCCATTTAAAAGTAGGCAAGGAAAAATTTGGCTTGTGAACGTGTTAGGCAGGGGATGATAAAGTGAAAAAAACAAAATAGCTATACTAAATGGTAACGTAAAGCTGGTTTTAAACTAATAAGTTATGACAAAAGTATAAATTGAAAATAGCTTGGCCCTTCAAACAGGGCTCGAACCAGTGACATACGGATTAACAGTCCGCCGTTCTACCAACTGAACTATGGAGGAATAACATTAGATATGCATGAATGTTATCGGCAGATAGTCTATTTGCCAAAGACCAAAAAGAGTTATTATAATCTAGCAGCACAGAGTTTGAATAGAGTAATATGCTAAGTAACTAGATGGTGGTTTATACTAATCCTAGTGGTTGATTTTTAATATATTTAATTTTATCTCTAAAAGAAAAAGACCTGCCGCTGTGTGGCAGGTCTTGTAAAATTTGGCTCCTCCAACTGGATTCGAACCAGTGACATACGGATTAACAGTCCGCCGTTCTACCGCTGAACTATGGAGGAATTGGTTGTGTGATTCATAACGAGCGGAATAATAGCGAGGCTTATCTTGGTTGTAAAGTGTAAAAATGAAAATAATAACTGTTTGATTATAAGATAATCAAGAATGCGGATCCATGATTAAAAATACCAATCCTTTATTCTAAAAATTTAGAAAAATTGACCAGAGAAAGCTGCTTATTTTATCTTCGGTAAGAAGATAAGAAGAGCGAAAACAAACCAATGTTATTATAACCTGGTTGATAACCATATTGACTAAAATTTAAAAGCCCACATACATGTGGGCTTTTAATATTTGGCTCCTCCAACTGGACTCGAACCAGTGACAAGCAGATTAACAGTCCACCGTTCTACCAACTGAACTATGGAGGAATTGTGTGAGCTAAAAAACTGGCAGCATACTAACGATGTCCTAGTCTACTGTCAATGCTAACCATATAATTTTTTTACTGTTTTTATACTGCGATCATATTGCGTTAAAAATGAACTATTTATCTGAAATTATATATTTTTTATATAAGTTGTGCCTAATCTTTTATTGAGTTAGGGGAGTAAGCAAGTAAGTATATATCATAAAATGTTATGCTGCTTTTTTGTTTGATGAGACGTTTTAGCTCAGTTTTAATTGCATCATTGATAGTTGGTTCTGCAAGGATTTTGCTAATAGCGCTATCAGGTACTTTTTCGGTAACAAACTATTCTCCATTGTAACATATGCGCAAATCCAGTATTCCGATATCCTGAAAGCGGTATGTTGGTTTGATATCAAATAGTAATGCAGCTGCTAGCAAAACAAATAATAACGTGAAACTGATTGTCCAATATAAACCAAAGTACGGTGTGTAATAGATTAGAATGGCAGCTAATAAGTAAGTGATGACCATTGCTGCACAAAAGGTATGGATGTTTGGTAATAAATTCCCAGTTTAAATAAGGTCTGTTTATTATGGTTTTCCTGTTTATTTATTTGGCTGAGATTTTCAGTCAGGATCACTTTTATCATATCCATGATATTTTCCTTAATTTATTAGATTTATAGATGAATTTAAGCTTTGAGACTAGCATATTATATTGTTTGAGTTATAGATATACTGGTTTTTCTCTTTATTTAAACAAAATCTTTATTGTTTAGGAATTTTCTCAAACAGAAAAAAAATTTATATTTATGAATTTATTTAGATCATTTTGATTTTTTTATTAATTTACCGACTTAACGAAGAATATTCTTGAAAAAAATCGATTTTTTTCTTAAACAAAAGCATAAAACTATTGATATTATTAACTACTCGTGCGTTAATAAAAATAAGCCTAATAAACAGCTCTATTTTATTTTACGACATTTAAGTTAATGTGTTATGAGTAGCGTTATCCTTGATAGCCTTTCAACCGTTTATTGCTGAGTGCTTCCATGAATTAAATAGTGATGTAGGCTTTTGTATACCTGCCGAAAGCGGCAATGTTTATTTGTTATATAGGAAAAGGCACATGTCTGACAAAATGAAGGGTCAAGTGAAGTGGTTTAACGAATCTAAAGGCTTTGGTTTCATCACTCCTTCTGATGGTAGCAAAGATGTATTCGTTCACTTCTCTGCCATTCAAGGAAATGGATTCAAAACCCTGGCTGAAGGGCAAAATGTAGAGTTTACCATTGAAGATGGTTCGAAAGGCCCAGCTGCAGCGAATGTAACCGCTCTTTAAGATTAGTTAAATAAATGGATTTCTTGAAGCCTGCCGCTTGCGCGACAGGCTTCTTTATTTTTGTGGTAAAATTTTTGGGTACTGTAGGCGATTTTTGGAATAACTTATGAAGATCAATGATAGCGTTTTAGTAAAAACAGATGGCGAGCAAATGTAGGAAGGTATTATTCGATTAATAGAGCCCTTTAATGAGGGGATCATGTATTTAATCGCGTTGTCTGAATATCCAGCTGGCATTTGTTTTTTAGTGAGAACATTGTAGGTGAGGACTTATGTGATCCCCAAAAAGTGTGAATCGATGTAAATTAAAATCTTGCCAGCTTTGCAATTGATTATTTTTACACTGAAAATTATTATGGTAGTCAAATGATTATTAAGTTTAACTAACTTCATGATTACTATAATAAACAATTTATCTCAACTATAATTAATATAGTTATATGGCAAAATATTTTTTATTAACAATAGATTATTGGTTTGAAATTATCTTTTGAGATTTTGATACATCTATATTTTATTATTTATTGTATGCTTTTTTGATTATAAATAAAAATATTTATACAAAAGATATTTTTATTTTATTGTTTCTGTTAGCTATAAATAATCTATTTTTTCGTCTTAAAATAAGTCTTTTTTATATTAAATATTTTTAATTAATTGAATTATATGTATTTTTTTTAGTTGTTGATTATGAGTTTCTCTTCAGCAAAGGAAAAGAATTATTGTTTAATTTTAAGGTAAACAAAATTTTAAAAAAATGTTTACAATGTTTAATGTGATATTCAAGCTTTGTTATTGAATGTATTATGGTGTTTTAAGATTTTTTTAAATTTTTATTTGTTTTGTTTGTTGTAGAATTTTTAACTGATGTTTTGCTCATTAATGGTTTTTTATATTTAATAGCTTTGCAAATTGAATAAATAACCTTGGTTATTATTCTGTTTTTCTGAATAAATACATTAGTAAATGAAAAGATAATATGAGTTTAATAATAAAAACCGACTATTTTTGATATAACGTAACGCGAAATTTAAATAGCCTAAGCACAACGGAATAATCGTAAGAGTCAGCTATAAAGTTGCCGGTTATTCATGTTATTAAGTGTGAATTTTTATTCACATTGAAAATATTGTAGTAGATATGACATAACACTTTAGTTTTAAGATAGATTTATAAAACAATTTTTTGAGTGCCAATAAAAGATATTTAACTCATTAATATCATTAATGGTAAGTACTTTTATAGCCTAACACCCGCAAAATTAATTAAATAGAATAAGTGAGTATAAAATATGAACATAGCAGATTTATTGAAGCAAATTTAAGATATTAATCTTTCTTATTTATTACTTGCACAACGTCTTATCAAGGAAGAAAAAGTTTCCGCTATGTTTCGGCTTGGGGTTACAGAGGAAACAGCGGATTCATTAGTCGGTTTGACATTACCTCAATTGGTTAAATTAGCAGAGACTAATCAATTAATATGTAATTTTCGATTTAAGAATTGCGAAACGATTGAACAATTAACTAAAGAATCTCGTGTTGATGATTTACAGCAAATTCAAACCGGAATTTTGTTATCAACTCATTTGTTCCAACAATTATCGGAAAATGATAAATCGATAAAAAGAAGGGCATAATTATGGCGAGTAAAAGTATTGTTCAAGAAGCAAAAGATATGCATTTAGCTATAGATTTAATTAAGTTAGGTGCACGTCTTCAAATATTGGAAAGTGAAACTCAGCTAAGCCGAGGGTGATTAATTAAGTTATATAAGGAGCTACGTGGTAATCCATCACTCAAAGG
Source organism: Arsenophonus endosymbiont of Dermacentor nuttalli (assembly GCA_048493715.1). GTDB lineage: Bacteria > Pseudomonadota > Gammaproteobacteria > Enterobacterales > Enterobacteriaceae > Arsenophonus. Next base: position 19,733 of record JBGDCZ010000031.1, on the reverse strand, counting down.
AATGTTACCATTCTCAACCGATTGGTTTATGACATGGGAGCAAAATATTCACTCTTAGATGTTCTATAACACTTATCGTTTTTTATTGGCTAGTGGCCATTATAGAGGGGTGAATGCGGTCGTACAGGCTTATCGTTTATATCTTGAACAATGTGGCACAGAGCAGAGCAAATCACCAATACTTGCTTTGACCAGAGCCTGGCCATTAGTTCGATTTGTTGATAGTGGCATGCTACAACCATCAACTTGTCGTTGTTGTGGTGGGACTTTTATTACTCATGCAAATCAACCAATGAACAGTTTTGCTTGTAGTTTATGTCAACCACCTTCAAGGGCGATCAAAAAACGTAAACATTCTTGTCAATTTGACGATATTCATCCCCAGGTATTAGGGAAGATTCAGTAGCGTACCAATTGTGCTTACAAAATAGAGAGTTATGGCTTAGGTTATGCGTAGCTCTTTTAAGCCAGTATGTTGGCTTTGAATACAGATCCTAGTTCATATCATTATTAATAAAGGGAATATCAAGTGCTTGTATTCTTAGGCTATCTTGTGGTTATTGGAGCAGTATTAGGTGGTTATTTACTTGTGGGGGGACATCTGTCCGTTCTTTACCAACCAGCAGAGTTTTTGATTATTTTTGGTGCCGGTTTAGGTGGTTTTATAGTGGCTAATAATGGTAAAGCGATTACATCAACATTAAGTGTGTTGCTAAGGTTAATAACCAGCTCCCGCTATAATAAAACAATTTACATGGATCTAATGGTGCTACAATTTCGATTATTAACAAAATCACGTCAAATGGGGGTATTATCGTTAGAGCGATATAATGAAGATCCCCAACAGAGTGAAATTTTTTCTCAATATCATAAGCTACTAAATGATCCGCATGAAATTGAAGCATTAATGGATGAAGAAGTTGCCACTTTTAGCAAGAGGCTGAAATTCCTGCTGTTAGTTTAAATATGTTGGGTGATTCGTTACCGGCCTTTGGTATTGTTGTGGTGGTGATGGGGGTAGTACAGTACATGCTCTGACCTCTACAGATAGACCCGCAGGTGAAATGAGTATATTGATTGGTAATGCTATGGTAGACGCTTTTTAAAGTATTCTCTTTGCTTACTGTTTTATTTCACTATTAGCAAATTTGGTGCGGCAAAAAAGCCATCAACAAACTAAGATGATGGAATGTATTAAAGTCACCTTACTGTCTTCAATTAATGGTTATACCCCGCAAATTGCGGTAGAATTTGGTCGTAAAACCCTATTTTTGGATGATAGACCCTCTTTTAATGAATTAGAAGATCATGTTCGTAACATGAAAAATCCGACTGACACTAATTCTGCTAATTTTGAAGATGATTGATTATGAAAACAGCAAAATCTACTATCATCATCAAGAAAAAACGGCGCAAGAAATCAGCTCATTATCATAGCGGTTCGTGGAAAATCGCTTATGCAGATTTTATGACTGCCATGATGGCTTTCTTTTTAGTTATGTGGATCTTATCTTTTCTAGTCCGGAAGAGTTGATCCGTATTGCCGATTATTTTCGTACTCCTCTTAAGGTTTCATTAAACAACAGCCCTAAAAGTGGTGATGCTACCAATATTATACCTGGGGGAGGTAAAGATATTATTTATCGGCAAGGAGATAGCTTGCCAGAAGAACCGGCTGAATTACCAGAAAGCGAGCAACATCGTTTTAAAAGATTGCAACAGGATCTTGAGTTATTGATTATGAATGATCCGTGCTTACAAGCTCTAAAAGCTAATTTGTTAATTGATTTAATGGATGAAGGGTTGCAGATACATATTATCGATATGGAAAACCGGCCTATGTTTGCTACCGGTAGTGCGGTAATTGATAAAAATATGCGAAAAATCCTTCATATTTTGGCTCCGGTGCTAAATGATTATCCAAATAAAATTGGTCTTGCTGGTCATACTGATAGTACTCCTTATGTGAAGGGCGGCTATGGTTATAGTAACTGGGAATTATCGGCAGACAGAGCAAACTCTTCACGTCGAACGTTAATTAGCGGTGGTTTGGATGAACATAAAATCATGCGGGTTGTTGGCATGGCTTCAACGGTGCCACTAGAGGTTAATCCTGCAGCTGCGGTAAATCGGCGAATTAGTATTTTGGTATTAAATAAAGAGAGTGAAAGCGCTATTATTCACAAAAATCAGTGACCTCAACCAACCAAAGAGTTTAGTGAAAAAAGCAGCGAAGTGAATTCTCCGCTTCAACCAGCCTTAGCACCAGCCATAGTGCTTCTACTAACAATAGCGAAATACTATTACCTCGATCAGCGGATAAATAACTATGGAGTTAGCTGCTTATTATCAAATATTTTTCGATGAGACAGAAGAACTACTCAATGAGATGGAGCAAATATTACTCCATCTTAATATTTAATATAGTTGATAGTAACGCGCTTAATACTATTTTTCGTTGTGCACATTCTATTAAAGGCGGTGCCGCGACATTTGGATTTATTCAATTCAAAAAACCACCCATATTTTAGAAAATGTGTTAGAGCCTTCGCAGCCAGACGATTTTGTTAACGGCTGAAATTCTTCAGGGACTATTGAACGCTAAAGATATTTTGTCAGCTCAGTGAATGTTTATCGTAATGAGCAAGAGCTGGCTGAATATCTATCTAGTCAAATTGAAGCACTGTTTTATACTGTGATACCGGCAAATGATGCACCGTTAGTAAAACAAGTCACGGTTAAAAAGCTGCAGCAAACTTTTAGTATAAGGATTAACTGATCTTAATCCGCAGCAAGTAACGTTATTACTTGATGAATTGAATATATTCGGTACGGTTATTGAGCATCAAATTAAGCAAACAACATTAACTGTTTTATTACAGACGGCGGAATCTGAACACAATATCACGGCTGTACTGTGTTTTTTGCTTGATGAAAAGCAAATCCATTTTTCATTAGAAAATCAAGCCGTTGAACCGGTCAAACAGCATAATTGCTCAATTAATATAGATAAGCAATTAGCTGCAATCGATAAAGCGGCAGTGAAAACTAGCGCTGCTCAAGAATCGAATCGATCTTTGCTAACGTCAGAGGCATCAACAATTCGGGTTGCGGTGGAAAAGTCGATCAACTTGTTAATTTAGTCGGTAAATTAATTATTACCCAATCTATGCTATGCAACATAGCCAGCAACTGGATAATCGTTATAGTCAATTCATGATTGTCTTAATCAGTTGGCCAGAAATTCGCGTGATTTACAGCTGTCAGTAATGTCAATTCGTATGATGCCAATGGATTATGTATTTAACCGTTTTCCTTGGTTAGTCCACGATTTAGCCATAAAACTTAATAAAAAGGTTTCATTAACATTAACCGGTAAAACAACTAAATTGGACAAAAGATTAATTGATCAGATCATTGATCCGCTTAACCATTTGTGCGTAATAGCCTCGATCATGGTATTGAGCTGCCAGAAGTTCGACGGCAAAAGGGTAAAGAGGACGTTGGCCAATTAATGATCTCAGCTGAGCATCAAGGCGGCAATATTTGTATTACCGTTAGTGATGATGGTAATGACTTAAATAGGGGAAAAATTATACAAAAAGTACATACTATTGGCTTAGCAATACCTGAGCCAATTAGCGATGAAGATATTGCTAAACTAATTTTTGCGCCAGGATTTAGTACCGCGGATAAGGTGACCGATGTTTTGGTCGTGGCATTGGTATGGATATTGTAAAATAGAATATTCACGAAATGGGTGGGCAAATTACTTTAACTTTTCAGCCAGGAAAAGGCACCACAACGCGTATTTTTTTGCCTTTAACGTTAGCTATTTTAGAGGGCATGTCGGTCCAGATTAGTGATGAAATTTTCATTTCACCACTTAATGCAGTCGTCAGTGTTTTTACAAGCAAAAGAAGAGCAAATTTTTATGTTAGGGAATAATGAAAAATTACTCTTAGTCTGGCAGGAATATATTCCACTGATTGAACTCTATCAAGTGCTGGATATCCCGCAAGGAAAAAATCGATTAATGAAGGTATTATTGTGATAGTGTAATATGCCGGCAAAAAATATGCTTTGTTTGTTGATAGTTTGTTAGGTCAGCAACAGGTGGTAGTAAAAATATAGAGACAAATTCTAAACCAATTAAAGGTATCACATCTGCCACAATTACGGGCAATGGTGGTGTTGCGTTAATTCTTGATGTCAAGCAACTCTATCAATTAGCTTATATAAAAAGGCAAGATCAGATAAGTCATTAAACGCCAATATTATTAATGTCATAGGCAACAAGGAGGTTAACAATGATCAAACAAGATAGTTTTAGCAATAGCAAGAGTGAGCGTCAAGAAACAGGTTATCTGATTTTCGTCTTAGGTGACGAGGGGTATGGAATTGATATTCTAAAAGTGCAGGACATTTGGGGTTATCATCATGTTACGCGCATTGCTGATATGCCTTATTTTATTAAATTGATCAATCACTTACCTGGAGTAATTATTCCTATAATTGATTTAAGAATTAAATTTTCACAGGCTAAAGTGACTTATGATAATAGTACGGTTGTTATTATTGTCATGTTATCACAAAGAATTATTGTTGTTGATGCTGTTTCTGATGTATTAACTCTATTACCCGAACAAATTTGCCCACCACCGGAAATATCAACACTATTATCGGTTGAATATTTAACCGGATTAAGAATGTTAGAAGAGCGGATGTTGATTTTACTGAATATAGAGAAATTACTTAATAGTCACGAAACGGCTTTAATCTAGGATATTAACGATTAAATATATTACTGTGGCTGTTAACATAATGGCAAATAGCGCAGGATGTTTATTTAAAATAAATTGTAAATTGCTAGCTAAACTTTAATAAAATATATATTTACTTATATAGATATAGCATTGATATGGAGCTATCAATAAATAATCAAAGCTAGTTTAAAAAAAGAAGCATAAAAAAGGTTTGTTATTGCTATAAAGTTTCTGTTGAGAGTGACGATATGTTATTTATCTCAATGCAATGGAAATTTTTATATGCTAAATAGAATGAAAATTATTACAGGTTTATCATTATATTATTTCTATTATGGTATATACAATTAGCATCTGGGGTATTTTTCCCCTTGATCTTAAAGAATAAAAAGAGGAAATTGCCTTATTAGTCCAAATGCGTAATCAGCGAATTTTACTTAATGAAGGTTGGGTTCATATGCTAAAAGCCAGGATCCAACTAAATCGAGCCGGTGTTAGTTATTTATTAAGCCAGAAAAAGATAGCGTTAGCTGAATAGGTTGGACAAATTATTGAAGTTGCGCGCATAAATTTGGTGAAAGCAAGAGAGTATTTCGATAAATATCAATGGACAGCTAAATTATCCTTTCATGATACACGGATCTTGGCTAATTTATCAAAAAATTATACCCGTTATATGGAGTCATTACATTCACTGATTTTCTTATTAGAAAATGAGCAAATAAAAGATTTCTCTGATCAGCCAACATCGATTTATCAACAACAATTTGCGCAAGCACTTGATCACTATCTTGACGAAAGTGTAGTGGTCTATGATGAAATTATTGGTCACTCAGAATGTCATATCGTTATTCTATTTATACATTGTCAGTTGTCTTATCCGCGTTAATTTTATTGCTTATTCTCTGTTGGCGGGGAATACATCGTTTATTGATCAATCCGTTAAATTCATTACTAATGAATATTAAAGCGTTCTCGGCAGGTGATCTCTATTCTCATATTGCCATTAATGGAACCAATGAAATGGGTAGATTGGCGGAAGAATTAAAACATATGCAATATGAATTAATCCAAATCGTCAGAAGTGTTTCAGGCTCCGCAGGCAAAATTTATGCACGTACAAGTGAAATTGCGGCAGGTAATAGTGCTCTCTACTCGCTCGGAGCAGCAAGTTGCCGCTTTGGAAGAGACGGCAGCTAGTATGGAAGAGTTAACTATTACTGTTAAACAAAATGCGAACATGCTACTCATGCAAATAAACTGGCTGATTCTGCATCAGAAATTGCTTGGGAAGGAGGACAAATTTGTCACTAATGTAGTAGACACGATGAAGAGTATTTCTGAAAGTGCCCAAAAGATCGCAGACATTCATAGCGTGATTGATGGTATTGCTTTTCAAACCAATATGTTAGCGCTTAATGCTGCCGTTGAGGTGGCGCGTGCCGGGGAACATGGACGCGGTTTTACCGTAGTGGCTGAAGAGGTACGTAATCTTACCAAAAGTAGTGCTAATGCAGCTAAAGAGATCAAAGTGTTAATTGAAAATTTAGTCAGTCGTACTCATAGCGGAGCCAAACTAGCGGAGGAAGCTGGTGAAACGATGGGGAAAATTATTGAATCTATCGTTAGTGTTACCTATATCATGGCTAAAATTGCATCAGCCCCTAATGAGCAAAGTAAAGGTATTAATCAGGTAAGTATCACAATCAACGAAATAGATCATGTACTCTAGCACAATGCCTCGTTAGTTGAACAATCCGGCGTGGCAATAGCTGAATTAGAGATCCAGACTAAAATTCTCACTGATCTGGTTTCGGTTTTTAAATTACCCCAGGATGGATCTGATGATCTTAATTATCGACCACGGGAAAAGCCAGCTAAGTTTACGCCTCAACAAGAAGTGATTGACGATAAAAAAATAGTCAAAAATGATGACAACTGGATCGCATTTTAGCAGTAGGGAATCACAAATAAGAAGTGGGTTAAGGATACAACAATACAAGGTCACCAATGATGAAACTAACACTGAGGGTATCTACCCGCCTTCACTTATTGCTGCTTTTTTTTGTCTGATGCAATTTGTAACCGTCGCTACTGTTGTTAATACCTTTTACCAACAACAATCTCATTTCGAACATTTAGATATCAAGATAGATAAGCTGGATACTTTGACATTAAGTTGGAATCAGTTACTTAAAGCCCGTAGTACCCTTAATCGACTTATGTTACGTATGCAAACATTATCCAATCGATAAATTAACTATCTTAAAAACAAGGGTTGAAAGCCAATTAACCCAGGCAGAAAAATATTTTAAACAATTTATGGTGTTGTCACAGGATTATTATCAACAATTAAGAGAAAAAATAACGGCAGATATTGAACGTGATTACCAGGCCCTTAGTCATGCACTGCATATGATAAAGGCGGTACTAGATAAACCAGATTCTTAAGCAAGCTTTACAATTGCCAAGCGAAGGCCAGCTACTACGTTTTGAAAACAGTTATTTCACTTATATTAATCATATCAATAGTGAAGTTGGGGCAGCAGCAACAAATAGTCGGACTTTAAGTAAATTTGTCTTAATTATGTCTGCTATTACCTTAATGGCAGTATTTATAGCTTGTCTATTGACCCATTTTAACGTGTAAAAAATTGTTTTAGTGATATCGCCAATAGACATTTAGATAAGCGGTTGATTAACCCCGATCACAATGAATTGAGTGAGATTTTTATAAAGTTTGCTGATATGCGAGAAGCAATTATTACTTCAGTTGCTGCCGTAAGGTTCAATACTCGTGAAATGCAAGCTGGTATACAAGCGGTGAAAACCGGTAATTTAGCTCTGGAAAACATACTGAACAGCAGACGGTTGCTTTAGAAGAAACCGCCACGGCAATGGAGCAGTTTACAATCATTGTTCAGAAAAATGCCCATCATGCCCAACAAGCAAATGAATTAGCGATCTCAGCTGAGCAAACAGCCACTAAAACTGGACAATTGACTGGTAAAGTGGTTGATACTATGACCAGTATTAACCAAAGTTCGCAAAAAATTGCCGCTATTATAAGTGTGATAGATGGAATTACTTTTTAAACCAATATCTTAGTGCTAAATGCAGCGGTTGAAGCAGCCAGAGCAGGTGAACGAGGTCGAGGTTTTTCTGTTGTTGTTAGTGAAGTGCGAGAATTGGCACAACGAAGTGCTGAAGCGGTAAAAGAGATAAAAAATCTGATAGATGAATCTATTGAATGGGTAACTTTAGGGTCTGAATTAGTTAATCATGCTGATACTATCATTAACCAATTAGTTGTTTCAGTTAAGCAGCTTACTAAGCTTATGCAAGAAATTGCTGCCGTAACTACAGAGCAAAATCAGGCTATCCAACAGGTTGCCATCAGCATCGATCACATGGAGCAGATGACCCGCCAAAATGCCAGCTTCGTTGAGCAATCATATCAGGTAGTTGAGATGTTAGAAACACAAACTGAAACCCTGATAAACATTGTGGCGAAATTTTAGTGACCACAACGCGCTTTTTAATCATTTACCGGCAAAAATGGACTTATTACAGGCAGATACTAAATGAAAAATCAGTCTGCCGATTATCGTTATCAGCAGTGGCAATTGAGTGATAAAGCTTTTAAACAAGTTTGTGACCTTATTTACCAAAAAATAGGTATTGTTTTAGTAAAACAGAAAAAAATGATGGTTTACAATAGATTGCTTAAGAGATTGAAAATCTTGTAATTAACTTGTTTTGAACAATATGTTGCTTTACTAATGCAAGATCAAAAAGGGGAAGAATGGCAATACTTTATAAATGCATTGACCACTAATTTGACGGCATTTTTTCGTGAAGCTCACCATTTTGATGTGCTAGCGCAACATGCTAAGGCTAATACACACAATATATATCGTGTTTGGTGTACGGCGGTTTCTTCAGGCGAAGAAGGCTATTCAGTTGCGATGGTATTAAATGGCCTTGAAACTGCCCAGACCTTTCACAAGCAAATTTTAGCGAGTGATATTAATAGCCAAGTTCTGGCAACGGCTCGACGAGGAATTTATGCTGAGGAAGTGCTTACTAGTGATTGGTCATTCGGAAAATATTAGCCAACAAAATAGCCATTATCAGTTAGTCGAACACAGTATTTATCAGTTGAAAAAGCAGAAGATGCAGAGATGGAAAAAATAAAGGTACTTTGTGTTGCTGATTCAGCTTTAATGCGCAAAATTATGCGTGAAATACTGAGTCACCAACCTGACATGGAAGTGGTTGGTTGTACGGCTGATCCTTATATTGCTCGGGAAATGATAAAATAGCGCGATCCTCATGTATTGACACTTGATATTAAGATGCCGCGTATGGATGGGCTCTCTTTTTTAGAAAAGATCATGCGGTTGTGCCCGATGCCGGTCATTATGGTTTCAACTTTAACTACCCATGGCTCACAGGCCACATTGCGTGCATTGGAACTGGGCACGATAGATTTTGTCACCAAGCAGAGCTTAAATTTCAAACAGGGAGTATCTGCTTATGTGGACTTACTAAGTGAAAAAATTAGAGTTGCCACACAAGCAAATCTTATAAAGATATGTCACCAGAAAGCAGCATATCCAAAACTTAATTTACCTTTATCTAAAATTACTAATAACATTATTGCTATTGGTGCTTCAATGGGTGGAACCGAAGCTATTCGGCAATTGTTACAAGGTTTACCACAAAATATGTCGGCAATTGTGATTGCGCCACATATGCCAGCAGGTTTCACCCGTTCTTTTGCTGAGTGTCTTAATCGTTGCTGTTTCCTGCGGGTCAAAGAAGCACAAGCGGGAGAAAAGTTATTAACCGGCCATGTTTATATTGCGCGGGGTAATTTTCATTTAGCTTTAGCCAAAACCGGCCAATATTAACCATATTGTATTACATCAAGAAGATATGGTTAATCATTATCGTCCTTCGGTGGATAATTTATTTTTTCTGTTGCGCAAACCGCAGGAAAGCGGGCAATTGGCATGATTCTTACTGGCATGGGAAATGATGGTGCTATGGGATTATTAGCAATGCGGCGAGCGGGGGCTTATACCTTTGCCAAATGAAAAAAACTGTGTTGTTTATGGTATGCCTAAAGTCGTATTGTAGTTAAATGCAGTAGATGAAGTTGGTGATATAATGATCTGGGTCGATTGTTACTCGCTAAATTAGAGCAACGTTATACAACGTAATTTATAACCAATAGAAAGTGAAATAGGGCTATTTTAACCATGACAAATAAAAAATTAACGTTTCTGATCGTAGATGATTTCACAACGATGCGAAGAATATTACGTAATTTGTTGAAATAATCAGGGTTTAATAATGTGGAAGAGGCTGAAGATGTGTTAGCTAAAATGAATAAACATAATTTTGATTTTATTATTACTGACTGGAATATACCAAATATGGATGGCTTATTATTACTTGAAACTATTCGTCAACATGAAAAGTGGTCAAATCTACCGGTTTTGATGGTTACTGCGGAAGCCAAGAATGAAAATATTATTACCGCATCAAAAGCCGGTGCCAGTGGTTATGTGGTGAAACCTTTTACTGCGGCTATTCTCGAGCAGAAAATTGAACAGATTATTCAGAAAATGGTGTAAAACACAAGGATGCAGTATGGTCGTTAGGCAACATGAAGAAGAACATCATAGTGATTGATAAATTAGAAATCATTAACCGTCTTGGGCGATTGACTCTCATCATTCATAAAGGGCTACGTGAATTGGGTTTAGACAAAAATATTTCCCGGGCGGTAGAAGTTATACCCGATACCCAACAGCGCATTGACATATCGCCCAAATGACTTTTCAGGCGGCAAAAAAAACCCTGAATAATCTCGATCAAATAAAGCCTAAGCAGGAATGGTTAATTACCTATGCGGAACAATTAACGCAACGTTGGAATAAGTGGGCAAAATTGTCGTTAGAATTAGTGAAACTAAATCGCTAATGGCAGATACTAGGCAGTATTTGATTCAGTTACAGCAAGTGAATGGTTACGTAAATCAGTAATTGCTAGCGATTATGATGGACCAAGATTTTCAAGATTTAACCGGCCAAGTGATTAAAAAACTCTCTTTAATGATTAGGGAGATTGAACATCAACTGGTTTCGCTGTTATTAGAAAATATGACGCCCGACATTGCTAATAGCTTATCATCAATTAATCGATCGAATGAGTTACTTAATGGACCACAACTAACGACTGAACGGCAAGAAAATTATTGTCAGCAAACACAGGTTAATGAATTGCTGACAAATTTGGGATTATAAATAGATATAAAAAATAGTCGGCAACATTTATTGTAATTGAATGAAGATATTTAATTGACGTTGAAAATAAAAGAGACACAAGATTATTCAAAATAAAAAATGTATCTCTTAATTACCAACGGTCAAATATATTTACTTCGTATTTAACGACTGTTTTATCTGTTTCATTCCGTCGATACCTTGTTTGCAAGCTTTATCTTGCTGATCTTTAGGTAGGGCAATGATATATTTTTTACTATCTTCAAGCTGATTTTTTATCGTATCAAGTTGGGCTTTTGTTTGTGGGTTTTCCGAAGCTTTAGCAATTAAGGAATCAACTTCAGAGAAATAAGCTTTACAGGTATCGGTTGCACCGATATAGTCAGTTTTTTCCTTTTCTTCTGAACAAGCTGAAATAATGAAAGCTAACAAAGTTATACTAACAATTAATAGAAATTTTCTCATAATAATCCCTAACTAAATAGTCTTAATGTAGTTTAAAAAGTATAGATTCATTTTACTAATATATGCAATATAAATGATTTTAGCTTGCTCAGATATACACTTTGCCCGTGACAACATTTTTTATTTTTAAATAAAGCACAACATCATCTGCCAAAATAGCTAAAACGATCATTTTTTGTTATCCAGCCGAATTAATAGCCGTTGATAATTAACCTAATTTAGTGATTTTATAAAACTAATAAATATTATCTTTAGGTCTATGATTATAATTTTTTCATCTAACCTAATAGCAGAAATAATCACTATTTTTTCTTTGTTATCCTCCTTTTAGCTTGATTTTATTATGTCAAGCTTAGCGCATTTCCTTTGGCAAAATATTAACGAGGTAACAGGGAGTAGTTGAAGAGAGTGATTTAGAAAAGACAGAAGAACTTACCGCCAGAAAAAAAGAATATGGGCAGATTGTCCGTTCGCGTGAATTAAGTTCTTTTTTTATGTTAATTGCCGGCGTCTTTCTATTCTGGATTTGTGGAAACTATTGCTATCAACAGCTGCACACACTTTTTTCACAGACTCTTAATTTTGAGAAACATATTTTATATAACAGTCAGTTATTACCAAAATTAGTGCTGGAAACGATTAAAATTGGCCTCAATGCTTTGTTGCCTATTATGGTCGGATTGGTATTGATTGCTTTTGTCGCTCCTAGTTTATTCGTGGCATACATATTAATCATAAGTCGATTAAATTCGACTGGAAAAAGTTAAATCCAATCAGTGGATTGAAACACTTATTTTCAATTAATGCCTTAGCCTATCTTTTCAAAGCCTTATTTAAAGTGGTTTTAGTTGCTATTGGGATTAGCCTGTTTTTATGGGTTAACCTTGCTGACTTTTTTCATTTAGTCACCCAACCTTGCCAGTTGGCATTAAGTCAGGCAACATAATTAATGATATTTGCTGCTTATATTGGCATTTTTATGCTTATTCCACTCGTCGGCTTTGATGTTATTTATCAACTGTACACGCATTTGAAAAAACTCAGAATGACCAGACAAGAAGTAAAGGATGAATTCAAGCAGCAAGAAGGTGACCCGATCCATTATGCGATTGCATTACAGTATGACAATCAAAAAATGCAGGCACCAAAAGTATTGGCAATAAGGTGCAGGCTTAATTACATTAAATATTAGGAACTGGCTGAAGAAAATCGTATTCCAGTGCTAGAGGCCCCTTCTGGCAAGAGCGCTTTATCGCCGTAGCAAAGTCGGTGGTCATATTCTGGCAACACTATATGCTGCGGTAGCAGAGGTGTTGGCATGGATATATCAGCTCAGTCGTTGGCAGCGAGAAGGCGGATTAAAACCAAAGAAACCAACCAATTTATCAGTCCCTCAGGGATTGGATTTTGCAGGATATAATAATACTCATGGCAACTTAGCCTCACGATTGCGTCTACCAAAAGACTTGAAAGATTCTCAATGGCAAATTTTAGCTGGACCAATATTGATCTTATTAATTTTGTCCATGATGGTTTTGCCATTACCGCCTTTTTTATTAGACATGTTGTTTATTTTTAATATTGCTCTTTCCATTATGGTGTTATTAGTAGCGATATTTACCAAGCGCACGCTTGAATTTGTGGCATTTCCGACTATTTTACTGTTTTCGACTTTATTACGGCTGTCAAATATTGCTTCTACGAGAGTTATTCTTTTAGAAGGGCATACTGGAGCGACGGCAGCGAGTAAAGTAGTCGAATCCTTCGGCCATTTTTTGGTAGGAGGTAATTTTGCTATTGACATTGTGGTTTTTATTATTCTTATTCTGATCAACTTTATGGTGATCACCAAAGGAGCAGGCAGCATAGCCGAAGTGGGGGCACGCTTTGTACTAGATGGCATGCCCGGTAAGCAGATGGCAATTGATGCTGATCTGAATGCCGGCTTGATTGATGAAGCAGAAGCTAAAGCGCGACGTAAAGAAGTAACCCCAGAGTCGGATTTTTATGACTCAATGGATGGTGTCAGTAAATTTGGCCGTGGTGATGCCATCACCAAACTGATGATTATGGCGATCAATATCATTGGTGGTTTAGTGGTTGGTGTTGCGCAACATGGTTTATCGTTATGCGAATCAGCGAGTGTTTATACTCTATTAACGATTGGTGATGGGCTGGTTGGCCAAATTCCGGCCTTGATTATTTCTACTGCTGCCGGCGTGATTGTTACCCGGGTAGCAACCGATGAAGACGTGGGTGAACAGATGTTAGGATAACTGTTTGATAACCGGCGGGTATTGATGTTAACTGCCGGGGTATTAGGTTTGCTTAGTCTTGTTCCCGGTATGCCCAATATTGTTTTTCTACTCTTTGACTGTGCTACTAGGTTTTATTGGTTGGAAATTAATGAAACGTGCAGCCAAACCGGTAATTGATGTGGTGCAACAACAGAATATTGAACAATGTTATCAAGCGGTAAAGGTAAGTTGGGATGATGTTCATCCTAAAGATCCTTTGGGCATGGAGATTGGTTACCGCCTGATCCCAATGGTTGATCAGGGCCAAAATGGCGAGCTACTAAACCGAATTGGTGGTATCCGAAAAAATTTGCTAAACAGACCGGTTATTTACCACCGGTGTTACATATTCGCGATAATATGGCACTTAAACCAGAAGGCTATCGTATTTAGAAAGGGGTAGAAATTGGTCGGGGAGAAGCTTATCCCGGGCGTTGGTTAGCCATCAATCCAGGTGGTGCTTTAGGTGAATTGACCGGTGATGCCACGCAAGAACCGGTTTTTGGTTTACCGGCTGTTTGGATCGATGAAGTATTACGAGAACAGGTTCAGGTGCAAGGTCATACCGTGGTAGCAGTAAGTACGGTAATTGCTACCCATTTCAATCATCTGTTAAGTCGTTTTGCCCATGAGTTATTTGGTCGTCAGGAAGAACAGCAGCTTTATGAACGGATCAGTAAAGAGTTGCCGAAACTGACACAAGATCTGATGCCAGAAGTGATCAATTTGACCTTGTTCCATAAAGTATTACAAAATTTATTAAGTGAGCAGGTACCGATACGTGATATGCGCACCATCATCAAAACGTTAGCAGAACATGCGCCGAACAAAAAGAGGTGACAGAACTGACCATAGTACGTATTGCCTTAGCCAGAGCAATTACTCAACACTGGTTTGGTGATAAAAAAGAAATTCAAGCCATTGGTCTGGATATTAGCCTTGAGCATGTATTGATTCAGGCGATGCAATCGGGGGGTGTAGAGCCAGGTTTGGTGGCTAACATTGAGCAGCAGGCGATTGAAGCTGTCAATAATCAAAGTTTAATTGTGCGTCGCAGGTGTTAATTGTTAATCACAACTTACGTCCTTTGATGGCGCGCTTTCTACGTCGAAGCTTACCACAGCTGGCGGTCGTTTCCAGTCTGAAAATCAGTGATGATCGCAAGATCCACTTAACGGCCTTTATTGGTTAAGCAGCAAGTTAACTTTAACCATGAAGGTTTTTATCACTGATTAGTGGCAAAAGCGTTCATGGCCGCCAGCAATATATGGCTGTGACTATGAGGTTTAATGTAAACTTTATACTGAATAGGCAAATGGCGAATAAGGGATTGCTGGCAATGCCATATGATCAAATTTTTACCTGGTAACCGCTAGCGACTACATTTTCTGTTTGACCATGTTCACCATAAAGTGCTGGACTATGACGTTTTTTAAGGAAGGTCAATTGTTGTTGATTGATCTGCATATGTTGTTTAAGTAGCAGCCCATTTTGACTATTACGCTGATAAAACTGTTTAATTAGCGCTTCAATTTTCTGCCAGCATTGGCGCCAGCGCATTATCTTGTTGATAGGGTAGAGAACAACCGCATTGGGCACTGCTAGTGATGTGTTGTTCTTCACTATGACTTAACGCAGTTAACCAATACTGTTTTTTTCTGTTACATCATTTAAACACAGTAAATCAACTTTGCCAGCATTTAGTAGTTGATATTCGATATAGAATAGCTCATTGAGCGTTTCCAGTTGGGAAAGTTGCTCAATGAGGATCTGCATTGATGCATTTTCTACCGCATTATTAATCGCTTTTTCCTCATATATCAAGTGAAAATGGTTACCTTGGACATAAAAAGTGACATTTTTACTAGCCAGAAAAACCCAGTTTCGGCGCAGCATATTGTGGGTAATAGGCTGTCCAGGAGAGATGTCACGTAAGCTAAGGCTATTTTTATGGGCATTAATATTGCGGATAATACTGCACGGTAATTTTTCTAGTATACCACGTTTCGCTACAATATTATTCTGACTAATCGCCTAATTACGTTTTATCGGTTCTTTAGCCACCCAATAACTGCCCTCAACACTGACGGTTAAGTGTAGATAATATTTTTTTGATCACAAAGAATGGGTAGGGTAATTCGCCCCCAATGTTGCTATGACGGTGCCGGTCTAATTTGTATTTTGCTACAGGTCGGCAGTTGTTCTGGTGGGGTAAGAATTTTAATATTTACTTTATCTTGCCTTAGATACTGTTGGTTAAAATAGCCCTGTAGTATCGTTGGCAGGGTAACCGCTGTGCTGGCCAAGCCCGGTAGTAACAGTAATAATGAACCGATTATTTGATTAACCACCAATTTGCTCTTCATTTTATTTAATGACCATTATTTAGACCGTCTTAATGCATTGTCAGCAGTATAGAATATTTTTTCCGCGCCATAATGTG
Organism: Arsenophonus endosymbiont of Dermacentor nuttalli; assembly: GCA_048493715.1. GTDB lineage: Bacteria > Pseudomonadota > Gammaproteobacteria > Enterobacterales > Enterobacteriaceae > Arsenophonus. The sequence continues at coordinate 3,466 of JBGDCZ010000031.1, read as the reverse complement.
ATACATAAGCTATTAATAATCGTTTTTTCCCGCCTTTGACTTTTTTCTGCGTATAAGCTACAGCCCTAAAAATATCATCGAATAATTGGATCACCGATCGCTAACAGAGGAAAGCTATGCTCGATAAACTCGATGCGCCGCGGAATTTTCAGCAACAGGCCCTGTCACTAAGACATTAGTGCCAGGCTATTTTATCGGCCAATATTGCTCATACCGATACGCCGGGCTATCAGGCACGTGATATCGATTTTAGTGCCCCGCTGCAAAAAAATCTTAAGGCAAATTCAGTCACCAGTAAGCATTTATCCATGGCGATAACATCCGCCAAACATATTGTCGTGCCACCACCAAATTCACTGACCGTCGATCTGCTTTATCGTGTTCCCCATTAGGCAGCTTTAGATGGTAATACGGTCGATATGGATATGGAGCACAGCCATTTTTCTGATAACAGCGTCAAATATCAGACTGATCTATCGATTTTAAATGGACAAATAAAAAGCATGATGGCGGTTATGCAATAAATATAAGGAATAGATGATGTCACTATTTTCAATTTTTCAAATTAGCAGTTCTGCGCTTGCTGCCCAGTCTCAACGTTTAAATGTCAGCGCCAGCAATATGGCTAACGCTGATAGTGTTACCGGTACTGATGGTGAACCTTATCATGCTAAACAAGTGGTCTTTTCTGTTTCTGAGTTCTCAGATAATGGTATTGGTATTGGTGGCGTTAGCGTTGCTCAGGTAGTCGACGATCCGTCACCTTTTCGTCTTGAGTATCAACCTTCTCATCCCTTAGCCGATGAACGCGGTTATATCTGTAAACCCAATGTTGATGTGACAGCGGAGATGATCAATACCATATCTGAGTCACGTAGTTATCAAGCCAATATTGAAGTGATGAATACCACTAAATCCTTAATGCAGAAAACATTAACGTTAGGTCAATAGAAAAGGAAGTTAAATGGGAGTTGTAAGTTTAATCAATTAATCTTTGGACAATACCAGAGCTGGTGAGTCGACTTCACCACAAAATATCAAGAAAAAATAGTTATGATATTCAGAATAATTTTCTGACATTATTACTGACGCAAATGAAAAATCAAGATCCGACCAACCCAATGCAAAACAATAAACTCACCAGCCAATTAGTCCAAATCAATACTGTGTAAGGGGTGGAAAAGCTCAATGAGACAGTCAGCAGTTTAATGAAAATCAAAAACTAAATACAACTAAATTAGTTGGCAAGGGGGTAATGGTAGCAGGCAATAAAATTAGTTTATTTGAACAACAAACTCCTCAGGCAACAGCAACCACTAGCAATCAGATTGTTGCCACTCTATTTGGTTTTGAACTAATTGGTACGGCAGATAAGGTGGTGATCACGATCCAAGATAAAGCCGGCAATCTGCTAAAAACCGTTGAAATAGAGCAGGGTTTAAGCCGGATGTTTACCATTATGAATGGTATGGTACCGATACGGCTGGCAATCAACAACCGGCAGGCAATTATCGTTTTTCGGTGACAGCACATTCTCAACAGAAACCAGTTTCTGTTACTCCACTTAATTACGTATTAGTTAATAGTGTTGAAGCGGAGCACAAGGTGTCTTGCTAGATGTTGGTTTAGGTCACAGTGTTTCGTTAGAAGAGATCCGTCAGGTTATGTAATTGAATAAATAAAATTAACATGGAGAGCATATGGCCTTTTCACAAGCAATTAGTGGATTAAATGCTGTGTCCAGTCATCTGGATGTAATCGGTAATAATATTGCCAACTCGGCAACTTTTGGTTTTAAGAGTGCGTCAGTCGCTTTTGCTGATGTTTATACTGGTTCGGGCATCGGTTTAGGGGTAAAAGTCGCTGGCGTACAGCAGAACTTTAGCAATGGTTCGATCACTCGAACCAATCGCGAAACCGACCTGGCTATTTCGGGTGGTGGCTTTTCCCGGCTACAAGATACTAATGGCGACATATTTTATACTAGTAATGTAATGGCCAATTTAGTAAAGATGCTAAAGGACAATTATTTAACCCGCAAGGGATGGTGGTAACTGGTTATCCGGTCGGATGTTAAATGGTGTGCCAACCATCCAAAAAGGGGCATTACCGGAACCGATGACTATCCCGACGGATATGATGAACGCCAGAGCAACCGATAATATTCGGATGACGGCTAATTTAGATTCTGGTAAGGCAGCCATTTCGGCGGCCGGTGCTACAGCATTTAATCCAACTGATAACAAAACCTATAATTATATATCAAGCATAACGGCATTTGATAGTTTAGGTAATGAGCGAGCACTAAATATCTATTTTGTTAAGCGCGGTACCAGCCCGAATTAACCGACTGGTGTGGCAGCAACCGATATTCAATGGGATCTGTATTTGGTTGATTCCTCGTTAGCTGGAGCACAGTCACAGTCTCTATTTTAAGCAAAATGGTTAATTAAATCTGGGTACTAATGCTAATCCGTTAGCGGCTAATTTCAACTTTAACTTAGCCGCCCATAATGGTGGTGGTGCCAGTACGATTAATTTTAATTTTGCTGACTCACGCCAACAACGGTTAGCCAGTTCAGATATTTCTCGTTTAGAGCAAAATGGTTATCAAGACGGGGCAATTCACTGGCTGTAGTTTTGAAGAAGATGGTTAAATTCGTGCTTCTTATACCAATGGTCAACAACAATTGGTTGGCCAGGTGGTATCGGCCAATTTTGCTAATCCAGCGGGTTTAGTGGCGAAAGGCAATAATGTTTGGGCAGAAACTGGTAGTTCAGGTTTACCAATTATTGGTACTGCAGGCAGCGGTATTCTCGGTAAGTTAACTGCCAACGCATTAGAAGCTTCTAATGTCGATATGGGACAGGATCTAGTGACTATGATCCTAGTGCAACACAATTACCAATCTAATGTGCAAACCATTAAAACCCAGGATCAAATGTTACAAACCCTGGTCAATTTACGTTAATAGTGGGTGATTAGATCATGTCATTTATACCGTCATGAATGGTGCACGTCATGCGTTGGATACGCAAGCGGCCATCACCAATAATTTGGCCAATGTCTCAACCCATGGTTTTAAAGCTCAGTTAGCTGCCGCTCGGTTTGTGCCAATTGAAAGCTCGGTCGGGCACCAGACACACATCCTAACCATTGCGTCAACGCCAGCTGCTGATTAGCGTGTTGGTGAACTATACCGCCCGATCATTGGATGTGGCGCTCAGCGATGGTGGCTATTTGGCGGTGCTATTAGCTGATGGACGGGAAGCTTATACCCGCAATGGTAATATTCAAATTTCAGCTAATGGTGAATTAATGATCCAAAATCGCGCATTAATAGGCGATGGTGGTGAAATGATGGTTCCACCTCAGGTGCAATCCACGATTGCTGTTGATGGCACCATTACTAAACCACCCCGGGTTTATTGGAGAGTTTTTATTCCGTGCATTTAAACAACAAAC